>NZ_JALPRI010000010.1:0-222325 GCF_030464785.1 Paraburkholderia sp. SEWSISQ10-3 4
CGCCCCGCACAGGGGCAACGCTAATAGACCACTAACAATTCAAGGAAAGGCCAAAACCCTAAGAACACGGCCAAAAAGCGCCGCGCAGGCAAAAAAGGCTATTTGGCTACTGGCATAGTGAACTCAGCCCCCTTCCCAATACTATCGGGCCACCTCTGCATAACGCTCTTGTAGCGTGTATAAAACCGCACACCTTCTTCCCCATAAGCATGGTGATCCCCGAAGAGGGACTTCTTCCACCCACCAAAAGAATGCCACGCCATAGGCACAGGAATCGGCACATTAATCCCCACCATCCCAATCTGGATCTGCCGCGAAAACGCCCGAGCCACACCACCATCAGAGGTGAACAACGACACCCCATTAGCAAACTCGTTAGCGTTAATCAGCTCAACAGCAGAAGCAAAATCCGGCACCCGCACAACACACAACACCGGACCGAAAATCTCCTCGCGATAGATCTTCATATCGGTCGAGACATCATCAAACAACGTGCCGCCGAGAAAGAATCCCTTCTCATGCCCAGCCACCTGATGGCCACGCCCATCGACCACAAGCTTCGCACCCGCCGCAACGCCGGCATCGATATAACCCGCTACTTTCTCGCGATGCGCCGCCGTCACCAACGGCCCCATCTCGGCTTCCGATTCCATGCCGTTCAGAATCTTCAGGCTCTTCACGCGCGGTGTCAGTCGCTCGATCAGTTCATCGGCAATATGCCCGACCGCAACCGCCACCGAAATCGCCATGCACCGCTCGCCGGCGGAACCATACGCAGCGCCAATCAACGCGTCGACCGCCTGATCGAGATCTGCGTCCGGCATCACCACGAGGTGATTCTTCGCCCCGCCCAAAGCCTGCACGCGCTTGCCGTGCTTCGTGCCTTCCGTATAGATGTATTCGGCAATTGGCGTCGAACCGACAAACGACAACGCGCTCACCTCGGGATGCACGAGCAACGCATCCACCGCCACCTTGTCGCCATGCACGACGTTGAACACGCCGTCCGGCAACCCGGCTTCCTTGAACAATTCAGCAAGACGGTTCGATGCCGACGGATCACGCTCCGATGGCTTCAGCACGAACGTGTTGCCGCATGCGATCGCCACCGGGAACATCCAGCACGGCACCATCATCGGAAAATTGAACGGCGTAATGCCGGCAACCACGCCCAGCGGCTGACGCAGATTCCAGTTGTCGATGCCGCCGCCGATCTGGTCGGTGAAGTCGGTCTTCAGCAGATTCGGAATGCCGCACGCAAACTCGACGATCTCGATGCCGCGCATCACCTCGCCCTTCGCATCGGAAAACACCTTGCCGTGCTCGCGCGTGATCAATTCCGCCAGTTCGTCATGGTGACGGTCGAGCAATTCCTTGAACTTGAACAGCACGCGCGCCCGCTTGATCGGCGCGGTTTCGCTCCATGCAGGAAACGCAGCACTGGCGGCAGCGACCGCCGCATCCACCTCAGCGACGCTCGCCAGCGGCACGCGTGCGCTCACGCTGCCAAGCGCGGGATTGAAGACCTCGCCGAAGCGGCCGCTCGTTCCCTCGACCATCTTGCCGTTGATGAAATGGGTCAGCGCGCGTGCGCTCGTCTCGCTCCGGACAGCCTCGTCCTGATATGTCTCGCTCATGTTCTTGTCCTCTTCCTATGAAGGTCTTCCGCCCACCGCGAACGGCGTGATGAACGCAAGCGTACGGCGCTTCGGGGCGACAAATCCAATGAGTAATGCTCAACTGCGCTATAAGGCGAGCTAATATCAGGATATGGATCTGACTCTGCTACGGGCGTTCGTCACCGTGGCACGCGAGGGCAACCTCACGCGTGCCGCAGTGCAGCTTCACCTGACCCAACCCGCCGTCAGCCTGCAAATCAAGCATTTGCAGGAGACGCTCGGCGTGACGCTGTTCACGCGGACCTCGCACGGGCTTTCGCTGACCCGAGACGGTCAGGCCCTCCTGCCCCACGCCGAACGCGCCTTAGGCGCCGCGAGCGACGTTCAGCGTGCGGCGGCGTCGCTGCGCCACGAAGTGCGCGGTCGTTTGCGGATCGGCACGATTCTCGATCCGGCGTTTCTGCGCCTCGGCGGCTTTCTCAAGCAACTGGTGGAAACCTGGCCGCGCATCGAAACGGCCTTGCGCCACGGGATGTCGGGCTGGGTGCTCGAACAGGTTCGTGCCGGTGAACTGGATGTGGGTTACTACATCGGCCTGCCATCCGATGACGATGCCCGCGACGGCGCTGCCTTTCATGCCGTCACGCTCACGCACTTCCAGTACCGCGTGCTGGCGCCGGCGGGCTGGAAAGATCGCGTGAAGGGCGCGCGCGACTGGCGTTCGCTCGCCGCACTGCCATGGATCTGGACGCCGCCTGCGTCCGCGCACAACAGGTTGTTGTCGCGCTGCTTTGGTGAGGCCGGCGTCAAACCGATTAAGGTGGCGGAAGTGGATCAGGAGCCGTCGATGCTCGATCTGGTCAAATCAGGTGTCGGTCTGACGCTCGCGCGCGATGCCACCGCAATTGCCGAAGCACATGCACACGCGTTGACCATTGTTGAAGGCGTCACCGTGCCGACCCAACTCAGCTTCATCACGCTCGCCGAGCGCAAGGACGAACCAGCGATCGCCGCGGCGTTGAAGCTGATCGAGCAGCAATGGGCAGTTTGAGGACGGCGTCAAGGCCGGCGCGGACCCACGCCTGAGGGCACCACGGTCGCAAGGGCGATATGAGCTGCTCTCATGACAGCCGCGCACCATGCGACCGATTGTCATCTCTCCGTGTGTCCTCGCGGATCGCTTTCGGCTGGTGATGCAAGCAGAGCAAGCTCGCGGGCGATCAGTCCCAGTTCATCTCGAAGCCCGCATTTGCTGGCCCCGTCATCTGAAACCACACCGTCACGCACTTTTTGTTAGATTGAGGGTTCGCGCTCACGCGCCGGCCCCGCATCGTTTCTGTTCCGTCTGACTTCGTCCTTCCCGGCAGCTTCGCCCCGGCACCACCGGAAGCTGCCGACCACGCCATCCTTCGACAGGAGCCTGACATGGCACGCAACATTGAAATCAAAGCCCGCGCCCAGCATTTCGAACAACTGCGTGAACGCGCCGCGAAGCTTGCGCCGGATGCGCCGCTGATCTTCCGTCAGCAGGACTTTTTCTACGACGTGCCGCGTGGCCGCCTGAAGCTGCGCCAGTTCGACGACGGCACGCCAGCCGAACTGATCTTCTACCAGCGCGACGACCGCGACGGTCCGAAGGCGTCGTATTACACGCGTAGCCCGGTGACCAACCCTGAGGCGATGCACGCGCTGCTCGCCACGGCGCTGACCACGCGTGGCATCGTCACGAAGGAACGTCACGTTTATCTGACGGGACGTACGCGGATCCATCTGGATCGCGTCGACGGTCTCGGCGACTTTGTCGAGCTCGAAGTGCTGCTAGCTCAGGACGACGACGAAGAAGGCGGCCACGCCGAAGCACACGCGATGTTCCAGACCCTCGGCGTACCGGAATCGGATCTGGTGGCGGTGGCCTATGTGGATTTGTTGAGCCCGGACACTGAGCCGAAGCAGGCTGCGTAAAACTTAAGCATCGCGGGTCGCAGCGACGTCAATCCAGAAGCCGCGGCCCTTCATAACCCCCAAATACCAGAAAGACCGGGGAGCCCCCGCATCAAGCGGCGGCCGCCCCCGGCGACAGATGGCCAAGCGGCAATGGCCCATTGCGCTTGAACGTGGTCAACACGATATTGGAGCGCACGCTGTCGACGCCGGGCACACGCATCAACTTCTTCATCACGAACGTCGACAGATAGTTCAGATCGGGAGCGACAATGCGCAGCAGATAATCGGCGTCGCCGACCACCGCGTGGCATTCCAGTACTTCCGGCAGCACCTCGATCTGTTGCTGGAACTGCTCGATGATCGAGTCGCCGTGATGCTTCAGCTTCAGACTCGTAAACGCTGTTACGCCGAGCCCGAGTTTCTCCGGACGCAGCACGACGCGATAGCCGTCCACCACACCGACCTGCTCGAGGCGCTGCAAGCGCCGCCCAATCTGCGACGGTGACAGCGGCACCTGCTCAGCCAATTGCTGGTGGGTAGCCCGGCCAAAGCGCTGAAGCACGTCCAGCAGCGCGAGATCGAAATGATCGAGTTCTAACATGATTGATATCCGCATTGAATCAGCAATTGATGCACGATTATTGCATATCAACACACCATAACGCCATCATTGCGCCCATTCCGCACGCCCACCGCTCTACACTTGCATCACCGTTTCAATCCGAAGACACCGTAGAGCGCGCAGCATCATGTCCACCGCCAACACCGCCAAACTCAAAGAGCAATTCGACGCCGGCCTCGAAACCCGTGCTGACTTCACTATCGACCAGCCGACCGAACGCTACGGCGCGGTCGACCACGCCGTATGGCAGCAGCTCTATGCACGCCAGACTGCGTTGCTCAAGGGCCGTGTGTGCGACGAGTTTCTGGCAGGCGTCGACTGTATCGGCATGCCGCACGACCGCGTGCCCTCATTCGACGAAATCAACGCCAGGCTAACGCCCGCCACGGGCTGGCAAATCGTCGCCGTGCCCGGACTGGTGCCCGACCAGGTGTTCTTCGAGCATCTGGCGAATCGCCGTTTTCCGGTGACATGGTGGATGCGCCGCCCCGACCAACTCGATTATCTGCAGGAACCGGACTGTTTTCACGATCTGTTCGGCCACGTACCGCTGCTGATCAATCCGGTGTTCGCGGACTACATGCACGCGTACGGCCGCGCGGCGCTTGCCGCCAATGATGCCGGCGCCCTGCCGCTGCTTGCCCGGCTCTACTGGTACACCGTTGAGTTCGGCCTGATCCGCGACGCGGCGAGTCCGAACGGCGTGAAGATCTACGGCGCGGGCATCGTCTCGAGCAAAGGCGAGACGCTCTACAGCCAGCAAAGCGCGGCGCCGAACCGGCTCGGCTTCGACCTCGAACGCGTGATGCGCACGCGCTATCGCATCGACACGTTCCAGAAAACCTACTTCGTGATCGACGACTTCGCGCAGTTGTTCGGCGTCGCGCAAACCGACTTCGCCCCGCTGCTCGCCAAGCTGGCTGCAGAGCCCGCGTTCGCGGCAGGCGACGTGCTCGAGCAAGATCGCATGATCACGCGCGGCTCGCAGGAAGGCTGGCAAGCCGACGGCGATATCTGACAACACGGCCTGAGCAGGCCGGCAGCAGGCTGATGCCATCCGTGAAAAAATAGCGGATAGGCACGCCTGCCGGCGCGCCTGTTCAGATCAACGAGGTAGCACCATGATTAGCAAACTGACTTCCGAAGAACGCGCCACGCAAGTGGCTGAACTGCACGGCTGGCAAGCCGTGGCGGGCCGCGACGCGATCCAGCGCCACTTCAAGTTCGCCGACTTCAACGAAGCATTCGGCTTCATGACGCGCGTGGCGATCAAGGCGCAGGAAATGGATCACCATCCGGAATGGTTCAACGTGTACAACAAGGTGGAAATCACCTTGTCGACGCACGAAGCCACCGGCTTGACCGAGCGAGACATTAAATTGGCCCGATTTATCGACAGTATTACTGCGTAATACAAGCGATCAGATGCCTCGATGCACCCCGCATCGCGCGATTTGACGGTAATGAAAGGGCATTGCAGGCAATCCGGCGCCCAAACCTTCAGTTCTACAGGCTATTATTAAGGCGCACGTAAGAATCCCACGCAAGCCTCGCAAACCCGTCTAAACGATCCGGTGATAGCGTCTGCTGACGCTGTACAATCATCAGCGCATACGGCTTGGAGAGCGCGCTTGCCTCCTTGCACAGAACGAGTTCGTCGCCGCTCGAAGGTGAGCGGGCGCGCCAGAAGTTGATCGCGGCTTCCAGTTCGTGGATCGTTATCTCGGACATGACTTCGTGGTCGCTCAGTGGCTGCTTGATGGCTACTTCATGGCTGCTCGATAGCTGTTTCGTGGCTGCCTGGTGCCAGTTTGGCACGGCCACGCGGCACGCTGCCTGTGCAGCAGGCGCCCCGGCGAACCGCTTGCCCAAACGCCTAAAACCATTGTACTTGAGCGAAATCCATGCGACTCCTTCTGATCGAAGATGACCGCCCCATCGCACGCGGCATCCAAAGTAGTCTCGAACAAGCCGGCTTCACCGTCGACATGGTCCATGACGGCATTTTCGCCGAACAGGCCCTCACCCAAAACCGCCATGAACTGGTGATTCTCGATCTGGGCCTGCCCGGTATCGACGGCATGACGCTGCTCGCGCGCTTTCGTCAGAGCAATCGTCACACGCCGGTGATCATCCTCACCGCGCGCGACGAGTTGAACGATCGCGTGCAAGGCCTGAATTCCGGCGCGGACGACTACATGCTGAAGCCGTTCGAACCCACCGAACTCGAAGCGCGCATCCGCGCCGTGATGCGCCGCAGCGGCCCGCATGGCGACATGCCGCGTCCGGAAGTGTCGTTGGGCGGTGTGCGTCTGTCAGGCGTCGATCGCCGCATTTTCAACGACGACAAGCCGCTCGAACTGTCGCCGCGCGAATTCGCGGTGCTCGAAATGCTGCTGCTGCGCCACGGCCGCGTGGTCAGCAAGGCACAGTTGCAAGACCATCTGACGCACTTCGGCGGCGATCTCGGCGATACCGCGATCGAAGTCTATGTGCACCGGGTGCGCAAAAAGCTCGAAAATTGCCGTGTCGAAATCGTCACGGTGCGTGGCTTCGGTTACCTGTTGCAGGAAATCCGTCAGGCCGCATAATCGTTGCAAGGGCCGCAATCTGAATTGCGGCCTGACAGCGCCGGGCCGGCGCCGCGCACTCGGTGCGCAATTCGCCGGCATCCGGCGAATTTTCACGGTGCTACGGTGCTTTACGCCGTTGCTCCTTTCCCGCGCGTTCGATCATGCCCCAGCCGGCCGCCAATAGTCTGCGCCGCACGCTGCTGCGGCGCCTCGCTGCTCCCCTTTCGCTGCTCGCCCTGATGAGCGGCCTGATCGCTTACTGGCTGGCGTGGCAGTACACGCAGCATGTGGTCGACCGCTCGCTCGCCGATCTCGCCACCGCGATCTCCAAACAGATCCAGATTGCCGGCCCCGACGCCAAGGTGACGGTGCCGCCGCTCGCGCAGGCCATGTTCTCCGATCCGGTCGAACAACTCGTCTATCGGATCAGCAACGGCGAAACCGAAATTGCCGGCGACCATAATCTCCCGCTGCAAGGCACCAGCGTGCGGCGCATGCATTACGCGTACGTTTTCGAAACGCAGCACCAAGGCGTGACGGTGCGCGTGGCCCAGGTGCGCGTCGATCAGCCCACCGGCAATCCAATCGTCGTCGAAGTGGGTCAGCCGGTACATCACCGGTTTCAGATCGCCGCTGAGTTTCTCGTCGCGATCATGATGCCGCTGCTGTTGCTGCTGCTGGCGGGCTGGGTGATCGTGTGGCGGGTCGTCAATCAGCAGCTCAATCCACTCACCGATCTCGCTGATTCGCTCAACCGGCAGACGCACACGTCGCTCGAACCGGTGGACGAGACCTATGTTCCGGTTGAAATCCGGCCGCTCACGGGCGCGTTGAACGCGCTGCTCGATCGTCTGAAAACTGCCCTCGACGGCCAGCGCAAATTCATCGCCGACGCCGCGCATCAGTTGCGCACGCCGCTCACTGCCGTCAAGCTGCACGCGGAACAGGCGGCGGTGGCGCGTGACCCGCAGCAAACGCTCGCCGCGGTCCGTGAACTGCGCGCGGCGGCCGACCGCGCCGTGCGGCTGTCTAACCAGCTGCTTTCGCTGGCGCGCGCGGAGCCGGGTGAACAGGCGGCACGTTTTGTCACCGTGGATATGGCCGCGCTCGCTTTCGATACGGGTGCGGAATGGGTGCCTCGTGCGTTAACTTTCCACGTCGACCTCGGCTTCCAGCGCCTCGACGATCCGGGCAACGATCAACCGCTGATGGCGCGCGGCAATCCCGTGCTGCTGCACGAAGTAATCGCCAATCTGCTGGATAACGCGCTCAAGTACGTGCCGCCTTCGCGTTTTGATGGCGGCCGCATCACCGTAACGGTGTCGCAAACCGCGATCGACAATCTGCGCATGGCCGAGATCGTCGTCGAAGACAACGGGCCGGGCGTGCCGCTCACACAGCAAGCCGATCTGTTCAAACGATTCTTCCGCGGCGACGGTCAGAGCGACGCCGGTGTGGACAGCGGCGCCGGCCTCGGTCTCGCGATCGTTCACGACATCATGGTGCTGCATCACGGCAGCGTGCATTACGAAGATGCGCCGGAAGGCGGTGCGCGCTTTATTGTGCGCATTCCGCTGATACCGATCAGCGTGCAGCAAGAAGTCGAACCCGAGGTGCGGCGTCCGGCAAAAAAATCGGCGCACTCGGCGCCGATCGATATCTGACTTTGTAGTCGGTTGATGTACTGCCACGGGCTGCCTTGAGTTCACTTACGTTCAACTCAGACAGCCCGCGTTTCATTTCTTCTTCGCTTTTTTCGCGGACGTCTTCACCTTCTTCACCGTCTTGTCGGATTTCTCTTTCTCCGCCGGCGCCAGCATCGTGCCGCGGCACTTGCGCGCGCCGCAGCGGCATTCATATTCCTTCTTGAGCTTCTTGGTCTGGCGCGCGTCGATGACGAGGCCGTAGTCGTAAAAGACTTCCTCACCCTCGGCGATGTCGCGCAGCGCGTGCACGTACACGTGACCGTCGATCTCTTCGGCTTCGCAGTTCGGCGCGCACGAATGGTTGATCCAACGCGCGCTGTTGCCGTCCACTTTGCCGTCAATCACCTTGCCACTGTCGAGCGCGAAGTAGAACGTGTGATTCGGTTCGTCCGGATTGTGCGGATGACGGCGCAACGCTTCTTTCCAGGAGATCCGCTCACCCTTGTATTCGATCAGCCGTTCGCCGGCCGCAATCGGCTCGGTGGCAAACACGCCTTTGCCGTGCACACCCGAACGGCGCACGGCGATCCTGCGTGAACTCATTGAATGAATCCTTGTGAAGAACTAGGGGTGAAGATCCGGCAGCCGTCAGAAATGCCCGCGTCTAACGCGCTGCTTTTTCCGACGCGGATAGCAAACGCGGCGCCTTGCGAGCGCCGCGTCGACCTGCGACGCTCATGCGCCACATCCGGCATCCTACACGCTCAAGACGGCTTCGTTCAACCGTCAATAAGACGTGCGCGCACAAGGCACGTTGGCTGGTTCACCGTTGTCCGAACGAAATATCGCCGAACAGCGCTTTTTGCTCGCGCGGTTGCGAACGCCAGTACTGCGGCGGCGCTTCGACCGTCGCGCCGAGCTGCGCCGCGGCATGCCACGGCCAACGCGGGTTGTAGAGCAACGCGCGAGCCATTGCGATCAGATCCGCATCGCCTTCTTCAATGAGTTGTTCGGCATGCAACGGATCGGTAATCAGGCCCACGCCGATAGTAGTCAGGCCCGTTGCGTGTTTAACGGCCCTCGCGAAAGGAATCTGATAGCCCGGCTCAAGCGGGATCTTCTGCAAAGGCGAAACACCGCCGGACGACACGTCGATCCAGTCGCAGCCGCGCTTTTTCAATTCCTGCGCGAACGCGATCGTGTCCTCGAGCGTCCAGCCGCCTTCGACCCAGTCGGTCGCCGAGACGCGCACGCCAACCGGTTTGTCCGCGGGAAACGCGGCGCGCACGATGTCGAAAATTTCGAGCGGAAAGCGCATCCGGTTTTCGAGCGAACCGCCGTAATCGTCGCTGCGTTGATTGGCGAGCGGCGACAGGAACTGGTGCAGCAGATAGCCATGTGCCGCGTGCACTTCGAGAGCATCGATGCCGAGGCGCGCGGCGCGACGCGCGGAGGCCGCGAAGGCTTCGCGGATCCGGTTCAGTGCGGGCGTGTCGAGGGAGAGCGGTGGCTCTTCACCCGCCTTGTGCGGCAATGCCGACGGTGCATGCGGCAGCCAGCCGCCTTGCGACACCGGAATCAGTTGGCCGCCTTCCCAGGGCACATGGCTCGACGCCTTGCGCCCTGCGTGCGACAACTGCATGGTGACGCGAATCGGCGAATGCTTGCGGATCGCGGCCAGGACCGGCTTCAGCGCGGCTTCGGTAGCGTCGTCCCACAGTCCGAGATCGCCGGGCGTGATGCGGCCATCCGGTTCGACGGAGGTCGCCTCGATGCACAACATGCCGGCGCCCGATAACGCGAGACTGCCGAGATGGATCATGTGCCATGCCGTCGCCTCGCCACGTTCGGCGGAATACTGGCACATCGGGGAGACGACGATACGATTGGGAAGCGTCACGCTACGCAGCGTGAGCGGGGAAAAAAGCGCGCTCATGGATTACGCCCAGTAGAAACCCGAGAGCGATCGAGCATAGCACCGCGGATGATTGTCTGCAGGCGCGCGCCGATCAGGGTTTCGGCTCGACCTGATCGAGCCACTCACCGAACATCCGGCGTGCGGCGACTTCCAGCGGCGGACCGAACTGTGCGGTCTCGGCCCGCAACTGCCGCGCATCGATGCCGTGGCCGGCAATTTCACCGGCATTGCCGATCAACCAGGGTTCGAACCGGTCAGCGCGAATCTCCGGATGACATTGCAGACCCAGCACATGGCCGCCCCACGCGAACGCCTGATTTTCGCAGGCGGGCGTCGAGGCGAGACGTGTGGCGTTGTCGGGCAGATCGAAGGTGTCGCCGTGCCAGTGCAGCATCGACGTGTGGGCGCCGTCCAGATGACGCACCGGCGACGCACGGCCCGCATCGGTGAGCGTAAGCGGTGTCCAGCCGAGTTCGGTATGGCCCGCGGGGTAGACGCGTGCACCGAGCGCACGCGCGATCAATTGCGCGCCGAGGCAGATGCCAAGCGTCGGCAAACCGGCGGCGATGCGTTTTTCGATCATGGACAGCAACGGGACAAGCGTCGGGTAAAGCGCGTCGTCAGTTGCACTGATCGGGCCGCCGAGCACGACCATGAGCGATGCGGCAAACGGGTCCGGCGCTTCGATACGGGCAACGCCAACGTCGAGATAGCGCACCGGGCGCCCCCGCTCGCCGAGCTCCAGTTCAAGACTGCCCAGATCCTCGAAGTGCACGTGGCGAATGGCCAGAACTTCCCGATTCATCAGCCTGTCCCACCTTAAGGTTGCCTAAAGACTTGCCGCTACACGGCGCCAACCAGCCGGCTGACGGTATTCACCGCCCGCCGGCACACGGCTTCGCAGTGTAGCGGATTGTCCCAGGAGAAGCCGCCTTATTGGGCGAAGATCTTCCAGGTCTTCTTTTGGGTAGCGACGTCGGCCACTTCGTACACCGAGCAATCGAGACGCAGATCCGTGTCCGACATCTTCATGTCGAGCAGCGCGCAGTGGTGCGGCGTCTTCTTCGGATTCTTGCTCGGCTCGAAGTGCGAGCAGCTCAGGCACATGCGGTGCGGCGGAATCGTGCCTTGCGCTTCCAGCTGATGGATGGTCTTGAGCAGCGTGCGATAGAAGAGCGTCTGCTCTTCGTCGCGCAGCGTGCCGACCGCTTTGGCCAGGAAGTCCGGCCATTGCGCAGCACGCTTCGCGGCGGTGCGGCCACGCGCCGTCAGACGGACCGCGAGGGCGCGGCCGTCGTCGAGGGCGCGGCGCTTTTCGACCAGGCCTTTGGTCTCGAGCGTACTCACGGCATCGCTGGTAGTCGCGGCGGTCAGGGCCGTTTCGCGGGCAATTTCACCAAGACGCATCGGGCCCTTGCGTTGCATCAGCAAGACCAGAATTTCGCCCTGGGTCGGCGTAAGGCCTGCGCCTTCCGCCCATTCCCAAGCCTGGCTCCGCATGGCCGTGCTCAATCGCAATAGGCTGTGGGTCACTCGCCCGGTTGCCTGTTCTCCGTATACGCCTTCGCTCATAATCTTCGTTTGGTTTATTAGCTTGCGAGCGATGTCGGCAAACCGCTGCCGAACACGCCCGTAGCCTGTGTGGGGTAGCCTCGCCGTAAAGCAGACGAGACGGTTTCTACTATCTCAAAAATTTACCGCCTTGCAAGCCAAAGGCAGATGAAACGACATTCTATGCGAGACCGGCCAATCGTACAGCTAAGTTATCCAACGCAAGCTGTGGATAACCATGGGAAAACACAGGGGATGGCGTGTGTGCCGATTCTTGATAAGTAACTTGCCCCCTCTTTCCTTACTAAAGTTGTCCTCGTTTACCGCCCTCGATGCGCCCCGGATCAGCTTGGTTATGGTTTACGTAGCACTTTGACTTTTCAGGGAATTATTCAGTTGTCCACAGGCAGATGCAATGCTTGTTAACTACTACTATGTTTGTATACGTAAACTTTAGAAAAACCTGAAGGCCCCCGAGCTGGAAATTTATTTACGAAAAAAAACCCGCACGAGGCGGGTCTTCCTTACGGTTTAACGTAAGCAATCCTCTATCTAGCTAGGCTCGCCACTGCAGACACTGCTGTCGGACAGCTTCATGCAAGGACTTTTCCTGATCGAAGACGCCCCGCAGCCACGTCGCATCGTTGACCTGGCCGCGCGCAATCGCACCGATTTCGGCGAGCGCGTTGCCCGAACCCAATGCTTCGGCGTGCGGTGCAATCAGATCCAGCGTTTCGAGGATATCTTCGGAAATCGTCTTGCGTTCGCTTGTTTGCGGGTTGATGCAGTTGCCGGCCAGACCGAAGCGGCATGCTTCGAAGCGGTTGAACGTGTAGACGAGATAATCGTCTTCCTTCGGCACGATCGGCTTGTCGAGCAGCAGATGGCGGGCAAGCGTCTGGATGTAGCAGGCAATCGCCGCGGCGCGATCCACTGAGAACGGCGTATCCATCACGCGTACTTCGATCGTGCCGAAACCGGGCTTCGGCCGGATGTCCCAGTAAAAATCCTTCATGCTGTTGACCACGCCGGTGTGGACCATCTTCGAGAAATATTCCTCGAAACTGTCCCACGTCAACACGAACGGCGCGCGGCCCGAGAGCGGGAACGCGAACACGGAATTCAGTCGTGCCGAATGAAAACCGGTGTCCACACCTTGCACGAACGGTGACGAAGCGGACAACGCAATGAAATGTGGGATGAAGCGCGACATCGAATGTAGCAGATACAGCGCGCTGTTCGGATCCGGACAGCCGATGTGCACGTGCTGGCCGAACACCGTGAACTGCTTGGCAAGATAGCCGTACAACTCGGAAAGATACTGAAAGCGTGGCGTATCGACGATTTGCCTTTCACTCCATTGCTGGAATGCGTGCGTGCCGCCGCCGCACAAGCCGACGTTCAGACGGTCGGCCGCCGATACCAGCGTGTCACGGATTGTGCGCAAATCGGTGACAGCCTGTTCATGCGTCGTGCAGATACCGGTCGACAGCTCGATCATGCTTTCGGTGATTTCCGGCGTGATGTTGCCGGGAATCTTTTCGTCCTTGATGAGGCGCATCAGATCCGAGCCGGCTTTGGTCAGATCATAGTCGTGCGTATTGACGATCTGCATCTCGAGTTCGACACCGAAAGTGAACGGTTTCGAATCGATGAAGGGTTCGAGTGACATAGCGTCCCCTGAGTCAGGTCGGCCGATGTGTGTCACATGTCTGTGTCACACATCCGGCCGTTTTTGAATCGAATAAGTTGGATAAAGCGCGCAAATCAGGCGCATGAAGCATTGGACAGCGGCGTGCCCTTGCCGTGCGCTTACTCTTCGCGCCGTTCAGCCACCAGCGCCAAGCTGCGATACACGAGCCACGGCCCGAGAATCTGCAGCACGAAAATCGAACACATCACGATCGCGCGCAGTTGCGGATCGAAATTCGGATAGAGGTTGTAGGTATCGTCGACGAGCAGGTACGCGAGCGCCGACATGGGCGATAACGACAAACCGAGCGCCATGCCCTGCTTCCAGTTCAAGCCACTCGGCTTGGCGAAGGCCATCACACCCACCAGTTTCGCAACCAGACGCGCAACAATCAGACCCAGCGCCGCGACACCGCCAAGCGCGATGTCTTTCCATTCGAACGACGTCAGCGTCAGCACGAACAGAATCACCGTCAATAACCAGCCGGCCGTGCCGAAATGTTCCGGCCACAACTGCGGGCGAGCTTCAAGATTCTTCACGATGATGCCCGCGGCCAGCAACGCGAGAATGGTGGAAAGCTTGAACACATGCGCCACCGCAATGGCGAGCAGCACGAGGCCGAACAGCGCGACGAACGAATGCTCGTCCTGCATGTTCAGACGACGATAAAAAAACGTGCAGGTGCGCGCCAGCAGATAGGCCAGCACGAGCGAGCCGACCAGCAGATACAGCGGCTGCAGAATCGTGGCGTAGACGTTGCCGTAAACCTCCTGATGCAACCAGCTCGAGACAAGCTTTTCGACCACCACCGCATACATGCTGTTCAATGCGGTAAGGGTCAACAGACGTTGGGTCACCTGACCTTCCGCGCGTAGCTCCGTTTTGAGCTGGATCACCATAGCCGGCGAAGTCGCCATGGCAATTGCGGCAAGCACCGTCGCTACGATCAGCGGCACCTTCAGGAATAACAAAACCGGTAAAACCAGCGCGAACGTCAGCGTGGCTTCCGCGATGCTCGACAGAATCAGCCAGGGATTGCGACGAATCCAGCGCAGATCGAGCCGGCTACCCAGTTCGAATAACAACAAACCGAGCGCTACGTCGAGCAATGGCCGCGCGGCGCTCGCGGAATCGGCGTCGATCACGCCGAAACCGGCTGCGCCGGCTACCAGACCAATGACCGCATATCCGGAAATGCGCGGCAAACGCCATGCGCGATAGCACAGTTCACCGCACAGACCCGCGGCGAGCAATGCAAGACCAGCCCAAAAAATGGCGTCGGGTGTGAGTGGCCAGGCTGGGAAAAATGAAAACGCCGACTTCATCGTGATGGGTTCTCCTTGGCAGCAACGGCAGACAACACGAACCGGCGCAAACACCGGCGAGCGGATGAACGCATGAGGCGCTCACTGTCGCGATCGCTTCGCGTGACCCGCGTTGCGAGTTTTCAACGATCGGATGATCTGAATGTGCCGCTGCCGCAAGGGGCGCAGCGCATTCTGGGGGCGGCCGTAGCTACCGGCCCGGCACGGTGAAAGAACGCCGTCGACTTTGAATCAGATTCTGATTGCGCGGCACCGTTCCATTGCAGCGTGTGCGGCCAGCGGCGAGGCACGACGCGGAAAAGAACGGCGATTGTGCCATAGCTTTTTCAGACTTGACCGAAAAGACAAGAACATGCAGGCAAAACGGTAAAAACGTACGTTATCTTCGCCGGATGAGGAAAAAGCGACCGTTTTAAAAACGGGTCGGGCTCCCATAGCGTACAGATCTGACGTTGCAGATGTGTTTCCTGGGACACGGCCGGAGGCGTTTTCCTCCAACTTTCGACGCTTCGGGCTCAACGATTGCGCTCGATCCCGGCACGGCCTTTCTGTTTACAGGTTTACCGTATGTATACGTAGTAACAGTTAACAAGGTGACTCGTTTTCTGTGGATAACCCCGGTTTACCGAATTGATTCATCGGCTTGCCACTCGCATAACAGGATGCACAGCGTGTGCGGCAGCGGCGGGTATACAAGGGTAACTTTTCGCGATTTTCGGACGTGGCAGAGTTACCCCGTTTACGTCCACAACGGTTCCACATGAGTTGCGCCGGTAAACGGCGCGGTTATCCACAAGTTTCGGTGGATAACTTTTCTTCACGCTGATGTTCGGTGTGCACGGTTAACTACGGGTTAACTCACCGTTCCCTGGCGCAACGCACGCAAGAGGAAGCGGGCTGGATCGATGTCTTCTGCCAAATCCCGTTCGAGCGGCCACGGCTCACCTTCGATCTGCGAGGCGATCAGCTCCGCTCCAAGTGCCGCCCATACCAGGCCGCGGGAACCGTAGGCGAAGGCGCCGTACAAACCGTCGACGCGCGGCAGATCGAGCGGCCATGCGCCACGTAGGCGTTGGGCGTCGCGTGCCGAGGCGGTTTCATCGGCGAAGTTGCCGATCATCGGTATCCGGTCACTCGTGACGCAGCGAAACGCGACGCGCCCGTCGAGCGCAGCCGCTTGTGCCGGGTCGACGATGCCGTGAAAGGTCGGCAGCATCTGCGCGACACGCTCGATGTTTTCCCGATGACCGTCCGGTCGCAACGCGGTATCGGGGTCGTCGAGCTCGTAGGTAGCGCCGGTCAGCGTAACGCCGTCGGCGAGTGGGACGGCGTAGCCTTCGCCTATAACCGGCATTTCGAGTGTTGGCACCGTGCCCGGCGGCAGCAAAGTCAACTGGCCGCGGATGCTGCGGGTCGATGCGTACTGCAAACCGGCGAGCCGCGCGGCGTCGTGCGCGCTCGCGACGATGACCACGGGCGCATGCGCGATGGCTTGCCCCGCTGTGTCGAAGACGATCCATTGATTGCCTGATCGCTCGAGACGCGCTACGTCTACTCCAAAGCGGCGTTCGAGCAGCCCGCCAGCAGCTGCGCACTGCGCGGCGCAAAGCGACGCCGGGTCGATCCAGCCGCCTTGGGGAAAGAGCCAGCCGCTTTGCGCGAGTGGCATGCCGGCAAGCCTTTGTGCTTGGCTCAGCGAAACCGGCGTCACATATTCCGCCGGGTAACCGAACGCGGCGATTGCCTCGCTCATCGAGCGTGCTTCTTCATCGTCCGCGGCGATCTGCAACAGCCCTGGCGCGCCGCGCAATGGACGGAAACCAAGCCGTTCGAGCGCGGCCCAGCGTCTGAGCGTGTACAGAAAGCCCGCCCGCGTGACGCGTGACGCGACGCTGTCGTCGCGCGAGATCATAGGATGGAACACGCCGGCCGGATTGCCCGAGGCGTCCTGAGCCACCGACGCGTGCCGTTCCAGCGACGTGACGCGCCAGCCGCGTGCGGCCAGACGCTCGATCGCCGCGCAACCCGCGAGCCCGGTGCCTATCACGATCGCATGCCGTTCATCGACTTCAAGCGGCGCGGGCGGCTCATAACGACGCACGCGCCAGCGTGGCGTGAAATGGCCGACCAGCATCGCGCGCTTCCAGCCGAAGCCGTCGACTTTTTGGTACACAAAGCCGTTTTGGGTCAGCGCGCGTTTGATGTCGCCGGCACTGCTGTAGGTTGCGAACGTGGCGTTCTCACCAGCCATCCGGGCGAGCGCCTTGAAGATTGCGGGCGTCCACATTTCCGGGTTTCTCGCCGGCGCGAAGCCGTCGAGATAGAACGCATCGGCGCGCAACCTCAATGCTGGTAGGCTTTGCGCGGCGTCGGCGAACACCAGCGTCAACGTGATTCGCCCGCCCTCGAATTCGAGCCGGTGCGTGCCGGGGACAAGCATCGGCCATTCGGCGGCCAGCGTTTCCGCCAGCGCGGCGATCTCCGGATCTGAAATCGTCTTCGCATAGACGCTGCGCAAATCGGTTTGAGTAAACGGATGCTTCTCAGTCGAGACGAAGTGCAAGCGCTCGCAGCGCGCCGGATCGGCACGCCAGGCGGCCCAGGTCATCAGGAAGTTGATCCCCATGCCGAAGCCGGTTTCGAGCACGGTGAAGACGCGGCGGCCCTGCCATCGTTGCGGCAGTCCATTGCCGCGGAGGAAGACGTATTCAGCCTGCTCGAGACCGCCGACAGCGCTGTGATAGATGTCGTCGTAGAACGGCGAAAAAGGCGTGCCGTTGTCGCGAAAAGCGAGGACGGCGGGGATCAGCGGATCGGTCATGCGCGGCAGAAATGACGCTCGAAAGAGCGGGTCAGACGTTACCGCCAGCGCGCGCAACTTGCCGGGCGGCGAAAAAGACGTGCTGCAACGTTGGCAAAAACCAACGCTAAGCCCCGTCCATGCTGGGTTTCAGCCTTCAATTGGGCTCTGCGAGGAGGAAAAGGAAGGGTTTCCCCTCGATATCTGCCCCAGAACCGCTTAAATCTTCGAAACCCTTATCCTGATTGGGTTTGCGCTGCGCTATCATAGCAAGCGCCGCGAAGGGAGCGGCAGCACGGCCGACGGGCAGTCACTGCCCGGCGCTAATTGTCCGGAGGGGATCCGGAGCCGCAGCTGCTCGACGGCGCGGCCCGCGCACGTATAATCGGCGCGTTCGCGCTGTTCGTGTCAACCTAAACTCAGAAAGGAACCTTAATGAACAAACAGGAACTGATCGACGCCGTCGCAGGACAAACCGGCGCCAGCAAGGCTCAAACCGGTGAGACGCTGGACACGTTGCTTGAAGTGATCAAGAAGTCTGTGTCGAAGGGTGACGCGGTCCAGTTGATCGGCTTTGGCAGCTTCGGTTCGGGCAAGCGCGCAGCACGTACGGGTCGTAACCCCAAGACCGGCGAAACTATCAAGATCCCGGCCGCCAAGACCGTGAAGTTCACGGCTGGTAAGGCGTTCAAGGACGCAGTCAACAAGCGCTAAGCAGATTACTGCCTGGCAGTTGACACCCGCCAACGGCGGGTTTTTTTCGTCTGCGATTTCTGTTTAGCCGCGACGGGCGTCACGGCTAACAGTCCGCATCAGGCGGAAAGGCCGCTCGAACTCAATCGTGGCGATGCACGATTTCGCCGTGGCCATGACCGTCGTGGTCGTGGTGATCGTGGTCATGATCATGGTCGTCTTCGTCGAAGTCCCATGCCGGGAACGGATCGGCGAATTGTTGCCACGCTTCTGGTCCCGCCGCGTATTCCTCATCGGTCAGCAGGCACGCGTCGAACTTCGCTTGCCAGACCGCCGGGTCGATGCCGACGCCGATCATCACCAGTTCCTGGCGGCGATCTCCGATGCTCAGATCGTCCGGATCGCCGTACCAGTCGGCGGCAATTTCGGCCGCCAGTTCGTCATCGCCGTCCGGCCATTCGCTGCGATCCTGCGCGGCCCACCACATTCCCGCCGGACCATGCCGGCAAGCGCCGCCCGCTTGCGACAGCGAACCGGCAATGTCATTACGCGTTGCGAGCCAGAAGAAGCCCTTGCTGCGCAAGACGCCCTTCCATTCCTGATGCAGCAGCGCCCACAGGCGTTCCGGGTGAAACGGCCGCCGCGCGCGGTAAATGAAATTGCCGATGCCGAATTCGTCCGCTTCACCGTGATGGGCATGGCCGTGTTCGTGGTCGTGCCCATGCTCGTCGTTAAGCGACGCCAGCCAGCCCGGTGCGCTCGATGCCTCATCGAAATCGAAGCGCCCAGTGTTCAGCACTTCGGCCAGCGGCACTTCGCCGAAACGGCTCACCACCTGCACGGCACGCGGATTGATGCGGGCGAGGATACGCTGCAAACGCGTGAGCTCATCCGCGCTCACCAGATCGGCCTTGTTCACCACCAGCACGTCGCAGAATTCAATCTGCTCGATCAGCAATTCGACCAGCGTCCGATCGTCCTCTTCGGTTGCGGCGATGCCCCGCTCGGAAAGCGCGTCGGCCGAACCGTAGTCGCGCAGGAAGTTGAATGCATCGACCACCGTCACCATCGTATCGAGCTGCGCGACGTCGGACAGCGATGCGCCGTCGTCGTCGACGAAGGTGAAGGTTTCGGCGATCGGCATCGGCTCGGCTACACCGGTCGATTCGATCAGGATCGCATCGAAGCGCTTTTCACCCGCAAGCCGCTTGATCTCGACCAGCAAGTCATCACGCAACGTGCAGCAGATGCAGCCGTTCGACAGTTCGACGAGCTGCTCTTCGACATGCGAGAGCGCGGCGGCGTCGCGCACGAGCGTTGCATCGATATTGACGGCGGCCAGATCGTTGACGATCACGGCGACGCGCAAACCGGCGCGATTCGCGAGGATGTGGTTCAGGAGCGTGGTCTTGCCGGCGCCCAGAAAACCGGAGAGCACGGTGACGGGCAATAGCGGCTGGTTCATCGCAGTACGGGAAAACAAGAGGATTGAAAGGCGTGCCGGGTTGGGGTCGCATGACTCCGGGGCCGGAAGACGGCCGAACACCGACGGCAGCACGAAGCCGCATTGTGCATCAAACGGGGAGCGGCCGCGTGACGGGCCGGATCGGGACGTGCGTGAGTCAGCGTGCAGCAGCCGGCATCAGATTCCACTTGCGCAGGATTGCAGCGATCTGCATCGCATACTTGTCACGCAGTGCCGGCGTCTCGGAGTGATACGCGCCGACCGCCTGCCAGGTATTGCCGTACTTGTTCATCTGGCGGCGCAGATGCCACGCCGCGATGTAGACGTTCTTGCAAGGCTCCATCAGCGTGCCCTGCGAGATGCCGTACTGCGCGAGAACGGGCAGATGGATCGAGTTGATCTGCATCACGCCGTAGTCGGTCGAGCCGTTGGCGTTCTTATGCTGCGCGTCCGGCCGATTGTGTGACTCCTGCCACGCAATTGCGCGCAGAATCAAGGGGTTGACCTTCTGATACTTCGCCGCTTCGTCAAAGCAATCGGCGCGTGCCTGCCCTGCTGCGATCAGCACGGCAAGTCCTGCGGCGACGGTGACAAAGGTTCGTTTCATCAGTCAAGACGACTAATCAAATCGCAAGAGTAAGGTTTGGTAAGGCAAAGCATCGGCCATACTTCAGTCTCTGGAAGCCGGTGAGGCGTACTGGCCGGGCCTTCGTCGGCCATCGGGGAAAACCCGCGTTGCCAAGTCACAACCAGTACCTCGAACGGCTCGTATCATACCGGCAGACTTACATGCGTCAAGTTAGCTAACCGACATAATCAAGCGTAAAACGAAGCGCTTCTGCGGTTCGCCGCACACAAGCTCGTTTGCTTTCAATTGTTTGACAGTCAGCGACGGTCTTTAGAGTAATCGCACGGAGCCGTTCGTTTTGTGACAAATCCGACATGAAAAACTGTTACTGTTCCTTTTTTTCGGGCATTGGAAGTAAGGCATCCAGGGCGTTGATCGCCTGTGAAGCCGGCTGGCAGACCGACAGGGCGGCGGCCTGCTCCAATGTTCGCACTGCATGACCGTTGGCGGCTGTTGCCGTCGACATCGATCCCATATTCCATGAGAAGAAATCGTATGGCATTGCGTCGCGTCGCAACGGCGCTGCTGGTGGCTGGATTGATCACCGCGCAGACAGCACAGGCACAGGTGACACTCAACTTCGTGAACGCCGATATCGACCAGGTGGCCAAGGCGATCGGCGCGGCGACCGGCAAAACGATCATCGTCGACCCACGCGTGAAGGGTCAGCTGAACCTCGTGTCGGAGAATGCAGTGCCTGAAGATCAGGCGCTCAAGACCTTGCAATCTGCTTTGCGGATGCAGGGCTTCGCGCTGGTCCAGGACCACGGCGTGCTGAAGGTCGTACCCGAGGCCGATGCCAAGCTGCAAGGCGTGCCGACCTACGTCGGCAATACGCCGGTGGCGCGAGGCGACCAGGTGGTCACGCAGGTGTTCGTGCTGAAGAACGAATCGGCCAATAACCTGCTGCCGGTGTTGCGTCCGCTGATCTCGCCGAACAATACCGTGGCAGCCTACCCTGCCAACAACTCGATTGTCGTGACCGATTACGCCGACAACGTGCGGCGTATCGCGCAGATCATCGCGGGTGTCGATACGGCTGCGGGCCAGTCGGTAGCGGTCGTGCAGTTGAGGAACGCCAACGCGATCGACATCGCCACGCAGTTGACCAAGATGCTCGACCCCGGCGCGATCGGCAGCACCGACGCAACGTTGAAGGTGTCGATCACCGCGGATCCGCGCACCAACTCGCTGCTGATTCGCGCGTCGAACGGCGGCCGGCTCGCAGCCGCGAAGCAGCTGGCGAAGGAACTCGACTCGCCGACCACCATGCCCGGCAACATGCACGTCGTCGCGCTGCGCAACGCCGACGCAACGAAGCTCGCGAAGACCTTGCGCGGGATGCTCGGTAAGGGCGGCGACACCGGCTCATCGGGTGGCTCGAATGAGGCGAATTCGTTCAACCAGAACGGTAGTGGTGGAGGCGGTTTCGGCAGCAATTCGACGGGTACGTCGGGTACGCCGCCGCTGCCGTCGGGCGGACTCAACGGCAGCTCGGGGGCGTCACCCTTGGGTGGTGGCGGGGGCGGCGGATACGGTTCGAGCGGCGGTTCGGGCTCAGCCGGCCTGCTCGGTGGCGACAAGGACAAGAACGACGACAATCAGCCGGGCGGCATGATCCAGGCGGACTCGGCGACCAACTCGCTGATCATCACGGCGGCTGAGCCGGTGTACCGCAACCTGCGAGCAGTGATCGACCAGCTCGACGCGCGGCGCGCGCAGGTCTATATCGAGGCGCTGATCGTCGAGTTGAACTCGAACACGAACGCCAACCTCGGCATTCAGTGGCAGGTCGCGAACAATTCGATCTTTGCCGGCACCAACCTGGCGACCGGCACCGGCAACAGCATTATCAATCTGACGGCCGCGGCCGCGGCGACGGGCGCGACCGGCGGTCTCGCCGGGGCGCTCGCAAGCGGGAGCGGTATCCAGCAGGGTCTCAACGTCGGCTGGATTCACAACATTTTCGGCGTGCAGGGTCTCGGCGCGCTGTTGCAGGCACTCTCGCAGACGCAGGACGCGAACGTACTCTCGACGCCTAACCTCATCACGCTCGACAACGAGGAAGCGAAGATCGTTGTCGGCACGAACGTGCCGATCCAGACGGGTTCGTATTCGAACCTCACGAGCGGGACGACCAGCAACGCGTTCAATACGTTCGACCGCGTCGATGTCGGCCTGACGCTGCACATCAAACCGCAGATTACCGAGGGCGGGATTCTCAAGCTGCAGCTCTACACGGAAGACTCGGCGATCGTGAACGGCACGACCAACGCGGCGACCAATCCGGCGGGTCCGGAGTTCACCAAGCGTTCGATCCAGTCGACCGTGCTTGCCGATAACGGCGAGATCATCGTGCTGGGCGGCCTGATGCAGGACAACTACCAGGTCAGCAACAGCAAGGTGCCGTTGCTGGGCGATATTCCCTGGATCGGCCAGTTGTTCCGTTCGGAACAGAAGACCCGCGCCAAGACCAACCTGATGGTGTTCCTGCGCCCCGTGATCATCACCGATCGCGATACCGCACAGGCCGTGACGGCGAACCGTTACGACTACGTCCAGGGCGTGACGGGCGCGTACAAGTCGGATAACAACCTGATCAAAGACAAGGACGATCCGGTGGTTCCGCCGATGCCGATCGGCCCGAGCCAGGGTGGTTCGCCCGCGATGAATCTGTTCGATCTCGACAGGATGCGTCGTCAGCAGATGGCGCCGCCGGTCATGAATGGTGGCCCTGTGCAGACGAACCCGGTCACGAATGGCGCCGCTGTGCAGACGAATCCGGTTACGAACGGTGGTGCTGTGCAGACCAATCCGATACCGACGGCACCGTCCACGGCGTCACCTGGAGTGCAGCCGTGAGCACGCCGTCCACGCCGCCGTCAGCTTCGGGATCGTCCGCAGCGGCGCGCGTCGCTGCATCGACGCAAGCCGCGGCGATTCCGCC
The DNA here is from genome assembly GCF_030464785.1 of Paraburkholderia sp. SEWSISQ10-3 4. NCBI lineage: Bacteria > Pseudomonadati > Pseudomonadota > Betaproteobacteria > Burkholderiales > Burkholderiaceae > Paraburkholderia > Paraburkholderia sp. SEWSISQ10-3 4. The sequence goes on from NZ_JALPRI010000010.1 coordinate 23,425, forward strand.
CGCAGTCGCGGCGGAGCATGCCGAACGCATCGCGCCGTCGGCGGTCGCGGCGCGTCTCGTGCCCTACGGCTTCGCCCGCGGCGGCCAGATTCTGGTCGCGCATCAGCACGCCGATAGTCTCGAAGTCTGGATCAGCGAACGCACCAGCGATGCTGCGCTTGCTGAAGTCGCACGCAACTTCGGCGCGTTGTCCGTGGTGCGTGTGCCGGCTGATGACCTCGCCCAGGCGATCAACCAGGCTTACGCGCGCCAGGACGGCAGCGCGGCGCAGGTGGTCGGCGAAGTGGAAGGCGAAGTCGATCTGTCGCGTTTGATGCAGGACATTCCCGAGATCGAGGATCTGCTCGAGTCGGAAGACGACGCGCCGATCATCCGCATGATCAACGCTCTGCTCACGCAAGCGGCACGCGAACAGGCTTCGGATATTCACATCGAGCCGTTCGAGACTTCGTCTGTGGTGCGCTTCCGTGTCGACGGCACGTTGCGCGATGTCGTGCGGCCGAAAAAGGCGCTGCACGGCGCGCTGATCTCGCGGATCAAGATCATGGCGCAGCTCGACATTGCCGAGAAGCGTCTGCCGCAAGACGGCCGGATCACGCTGCGCGTCGGCGGACGTCCGGTCGACGTGCGTGTCTCGACGCTGCCCACCGGCCACGGCGAACGCGCGGTGCTGCGTCTCTTGGAAAAGGACGCCTCACGCCTGAATCTCGAAGCGCTCGGCATGGCGCCCGATACGCTCGTCAAGTTCGACAAGCTGATCGGCAAACCGCACGGCATCGTGCTGGTGACCGGCCCGACCGGCTCGGGCAAGACGACCACGCTGTACGCGTCGATGTCGCGGCTTGAGACCGCGACCACCAACATCATGACGGTCGAAGACCCGATCGAATACGACCTCTCAGGCATCGGCCAGACGCAGGTCAACGAGCGGATCGGCATGACCTTCGCGCGGGCGCTGCGCTCGATACTGCGGCAGGACCCGGACGTCATCATGATTGGTGAAATCCGCGACCTGGAAACGGCGCAGATCGCGGTGCAGGCATCGCTAACGGGTCACCTTGTGCTGGCGACATTGCACACGAACGACGCGGCATCCGCTGTGACCCGTTTGACCGACATGGGCGTCGAGCCCTATCTGTTGGCTTCGTCGCTGCTCGGCGTGCTGGCGCAGCGGCTGGTGCGGCGCTTGTGCCCGGTGTGCCGCGAAGAACGCGTCGAAGAGGATGGCAGCGTGCGCTGGCATCCGGTCGGTTGCGAGAAATGCGGCCAGTCGGGTTACGCGGGACGTCGCGGCGTCTACGAACTGCTTCTGATCGACGATGAAATCCGCACGCTGGTCCACCGCAATGCGTCCGATGCGGAAATTCTCACTTCGGGTCGCGCGCAAGGCATGCGTACATTGCGCGAAGACTCGGACCGCTGGCTCGCCTCCGGGCTCACGTCGCTCGAAGAAGTGATCCGCGTGACGGGCGGAGCATAAGCGCATGCCGGCATTTCGTTTCGAAGCAATCGATGCGGCGGGCAAAGCGCAAAAAGGCGTGCTCGACGCGGACAGCGCGCGCGGCGCGCGGACCAATTTGCGTTCGCAGGGACTGACGCCACTCGTCGTCGAACCGGCTGCGACGCGCACACGTGGTGAGCGCAATCAACGTTTGTCGCTGGGACGGCGTTTGTCGCAGCGCGAGCAGGCGATTCTCACGCGGCAACTGGCCAGCCTGCTGATTGCCGGTCTGCCGCTCGATGAAGCGTTATCGGTATTGACCGAGCAATCGGAGCGCGACTACATCCGCGAGCTGATGGCGTCGATTCGTGCGGAAGTGCTCGGCGGCCATTCGCTCGCCAACGCGCTGACGCAGCATCCGAAAGACTTCCCTGAGATCTATCGGGCATTGGTGGCCGCCGGTGAACATACCGGCAAGCTCGGTCTCGTCCTCTCGCGTCTGGCCGACTACATCGAGCAACGCAACGCGCTCAAGCAGAAGATCGTGCTCGCGTTCACCTACCCGGCGATCGTGACGCTGATCGCCTTCGGTATCGTCACGTTCCTGTTGAGCTACGTGGTGCCGCAAGTGGTGAACGTGTTCGCCAGCACCAAACAGCAACTGCCGATCCTCACCATCATGATGATGGCGCTGTCCGGTTTCGTGCGGCACTGGTGGTGGGCGATGCTGATCGGCGTGGTCGTGCTGGTGTACCTGGTGCGCTCGATCCTGAAGCAGCCCGGCCCGCGCCTCGCTTTCGACCGCTGGCTGTTGACCGCCCCGCTGCTCGGCAAACTCGTGCGCGGTTACAACACCGTGCGCTTTGCCAGCACGCTCGGCATTCTGACGGCGGCCGGTGTGCCGATCCTGCGCGCATTGCAAGCCGCAGCCGAAACGCTCAGCAATGTCGCGATGCGCGAGAACATCGACGATGCGATCGTGCGTGTGCGCGAAGGCACGTCCTTATCGCGCGCGCTCGGCAATACGAAGACATTTCCGCCGGTGCTGGTTCACCTGATCCGTTCGGGTGAAGCGACCGGCGACGTGACGACCATGCTCGATCGCGCGGCCGACGGCGAAGCACGTGAGCTCGAGCGTCGCACGATGTTCCTGACGAGCCTGCTCGAGCCGTTGCTGATTCTGGCGATGGGGGGTGTGGTGCTGGTGATCGTGCTGGCGGTGATGCTGCCGATCATCGAGTTGAACAACCTGGTGCAGTAAGGCGGAAACCGGGCAGAACGCCCGGTTGGGTCAGCGCACGTAGATGGTAGGACCTGGCGCATTGGCCGGCAGGAACACTTCGGAATGCGCGCCATTGCGGTCGATGATGATCGAGCGGGCGCGGACTTCGGAGAGTTTGGCGCCTTGCATGAGCGCGCTGCCGAGCGACACAGCATGCGGCGGTTCACCGCCGACGCTGACGATGGCCGCGGCGCCTTCCCGCAAAGCGAGGATGCCGAACAGATGCACATCCTGGTTCGCGCTGCGGGTGAGTTGTCCGCCGAACAGCGTGGCAGCCTGATCGGTCGAGACCTGCGTATGCGCGGCGGCGGCGGGCAACGGCGCGCCGGACGTCGTGGAGATCGTGATGACCCAGTAGGTCAGCGTCGCGCAGAACACGGCGAACAGTGCGAGCGACAGAAGGCGGATTTGGATAGCGTTCATGCGCATATTGTACGGACTATTGTGAAAATTGCGTTGGGGTGCCTGGCGGTTTCACGCAACCCTTCAAGAACATGACATTAAAATGACCGGCCGGGCGTGTTCAATGGCACCTTGATTGCCTGACGCGCGAATTCCGCCCGATCGAAATTTCACCTGAAAAGAGGTAGCAAGCTATGCAATTGTCGACCCTTCGCCGTCATGAAATCGCGGGTCCGCGCAGCCGTCGTCAACGCGGTTTCACGCTGATTGAAATCATGGTCGTGATCGCGATTCTGGGTATTCTGGCCGCGCTGATCGTGCCGAAAATCATGAGCCGTCCGGATGAAGCACGGCGTGTCGCCGCCAAGCAGGACATCGGCACCGTGATGCAGGCGCTGAAACTCTACCGTCTCGACAACGGCCGTTATCCGACTCAGGAGCAAGGCTTGCGCTCGCTGATCGAAAAGCCGAGCACGGACCCGGTGCCGAACAACTGGAAGGACGGCGGCTACCTCGAACGTCTGCCGAACGATCCGTGGGGCAATAGCTATCAGTATCTGAACCCGGGCGTGCATGGCGAGATCGACGTCTTCAGCTATGGCGCCGATGGTAAAGCGGGCGGCGAAGGCAATGACGCCGACGTAGGGTCGTGGCAATAGACGGGTAGTTGATCGTTCGTGGCCGGCACTATGCGACTGTCTGCTTGCAAGTCCCGTGTGGACACTCCGTGTGCGGCATCGCTGCCGGGCACGGCGTGCGTCGGCGCGCGTGATTTCAGCGTAAGCCGCCGGAAGCGTGCGGCGGGTTTCACGCTGCTGGAAATGATGGTGGTGCTGGTGATCGCGGGCATTCTGGTATCGCTGACCGCGCTGACGATGACGCGCAACCCGCGCACCGATTTGAACGAAGAAGCGCAGCGTCTCGCGCTGCTGTTCGAGTCGGCCGGCGACGAAGCGCAGGTGCGCGCAAGACCGATCGCCTGGCAACCGCTCGATGGCGGCTTCCGCTTCGATCTGCGTACCGAAGACGGCTGGCGCCCACTGCGTGACGACTTGCTTGGGCCACGCAACTGGGAAGGTGGTGTGACCGGCGTCACGATCGATTACCCGGGGTCGGACTCGCACCCGAGCCGTGTCGTGTTCGGCACCGAAGCGATCGACGTGCCCGTGCAGATCACGCTGTTTTCTGCCGCGGGGCGCGCGACGATCATCGGCACCGGCAATGGCCGCTATGAGGTGCACTGAGATGCGTCGTTGCAGGAATAAGGGCGCCCGCGAGATGGTCCACGGCGCGCAGCGCGGTTTTACGATGATCGAAGTGCTGGTGGCGCTGGCGATCATCGCGATTGCGTTGGCGGCGTCGTTGCGCGCGGTAGGAAGTCTGGCGAGTGGCGAAGCCGATTTGCATCGTCGGCTGCTGGCGGGATGGAGCGCCGACAATACGCTCGCGCAATTGCATTTGACGCATGGCTGGCCGAACGTTGGCTCGACGAGTTTTGACTGCTCACAGGGCAATCTGGAGTTGATCTGTACCGAGCATGTGACGGCGACGCCGAATCCGGTGTTTCGTCGGGTGGAAGTGATGGTGACGACGCCGGGGCGTTCCGGCAATCTCGCCCAGATGGTCACGGTGGTCGCGAATGAAAACAACCGTTCGCTCTGAGCGCCGCGGCCGATCGGGCGCGCGTGGTTTCACGCTGATCGAGTTGCTGGTCGCGATCGCGATCATGGCGGTGATTGCCGTGCTGTCGTGGCGCGGGCTGGACCAGATCATTCGTGGCCGGCAGACGATCACGAACGCGATGGAAGACGAGCGCGTCTTTGCGCAGCTATTCGACCAGATGCGGATTGATGTGCGGCAGGCCGCGTCGGATGATGAGTCCGGGCAGGCGGCCGTATCGGTTAGTGGCAACGTGCTGCAGATCGTACGGGAGATGGTATTGCCGGGGACGGCACCGCGCTTGCAGGTGGTGAGGTATCGCATATCCGAGGGGCGCGTGGTGCGGTATGCGTCGCCGCCGCTGGGGAATGTGGGCGAGTTGCGGGGTGCGCTGCGCGGTGGTGAGGGGAATGGGTGGACGGCGGTGCCTTTGATGGGGGGCGTTGGGGCTATTTCTGCTCGGCTGTATGTGCCGAAGGTTGGCTGGACCACGCAGATGAAGGATGTGCAGAGTGCGATTACGGAGAACGATAATAATTTGAAGGTGCCCCAGTTGGGGAATGCGCCGCTGCCGCGGTCGGTGACTGGGCTGGAAGTGAGTGTGGGGGCTAAGTCGTTGGCGCGGCCTGTAACGCGGGTTTTTCTCGTCGGAGAATGAGTATGAGGTTCTCTTCTTTGTCTCCGCGACGCTCTGGGTTTGGGCGCGTGCGCGCGTGCCTTTCGGTTTTGTCTTCTTTGCCTGCCTGGCGGGTTTGTCTGCACGCTTGCGGTGTTGGCCTTTCCTTGATTTGCTTTTGGTCTATTAGCGTTCCCCCTGTGCGGGGGGGCACCTACTTTTCTTTGCCGCCGCAAAGAAAAGTAGGCAAAAGAAAGCGGCTCAAACCGCTAATGCTAAGTGGGCACCGTAGCCTGCAACAGGTAGTGGTGCATCTGGAATCTGTGTTCGTGCACCTGCTCGCGCCAGTGACAAGGGCGTCATACCTCCCGTCTCGCACTACGTGCTCGCCGGAAGAGCCATTCAACAAACCAGTGGTTCGCCTGATTCCGCCCCATTCGCAACGGATGCCTTCCACTTCGGTCGCGCGTGCAACGCGCAACCAACCAATCAGGCACCTCGCCGAGGCGAAGCCGACGGCTCCCGCAGCAAACAAACCCGCCCCTTGGTTTTCGGAATTACTCTTCGGCGCGCGTAGCGCCGCCGGAAGTATGACGCCCTTGTCACTGACGCCGAATGTGAGAGAACACAGATTCCACGGAGCCACTGGCGGTTCTGAGCTACGGTTCCCGCTTAGCATTAGCGGTTTGAGCTGCTTTCTTTTGCCTACTTTTCTTTGCAGCCGGCAAAGAAAAGTAGGTGCCGCCCCGCACAGGGGCAACGCTAATAGACCACTAGCAAATCAAGGAAAGGCCAACACCCTAAGAACACTGACAAAAGCGCAAAGCAGGCAAAAGAGCCGAGCAAAGACCAACGCCGTAGGCAAACACCGAAGCGCCGCGCAGGCAACCCAACGCGGAGCGGCCATCATCAGCGCCCTACTAGTAGTCGCGCTATCAGCGATCCTAGTTTCGGGCATGCTCTGGCGCCAGCAAGTCCAAATCCGAAGGATCGAAAACCAACGCCTCCTGTCACAAGCGCAATGGGTCGCCCGCGGCGCGCTGGACTGGACGCGCCTGATCCTCCGCTCGGAGGGCGACACCTCAGCAGGCATCACCTACCTGGGCGGCCTATGGGGCGTCCCCATCGCCAAAACCCGCCTGTCGGATTTCCTTGGGCAAATCGGCGAAGTCAGAGCCGACCAAGGCCAGGCAACCTATCTCTCAGGTTCAATCGAAGACGCTCAGGCCAAATTCAACCTCCGTAATCTCGTCTCGAGCCCCGCGCCGGGCGTCATGCAGATCAATACGGAGCAGGTTGGCGCGTACCAGCGCCTGCTGGTATCCCTCGGCGTGAATAGCCAACTGGCAAAGAACACTGCAGTGCAGATGCGCGCGAGCCTCGGTCAATCGGCAACACGCTTCCAGACCGTTACGTCCACTACCGGCGCGCCGGCAGCCCCGATCAGCACGGGTGGCGGCGCCACGAGCGGCAGCTTCACCGACAAACCCGGTATGGAAGACGGCGACGACAACGCAGCCGTCGCGCCGCTGCAAATGACCAGCGTCGATTCGCTGCTCGATATTCCCGGCTATACGCCGGAAATGGTCGCGCGCTTGCGGCCGTTCGTCACCGTGCTGCCGACGGTGTCGGCGGTCAACATGAATACGGCCTCCGCCGAAGTGATCGCGGCCATCGTGCCGGGGATGAACCTGTCCGCCGCGCAAGCCTTCGTCGCGCGTCGGCAGACAGTGTTTTTCCATAACGTCAGCGACGTGCAACTCGCCTTGAGCGGCGCCGGCGTACCTTCGGTCGGGATCGATCCGAGTCAAATGGATGTCAACACGAACTACTTTCTGATCCACGGCCGCGTGCAGCACGAACGCGCGGAAGTGGACCGCACGACCCTCGTCTATCGCGACGCATTGACTCACACTACGCGTATCGTGCGGGTACAAGACCAACTATGAATAACGCCTTTCCCAGAGAGAGTGGCCTTTGAGCACACTGATCGTCCTACTGCCGCCGCGTGATCCGGCGGTGCCATCGCAGGAATGGCAACTGCCGGAGTTGCCGTTCGTGCTGCTCGACAAGTCGGGCCGCACCCAACGCGCGGGCCGCTCGGCGCTCGCGCTGCTGCCGCGCGCTACGTCGACGGTGCTGATGGTCGCCGCCCGTGACCTGCTGATGATGCCCGCCAAGCTGCCGCCCTTGCGCGGTCCGAGATTGCGTCAGGCGCTGCCGAATGTCGTCGAGGATCAGCTGATCCAGGACCCGCAAACCTGTCACATCGCCGTCGATCCGCAACCGGTCGCGGGCGGTCGGCAGTTGCTCGCGATCATCGACCGCGGTTGGTTCCGGTTCATCTGCGAGGCCTTTGCCGCCGCCGGTCACCGCAGCGTGCGCGCCGTGCCGGTCACGCGCTGTCTGCCGCAAGCGGTCGCGCTCGACACGCCCGCCGAAGTCGCGGAAATGGTCAACGCGGGCGAGCCGGTCATGGCGGACTCGGCGAGCGTGGCAACATCGCTGCCGGGCGTGGCGCCGGTGATGGCGCCTGGCGTCGCGTCGGTGGTGCCGATGGTGACGGCCGTGCTCGGCGCCGTCGTCCAGACCGCGCCCGCATTGCTGCTTGGGAGTGAGGTCGAAAGCGCGCCGGTCAGTGGCACACCGCGCGTCGAACTGGCGATCGCGCGCGGCGTGCAGGGCGAAGGGCTGGCCGTGCCGGCTAATTCTGTGAACGCGACGCTCAGCGCGCTTGCCGGCGCGGCGCCGATTTCGCTCTACATGCTGACGGAAGTGCCCGGCAACGAGCCGAGTCTCGCGGCAACCAGCCCGGCGAAGCTCGCGGCCCATATCCACGGGGCCAGCCCGCTGCCGTTCGAGCAACTCGCCCGCCGTGCGCTGGACTGCCGTTTCGACCTGTGTCAGTTCGAGTTCGCCTCGCAGCCGTGGCGGCTCGACCGCGCGACGCTGCGGCGTCTGCGCCTGCCGGTCGCGCTGGCGGTCGCCGCGCTGGTGATCGCGATTATCGGCGCGAACGTGCAGTGGTTGATGCTCGCGCGTCAGCGCGACGCGATCAACACGCAGATGACCGAGCTGCTCCTCAACGCTTTCCCCAAGACGACGGTCGTGCTCGATGCGCCCGACCAGATGTCGCGCCAGTTGCAACAGTTGCGGGTGGCTGCGGGTGAGTTGTCACCGGACGATTTCCTGTCGCTCGCCGATGGCCTTGCGCGTTCGTTGGCGCCAGTGCCAGTCAACGGCATCGCCGCGCTCGACTATCACGACCGGCGTCTCGATGTGACCTTCAAGCCCGAGGTGAAACTCGATCCCGATTTCGCCAAACGTCTCGCGCGCAACGGCCTGACCGGCGCGATCGACAGCAATACCGGCAAGTGGACCATCAGGAACGGACAATGAAAGCTGAACTTGCCCAAAGCTGGGCTGGATTCTGGGACCAGCGCACCGAGCGGGAAAAAACGCTACTGGCATGGGGCGGCGGGGTGCTGGCTGTCGTAATTGCATGGTCGGTGCTGTGGGCGCCGGCGCAGGACGGCCGCGCGCATCTGCGTGAATCGCTGCCCAGCTTGCAGCGTCAGCTGGCGCAGATGACCGCGCAGGCGAACGAAGCGCGCCAGCTCTCCGCCGCGGCTCAAGGTGTTGCACCGACCGGCGCGGCGCTGAAGGACGCGCTCACCGCCTCGCTCGGCGATCACGGCCTCGCCGCGACCCAGGTGCAGGTGATCGGCAACATGGTGCAGATCCAGATGAAGAACGTGGCGTTCCCCGCGTGGACGAGCTGGGTCGACGATGCGCGCAAGCAGTTCAAGGTGCAGGTCGCCGAGGCGCACGTGACCGCGCTCAAGGAAGACGGCCAGGTGGATCTGACGGCGTCGATGCAGCCGTCTACCGCGAAATGACCGCGCCGTTACAGGATTTCGCATGACTTACTGGATGCGGCGCCTGCGCGTCGCGCTACCCTGGCTGGCGGTCGCGCTGCTGGCGAACGCAGTCGTGATGCTCACGTTGTTGCCGGCCGCCTGGATCACGCCGCAGTTCGGCAGACAAACCCATGGCCACGTCAATCTCGTCAATCCGACCGGCTCACTGTGGCACGGCTCGGCCACGCTGATGCTCGCCGCCGGTTCCGACATGAGCGCGGCGACCCTGCTGCCGGGGCGAATCGAATGGCGCACGGCGTTCTGGCCGCTCTTCACCGGCCGTGTGCGGATGACCATGCGGCACAGCGAAGCGATGCCCGACCCGATCACCGTCGATGCGACCCTGCGCAGCGCGACCATCACGCCGGGTGCGTTGGCGGTGCCGGCTTCGTTGCTGAGCGGCCTCGGCGCGCCTTTCAATACGCTCGATCTGCAAGGTGACGTGCGCCTCGCGTGGTCCGATTGGCGCAGCTTCAATCAGGAAGCGTTCGGCCAGTTGACCGTGACCCTGAACGACGTCAGTTCGCGCGTCTCGCTGGTCAAGCCACTGGGTTCTTATCGGTTGCTGTTCCAGGCGCAAGGTGTGTCGTCCACACTGGATCTGACGACTCTCAAGGGGCCACTGATGCTGACCGGCAATGGCACGGTGTCCGCCGTCTCGACATCGTTTCGTGGGACGGCCAGCGCCGCCCCGGAAGCGCGCGACAACCTCGCGGGACTGCTAAATCTGTTGGGCCGGCCAAGCGGACCTGATACGGTCGCGTTGACGTTCGTGCACTGAGGCGCTGAGCCGCGGGTCGTAAAAAAAGAGGCATGGCTGCATTTCGCGGCCATGCCTCTTTTGCTTTGCTTTGCCCGGACGAGTCCCCTGCCTAGTTGCTCTGCGCCGGTTGCGGCGCGGCGCCGCTTTGTGCCACCGGCGTCGCCGACGCCGCAGGCTGCGGTGCTGGCGCCGCCATATCGCCCGTTTCGCGGTTCATTTGCGCCACGTCCCAGCCGCCGCCGAGCGCCTTCACCAGACCCACCGACGACACCATCCGCTGCCCGGCGATGTTCTCCAGCTTCTGCTCAGCCAGGAAGGCCGTGGTCTGCGCGGTCAGCACGTTAACGTAGCCGACCGTACCCGCCTTGTATTCGTTCGTGACGATGGCCAGCGCCTGACGCGCTGAATCCACCGCTTGCTGCTGCACGACGATTTCCTGTTCGAGGATGCGCTGCGAGGCGAGATTGTCTTCGACGTCCTGGAACGCGGTCAGAATCGTTTGACGGTACGCGGCGACGTTCTGGTCGTAGGCTGCACGCGCGGCTTCGGTCTTTGCTTCACGCAGGCCGGCGTCGAAGATCGTGGCGGCGAGTTGCGGGCCGAGCGTCCAGAAACGCGACGGCGCGGTCAGCAATTGCGAGAACACCGAATTCTCGAAGCCACCCGTGGCCGACAGCGTCAGCGTCGGGAAGAACGCCGCAATCGCGACGCCGATCTGTTCGTTCGCCGCCGCTGCCTTGCGCTCGGCCGATGCGATATCCGGGCGCCGCTCGAGTAGCGCCGACGGCATCTGCTCAGGCACGGCGGGCGGCGTGGCGGTGAGCGGCATCGGCGGAATCGAGAAGGTCGAGGCCGGTTCGCCGACGAGTACGGCGATCGCGTGCTCGTCCTGCGCGCGCTGCACACCGTTGTCGATCGCGGCTGCCTGTGCCGATTGCAATTGCGTTTGCGCCTGGATCACATCCGAGCGTGCGGCGACGCCGGCCGCGTACTGGTTCTGCGTGAGCTGCAGCGAGCGCTGGTAGGCCGCGACGGTGTCGTCGAGCAGCTTCTGGGTGGAGTCGAGCGCGCGCAGCGAGAAATAGGTTTGCGCGAGCGTGGCCTGGGCGGACAGCCGCGCATTCGCCAGATCGGCGGCGGCGCCCTGTTGGCCGGCTTTCTGCGAATTGACCGAACGCGTGACCGAGCCCCACAGGTCCGGCTCCCAGCTTGCGTCGAGTTGCACGTTGAAGCTGTTGCTGACGCTGGAGCGGCTTGAGACGGTCGAATTGCCACTCGACGACGAACCGTTGCCGGAGCGCGTGGCGCCTGCCGATGCACCGATGGTCGGGAAATACGCCGCGCGTGCTTCGCCCACCAGCGCACGTGCCTGGCGATAGGCTGCGGCAAATTGGGCGACGGTCTGGTTCGAGGCGTTCAGCTGGTCTTCGAGCGCGTTGAGTTGCGGGTCCTGGTAGATGGTCCACCAGTCGCCGCGGTCGTGCTGATCGGCCGGCTGAGCGACTTTCCAGCCTGGCGCGGCTTCCTTGTAGGACGCGGGGATCTCGGCCGCGGGCCGTTTGTAGTCGGGGCCGACCACGCAACCGGCCAGCACGGTGGCGAGGGCCGCGGCAACCGCGATAGTCAGGGCGCGGGGCGCAAGCGTCCGCGCGCGCGAGATTCGTTCAAACTGCATGCAATGGATTCCTTCTGGACGCCGCAGTGCGGCCGGTGGCGGCACTGCCGGCCGAGATCATGGCTCTGCCGGAATGTTAGCGTATGGGACCGCTTGGGCGCGGGAAACTGAAAGGGTAATGCGGGGGAAGGCGGAGGTGTGTTACTTAGCGTGTCGGGATGGTTACGTGCTGTTACCGGCCTGGCTGCCGCTGGCGACGGAAAAACGCCGCACAGGCAACGAAGGCCGGTCCCTCGACTAGAGAATCAAACGCGCGAATCCGATGACGTGGGTTGCCGGGCCTGCTTGCCAGCAGCGGCACGACACGGCGCGCCAGAGCGTGCCTGGCAAGGGCCAAGCGGGCTTGCCGCAACAGCGGTGGTCGCGACGACACTCCCCGTCGCAATGACGGACCCCGCCGACTCCACCGGGACGACCTTGCTCTCCTTCTGCCCTCGCCGATGCTCCACCCACGCCAACACCGCGACGCCCACCGATCCACCGGGCAGCACGAACAGCACGGCGAACAACGCGAGTTTCCACCAGCGATGCGGACCTTGAAAGCTGCTCAGCGCGGAGTCGGTCAGGGAGCGGCTCAAGCCGCCAAGGGTGTTTTTGAGGTACAGCATCAGGGAAATCCTTTTGGCACGGCGCCATCGCGGCGTGCAGACAATCGGTCAGAACATGGTCTCGGGTGGCGCGGGTCGCGCGTAACTCGTTGCCTATAATAATATTGACTATGCAATTAAATTTCAAGATACTTTGCTCGCGCGCGGCTGCGGTGTTGTTTTTTGCGCCGTTCGCACGACGCGAAATGAAATTTGACTTGTCTGCTTAGGCAGCTAGAATCCGTTCTGCTCGACGATGTTCCCGGATACACGATGCCCGACGGCCCTTACAACGCGGACGAGATTCACCTCGAATCGAGTCTTGGCTATTACCTGACGAAAGCGCGAAACGTGCTGGTCGAGCGGATGGACCGCGCGGTCAAACCGTTAGGACTGACCGCCCAGCAAATCGGCGTGATTCTGGTGTTATCCGCGCACCGCGCGAGCACGCCGTTCGAGTTGTCGCGCGTGATGTCATACGACAGCGGATCCATGACGCGTCTGCTCGACCGCCTTGAAAAGAAAGGCTTTATCGTGCGCACGCGCAGCGACGCCGACCGCCGGATGGTCAAGCTCGAGCTGACGCCGCAGGGCCACGAAGCGGCGAAGCAATTGCCCAGTCTGGGCGCCGCCGTGCTGAACGAGCAGTTGCGCGGATTTTCCGCCGCCGACCACGCCACCCTGCTCGACCTGCTCGGCCGTTTTATTGCGAATGGGATCGATGCGGGAGGAAGCGCATGTTGCGGCGTCGGACCATCGCAGGACTCGCTGGAAGACTCACCCGAAGAGCCTCCGCCAGGTCACGGCGGACAGTAACCAAGAGGCGTTTTTGAAAGCGCCATCGTTTGAAAATATCTGTCTGGGCAGAGGATGATCCGGCATGTATGCGCGCCGCTTGAAGGGTGCGATAAAGCTGCCGCGACAAGCTTTCCCGGCTGAGGAGAAACACACATGGCTGCCACGGCTTCCGCCGACGCCCTACCCGCCGCCGAACCCGCTCCGCTCAAAGGCGGGGCGCTGGCCTTGCTTACCGTTGGCCTTGCGCTCGGCACGTTCATGGAGGTGCTCGACACCTCGATCGCGAATGTCGCCGTGCCGACTATCTCCGGTAGCCTCGGCGTAGCGACCAGTCAGGGCACCTGGGTCATCTCGTCGTATTCCGTGGCCTCGGCGATCGCCGTGCCGTTGACCGGGTGGCTGGCGCGGCGCGTCGGCGAGGTGCGGCTGTTCACGCTGTCCGTTCTGCTTTTCACGATCGCCTCGGCGCTGTGCGGCTTCGCGCACAACTTCGAGTCGCTGATCGCGTTCCGGCTCCTGCAAGGGCTCGTCTCGGGGCCGATGGTCCCGCTTTCGCAGACGATTCTGATGCGTTCTTACCCACCTGAAAAGCGCGGGCTCGCACTCGGCCTTTGGGCGATGACCGTGATTTGCGCGCCGATTTTCGGTCCCGTGATGGGCGGCTATATCACCGACAACTACACGTGGCCGTGGATCTTCTACATCAATGTGCCGATCGGGTTGTTCTCGGCGGTGTGTGCGTTCCTGTTGCTACGTGGCCGCGAAACCAAGGTCACCAAACAGCGTATCGATGCGGTCGGTCTCGCGTTGCTGGTGATCGGCGTGTCGTGCCTGCAGATGGTGCTCGACCTCGGTAAGGATCGCGACTGGTTCAACTCGACGTTCATCATCACGCTGGCCATTATCGCGGTGGTGTCGATTGCGTTCCTGCTGGTGTGGGAGATGACGGACAAGGAACCCGTTGTCGATCTTTCGCTGTTCAAGGATCGCAACTTTGCGCTCGGCGTGGTGATCATTTCATTCGGGTTTATGGCGTTCTTCGGGTCAGTGGTGATTTTCCCGCTCTGGCTGCAGACGGTGATGGGGTATACCGCCGGGCTTGCCGGTTTGGCGACGGCGCCGGTCGGCATTCTCGCGCTGTTTTTGTCGCCGATGATTGGCAAGAACATGCATCGGCTGAATCTGCGGGTGGTGGCGAGTTTTGCGTTCATCGTGTTTGCGTTTGTGTCGTTCTGGAACTCGACTTTTACGCTCGATGTGCCGTTCAATCATGTGATCTGGCCAAGGTTGGTGCAGGGGATTGGCGTTGCCTGTTTCTTTGTGCCGATGACTACTATTACGCTGTCCAGCGTGTCGGATGAGCGGCTTGCTAGTGCTTCCGGGTTGTCCAACTTCTTTCGGACTTTGTCTGGGGCGATTGGGACGGCCATCAGTACGACGTACTGGGAGAATGACACTATCTATCATCATGCTATGTTGACTGATTCTGTTAACGTCTATTCGGCTAATACCAATGCTTATACCAATGCGTTGGGGAGTATTGGGCTTTCTGGGGATAGCCTCACCGCTCAGTTGAATCAGGTTGTTACTGCGCAGGCCTATATGATGGCCACTAATGATTTTTTTCGTATTTCTTGTGCGGCGTTTCTTGTGCTTGCTGTGCTTGTTTGGGTTACTAAGCCCAAGAAGGGGGTTGGGCCTTCTATGGGGCATTGAGCGTTATTTTTTGCCTTCGGCGGTGGTGCCTTTCCTTGTTTTGTTAGTGGTCTATTAGTGTTGCCCCTGTGCGGGGCGGCACTTACTTTCTTTGCCGCCGCAAAGAAAGATAAGCAAAGAAAGCGGCTAGAAGCCCCTGCTAAGTGGGCACCGTGGTCTGCTGCGGGTAGTGGTGCATCTGGAATCTGGGTTCGTGCCCGTGCACGTGCTTGTGACAAGGGAGTCATACTTCCGGCGGCGCTCCGCGCGCCGAAGAGTAGTTCCTAAAACCACTCGTCGTGCTTTTGCGTTGGTGGGTGGGTGTGTCTGATTTTTTGTGCGAAGCCAATCGGATCGTTCTACACGCGATGTCTGGTGAAGCGATCCTCGCAGAGGATCGCGAACCGGTTCGTTGCTGATCGCGTTGCTGATTGCGTTGCCGCTTTTGCCTCTCCTACTGCGTTATCGCTTCTCCGCTTGTTCCCGGGACCGATTGTCCCTGCGAGGCGTCGGGGTGCATCGCCGTTGGTGCTGGTTGCGATGGTTTTGTGGCGCTTTGCGGTGCGCCCGGTGTGTTGCCTCGTACGTATTGCTTGAAGTCGGCGCCCGCCTCCCATGGGTTTGGTTTGCAACCCATCGAGCCGTCGCAATGTGCGGCGAAACCGATCGTTGCTGTGCCGTCCGGGTTCGCGGTGCGCGTTATCTGGTACGCCAGCGCGCGCTTGCCGCCGTCCGGGCCCGATGTCTGGATCAACGTGTCAGTCGATGACTCGATCTTGTACGTCGAATGGCCCGCTACCCACGTCTGCGCTCGCTGCCACCAGATGTCACACTCGGCCTTGCTCGAACACGTCAACGGCGTCGTCGCGATCTGCATCACGTCCGGGTTCACCTGCCCCTGCGTCGAACACCCCGCCGCCACTACGCACACTACGGCCAACAGACCTTTTCTCATCGCGGTGAAGCCTCCCTCTCTGGAGCGTGTCGTCTAAGTTGGACCGTATCCCCAGCACAGTGTTTCATACGCATTTGCGAATGGTTAAACGGACGGAGAATTTGCCGATGCAGTTGGGCCAGCGGCGGCGCTTTGCGTAGACGTTACCTGGGCGCAATAAAAAAGCGGCCCTTCATGGCCGCTTCCTGCTTCGCAAATGAAAATGCCGTTCAGCGATAACTGAACGGCATGAGTTCTTAGCCTGCTTTTCCGGCGCGCTGCCTACGTTCGTCGTCGTTTAGACGCTAAACCGGTTCAGCGTGTATGCCCTGTAGGCGGCGACAAATGCGTCGAATGAACCCACCTCTTCTCGTTCAAGCTTGGCCTGCTCTGCAAGCGATTGCGTCGCGAGGTCGGCGAACTCTTTCGTCTGTGCGGCATCCAGCGGGCGTGCGCGGAAATAGGCGGCGTGCGCTTCGCTTTGCTCGAGGCCAAAGGTGAGGAAGCTCTGCTGCTTGTCGCGCATCGTTTGCAATACGCGTGCGGACGGTGTCAGCGAGGCATCCGCCAGTTTTGCCCGTTGAACCGCCACGGCGCGTGCGTGTGAGTCACCGCCGTGTAGTGCGTCGAGCGTAGCCGCTGCCGAGTCGATCTTGACGAGCAGTTCGTTCGCCCAGTCCGTCATCGCGATCGGGTTGCCGTTGCGCGTCAGTTCGAGGCCCGGTTTGCGGCCTTCCATCGTTACGCGGCCGAAGTTCTGATTGGCCTCAGCGTACGCGTCCGGTGGCAGCGTTGCGCTGTCGTCGAGTGCGCAGACCAGCAGGTAGGCGTCCAGAAAACGCGACGTCTCCAGTGAAATGCCGGTCGGCTCGAATGGGTCGATGTCCATGCAGCGCACTTCGACGTATTGCACGCCGCGCGCAGCCAGCGCGTGCAGCGGACGCTCGCCCGGATGCGTGACGCGCTTCGGACGGATCGTCGAATAGAACTCGTTTTCGATCTGCAGTACGTTCGTGTTGATTTGCACCCACTCGCCGTCGCGTTGCGTGCCGATCGCTTCATACGCGGGATACGGCTGGCTTACGGCCTTCGCGAGTGCATCGAGGTAGCCCGGCAAGGTGTTGTAGTCGGCCTGGAGCGCGGCTTGCGCTGTGGTGTTCGAGTAGCCGAGGTCGCTCATGCGCAAACTGGTCGCATACGGGCGATACAGCGTGTCGGCGTCGAAAGTTTCGAGCGTGTGCTGGCGATCGCGCAGGAAGCGGCGATCCAGTGCCGGCGATGCGCCGAACAGATACATCAACAGCCAGTTGGTGCGGCGGAAATTGCGGATCAGCGCGAGGTAACGGTCGGACTGGAAATCGACGGCGTTTGCCGTGGATTGCTGGTCGGCATGCAATACCCGCCACACTTCTTCGTTCAGCGAATAGTTGTAGTGGATGCCCGCAATGCACTGCATCGTGCGGCCGTAACGGAGCGCGAGGCCAATGCGGTACACGTACTTCAGTTTGCCGATATTCGACGTGCCGTAATGCGCGATCGGAATGCCTTCGTCCGTTTCGGGCAGCAGGCCCGGCATCGAGTTGTTCCACAGGATCTCGTCGCCGAGTTCGGCGTAGACGAAACGATGCAGCGTATCGAGTTTCTCGAGCGTGATCGCGACGTCGTGTTCAGCCGGCGTGATCAGTTCGAGCAACGCCTCGGAATAGTCGGTGGTGAGCGACGGATGCGTGAGCGCCGAGCCGAGCGCGCGCGGATGCGGCGTCATGGCGAGCTTGCCGTCGTGCGTCACGCGCAGGCTTTCCTTTTCGATGCCGCGCAGGCCGCGTATCAGCGCGTCGCGCTGCGGGCCTGTGGTGAGCACGGACAAGCGGTGCGAGAACGTGTCGTTCGTGCGGGAAGGTGTCGTGTTTGGCATTGATGCGAGTCGGGCGTTGTCGGCCGCCATGTGCCGCTTCACTGCTTAGGTGCAGCACTGCGCGGTTGACAACGTTCGGCGGAATTTTCGGGTAGCGGGCACTTTAACATCTCGCCACGACGGCTGCTTGAGGCCGCTCCGGACGGCCTTCCGACGACACAACTTGGCCTGATTTCGGCACGATTCAGCACGAAAGTAGCTGCCCTGCGCCTTACGCTACCCTTCGCGCGCTCGACGCGCGATTCGCTTAGCGTCCCGAGTGCAGCCGCCACGCTAGCCGCGTGCCCACGCCCACGGTCCGCCAGTTCCGTGCTGCCCTCCCCGACCGCTACACCACCTCAGCCGCCGCGCGCGGCGCCGGCCCGATCCGCCACCTCGTTCCATAGATGCATTGCGGCGTACGCGCGCCATGGCCGCCATGTGTCGGTGCGAGTGCGTTGCTGCGTGGGCCGCACGAGCGACGGATCGCGCGCGCAGATTGACTGCATCAGCACGAGGTCCCATGCAGGCCAGGCGTCGGCATCACGCCATGCACGCATCGCCACATACTCGACAGTCCATGGCCCGATGCCAGGCAGTGCCAGCAACGCAGCACGCAGGCTGTCGGCATCGGCGACGTTGCTGTCGAGCGGCACGTCGCCTGAAGCAACAGCCTGCGCGAAGCCCTGCAACGCTGCTACGCGTTTACCCGGCATGCCGATCTTTTCCAGATCGACCGCCGCGAGCGCGGCGGGCGTCGGAAAGCGCCATGCGGTGTTCTCATGCGGATGACCTTCGATGCGCTCGCCGGCACGCTGCACCAATCGTCCGATGATGGTGGTCGCCGCCTTCACGCTGACCTGCTGCCCGACGATTGCGCGCACCACCAGCTCGAAGCCCGACCACGCGCCCGGAACGCGCAGACCCGGCACGGCTTCGATCAACGGCGCAAGCCATGGGTCGGCAGCCAGTTCGTTGCCGATCTTCTTCGGGTCGGCGTGCAGATCGAACATCCTCGCGATCGGCGCGACGAGCGCGTCGGCGTGACGGCTTGCAGGGCCGTCGATGTTCGCGACGATGCAGCGCTTGCGCGGATGCAGGCGTACGGTCAGCGTGCCGCTGTCGCCGGCCCAATCGATCGCGCGGCGATAGGCACCGTCTTCGACGGCTTCGACGCCGGGCGTCGCGCGCCCGCCGAAAAAGCGCAGCAGGCGCGGCCAGTCGAAGGGTGGTTTGAAGGGCAGTTCGAGTGTTGCGACGTCGTCAAGCGTGCTCACGCGGCGTGGTCCAGGTTGGTGGTGGTTGCGATGGCCGCGTGCTCGCGGCGCTTGGGTTCGTCGCGCGAAACGTCGCCTGCGTGCTGGGCTTCGTTATCGAGCAGTGCGGCCTTGCGCGGCAGGCCCCAGCGGTATCCCGCCAGCGCCCCGCCCTTCTGCACGACACGATGACATGGAATCGCCAGCGCGACCGGATTCGTCGCGCACGCGCTCGCCACCGCGCGCACGGCCCGGGGTGAGCCGACCGCTTCCGCGATCTGCGAATAGCTGCGCGTCTCGCCGTAGGGAATGCGCCGCAGCGCGTCCCATACACGCTGCCGGAATGCGGTAGCGGCGATATCCAGAGGCAGATCGAAGTCCTGGCGAGTGCCGCGCAGATACGCATCGATCTGAGCGATGAACGGTGCGAGCCGCGTTGCGTCTTCGACCAGTTCGGCGTTGGCAAACTCGCCGCGCAGATCGTCGACGAGTATCGCCGCATCGTCGCCGAAACCGATTTTGCAGATGCCTTTGTCGGTTGCCGCAATCAGCACGAAACCGAGCGAGGTCGACGCGCTCGCGTAGCGTACGGTGAGCCCGGCGCCTTTGCGGCGAAACGCGGAGGGCGCCATGCCCAATTCGGCTGAAGCGCTGTCGTACATCCGCGATGGCGAGCCGAAGCCGGCGTCGAGCGTGGCGCGCGTCACGTCCGACCCGCTCTGCAGCGCATCGCGCAACGCGGCGCCGCGCTGCGCGGCCTGATACTGACGCGGCGAGACACCCACGACGCGCTTGAACAGGCGCTGCAAGTGGAACGGGCTGACGTGCACCGCGTCGCTCAATTGCGCGAGCGTGAGGCGTTGCTGCGGATCGGCATCCAGCGCGGCGCAGGCGCGATTGACGATCTCCAGTTCGCGCGGCAGGCCGCCGGGCTGGCAACGCTTGCAATCGCGATAGCCCGCGGCGCGCGCGGCGTTGGCGTCCGTGAAGAACGCGACGTTTTCGCGACGCGGCTGGCGCGACGCGCATGACGGGCGGCAGAACACGCCCGTCGTTTTGACGGCGAAGAAGAACGCGCCGTCGGCCTGCGGGTCGCGGCGGGTGACGGCCTCCCAACGTTCGGCGTCGGTGGTCCAGCGCGGCGTGCTGGTGGCGGCTTCGTTGCTGATCTCGGTAGTGTCGGTGCGGTTCATGATGGTCCCGGAAAGTCGGTGTCGATGCTCACCAATGTAGGCCGCATGCTGAAACACTACGCCCCGGTTCTTGCTCTGTCATTGCGCTTCCTCGTAGGGCCGGAAGCCCCGCCGGGCGCCCGTTTCGCCTCAAACTGCGACAATTTGGCCCGATATCGGGTTTTCCCTTAAAAAGTTATTGCGTCGCATCAACCCCATGTGTATATTAGTACTTGTCTCCTCCATGTCTCCTCCTGATATGGATTCAGCCCGCTCCACATAGAGCGGGCTTTTTTTCGTCTGAACATTTCTGATCTGCCCCTCGTGGCGGATTCATCACCCGCTCTCGCGGCGCCGTCCTTTCTCCTACACTGGTGGCTGTTCATCCGTTCTGCGGGCCACGCAAGGGGCGTTCGATATGAAAATCCACATTCGCGAGATCGATCACATTGTCATTCGGGCGTCGAACGTTCCGGAGATGACACGCTTTTACTGCGAGGTGCTCGGTTGCAGCGTCGAGAAGGAGCAGCCCGATCTGGGCCTGACGCAGTTGCGCGCGGGGCGCTCGCTGATCGACCTGTTAAAGGTCGGCGCGAAGCTCGATCACCCCGAAAACGGCGTGCCGGGCGCGGGGCGGAACATGGATCACGTGTGTTTGCGAGTCGAGCCGTTCGACGCCGAGGCGCTCAAGGCGCATCTGGCCGAACACGGCGCGCGGCCTGGCGAGGCGGCTTTGCGCTATGGCGCGGATGGGTTTGGGCAGTCGCTGTATCTGTTCGACCCGGAAGGCAATATGGTCGAACTTAAAGGGCCACCCGAAGCGGCGCGTGTGACGTCGCTGTAACGGGGCGCTGCCAAGGCCGTTAGCGGGCCGAAGAACCTGTCAGCCTACCAGGCGTTGGCAGGCGCCTTCAACACCGTCCACTCGATCTTCACCGCATCGGCATCAGCGCTGCCGAGCCATGCTTCGCCGTCCTGCACGGTGCATTGCAGACGCATGGTCCGTTCGGCCAGCGAGCCGAGCGCGCCGGCGACGTCTTCGCCGAGCGTCCACACCGTCACGTTGCGCATGCGTTCGACCTTGCTGCGCACGCCTTGCCACCAGATATCCGACGTGCGGCCGCCATAAGCGATCACGATCACTTCGTTCGAGCGGCCGCTCGCCTTGGCAATGCGCCGTTCGTCCGGCTGGCCGACTTCGATCCAGGTTTCGATCGCGCCGGTGAGGTCCTTCTGCCACAGATCCGGTTCGTCGACGTCCGACAAACCTTTGCAGAATTCGAGGCGTTCCTGCGCGAACAGCGCGAACGCGGCGACGCGGACCATCATCCGTTCGTCGGTTTCCGAGGGGTGGCGGGCGATCGTCAGGGAATGGTCGGCGTAATAGTGCCGGTCCATGTTGGCGATCTGCAGTTCCGCCTTGTAAATCGTCGATTTGAGAGCCATGCCGTTACTAAACCAGGCGCTCACTCCACCGGAGCCGGAGCGAACAGAAAAAGAATCGTCGACGGCGCGTTGCCGTTTTCCGTGTTTGTTGTACATCGCGTGTTCCTCCCGGGCCGAAAAAACCGGCTGCTATTGCGACTATCGCAACGGGAGAAGCATTTATCGCGCCACTGTCGGCTCGAAAGCAGTGCCATACACCTCGGCAGCGGCTTGCCGCAAGGCTTCCAGCACGACGGAGGCCGCTGGCGAAAGCAGATGCGACTGGCGCGTGATGATACCGAATGTATCCATTCTGCACGGTAAATCGATCGGTACCTGCTTGAGAACACCGTACTGTTGGTACTGACGCGCCACTTCGTCAGGTAAAACCGCCAACATGTCGCTTTGAAGTAATAAGCTCGAAATCGCCAAAAAATTGTTGGTATTGACGACGTTTTGGGGTGGATTCAGTCCGATCTGCGAAAACATCAGATCAAAGCGGTGACGCAAAACGCTGCCCGGCGGGTGCAAAACCCAACTCGCGTTGACGATTCCACGCAGTGTCAAACCTGTTTCATTTTCGAGAGGATGGCCGGGACGCGCCACCACGCACAGCGGCTCGTCGGCGAGCGGTTCGTAGCGCACTTCCGCCTTGAACTGGTTTTGCCGCTCCAGGACCCGGCCGATCATGATGTCCAGTTCGCCTTCGGCAAGCTTCGGCAGCATCACGTCCGAGGTTTCCACCTCCACCCAGATTTGCAGCTGCGGATAGCGTTCCTTCACGCTGGCGATGGCGCGCGGCACCATCGTCGCAGCCGCCGCGGCGATCACGCCGATCCGCACCTGGCCGGCCAGACCGGCGCGCAAGGCCGAGATTTCATCGTGTGCGTGGCTGAGATTCGAGAGCACCATGCGCGCGTGACGGATCATCACTTCGCCGTACAGCGTGGCGTGCATGCCGTGCGGTGTGCGGTCGAACAGACTCACCTCCAGCATGTCCTCCAGCTCTTTCAGAAGCCGCGACGCGGCGGGCTGGGTCATGCCGAGCACGTCGGCGGCGCGCCGGACGTTGCCCTCCTCTTCCATTGCCGCAAGCAGCAGCAACTGTCGCGTTTTAAGCCGCGCCCGCACGAACCAGTTCGAGTAGCTACGCGTCATGGCCTGTCTCCCTATGCGGCTCGATGCCGTCTGTCGGACGATTTGCCGTCGTTAAGTCTCCATCATGCCATATCGAAATTGATATCGGGATGGCCGAAAAAGGGATTGGAAAGTTATTGGGGCGGCTCATACCATTCGTGGACTTTCTGAGCTTCCCCATGTGGCGCCCTCCCGTCGATG
Organism: Paraburkholderia sp. SEWSISQ10-3 4; assembly: GCF_030464785.1. Classification (NCBI taxonomy): domain Bacteria; kingdom Pseudomonadati; phylum Pseudomonadota; class Betaproteobacteria; order Burkholderiales; family Burkholderiaceae; genus Paraburkholderia; species Paraburkholderia sp. SEWSISQ10-3 4. The sequence continues at coordinate 46,282 of NZ_JALPRI010000010.1, forward strand.
AATCGTGATCCGCTCGTCCCGCTCGTTGTCAGTCCGTTTCGCCATTACATCAATGGCGGATGGGAGACGGGCGCGACCACCGGCGTGTCGCTGAATCCGTCGGATCTGGATGAACCGGTCGGCGACTATGTGCGGGCCGATGCAAGGCAAACCGATACGGCTATCGAAGCGGCCAGCGCGGCGTTCCGCGAATGGTCGCTGGGTTCGGCGCAGCGCCGCGCGGATGCGCTCGATGCGATCGGCAGCGAGATGCTGGCGCGACGTGACGAACTGGGCCGGCTGCTCGCGCGCGAAGTCGGCAAGCCGTTGTCCGAGGCCTTGACCGAAGCTACGCGCGCCGGACAGATTTTCAAATTCTTCGCTGCAGAGGCACTCCGCGCGTTTGCCGAACCCGTGGCGTTGGCGCGCGCCGGCGTCGAGATCGATGTGACGCGCGAACCGCTCGGCGTCATCGGCATCATTGCGCCTTGGAGCGCGCCGCTGGCGATTGCCGCCGCCAAGATCGGCGCTGCCCTCGCCCACGGTAATTGCGTGGTCTTCAAACCGGCCGAATCGGCAGCAGGTTGCGCGGCGGCTCTGGCATCGATTATCAGCCGCGCCGGTTTGCCGGCCGGCGTGTTCAATCTCGTGATGGGCAGTGGGCGGCAGGTCGGCGCGCGGATCGCCGGGCATCCGTTGGTGGCGGCGATCAGCTTCACCGGGTCGGCTGAAACCGGCACACGTGTCCTGCAGGTTGCCGCTGCAAGGCAAGCCCGTGTGCAGCTGGAAATGGGCGGCAAGAATCCCTTCGTGGTGCTGGGCGATGCCGACCTCGACAGCGCTGTCGATGCAGCCCTCAGCGGCGCGTATGGTTCTACCGGCCAATGCAGTACGGCTGCGTCGAGGTTGATCGTCGAACGTGCAGTGTTCGAGCCGTTCGTCGACGCATTGCGGGCGAAGCTCGCGAGGCTCAACGTCGATCACGCACTGAAGCACGGCACGGATATGGGTCCGGTCGCCAACGCCGCGCAATTGGAGCGCAACCTCGAGTACGTGCGAGTTGGTCAGGAGGAAGGCGCGCAACTGCTGCACGGCGGCCGACAGCTCGAGCGCGCGACACGTGGCTACTTTTTCGAACCGGCTTTGTTTATCGGCGAACCCGAACACCGCATCGCACGGGAAGAGATCTTCGGTCCGCTCGCCGTCGTGCTGAAAGCCGACGACTACGACCACGCGCTGCATCTCGCGAACGACACCGCTTACGGTCTATGCGCCGGCATCTGCACGCGCTCCTTGAGTCGCGCGCGGCATTTCCGCCGCCACGCGCAATGCGGCCTCGTCACGATCAATCTGCCGACGACCACCGTCGAGCATTACGCGCCTGGTGGCGGCCGCAAGGCATCGGCCTACGGCGCAACTGATTCAGCGTTCTGCACGGCCGTGAAAACGGCCTACGTTGCGGGTTGATGGCCATGAGACTTGCTTACCACGCCACATCTCCCACGGCTCAGTCCGCTGCCCGTTGCAGCGTTGTAGCTGCCGTGTATCTCGCTGTTCACTCGGCCGCGAATCTCATTGCTCAGCATGCCGCGCATTGCTCGGCGCCCGCTGCCGCGATTCGAACGGCTCACCCCATCGCCCAACCACGTCCCGGCTGACGCCGCCGTGCATCCCCCGCTGCAAATAAACGAAACCAATGCAGCTTTCCAACCTCAGGAGACAAGTATGACCAGCAAGCTTCGCCGTTTGACGCTATCCGCGATCGCAGCCGCGGCTCTCGCCGCGCCCTTTGCCGCACAATTCTCCGCGCACGCCGATCAGCCGCTCAAAGTCGGCTTCCTCGTGAAGATGCCGGAACAGGCGTGGTTCATCAACGAACAGAAAGCCGCCAGCGCGCTCGGCCAGAAAGACGGCTTCGCGGTGGTCAACATCGGCACGCCCGACGGTGAAAAAGTGCTGGCCGCGATCGATAACCTCGGCGCACAAGGCGCTAAAGGCTTCGTGATCTGCGCACCCGACGTGCGGCTCGGACCGGCGATCCAGGCGCGTGCGAAGCGCTACAACATGAAGTTCGTCACCGTCGACGATCAACTGGTCGACTCCACCGGCAAGCCGCTGCCGAACGTGCCGCATCTGGGCATGTCCGCATTCAAGATCGGCAATCAGGTCGGCACGGCGATCTCCGAAGAGATGAAGCGCCGCGGCTGGAAGCCGGAAGAAGTCGGCGCGCTGCGCATCACGAACTACGAACTGCCGACCGCCAAACTGCGCACCGACGGCGCAACGGAATCGCTGCTGGCCGGCGGCTTCAAGAAGGAAAACATCTTCGACGCGCCGCAAAAGACCACCGATGACGAAGGCGGTTTCAACGCATCGTCGCCAGTACTCGCGCAGCATCCGAACATCAAGAAGTGGGTGATCTTCGCGTTGAACGAGGAAAGCGTGCTGGGCGGCGTTCGCGCAACTGAACAGCTGCACATTCCGGCGGCGGACGTGATCGGCGTGGGCATCAACGGTGCGGGCGAAGCGTTCGCCGAGTTCCAGAAGAAGGAACCGACGGGCTTCTACGGCACGATCGCCGTGAGCTCGACGATGCACGGCAAGGAGAGCACGGAGAACCTCGTCGAGTGGATCAAGGACGGCAAGCAGCCGCCCGCCGACACGCAAACCACCGGCAAGCTGATGGTGCGCGGCAACTGGCAGGACGTGCGTAAAGAGCTCGGAATTTAAGCGGTATTCGAGTTTGCACACTGCGGGCCTTTTTCACGTTCACGCTGACGTCAACGCGAGATCGGCCCGCACAGCTTGTCCACCCGCTAGAGGCTTTTGATGACGGTTTCTCACACTGGCGAAATGGCGTCGCCCACGCAAGCGCCCTCGCCTACGCTTGCGTCGACTGATTCGTATCTGCAACTCGACGGCATCACCGTGCGCTTTCCCGGCGTGCTCGCGCTCGACCAGGTGTCGCTCGACGTGCGGCGCGGCGAAGTACACGGGCTGATGGGTGAAAACGGCGCCGGCAAATCGACGCTGCTCAAAGTGCTGTCCGGCGTGAACCAGCCGGCGGCGGGCACCTTGCTGCTCGATGGTGTCGAGCAGCAGTTCGTCACCACCAAGGCGGCCATCGCGGCGGGCGTCGCGATCATCTATCAGGAACTGCATCTGGTGCCTGAATTGACGGTTGCAGAAAACCTGATGCTCGGCGCCCTGCCCAACCGCTTCGGCGTGCTCGATGAGAAGGCGCTGGTTGCACGTGCGGTGCGCGAGCTGGAACGACTCGGCGAAAAAATCGATCCGTCGCAGCAGGTGAAGAATCTCTCGATCGGTCAGCGGCAGATGATCGAAATCGGCAAGGCGCTGATGCGCGACGCGCGTGTGATTGCGTTCGACGAACCGACGAGCTCGTTGTCGTCGCGCGAAACCGCGCAGCTGTTCCGGATCATTCGCGCATTGAAGGCCGAGGGCCGCGCGATTATCTATGTCACACATCGGATGGACGAAGTCTACGAACTGTGCGACCGCGTGACGGTGTTTCGCGACGGTCGCCGCATCGATACGTTCGAAGCCGGTGACGGACTCGATCGCGATCGCCTGATCAGTTGCATGGTGGGCCGTTCGATTGCCGACGTGTACGGCTACCGCTCACGCGAACTGGGCGGCCTGCAACTCGAAGTCAAGGACCTGATGGGACGCGGCTTGCGCGAACCGGCCTCTTTTACCGTGCGTAAAGGTGAAATTGTCGGCTTCTTCGGTCTGGTGGGCGCAGGCCGTTCGGAGCTGATGAAACTGATTTACGGCGCCGTCAAACCGAGCGCCGGTGAGATCGTACTCAAGGGAAAACGCGTGCGTTTCGCCACGCCGCGCGATGCCGTGCGTGCGGGCGTCGCACTGTGTCCGGAAGATCGCAAACAGGAAGGCATCGTCTCGATTGCTTCTGTGTCGGACAACCTCAACATCAGTTGCCGCCGTCACTTCAGCCGCTTCAACGTGCTCAACGGCCGCAAGGAAGCGCAAACCGCCAAAGAGTTCATCGGCAAGCTCTCAATCAAAACGCGTAACGGCGAAACACCGATCGGCACCCTCTCCGGCGGCAATCAACAGAAAGTGATTCTGTCGCGCTGGCTCGCCGAAGACATCGACGTGTTCCTCATGGACGAACCCACGCGTGGCATCGACGTCGGCGCGCGCAGCGAAATTTACGGCTTGCTGTATGGGCTCGCTGAAGCGGGCCGCACGGTGATCGTCGTGTCGAGCGATCTGGCCGAAGTGATCGGCGTGGCGGATCGCGTGATCGTGATGAAGGAAGGCTGCATCGTCGGCAATCTGCCGAAGGCGCAGGCCACGCCGGATGCGCTGATCAAGCTTGCGCTGCCACGCTGAGGACACCGCGTTCGCGAATCAACCGAAGAACACTGAATGCAACCGACGGCAACTGCCTCACGCCATCGAAAACGGAATAGACATCATGCAGACACCCTCAACCGACTCCTCCACGCCAGCCATCGCTTCCTCGGGCCTGAGCGCGCGCGCGGCGCGCACCTGGGACCTGATCAACAAGTCCGGCATTGTGATGGTGTTCATCATCCTGTTCGCGGCTTTGTCGTTCACCGTGCCGGATTTCTTGAGCTCGCGAAACATCCAAGGCTTGCTGCTCTCCGTCACGCTAATTGGTTCGATATCCGTAACGATGATGTTCGTGCTCGCGCTGGGCGAAGTGGATTTGTCGGTGGCGTCGATCGTCGCGTTCGCGGGCGTGGTGGCGTCCACCTTGATTACCGCGACGCATAGCGTGACGCTCGGCATCGCTGCCGGCGTGCTCGCTGGCGGCGCGGTCGGACTGGTCAACGGCGTGCTGGTTGCGCGCTACAAGATCAACTCGCTGATCGTCACGCTCGCGATGATGGAGGTCGTGCGTGGCCTCGCCTTCATCACGTCGAACGGCGACGCGGTGATGATTTCCGAAGAGCGTTTCTTCGACCTCGGCGGCGGCGCGTTCCTCGGTATTTCCTATCCGATCTGGAGCAACATTGTCGGCTTCGTGCTGTTCGGTTTTCTGCTGAAGAAAACCGTGTTCGGCAAAAACGTGCTGGCCGTGGGTGGCAATAGCGAGGCCGCTTTGCTCGCGGGCTTGCCGGTCACCCGAATCAAGATCACAGTGTTCGTATTGCAGGGCCTCGTCACGGGCTTTGCCGGCGTGATGCTGGCGTCACGCATGAGTCTCGGCGACCCGAAAACGTCGGTCGGTCTCGAACTCGGCGTGATCTCTGCGTGCGTGCTCGGTGGCGTCTCGCTGACGGGCGGCGTCGCAACGATTTCCGGTGTGCTGGTCGGCGTGCTGATCATGGGTTCCGTGCAGGACGCAATGAGCCTGATGAACGTGCCGACCTTCTACCAATACCTGATTCGCGGCGGGATTCTGCTGCTCGCGGTGTTGTTCGATCAGTACCGCCGCAGCAAGCGCGTGCACTGACACGCGCCCGCACTACATGCTTGTCAACAGGAGATTTCATGGCTGATTCCAACCAGACAAAAAAGCCGCTGCGCAGCCAGGCGTGGTTTGGCCTCAAAGACCGCGACGGCTTTCTGCATCGCTCGTGGATGAAAAACCAGGGCATTCCGCACGACGAATTCGACGGGCGCCCGGTGATCGGCATCTGCAATACGTGGTCCGAACTGACGCCTTGCAACGCGCATTTTCGCGAGCTCGCCGAGTACGTGAAAAAAGGCGTGCACGAAGCGGGCGGCTTGCCGCTCGAATTTCCGGTGATGTCGCTCGGCGAGACCAATCTGCGGCCTACCGCGATGCTGTTTCGCAATCTGGCTTCGATGGATGTCGAGGAGTCGATTCGCGGCAATCCGATGGACGGCGTGATTCTGCTGGTGGGCTGCGATAAGACCACGCCTGCGCTGCTGATGGGCGCGGCGTCCTGCAATCTTCCCGCACTGGCCGTGTCGGGCGGACCGATGCTCAACGGACGGTTCCGCGGTAAGAACATCGGCTCGGGTACGGGCGTCTGGCAGATGTCCGAGGAAGTGCGCGCCGGCACGATGACACAGGAAGAGTTCACCGAAGCCGAGTCGTGCATGAACCGCTCGCGGGGCCACTGCATGACGATGGGCACCGCGTCGACCATGGCCTCGATGGTCGAATCGCTCGGCATGGGTTTGCCGCACAACGCCGCGATTCCCGCCGTCGATGCACGCCGGCAAGTGCTCGCGCATCTGGCCGGCCGGCGCATCGTCGATATGGTCCGCGAGGATCTCACGATGGACAAGATCCTCACGCGTCAGGCATTCGAAAACGCGATCCGCACGAATGCGGCGATCGGCGGCTCGACCAATGCGGTCGTGCATCTGATCGCGCTGGCCAAGCGCATCGGCGTGGAGCTTTCGCTGGAAGACTGGGAGCTCGGCTCGAACGTGCCGTGTCTCGTGAATCTGCAACCGTCAGGCGAGTACCTGATGGAAGACTTTTACTACGCGGGTGGCTTGCCCGCCGTGCTCAAGCAACTCGGCGAGCAAGGCCTGCTGCATCGCGAAGCCCTGACGGTGAACGGCAAGACGATCTGGGACAACGTGCGCAACGCGCCGAATCACGACGAGAAGGTCATCACGACGTTCGCCGAGCCGTTCAAGCCGAAGGCCGGCATTGCGGTGCTCAAGGGCAACCTGGCGCCAAACGGCGCGGTGATCAAGCCCTCGGCGGCAACGCCGCATCTTCTGAAACATCGCGGCCGCGCGGTGGTATTCGAGAACATCGAGGAGCTGCACGCGAAGATCGACGACGAATCGCTCGATATCGATGAGCACTGCGTCATGGTGCTCAAGGGCGCGGGGCCGAAGGGATACCCGGGTTTCGCTGAAGTCGGCAACATGCCGCTGCCAAAGAAGGTGCTGCAGAAAGGCATCACGGACATGGTGCGTATTTCGGACGGCCGCATGAGCGGCACAGCCTATGGCTCGGTGGTTCTGCACGTATCGCCGGAAGCGGCCGCGGGCGGCCCGCTCGCGTTCGTGCAAACCGGCGACATGATCGAACTCGATGTCGACGCCCGCCGCTTGCATCTGGATGTCACCGACGAAGAACTCGCGCGCCGCCGCGCCGCCTGGCAACCGCCTGCGCCGCCCACGCGCGGCTACTACAAGCTCTACGTCGAGCACGTGCTGCAAGCGGACCAGGGCGCGGATCTGGACTTCCTGGTCGGATCGAGCGGCGCGCCGGTGCCGCGCGACTCGCATTGATGATCTTTTGAACGGTTAGCCGTTTCTCCCTGCGCTTTGCGAGAAGGCGTATTGCCGATGCGGATCGAAAGCCCGCATCGGCTTTTTTATCGGCGTTACGTTATGGAAAGCGCGCGCAGAAATAAAAAGCGGCCGGGCACGTAATGCCCAGCCGATTTTTAACTCGCAGGTTCGCAGCCCCTCAGTTTTTTATCAGAGGGTTTGTAGCGCAAATTAAAACCCGTCAACCCGGGCGTTTACCCGGGGTATTGGCGTTTAGCTTATTGTTTGATGAATCGATCGTTTGCCCAGAGGCCTTGCGTATCGCTATTGCCGGCATTGACGAATTCGACGTCATGGCCGACTACGCGCACAACGCGGAAACTCGAGTTTTCCGGCGTCGAAACGCACTGATATCCCGAGAAGAATTCCTGCATCTTTTGCTGTTCACCGGCTTGCGCGTGGACATCGGCGGCGTCGAGTTTATCTTTCGACAGACAGCCATACGCGTTGGCCTTGAACTGGATTGTTTGCTGCGGCTTGACCATGGAGTCTTGAGCCTGAACAGAAGCGGCAGCCAATCCCGCAATGGCGAAAACAAGGGCGATTCGCGTTTTCATATTTTCCTCCGGTGCGGGTTGAATTACTCAGGTTAGCTATGTATTTAACTTTAACGTCGAACCCGCACCTTGCACTTTAGGAGAACGCGCAAGAACGACAAGCACATCTTGTGTGCGGTCGCAACAGCGGCGAATTGTCGCACCACCTGCCGCACCTGCTTAAGCCTTGAGCAGTCGCTTAAACAGGGCTGATTGAAACGGATAACTAAAAGACGGGCAGGGTGCGCCGCTTTAACCAGTAAAGCTTTGCGGCGCGTATTGGCGTAAACGCGAGGCACCAATTAAGTGATTTACTACAATTAATGCAGGTGTTTGGTGCATTGCACACAAAGTCATTCACCCGACTAATCAAAAATCACGAAATAACGGTGTGTATACAGAAGATAAAAGGTGCCAGGTGCCCCAGGCGACGCAGCATGGCGTGCCTGGGCGACGCGGTTTAGGGTACTCAGCCGTGCTGATTGGTCTTGAAGAACTCGGACTGGAACATGCACATGCGCAACGCATTGTGATAGCGGCCGTTGCCGAAAAACTCCTCGATCAACTCGGCCTCGTGCCGGAAACCGCACTTCTCATAGACGTGGATGGCAGCGGTATTCGACTTGTCGACGATCAGGTAGACCTTGCGCAGGTTCAGCACCGAAAACGCATAGTCGATCGCGAGCTGCGTGGCGACGGTGGCATAGCCGCGGCCCTGCGCATGCGGCGCGATGATGATCTGAAACTCGCCGCGCCGGTGGATATAGTCCAGTTCGATCAATTCGACGACACCGACGGTCTGGCCGTCGTTGTCGATCGCCACGAAGCGGCGCTCGCGCAGGTCGTGCACGTGCTGATCGTAGAGCTGGGTCAGTTCGGAGAACGTTTCATAAGGCTCTTCGAACCAGTAACGCATGATCTTTGCGTTGTTGTTCACTTCGTGGACGAAGCGCAGATCGGTGCGCTCGAGCGGGCGCAGGGTCAGTTCGCTGCTGCGTTCGATAGTCATTGGATTCCCCTTGAGAATTATTGGTTTGATTGCGCAGGCTCAGCGTGAGAGCTCAGGCTTGCGTTTCCTGTTAGTCAGGCCTCAGCGCAGGGAGTTCTTACAACGCCTCGCGCCCACGCAGCGCGTTCTTGTGAAGCGCGAGACGCTGCGCGGGTTCGGCAAGGGAGGGGCGTCGCGTTGTCGCAGGCCGCTTATCGCAAATTTGTGAGGGGCTTGGCACCGTGTGGGCACATGCGGTGCTCTACAATGAAAATCATGCTCTTGCGATGGAGGCTACCGTGATCGAGCACTTGATATTAGGCGCCTTTCTGGTCATCCCGCTGCTCATCGTCGCGTTTCTTTTCTCCGACGAATTGTGGCAGGAGCATCGGCATCTGCACGACCTGCATCTTGAGCCCACGAAGCCGCGCCGTGACTGGCGGCATCCGCTGCGCCGCTCGCGGCATCGGGTTTGACCCTTTCAGGGGAATGCATCGATCATCGCGCTGCAAGCGTCGCTGCGAGGCGAGGGCGCTTCGTGTGAGACCCACGAACGAGACCCGCCGATCAGACTTGCAAATAAAAAAGCCTGCCGTTTCGGGCAGGCTGAAAAGAGATCCACACTCAATGCCTTGCGGGTACAAGGCAGACGCCAGTCTAGCCGTCTAGCGCGTGCGGCTGGTTTCACCGGCCATTACACATATTACGGGGCGTGACCAGTTGCGTCGTCCTCGGCCTTCGCGCCGTCTGCAGGGGCGCGCCAATGGTTGCGAATGCGCGTGGCGAGCGCTTCGAGCGTGGCCGCATCGGCGACATCGCGTGCATGCATGCGCAGCGGCTGTCCTTCCCAGCGCGGGATCACGTGAAAATGGACGTGCGGCACCGTTTGTCCCGCCGCGGCGCCATTGAACTGTCCGATGAACACGCCGTCGGGGCGCAAGGCCGCGCGCACGGCGATGGCGAGTTTCTGCGTCATACGCATGCAGGCTACCGTCGACGCATCCGACAACTCGAAAATCTCAACCGCGGCTTCCTTTGGCACGATCAGCATGTGGCCGTCGGCTTGCGGCATCAGGTCCATGAAGGCCAGCGCGGCATCGCTTTCCGCCACTTTGATGCAGGGTAGTTCGCCGCGCAGAATCTTCGCGAAGGGATTGCTGTCGTCGTAGTTCATCACGCGTCCTCTAGTTGCCGTACGGTCCAAGGTGGAGATGCTGCCGACGATATTGTCCACCACCTCTGTTACAACACGCTGCTATACCGCGCGCGCTGCGCGTTTGATTGCCTGCGGCGGCTGGCCGAACGCGCGCAGAAAGGCGCGCCGCATCCGTTCGGTATCGATAAAGCCGGTTTCGGCCGCGACGGCTTCCATCGAGTGACGGCCTGCTTCGAGCATGGCGCGGGCGGCTTCCACACGCAACGCCTCAATGGCCTTGGCCGGCGATTGGCGCGTTTCGTCGCGAAAGGCGCGGCTGAACTGGCGCGGGCTCAGATGCGCGACGTCGGCGAGCTGTTCGACCGTCAACGGCTCGCGCAGATGGTTCTTCGCGTATGACAGCGCGTCCTGAATCCGGTCGGACTTCGGCTCCAGGTCGAGCATGGCCGAGAACTGCGACTGGCCGCCCGTGCGCCGGTGATAGACCACCAGCTTCTTGGCGATGGCGCGCGAGACCTCGACACCGAGATCGCTTTCGACCAGCGCCAGACACAGATCGATGCAGGCCGTCATGCCGGCCGAGGTCCACACCGAGCCGTCGGCGACAAAGATGCGGTCTTCGTCGATACGCGTATCGGGAAAGCGCTGCTGCAAGTTGCGGGCGTGGTACCAGTGGGTCGTGGCATGCCGGCCGTCGAGGATGCCCGCTTCGGCCAGCACGAAAGCGCCGGTGCAGATGCTGGTGGTGCGGCGCGAGGCGGCGAGGGCGTCATTCAGAAACCCCAGCAATCCCGCCGATGACGGCTCGATCTGCATCGCGCCCGTCACGACCACCGTGTCATACGCCGGGTCGCCGAACGCCTGTGTCGCAATCTCGACGCCCGCCGAGCTGCGCACCATACCGCCCTGTTCGGAGATGACTTCCACCTGATATTCCGGCTGCCCGACCTCGAGGTTGGCCAGCTCGAACACGGAGATCGCCACCATATCGAGGATCTGGAAGCCAGGAAAAACCACCACGCCGACGCGTTTCATTGCGATGTCCTAAAACGAGGTAAATATGACATTTGAGACAAGAGGCTACGCGCCTAGACTTCACTCGTCAACACCGCGATGCCCACAAAAAAGGCACAGCGGTGGAGGTTTCAGTCTTCCCCATTCATCGATCAGGGCTCAGGCGTGACGCGCCAAGCCCGAAAGGAGATTCACCATGGCAACGCAAGGAAACAAGGGTACGGCATTGATTACGGGCGCATCGTCGGGCATCGGTGCAGTTTATGCGGACCGCCTCGCACGGCGCGGTTACGACCTGATTCTGGTGGCGCGCGACGTCAAACGTCTGACGGGCGTCGCCGAGCGTCTGACCGCGGAAACCGGCAGCCATATCGAGACCATTGCCGCCGATCTGACCGTCAAGGCCGACCAGCGGCGTATTGAGGAACGTCTGCGCGCCGACCGTGGCATCACCATGCTGGTCAACAACGCAGGCGTCGGCGCGACGGCTTCGTTGATCGACTCGAATATCGATGACCTCGACGGCATGATCGAGCTGAACGTGACAGCACTGACGCGGCTGACGGCGGCAGCCGTGCCGGGTTTCGTGGAGCGCGGCAACGGTATCGTGATCAATATCTCGTCGATCGTCGCGCTGTCGCCGGAAACGCTGAACGGCACCTACAGCGGCACCAAGGCCTACGTGTTGAACCTGACGCAGTCGCTGCATCACGAAGTGGGCGGCAAGGGCGTGCAATTGCAGGCCGTGCTGCCGGGCGCAACCAGCACCGCGTTCTGGGACCGCGCCGGTCTCGCGGTCGAACATCTGCCGTCGCAGATCGTGATGACCGCCGAGGACATGGTGGACGCCGCGCTCGTGGGCCTCGACCAGCATGAACTCGTGACGATTCCGTCCTTGCCGGACGCGGCCGACTGGGAGCGCTTCAACACCGCTCGCCAGCATCTCGGGCCGAACCTGTCGCACAGCCTGCCGGCTGCGCGTTACACACGCGGGTAATCGCTGGCTTGGTGTGCGCCTCGCGAGCGCCTAGCGCCAGTCGGTTGAAACGTCGTCGGGATCGACCAGCGTCAGTCCCGACGACGGCAGCGGCAACGCCGTCTTGTAGCGCACCTGCTTGAGCGCAAAGCTCGAACGAATGTTGGAGATGCCCGGAATCTTCGTCAGATGATCAACGATGAAGCGCTCCAGCGTCTGCATATCCGGCATCACCACACGCAGCAGATAGTCGGCGTCGCCTGTCATCAGATAGCACTCCATCACCTCGGGGCGCTCCGAAATCGCCTGCTCGAAGCGAGTCAGCGCGTCTTCCACCTGCTTTTCCAGACTCACCTGAATAAACACGTTGATGCGTAGCCCGAGCGGCTCCGGATTCAGCAGCGTGACCTGCTGCTTGAACAGGCCGAGCTTTTCGAGCGCGCGCACGCGGTTGAAGCAGGGCGTGGGCGACAGATTCACCGAGCGGGCCAGATCCGCATTGGTGATGCGCGCGTTCTGCTGCAACTGGCTCAGGATGCCGATGTCGATGCGGTCGAGTCGTCTGGGTGGCGTGGTCATAGAGTAAATATTCTGTCGTGTTGGCCAAATCCGGAATAAATAGCCTATCCCAGTGCGGGATCACAAGCAAATGAGATGCTCATTTTGTGAGCACGTGGTTACCATTGACTCACTTGATCTTGAGCCGAACGCGTTAATGCGGGAGTGGTGCCATGACGGATTTGTCCAGCGGTAGCAAGCAGTTGCAGTCTTTGGATCTCCAGCGCGCGGAGCGTGCGGAGCCGGAAGATGCCGATCCGCAGGAAACCGCCGAATGGTTGGAAGCGCTCGATGCCGTGGTCGAGCATGTCGGCCGTGATCGCGCGCAGTTTTTGTTCGACAAGCTCGCGGGGCATGCGCTGTCACTGGGTGTGGAATCGGCGCGGACCAATGTCACGCCGTACCAGAACACGATCCCGTTCGATCAGCAGCCGCGCTATCCGGGCAATCTCGACCTCGAAGAACGTCTGGCCGGCGCGCTGCGCTGGAATGCGCTGGCGATGGTGGTGCGCGCAAACCAGGCGTACGGCGAACTCGGCGGCCATATCGCGAGCTACGCGTCGGCGGCGGATCTGTTCGAGGTCGGCTTCAACCATTTCTTTCGCGCCGCGGCGCCGGGCGGAGAGGAGGGCACGGGCGACCTCGTTTACTTCCAGCCGCATTCGTCGCCGGGCGTGTATGCGCGGGCTTATCTCGAGGGCTTTCTCTCCGAACAGCATCTGCAGCATTACCGTCGCGAGATCGGCGGGCCGGGGTTGTGCTCGTATCCGCATCCGTGGCTGATGCCGGACTTCTGGCAGTTCCCCACCGGCTCGATGGGCATCGGTCCGATCAACGCGATTTACCAAGCGCGCTTCATGCGCTATCTCGCCAATCGCGGCCTCGTGCAAACGGAAGGCCGCAAAGTGTGGGGTTTCTTCGGCGACGGTGAGATGGACGAGCCGGAATCGACCGGCGCGCTCTCGATTGCGGCGCGCGAAGGGCTCGATAACCTCGTATTCGTCATCAACTGCAATCTGCAGCGCCTGGACGGGCCGGTGCGCAGCAACGGCCGCATCATCGACGAGCTCGAAGCGCATTTCATCGGCGCCGGCTGGAACGTGATCAAGGTGGTGTGGGGCTCGGACTGGGACGCGCTGTTCTCACGCGACCGCACCGGCGCGTTGCTGCGCGCGTTCGCACACACCGTCGACGGCCAGTTTCAGACCTTCTCGGCTAATGACGGCGCGTACAACCGCGAGCGTTTCTTCGGCCAGAACCCGGAGCTTGCCGCGCTCGCCGCGCAACTGAGCGACGACGACATCGACCGCTTGCGCCGCGGCGGCCACGACGTGCGCAAGCTGCATGCGGCGTATGCGAAGGCGCTTGCGCATCGCGGCCAGCCGACGGTGATTCTCGCGAAGACGATGAAGGGCTTCGGCATGGGCACCTCGGGCCAAGGCCGCATGACCACGCATCAACAGAAGAAACTCGGCTTCGACGACCTCAAGGCGTTTCGCGATCGTTTTCGCCTGCCGCTCACCGATGAGGACGTCGAACAGGTGAAGTTTTACAAGCCAGCGGACGACAGCCCGGAGATGCAATACCTGCACGCTCGCCGGGCTGCCCTGGGAGGCTATCTGCCCAGAAGGCGGAAAGTGGCATCGACGGGGCTGATCGTCCCGCCGATGTCCTCCTGGGGGCAATTCGCGCTGGATTCGAATGGCCGCGAAATGTCCACGACGATGGCGTTGGTCCGCATGCTGACCGCGCTGCTCAAGGACAACGAAGTGGGTCCACGTGTGGTGCCGATCGTCGCGGATGAAGCACGCACCTTCGGCATGGCGAACATGTTCCGCCAGGTCGGCATCTATTCGCCGCTCGGGCAGTTGTACGAGCCGGAAGACCTCGGCTCGATGCTGTACTACCGCGAGGACACCAAAGGGCAGATTCTCGAAGAGGGGATTTCGGAAGCGGGCGCGGTATCGTCGTGGATTGCGGCGGCGACCTCGTACAGCGTGCATAACCTGCCGATGCTGCCGTTCTACATCTACTACTCGATGTTCGGCTTTCAGCGGATCGGCGATCTGATCTGGGCGGCGGCGGATCAGCGTGCGCGAGGTTTTCTGATCGGCGCGACGTCGGGTAAGACGACGCTCGGTGGAGAGGGCTTGCAGCATCAGGACGGCACGAGCCATCTGGCGGCATCGACGATTCCGAATTGCCGCGCGTACGATCCGGCGTTCGCGTACGAGGTTGCCGCGATCGTCGACGAGGGCATGCGCGAGATGGTCGAAGAGCAGCGCGACGTGTTCTATTACGTGACAGTGATGAACGAGAACTACGCGCAGCCTTCGGTGCCGGGTGGTGATTTGACGACGCTGCGTGAGGGCATTCTTAAGGGCATCTATCCGCTTGGCGGGGAGGCGCAGGCGGTAACGTCGGCAATTTCAGCGCAGGTGCAGTTGCTCGGCGCGGGCGCGATTCTCGGTGAGGTCATCGCGGCGCAGCAGCTGCTCAAGGACGACTGGCACATTGAAGCCGCGGTGTGGAGCGTGACCAGCTTCACCGAGTTGCAGCGTGACGGGATGACGTCGGAGAGAAATGCGCGCCTTGGCGAACCGACAGAGGCGCCGTACGTCACGAAAGCGCTCGAAGCATCGCACGGCCCGATTATCGCCGCGACCGACTATGTTCGCGCGGTGCCCGAACTGATCCGGGCCTACGTGCCGCGCCGCTATGTGACGCTCGGCACGGACGGCTTCGGCCGCAGCGACACGCGCCAGGCGTTGCGCGAGTTCTTCGAAGTGGACCGCAAGTCGATCGTGATCGCGTCGTTGAAGGCGCTGGTGGACGAAGGCGCAATCGATGCAAGCGTGCTCGCCGAAGCACGCAGCAAGTATCGAAGCGATGCGCCCGTGGGCGCCGCTTCGTGGCAATGCTGATCAGCCGCTCACCGACACCTGATTCTTCCCGTCGCGTTTCGCCCGATACAGTCCGACGTCCGCGGCTTCGATCAACGTCGTCACGGGTTCGGTAGCGGACGGCACGAGGTTCGCCGCGCCGATACTGATCGTCACGACGCCCGCCGCCGATCCCGCATGCGGAATCGCGAGCCCTTCAATTGCGAGGCGGATTTTCTCGGCAAGCAAGTGCAGGCCGCCCGATGATGTTCCCGGCAGCACCACCGCGAACTCTTCGCCGCCAAACCGGGCCGCGAGATCGGGCGAGCGTCCCAGACACGACTCGACGGTATGCGCGACGCGCTTGAGCACTTCGTCACCGGCAACGTGCCCGTAGGTGTCGTTGTAGGCCTTGAAGTTATCCACATCGATCATCAGAAAACCTAGGGCCGTCTTGTCGCGCGTGCCGCGACGCCATTCGGCGGCCAGGTACTGATCGAGGTAGCGTCGATTCGACAAACCCGTCAATCCATCCGAATGCGTGAGCCGCTGCAATTCCAGATTGGTCGCGAGCAACTGCTGTTGCGATTGGCGCAGGGCCTGATACGCCTCGTCGCGCTGCAACAGGTTCAGATACGAGCGCGAGTGATAGCGAATCCGCGCGATCAACTCGATGCGATCCGGCAGCTTCACCAGGTAGTCATTGGCGCCGGCGGCGAAGGCCGCGCTTTTCACGAGCGGCTCTTCCTTGGTCGACAGCACGATGATCGGAATATCGCGCGTTGCCGGTTTCTGCCGGTATTGGCGCACGAGGGTGAGGCCGTCGGTGCCGGGCATCACGAGGTCCTGCAGGATCACCGTTGCGCGGGTTTCCTCGGCGCAGCGCACCGCCTCTTCGGGCGACGCGCAGTAGTGGAAGTCGACGCTCGTTTCGTCGGCCAGCGCCTGGCGGACCGCCTCGGCGATGATCGCCTGATCGTCGACCAGCAACACCATGATCGGGCACTCGGCTGCGGGCGGATTGCCGAGGATGCGCGCTAACGCGTCATCGATGGCGCTATTGGGTTCGTCCTCCGCGTATGCCTGCGCGTTCGCGTCCTGTTCTGCGAGCTTCGGCGCGGTGGCGGTCTGATGCGGTTTAGGAGTGTCCATATTGGTCAGCCAGAATGAATGTCAGTGAGTCGTAGCGGGCTAATGTGCGGCTAGTGTGCGCCTATCGGGCCTTAACGTGTGCCGACGGCCGCAACGAGCGCAGCGGCAATACGGGGCAAAGGCAGGATCGCAGCGGCGGCGTCGAGCGCAGCGGCCGCCTTCGGCATGCCGTACACGGCGCAGGTCGCTTCGTCCTGCGCGATCGTGTGATAGCCCTTGGTGCGCATCGCCTTGAGCCCGATCGCGCCGTCGCGGCCCATGCCGGTCAGCAGCACACCGATCGCCCGCGCCGGCCAGCGTGCCACGACACTATGGAAAAACACGTCGACGGAAGGCCGGTAGGGCGTTTCCGCCGGCACGTTCGTGTAACCGAGTACGTTGGGCAGTTTCAGGTGTAAATGATCGTCGGTGGCGGCGAGCAGCACGATGCCCGCTTGCGGCCGGTCGCCTTCGTTGGCGATCCGCACCGGCAGCGCCGACTGCTGGTTCAGCCAATCGGCCATGCCGGCGGCGAAGGCCGCGTCGACGTGCTGGACGATGACGATTGCCGCCGGGAAGTCCTTCGGCAAGGCGGCGAGCAGGGTGGCGAGCGCCGCCGGGCCGCCTGCCGAGGCGCCGATTGCAACCAGCGGCGTGTCGCGGTTCGTCGCGGTTCTTGGCGCCGCCGCAGCTGCTGCGCCAGGCGCATTGCGTTCGGTGACCAGCGCGGCGATGCTGTCGATCTTGGCGATCAGGGTGGCGATGCTTTTGTTCGCGTCGGGACCGCTCAGCGAGGGCGTATCTACCGCATCGAGCGCGCCCGCGCCCATCGCTTCGTAGACGCGCCACGCATTCGCGCCCACGTCGACGGTGACGATCAGGATCGCGCACGGCGCCTTCGCCATGATGCGGCGCGTGGCTTCGATGCCGTCGACGTTCGGCATCACGAGGTCCATCAGCACGATGTCGGGTCGCTGCGCGGTGCAGAAATCGACCGCCTGCTGGCCGTCCTGCGCGACCCATAGCACCTCGTAGTCGTGGCGCGCAGCAAGCGCGCGGCGCAGTGCCTCGACAGCGAGCGGCAGGTCATTGACGATTCCGATTTTCATCCGTTTTACCCGTGGGTTTAACCGTAAGCTTCGCCGATCAGATCACGCACTGCATCGAGCAGTGCTTCGTCGTGGAAACTGCCTTTCGCCAGATAGTAATCCGCGCCCGCGTTCAGGCCGGCGCGGCGGTCCTCTTCGCGATCCTTGTACGAGACGATCATCACCGGCAGCGACTGCAGTTGCGGATCGCGCTTGATGAGCGTGACGAGTTCGATGCCGTCCATGCGCGGCATGTCGATGTCGGTAATCACGAGGTCGAAGTGTTCGCCGCGCACCGCGTTCCAGCCGTCCATGCCGTCGACGGCGATCGTCACGTCGTAGCCGCGTGTCGCCAGCAGTTTCCGTTCGAGCTCGCGCACGGTGAGCGAATCGTCGACCACCAGCACGCGTCGCGTGACGCGCCGGGCGGTGAGGGCCGCGCCGTGCTGCATATGTTTCAGATCGCCGCCTGCGACGAGCCTTTCGACCGAGCGCAGCCAGTCGTCGACATCCGCGATCAGCACCGGGTCGCCGTTTTCCATCAACGCGCCGGCGGTGATGTTCCTGATCTTGCCGAGGCGCGGGTCGAGCGGCTGCACGACCAGCATCCGCTCGCCGAGAAAGCGATCGACCACCACGCCGTAGGTTTCTTCACCGTCGCCGATCACGATCAGGCTGACGGTATCGCCTTCGTTGGTGGGTGGCGCGGTGTCGAGAATCTGATGCGCGGTGACGACGCCGATGCGGCGGCCGTCGAAGGCGATGTGCTGATGGCCTTCAAGCAATTCGATATCCGCGCGGCTCACGTGTAGCGTGCGGTTCACATGTGCGAGCGGTACGGCGTACGGCTCGCCCGCGACTTCGACGAGCAGGCTGCGAATCACCGAGAGCGTGAGCGGCAACTGCAACTGCACGCGCGTGCCGACGCCGGGTTCGTGCGTGATGCGCACCGTGCCGCGCACGCGCTTGACGACGTCGTGCACCGCGTCGAGTCCGACGCCACGGCCCGACACCTCGGTGACCTGATCGCGCAGCGAGAAGCCGGGCAGCAAGAGGAATTCGAGCAGTTCGGTTTCAGACAGACGTGCGGCCGTTTCCGCACTCGCCAGTTTCTTGCGAACGATCGACGTGCGCAGTGCGTCGAGATCGATGCCCGCGCCGTCGTCGGAGACGCTGATGAGCAGGGCGCCGGCCGTGTGACGTGCGTCGAGCGTGAGCGTGCCTTCTTCGGGCTTGCCGCGCGCGAGACGGACCGCAGGCGCTTCGATGCCGTGGTCGATCGCGTTGCGCAGCATGTGGCCGAGCGGCGCTTCGAGCAGATCGAGAATGTCGCGGTCGACCTGAGTCGATTCGCCGATCAGTTGCCAGCGCACCTTCTTGCCGAGCGAACGCGCGACGTCGCGCACCATGCGCGCGAGGCCGCTGGTGCCATCGCCGAAGGGGCGCATGCGGCATTGCAGTGCGGCGTCGTACAGTTGCTGCGATAGATGGGTCGAGCGACGGTCGAAGCTTTCCAGATCGGCCAGGCGCTCGGCGAGCAGATGCTGCGATTCTGCTGTGAGGCGGCGCAGTTCTTCGAGCGCGGCGTGCGCGCGCGGGTCGAGCTCCAGGTCGGCGAGTGTTTCATGCAACTGATCCAGCGCGCGCGTGCCGTCACGTTGGACGCGTTTGACGCGCAGCATCGATTGCGCGAAGGGTTTGAGCCAGCGCGATTCGACTAGTGATTCGCCGGATAGGGAGAGCAGGCGGTCGAGATTGTCGGCGCGTACGCGGAGCATGCGGCCGGGGTCTGTTGTTGTGGCGCTTGATTCGTGCGAGATGGATGTAATGGCGCTTGCAGGAACGGCCGGTGAGGCGCTTGCAGGCGCGGACTGGATTGTAGAGGCGAGGGTGGACCCATTTGCAGTCGTGCTGGCTGATGCGGTTGGCGCAGGCGTCGCTTCCGCGCGCAGGGCGCTGGCTAGCAGATTGAATGCGGCGTCGGGGTCAGCGTCATGGTCGGCGTCGGCCGATGCGTTTTGCGGTTTGGTGGCTACGCTGCGAGCAGATGCAGAACCATCGACGCTAGCAGGAGCAGCCGGTGGCGCAGCGTCCCTTCGCATTGCCGCGCCGTGGGGCACCACATCCACCATCCGCGCTTGCAACGACGCGACGCACGCGCTGACCGCATCACGCGCCGATTCATCCTCGTCATTACCGATGCGCGCAACGATATCGACCCCGCGCAACAACTCATCAATCCAGGCGGCATCGAGCAACGCGCGTCCTTCCTGCGCCGCGACGAAGCAATCCTCCATCGCGTGCGCGAGTTCGACCCCAACCTGCACACCAACGATACGCGCCGCACCCTTCAACGAATGAGCCGCACGCATGCAGGCCTCGAGCGCGGCGGCATCGCTCGGCGCGCGATCGAGCGTGAGCAGGCCGTCGTTGAGAACGCGTGCCTGGGTCCGCGCTTCTTCGCGGAAGAGATCGATCAGCGACGGGCGGCGCGGGTCGTCCGTCATCCGAGACTCCGGTTCAAAGTGTCGAACAATGCGTCGGCGTCGAGCAGGCCGACCGTCATGCCGCGCCACGGAGCCACGGCGCGCGTATGGGCAGCGGCGGCGTGCGAGAGCGTCGCGGGCGGTGGGCAAAAGGTGGAGATCGCGATCCGATGCACGCCGTCGACCTGATCGACGGGAAACACCGCGTGCTCTTCTGCGCGCGAGACCACCAGCAAACGCGGCAGATCGTGACGGGCTTTATCGTCGCCTGCAGTGGTGTCGGTTTCGAAACCCAGCAGATGCGCGAGCGACACGCACACCAGCAAGTCACCTTGCACGTTCACGACGCCCAGCACCGCACGATGCTGCCGATGCGGCAACGTATGAATCGGCCGCGTCTGCACGATGCGCTTGAAGATTGGCGTGGGCAGCGCGAGCCATTCACCACCGATACGGAAGATGAGGAACGATTCACTCGCGTCTTGCTGATCATGTCGCTGCAATCGCGCCGGCGTGTCAGCGTCATTCAGCGAGAGATCCACAAGCGGAATCGGACGCTCCAGCAATTTGGCCGCGGCCGCTTCGAACACGGGGCAATTCAGACAGCGCACGTATTCGACCAGCCGCTCGCACGACGAATCGCCGCGCACGCCGATGCGGTTCCAGCAATCGTCGAAGGTCACCGTGCGTTCTTCAACCACGTTGCGCTCCCTGTGCGCGCGACGCGCGGTCCATCAACAGACGCGCGCCGTTGCGATCGCCTTCAAGCTCGAGCAGCGTCGCCAGATGCGCGAGCGCCTCGGCGTGCTGCGGGTCGAGGTAGAGCGCCTTGCGATACTGGCCGCGAGCGAGGTTCGTATCGCCGCTGGCGTCGGCGAGCACACCGAGCAGGTAGAACGCGTCGGCGTGCGGCGCGTGCTGTTCCAGATAGACGTTGATCGCGTTCGCGGCTTCCGTCAGACGACCTGCGTCGGCTAGCGCGTGCGCCGCTTGCAGCGTGTCGCGTGCGGCGTTGGTCGGCGAGGTGACGGGCGATGACGCAAACTCGTGCGACGGCGACGGGGCTTTGGACGTCGTAGGCGTGTGTTGCGAAATACCGCTTAAAGACGTGCGCTGTGAAGTGTCATTCGACAGCACGTTTTGAGAAATACCCGTCAATGACGCGCGTTGAGAGATTCCATCGGACGGCGTGAGCGGCGACTTTGCATTTAACGGCGTCTGCGACAAACCACCATTGAACGGCGTGCGCGCAACCGGATCGGGCCACGCAAAAGGCTCGGCAGAAAACACTTGCAACGGCGCGAGCGCGGGCACTGGCGAATGCGTCATTGCGAGTGCAGCGGCGGTGGCGAGCGGCGCGGTATGCCAGCTGTTCATCTGCGCTTCAGCAGGCATCGCGCGGTGGAATGCGAACGCCAGAGGAATCTTCGCCGACTGCATGCCATAACGCATCAACAGCCCGGTTTCCGCAGGGCCGACGAACAGCGTGCCGTTTTCAGCCAGCACGCTGTTGAGCGCATGCAGGGCCTTCTGCTGTGCGTCGCGGTCGAAGTAAATCAGCACGTTGCGGCAGAACACGAAGTCGTAGACGCCGAGCGCCGCGGCATCGAGTTGCATCAGGTTCGCGCGCGAAAACCGGACCGCATCGACGATGCGCGGCGCGAGACGCCAGCCGTCTTCGGTGCGCGCGAAGTGGGCGTCGCGGAACGGGAACGCATTGCCGCGAAACGAGTTGCGGCTGTACACGGCGCGCTGCGCGAGAGCCAGCGAGCGCTCACTGATATCCATTGCATCGATGCGCATGTGCGTCGCATCGATGCCGGCGTCGAGCAGCGTCATGGCGATCGTGTACGGCTCTTCGCCGGTGGAGCAGGGCAGACTCAGAATTCGCAGCGGCAGTGCGGTGCCGCGCTCATCGAGGCGTTCGTGCGCGAGACGCGCGAGCGCTCTGAACGCGTCGGCGTCGCGATAGAACCACGTTTCCGGCACCACCACCGTTTCGACCAGCGCCTGCACCATCGAAGGCGACGCGTACGTGGCTTCCCAGTAATCGGCGAGCGTGGCGTCGGCGTGACCGTCCGCGCACCAGGCCGCGGCGCGCTGATCGACCGCGCGCTCGATCGACTGATGACCGAGCGACGCCGCATCGAGCCCGATGGTTCGATGCAGCAAGTCGGCGAAGCGTCGATAGAGCGGCGCGTTGTCGTGATGCGCGTTCATGCGTGCGCCTCGGGAAACAGCAGGGCTTTGACGTCGTCGGGCAGCAGATGCTCCACGCGAATCCATTGCACCAGACCGCCTGCTTCGCTCGCCACCGGCCCCAGATAGCGCGCGTTCGGCATGTCGATGCCGGCGTCATGAAACGCGTCGGCGTCCAGACGGATGGTGCGCGTGGCGCCTTCGAGCAGGAGCGCGAGCAGGCGCACCGTGCCCGCATGCGGATAACGCACCAGCACGACGCGTGTCGACATCAACTGCGCGGCGGGGCGGCCCAGCGCGAGCGCCGGCAGATCGATCACCGGCAGCGGCGCGCCCTCGTGCTCGAGTACGCCCGCGACCCACGACGGCGCGCCGGGGATCGTCTTCGGCGGCGACTGCGGCGTGAGCGGCATCAGACGCTCCACCTGCGTCGCGTCGATCACGTAGCGTTCGTTATCGAGCGTGAAGAGGATGAAGAGCATCGGCGTGGGCTGGGGCTGTAGAAGAGGCGTATGGGTGGATCGGCGTCGGCGTGCTTCAGTGAGCCCGCCGCGACGCGTCAGGCCACCACCTTGAAGCGCGATACGCCGGTGCGCAGACTATTGGCGACGTGCGTCAGATCGTCGATGGCCTGGGTCGACTGCCGCAGCGATTCCGCCGTCTGCTGTGCGGCCTCTGAGAGCTGCGTCAGCGCCTGGGTAATCTGCTCGGCGCCAGTGGCTTGCGTCTGCATGCCTTCGTTGACCATCGAGAAGCGCGGCGCGAGTTGCTGCACTTGCTGGATGATCTGCGTGAGATGGCCGCCGACGTTCTGCACATCGAGCATGCCGCGCCGGACTTCTTCGGAGAACTTGTCCATGCCCATCACGCCCGCGGCCACTGCCGACTGAATCTCCTTAACCATCTGTTCGATGTCGTAGGTCGCGACGGCGGTTTGATCGGCGAGGCGGCGAATCTCGGTTGCCACGACCGCGAAGCCGCGGCCGTACTCGCCGGCCTTCTCTGCTTCGATCGCCGCGTTGAGCGAGAGCAGATTCGTCTGATCCGCGACCTTGGTGATGGTGGCGACGACCTGGTTGATATTGCTGGCCTTCTCGTTGAGGATCGCGAGCTTCGCGTTGACTGAGCCGGCCGCTTCCATCACGAGGCGCATGGTGTCTTCCATGCGCGCGAGACCGGCGTGGCCGGTGCCGGCGAGTGCGGCCGATTGGCCTGCTACTTCGGAGACTTCGTTCATCGTGCGCAGCAGGTCACGCGAGGTCGCGAAGATTTCGCGCGACGTGGCGCCGATCTCAGTGGTAGTTGCCGCAGTTTCGTTCGCGGTGGCCTGCTGTTCGCGCGATGTTGCCGCGATCTCCGTCACCGACGTGGTGACCTGAACCGCCGATTTCTGCGCCTGGCCGACCAGCGCGGTGAGCTCGTCGGTCATGCGGTTAAAGCCCGCTTCCAGCGCGCCGATTTCATCCGCGCGATTCAGCTGCAGACGTTGCGTGAGGTCGCCCGTGCGCATGACGTCGACGACTTGCAGCACCTTCGCCATCGGCGTGGTGACCGCGCGCAGCAGCCAGTAGCCGGCCAGCACGGCGGCGATGGCGGCAACCAGCAGCATGACTAGCAGCACGACACGGGTCGCCTCAACCGAGCTGCGGATGTTTTCGGCGGCTTTGTCGGCGTCGGCCTTGTTGTTCTCGACCAGCTTGCGCGCCGAGACTCGGCCCGCTTCCCAGATCGGCGTGAGTTGCGTGTTGAAGAGGTGCGCGGCGTTCTCTTTCGAACTCGGCAAGACGTTCAACAGGGATGCCTGGATCGGCAGGTACTGTGCGTGTTGCTGGCGAAAGTCGTTGAAGAACTCGCGATCGTTGTCGCGGAAGATGGTCGCGCCGTAGTCGCCGAGGAGCTTCTGAAGCGTTTGCTCGGTGTCCTGCAAAGCTGCGGTGTCGCGCTTGACGGACTCGGGGTCCGTATCAACGTAAATGAGACGCTGCGTGACGGTGTAGTTCTCGAACCAGGCCGCGCGCATCGCAGTCGCGTAGTAGAGGCCGGGCATCGAGTCTTCCTGCTGACTCTTCGCGTCGCGATCGATTCCGCTGAGTTGCTCGAAAGTGACGATTGCCATTGCCAGCATCACGATCAGCACGATCCCGAAGCTGCACAGAATCCGTTGCCGGATGGTCCATTGTTTCACGCGCACGCCCCTTAACTTTTTTGCTTGGGCTCGACGCCCGATGTCGACTTGTGGGTCTCGGGTTCGAAGGATCGGAAAGCTTTGCGGACGTCGGATTTGTCCGACGGGTCATGCGGCGAATTTTACATTGATCGTGGGAATGGATGGCGGTCGATGAGGCGGTTGCCCAGCCACGCGTTACACCCGTAATGGCCGGTTACCAACTGCAGCATCTATTTCTGCGCGCGCCATACACAATCTGTTCCATGCCTGAACGGCGGGAGAGAAACATGAAAAAGATTGCGGTGGCGTTGTTGATGGTGGGGAGCCTGAGCGTGGCGGGTCAAGCGTCGGCGCATGGCAATGGCGGCGATGTGGTCGGTGCGCTGATCGGCGGCGCCGTGCTGGGCGCGGTGGTGACGTCCGTGTTGAATCCGGCGCCCGTGGTCGCTTACCAGCAGCCGGTCTATGCGCAACCGGTGTATGCGCAGCCGGTGTATCAGCCGGCGCCTGTGTACGCGGGGCCGCCGCCGGGATACTGCTATGACCAGTACCAGCGTGCGTATGTCGCGTGCGGTGCGCCGCCGCCCGCACAGTATGGGTATCCGCAACAGCCTCAACAGGGCTGGTAAAGGACGTGAGCAGACACGCGCAGCTTTGATGCTCGCGCGTTAGAGAGAGAAAAAGGCCGTCGCAGGGTGCGACGGCCTTTTCTTGTTGGGTATCTCTGCTCAGTGCTTGTGATGCAACCACTCCGCATAATGCGTGTCGAGCCAGCGTTCGAGGCGCTCCGGCTTCGTCTTTTCGTGATAGTGGGACGCGGCCCAGATCGCCACTCCGACCACCAGCATCACCAGGGGTCCCAGCAAATAAGCCATTAACGGTTCAGACATGGGAGCCTCCGTCCCGATGTGCATCGATGTTTTAGTTTAGTCGATGAACGGCGAGAAAAAAGGTCGCTTTAAACGGTTGGCTGTCGGCGCGGCGGGATTGACGTGAACGGGCTTGTGGGGTGTGGTGTTGGGGGGATTGAGAACCTAGTGAGGGAGGTGGTTTTCTTTTTCTGGGTGGGCATTTGCGTCTTGCCCTTCTTTCTCTGTGTACCAAAAGTGTGCTGTTGGCCACGGGCGAGGAGGGTTGCGGCGGGTGGCTGACGCCCGCGGCGTTTACAGCGCCGGACGCATTTAGCTTGTCACGCCTTGCCGGTTGCTCTCGATCTGGGCGTCGACAAAATCTGCCCATAGTTGCAACGTCCGACGCCGTTCTGCGGCGTGTTCAGCGGGATGGCCTCCGTCCGGGGCGTCTTTGACGGCATGCGCCAGCGCATTCTCAATCACGTCCGCAGACTGTCCCATCTCGCGCAAGTGGGTCGCGGCGGTGCGTCGAAAGTCATGTAGGACGAAATGCTCGACGTCGAGCCCGAGCGATTTGACGGCTTGATTGAGCGTGCTCTTCGCGATCGGCCGGTCGTCGCCCCTGACGCTCGGGAATACGAAATTCCGGCTGGTTTTCGTGTCCTGAAGCTCGCGAAGCAGAGCCACCGCCTGGTGCGAGAGATGCACCACGTGCTTGCGGTCCTTATTCATCCGCTCAGCGGGGATCGTCCATCGTGCTGCGTCGAGGTTGAATTCGGACCAGGCCGCTTCGACGAGGTCCGATTTCCGCACCATCGTCAGCACCAGCAGGTGCAAAGCCAGTTTCAGCGGACGTCGAATGTTCGATGCGTAGATCGCCCGGAGCGTGGCGCCGATTTCGTCCGGATCGAGTACGCGGGTACGGCTGTCCGGCGTTGCGATGAAGCGTGCCGGGATGAGTTCTGCCGGATTGGTCGTAGCGAGTTGCCGGGCGATCAGGTATTCGTAGAGCCGCTTGACGGCGTTGCGCGTGTGCAATGCCATTTTGGGCGAGCCGCGGCTTTTGATCTGGTCGCAGATCGCGCGGATGTCGTCGTCCGTCACGGCTTTGATCGGTTTGGCGCCGATGGCGGGCAGGACGTCCTTTTCGAGCGCGCGCCGCGTGGTGCGCTGATATTCCGCCGACTTGCCGGCCATCTCCGTCGCGAGATAGAGCTCGGCGCCTTCGCGCAGTACCTCTGCCTTGCTTTCCGCACCGCGGTCGCGACGTGCCGTCGCCACTGGCGAGACGCCGCTCGCGACCATCTCCGCGTACTTCTGCGCCTTGGCGCGCGCGACCCGCAGCGAAATCATCCGGTAATCGCCGATCGTGACGAGCGGCTGGCGCTTGCCGTTCAGTGAATAGCGGAAGCGCCAGACCTTGGTGCCCGTCGTCATGATTTCGATGACGAGGCCGTTGCCGTCTGCGACGCAATATCGGGTGGCGCGCGGTTCGAGCGCGCGGATCTGCGTTTCGGTGAGGGGGGCGGCTAGTTTTGGCATGGCGGATCGTTTGATGCACGGACAGCCGGGATTTTAAACCGGTTGTCTTTTGTGTACCAAAGAAATGTGGGGGTTTGGGTCAACACAAGGTATTTGACGCCTGTCCTGATGGCTACTCGGAAAGCATGACAGGTAAGCCTTTTGTCCGAAATCTGCCGACCCGTCTTACTTGCCGATACAAAACCGGCTGAAAATCACTCCGAGCAGGTCATCCGAGCTAAATTCACCGGTGATCGAGTTCAGTTGATCCTGCGCGAGACGCAGTTCTTCGGCGAACAGATCGAGCGCTTGGGAATTCTGATCGGCGTGCGCCGCAGCGGTCGCCAGATGCTCCTGGGCCGCGCGCAGCGCAATCAGATGCCGCTCACGCGCGAGGTAGACGCTCTCCGCGCCCGCCTGCCAGCCGGCGATGCGCAGCAATTCCTCACGCAGCAGCGCAACGCCATCGCCCCGTTTCGCCGACAGCCCCACTTCGCTGAGCTCGAGATCCGCGTCGAGCGGTGTCACCGACGGCGCGAGCCCCGTCAGGTCCGTCTTGTTCAGCACGCGCACCACCGGTACACCGCTCGGGAACCGCGCAGCGATCGTTTCGTCTTCGGCGGTCATGCCGGTGCGTGCATCGAGCAGATGCAGCACGACGTCCGCGCGTTCGATCTCGCTCCACGTGCGCGCGATGCCGATCTTTTCCACTTCGTCTTCGGTATCGCGCAGACCGGCTGTATCTATCACATGCAGCGGAATACCTTCGATCTGGATGGTCTGCGCGACCTTGTCGCGCGTCGTGCCGGCGATCGGCGTGACGATGGCCAACTCCGCGCCGGCCAGCGCGTTCAGCAGCGACGACTTGCCGACGTTCGGCTGCCCCGCCAGCACCACTGACAAACCCTCGCGCAGCAACGCGCCTTGGCGCGCTTCGCTCAGCACGTGCACGAGGCGCTCGCGAATCCGCGCGAGCTTGCCGCGGGCGTCGGCGGCTTCGAGAAAGTCGATTTCTTCTTCCGGGAAATCGAGCGTCGCTTCGACCAGCATCCGCAGCGTGATGACCTCTTCGACCAACGCGTGGATGTCGCGCGAAAACGCACCGTCGAGCGAGCGGCCCGCCGAGCGCGCGGCGGCTTCGGTGCTGGCCTCGATCAGATCGGCGACGGCTTCCGCTTGCGCCAGATCCAGCTTGTCGTTGAGAAACGCGCGTCGCGTGAATTCGCCCGGCTCAGCCAGACGCAGACCGAACCCACGACCGGCGTCGATGCACCGCTGCAGCACCAGTTGCAGCACGACCGGACCGCCATGACCCTGCAACTCGAGCACGTGTTCGCCGGTGTAGGAGTGCGGCGCGGGAAAGTACAGGGCGATGCCGCGATCGAGCGCGCTGCCGGTGTCATCGAGGAACGGCACATAGCTCGCATGGCGCGGCGCGAGTGCCTGGCCGGTGAGCGCTTGCATCAACGGCTGCGCAGCGGCTTCACCGGCACGGCCGAACGAAATCCGCACGACTCCGATTCCGCCTCGGCCGGGAGCGGTGGCAATGGCGACGATCGGATCGGAATCGGTGGCGAGCATGGGAGCGAGGCTGTCAGAAGGGATTGAATGCGCACGAGTAAGCGCCGGGCATTGTAACGCGGGGGCATCCACCGGCTCTGGACTCGGGCCCGATTCCTAAGGCGGCATGAGCCGCATAAGACAAATAAGGATTTATCTCACACAAGCTAAGATAGCTTAAGACGCATTTGCGACTCGCTGACGCGTCAAAGTGCCTAAAACGCACGCCACACAAGGAAAAGACGGAATTCTATAAAATCGTGAAACGCGTTATTAGCTGCCGATTTCAGGCTAAAAATAGCTTATTTAAGCAATAAAATTGCGTGTTTGGTTGTCCACTGATAATGCGCCGAATTGCACAATCGGGCCCATGCCGACCTCCAAAGAAAAAGCAGCTTTCGCCAAACGGCTGAAAGACTCACTCCCCAAAGATATTAAGGGTGGGACCGATTTAGCCAGGGAATTCAATCTGCTTTATAGCAGTGGCCCTGCTGTCTCACCACAAACCGCGCACAAATGGCTCGCGGGTACGACGATCCCAAAGCGCGACAAGTTGCAGGTTCTAGCGACGTGGCTGCAGAAGGACGTTCACTGGCTGCACTACGGGCCGACGCCCTCCGGCAAGGCTAAGCCGCTTGCCCGTGGCGAGAAGTATCCGATAACGCCGGAAACGATCGAGCTTGTCACGAAGATGGCTAACCGCTTCGTGGGTTTGTCGCCGAGGCAGCGCAATCTGGTGGAAGAACTGATGACGGAGTTTGACGGCGGCACGCAACAGGACGCCGACGCCACGCCTGAAGACGCATCGACATCGACAACGACATCGAAAGATAAGGGCCAATCGGCCGAGTGATAAAAAAAGCCGCCCGGCGCAAACCGGGCGGCTTTTTTACAGCTAACTTCTGCCTATCAGTCAGCGGGCGCTACCACCACCCGCCTCAAGCAAGACATCAATCAAGCCGCTTTCGTCTTCGCCTGCCCCATCATCCGCGTGATGTAGTACTGCTGGGCGATCGACAGCACGTTATTCACCACGTAATACAGCACCAGACCGGCCGGGAAGAAGAAGAACATGACCGAGAACGCGATCGGCATGAACATCATCATCTTGGCTTGAACCGGGTCCGGCGGCGTCGGGTTCAGCTTGGTCTGCAGGAACATCGAGACGGCCATCAGCACCGGCAGGATGAAGAACGGATCCTGCTGCGACAGATCGTGAATCCAGAGAATCCACGGCGCGCCGCGCATTTCAACCGACGACAGCAGCACCCAGTACAGCGAGATGAACACCGGAATCTGAATCACGACCGGCAGACAGCCGCCGAACGGATTGACCTTCTCGGTCTTGTACAGCTCCATCAGCGCCGAGTTCATCTTCTGCGGATCGCCCTTGAAGCGTTCGCGCAGGGCTTGCATGCGCGGCGTGATCGCCTTCATGCGCGCCATCGACTTGTAGCTCGCGGCCGACAGCGGGAAGAACACGGCCTTGATCAGCAGCGTGAGCAGCACGATCGACCAGCCCCAGTTGCCGACATAGCTATGGATCTTCTCGAGCAGCCAGAACAGCGGCTTGGCGATGATCGTGACCCAGCCGTAGTCCTTCACCAGTTCCAGACCCGGCGCGATGCCTTCGAGCATGCGCTCTTCTTCCGGACCGGCGAACAGGCGCGCGGACACATCAACCGATTGGCCCGGGGCGATGGTCGCCACCGGTTGCTTCACGCCAACGCGATACAGCGTCGGATCGATCTTTTCGACGTAGATGTCGCGCTTCGCACCTTGCTGCGGAATCCACGCCGACGCGAAGTAATGCTGCACCATCGCGATCCAGCCGTTGTCGGCCGAATTGACGAAGTCTTCCTTGTTCTTGTCGATGTCGCTGAACGTCATCTTCTGGAAGTGGTGCTGGTCGGTGTAGACAGCCGGTCCGATGAACGTGTGCGAGAAGCGCGGCGTTTCCACCGGCGTATCGTCGCGCACCAGTTCCATATAGACCGACGGCGTGACCGGCGCGGTCCCGACGTTCTCGATCTTCGTGTCAACGCCGATCACATAGCTGCCGCGCGTGAACGTGTAGGTCTTAATGACCTTCACGCCACCCTTGACCGGCGACTCGAGGCTGAGCTGGAACGACTTGGCGTCGCCCGTCAGATCGTGCGGCTGGTTCGGCACCGGCGTGAAGACGTCGGTGTGGTTCGGGAAATCGCCGCCGAGCAGACCGGTGCGCGCCAGATACGTATGGTTCGCGGTACGGTCGAACAGCGTGATGACCAGATCGGGCTGCTTGCCGTCGCCTTGCTTGACGAGCGACAGCTTCGACAGCGTGCCGCCGCGGGTGTCGATCTCGCCGTTATAGACGTCGGTGCTGAAGCTGATCAGCTGGCCCTGAGCCGCGGCAGCCGGCGCAGTGCCCGGCGCAGCAGCAGTGGTGGCCGGCAGATCGGCGGATTGGGTTCCCGGCGTCGTGGTTCCCGGTGCGGCGCTACCGACGGTCTTGGTCGGGTTGGCGCTCGGGAAGAACATCGACGGGCGTCCGTGGTCGCGTTGCCAGTTGTCGAACAGCATGACCGCTGACATGAAAAAGATGACCCATAGGACGGTGCGTTTGATATCCATGCGTTGTCTCAGTGTCGATGGAACGGCGCGTCAGCGCTTTTCAGAAGTGGGAGGCGGGACGAGATCGATGCCGCCCGCGGAAAACGGGTGGCAGCGGCAAATACGCCTGGCGGCGAGATAAGTCCCGCGCGCGGCGCCATGATACTGGATTGCTTCGCGCGCGTAATCAGAGCAGGAAGGGTAAAAACGGCACCGGTTGCCGAGCATGGGGCTGACGGCAACCTTGTAGAAACGCAATAAAGCGATGAGTACCGTTTGCATGACTGGTGCGGCCTAACGGCGCCGCGCAACGTGGAGTACCGGGCGACGCCCGCGCAGCCTGGCTGCCCGACTTACTTTGGCGGCCTGTACTGCAAAGCGGGCAGTCACTTGAGCGTCATTCCGTCTTGGGCGCTTCCGCGGGCGGCGCCTCGCGACGGACAATTTCGCGCGCTGCTTTATCGAGCAGCGTCTCTATTTCGCTGCGGCACAGCGCCCTCAACGGCGACGACGAGGCGCTCGGCAAAGCTTTCTTGTCGAAGCGCGTGTGCAGACGCAACAGCACATCCCAACCGCCGAATTCCGCGCGACGCAGCCGGAAGGCTTCACGCGCGAGTCGACGTACCAGATTACGCGTGGCCGCGCGCGGCGCATACTTCTTGCCGATCACGAGACCTAAGCGAGCGTCGTTACCGGTGGGCCGGCCGTACACCACGAAGTGCGCGGTGCGGCGCCACGGGCGCAAACGAAAAACGGATGAAAATTCATCCGTTTTCAGTAGCCTTGCGGCTTTGGGGAAGGCGGCTTGCGCTCGCAACGGAATCGAGCCCAGTTGCGGCGCCCCAGCCGCTCCCGCTTCACCGCGGGCTTCGCCTGTAGGCACAGACAGAGCGCGCAATCCGCTCGCCAACCTTAGATGGCGAGGCGCTTGCGGCCCTTCGCGCGACGTGCGTTGATGACCTTGCGGCCACCTGCGGTCTTCATGCGAACGCGGAAGCCGTGGGTGCGCTTGCGACGGGTAACGGAAGGTTGGTAAGTACGTTTCATGTTGCTCTCACTTGATCGACTGATCGAAAATTAACCGCACGATCATCGCTGAAGCGGCAATGGCCGGAGGTTTACAGAATTGGTTTTCGCGGAACCCGCTATTTAAACCGGTTTTCTTTTGGCCGTCAATAGTTTAGCCTGCTTCGGCCTGACCCCAAGAGGAGTTCGCCAGATGATCCGTCCCTGTGGATAACTCCCTTTCGCCGACGATTTGGCGTTAGAATCTCGCCTTACTTCCCAAAAATTCTGCACGCCGCTCCGGCTCGCTTGCCCCGCAAACCCTTGTGGCACAAGCGCCTGGAGCCATTACGCCTGGTTCGGCCTGACTGCTCAGGGCCTTGTTGCGTACGCGCGACAGGGGCAGCGGCGAACCGCCGTGCACATCATAACGACAGCAACTCGATGAACGATTTCTGGCAACACTGTTCCGCATTGCTGGAGCGCGAGCTAACGCCCCAGCAGTACGTGACGTGGATCAAACCGTTGGCCCCGGTCGCCTTCGACGCCGCTGCGAACACGCTTAGCATCGCTGCGCCGAACCGCTTCAAGCTCGACTGGGTCAAGAGCCAGTTCTCCGGCCGCATCGCGGATATGGCCCGCGATTTCTGGCACGCTCCGGTCGACGTGCAGTTTGTGCTGGACCCGAAAGCAGGCATGCGCGCCCCAGCGGCGACGTCGTCGCCGGCTCCGTCGCGTCCGTCTTCCGCGCCTGGCGCAATGGGCGGCGGCCATTCGGCTGGTGCAAACGGCGGTGGGGCCGCCGTGGACGCAGCCGTCGGCGCCGTACAAGCGTCGCAGGCCGCGCGCGCCAACGGCGCGAACAGCGCGATGGCGACCCTCAACGCGAATGCACGCGCTGCGGCGGACCACAGCGCGAACGCACGAGCGGTCGCTGAAGATGCCGCCGATCTCGATCTCCCCAGCCTCGACGCGAACGAAGCCGCGGCTGCCCGCCGCACATGGCGCCCGGGCCAAAGCGCGAGCTCGAACGGCAATGGCGACAACGACTCGATGTACGAGCGTTCGAAGCTCAACCCCGTGCTGACCTTCGACAACTTCGTGACCGGTAAGGCCAACCAGTTGGCGCGCGCCGCGGCGATTCAGGTCGCGGACAACCCCGGCATCTCGTACAACCCGCTGTTTCTGTACGGCGGCGTGGGTCTCGGCAAGACCCACCTGATCCACGCGATCGGCAACCAGCTTCTAATGGACAAGGCCGGCGCGCGGATTCGCTACATCCACGCGGAACAATATGTGTCCGACGTGGTGAAGGCCTACCAGCGCAAGGCGTTCGACGACTTCAAGCGCTACTACCACTCGCTCGACCTGCTGCTGATCGACGATATTCAATTTTTCTCAGGCAAGTCGCGCACACAAGAGGAATTCTTCTACGCGTTCGAGGCGCTGGTCGCGAACAAGGCGCAGGTGATCATCACCAGCGACACGTATCCGAAGGAAATCTCCGGCATCGACGACCGCCTGATCTCGCGTTTCGACTCCGGCCTGACGGTGGCGATCGAGCCGCCGGAGCTGGAAATGCGCGTCGCGATTCTGATGCGCAAGGCGCAATCGGAGTTCGTGAGCCTGAATGAAGACGTGGCGTTCTTCGTCGCCAAGCATCTGCGCTCGAACGTGCGTGAACTGGAAGGCGCGCTGCGCAAGATCCTCGCGTATTCGAAGTTCCACGGCCGCGAAATCACGATTGAAGTGACGAAAGAAGCGCTGAAAGACCTGCTGACGGTGCAAAACCGGCAGATTTCGGTGGAAAACATCCAGAAGACCACGGCTGACTTCTACAGCATCAAGGTCGCGGACATGTATTCGAAGAAGCGTCCGGCGAACATTGCGCGGCCGCGGCAGATCGCGATGTATCTGGCGAAGGAGCTGACCCAGAAGAGTTTGCCGGAAATCGGCGAACTGTTTGGCGGGCGCGACCACACCACGGTGCTGCACGCGGTGCGCAAGATTGCCGCCGAGCGCGGCACGGACGCGCAGCTGAACCACGAACTGCACGTGCTGGAGCAAACGCTGAAAGGTTAAGCAGGTTGGATGGGAAATTCGACCTGTTTATTTCCAAACTCGCCCCCATTTTAGTGGAGCGGTTCCGTTTTCAGGCACAATACAGGTTTAACCGCCCGGCGGCCGCGGGCGGAATTCACGCCGTGACAGGCGCTGCGTGGCGCCGGCGGGGAGCCGCGGTTGCGCGCTGTAAGGCTGGCAAGTCAGGCGCGCAGGCCGTTATATCAACGAAGGAACTCTATGCAACTGGTCAAGACCGAACGCGATAACCTCCTCAGGCCGCTGCAAACCGTGAGCGGCATCGTCGAACGCCGCCATACGTTGCCGATCCTCGCCAATTTGCTGATTACCAAGAACGGCCCTGAAGTGTCGTTCCTGTCGACCGACCTCGAGTTGCAGATCACCACGCGTGCCGATTTTGGCGTGGGCGGCGATTCGGTCGCGACCACGGTGGCAGCAAGAAAGCTCCTCGACATTCTGCGCGCCATGCCCGACGGGCAGGTCACGCTCACGCTG
This sequence comes from Paraburkholderia sp. SEWSISQ10-3 4, assembly GCF_030464785.1. Taxonomy (NCBI): domain Bacteria; kingdom Pseudomonadati; phylum Pseudomonadota; class Betaproteobacteria; order Burkholderiales; family Burkholderiaceae; genus Paraburkholderia; species Paraburkholderia sp. SEWSISQ10-3 4. Next base: position 80,835 of record NZ_JALPRI010000010.1, read on the forward strand.
AACGACAAGCGTTTGACCGTGCAATCCGGCAAGAGCCGCTTTGCGCTGCAAACCCTGGCGGCCGACGAGTTCCCGACCGTCGCTCAGGCTAAAGACTACGGCGCGAACCTGGTGGTTCCCCAGAAAACGTTCCGCCAGTTGCTCGGCATGGTCCATTTTTCGATGGCCCAGCAGGACATCCGCTACTACCTGAACGGCATGCTGCTGGTGGTGGACGGCGACCAGCTGATGGCGGTTGCAACTGATGGCCACCGTCTGGCGTTCTCGTCGATGAAGATCGAAGGCTCGTTCGCGCGTCAGGAAGTGATCATTCCGCGCAAGACGATTCTCGAACTGCAGCGTCTGCTGGAAGACATCGACGACACGCTGAAGATCGACATCGCGCCGACGCAGGTGAAGTTCACGTTCGGCCAGGTCGAACTGGTGTCGAAGCTGGTGGAAGGCAAATTCCCCGACTTCCAGCGCGTGATTCCGAAGTCGCACAAGAATCAGTTCGTGATCGGCCGTGAAGAACTGCAGCGCTCGCTGCAACGCGCCGCGATTCTGACGTCGGACAAATTCAAGGGCGTGCGCTGCATTATCGAGCCGGGCCAGTTGAAGATCATGTCGACCAACGCCGATCAGGAAGAGGCGCAGGAAGAACTGGAAATCGCGTACGACGGCGACAGCGTCGATATCGGGTTCAACGTCACGTATCTGCTCGACGTGCTCGCGAACCTGAAGGTCGACATGTTGCAAGTGAGCCTTGGCGACGCCAGCTCCAGCGCGTTGATCACGATTCCCGAGAACGACGAATTCAAATACGTCGTGATGCCGATGCGCATCTAACGCGTCCAAAAACCAAGAACACACCAAGGGGCGCAGCGCCCCTTTGGCGTTTTTATGGTGTTTTGAAAAGTCCCGAGCAGCAACCTTGCAGTAACGCAGAACCGGAAAAAATCCATGACTGAAACGAACAATTCGCAACCCGATAACAGCTACGGCGCCTCCTCGATTCAGATCCTCGAAGGTCTGGAGGCGGTACGCAAGCGGCCGGGGATGTACATCGGGGATACGTCAGACGGGACCGGTTTGCATCACCTCGTATTCGAAGTGCTGGACAACTCCATCGACGAAGCGTTGGCGGGGCATTGCAACGATATCCAGGTGATCATTCACGCGGACAACTCGATCTCGATCACCGACAACGGCCGCGGTGTGCCGACCGGCCTGAAGATGGACGACAAGCACGATCCGAAGCGCAGCGCCGCTGAAATCGTGATGACCGAACTGCACGCCGGCGGCAAGTTCGACCAGAACAGCTACAAGGTGTCCGGCGGCCTGCACGGCGTGGGCGTCTCGTGCGTGAACGCGCTCTCGGCGTGGCTGCGCCTGACCATTCGCCGCGACGGCAAGAAGCACTTCATGGAATTCCACCGTGGCGTGCCGCAGAACCGCATCATCGAAGAGAGAGACGGCGTGGCTGTCTCGCCGATTCAGTTGATCGGCGACACCGAAAACCGCGGCACCGAAGTGCACTTCCTGGCTGACGAGACGATCTTCGGCAATGTCGAATATCACTACGACATTCTGGCCAAGCGGATTCGCGAACTGTCGTTCCTGAATAACGGCGTGCGCATCAAGCTGACCGACCAGCGCACGGGCAAGGAAGAAGATTTCGCGTTCGTGGGCGGCGTGAAGGGTTTTGTTGAGTACATCAACAAGAACAAGGCCGTGCTGCACCCGAACATTTTCCACATCAGCGGCGAGAAAGACGGCGTGGGCGTGGAAGTGGCGATGCAGTGGAACGACAGCTACAACGAAAACGTGCTGTGCTTCACGAACAACATTCCGCAGCGCGACGGCGGCACCCACCTGACCGGGTTGCGTGCGGCGATGACGCGCGTGTTGAACAAGTACATCACCGATCACGAAGTCGCGAAGAAAGCGAAGGTCGAGACGGCCGGCGACGACATGCGCGAAGGGCTCTCGTGTGTGCTGTCGGTGAAGGTGCCGGAGCCGAAGTTCAGCGCGCAGACCAAGGACAAGCTGGTGTCGTCGGAAGTGCGCGCGCCGGTGGAGGATGTGGTCGCGAAGGCGCTCGAAGAATTCCTGCTGGAAACGCCGAACGACGCAAAGATCATTTGCGGCAAGATTGTTGATGCGGCGCGGGCGCGCGATGCGGCTCGCAAGGCGCGTGAAATGACGCGTCGTAAGGGCGTTCTGGACGGCGTTGGTTTGCCTGGGAAGCTGGCGGATTGCCAGGAGAAGGACCCGGCGAAGTCGGAAATTTATATCGTCGAGGGCGACTCGGCAGGCGGCTCGGCGAAGCAGGGGCGTGACCGGAAGTTTCAGGCGATCTTGCCGCTGCGCGGCAAGGTGCTCAACGTGGAGAAGGCGCGCTATGACAAGCTGCTTTCTTCGGAGCAGATTGTGACGCTGATTACGGCGCTGGGTTGCGGGATCGGCAAGGAAGACTACAACCTCGACAAGCTGCGTTATCACCGCATCATCATCATGACCGATGCTGACGTGGACGGCGCGCACATCCGCACGCTGCTGCTGACGTTCTTCTATCGTCAGATGCCGGACATGATCGAGCGTGGGTATATCTATATCGCGCAACCGCCGCTGTTCAAGATCAAGGCGGGTAAGGATGAACGGTATTTGAAGGATGAGGCTGAGGTTAATGCTCACATCCTGAAGCTGGCGTTGCAGGGGTCGGAGTTGTTGGCTTCGGAAGGGGCTACGCCTATCACTGGCGATGCGTTGGGTGAGTTGGCTCGGGCTTATTTGTTGGCTCAGGCTGTGGTGAATCGTCTGAGCCGGTTGTATGACGCTGGGGCGCTTGAGGCTGTGATGGATGGGGTTGTTATCGACCTTTCCAGTGAGGAAGCGGCTGCGGTGTCGGCGGCGGCTCTTGAGGCTAAGTTGCGTGATGATGCGTTGAAGCCTGAAGTTAAGGTTACGACGATGTATGACCCGGTGAGGGAGTTGCGCTCGCTGCGCGTTGCGCGGACTCATCACGGTAATCAGAAGATTTCTGTGCTGGATCAGGATTTTCAGCTGACCGCTGATTACCAGCAGCTGATCAATACCGCTAATACGTTTAAGGGGTTGATTGGGACTGGGGCCGTCATTAAACGTGGCGAGCGGAGTATGGCTGTTACCGACTTCAAGAGCGCTATGAAGTGGCTGCTGGCTGATGCTGAACGCAATATTTCCAAGCAGCGCTATAAGGGTCTCGGTGAGATGAACCCTGGGCAGCTTTGGGAGACTACGATGGATCCGACCGTGCGTCGCTTGCTTCGTGTGCAGATTGAGGATGCTATTGCGGCTGATGGCATCTTTACGACGCTCATGGGGGATGATGTGGAGCCGCGTCGGGCTTTCATTGAGTCGAATGCGTTGCGGGCGGGGAATATTGATGTTTAAGGTCTATGTGGATAGCCTCAAAGCCTGAGAAAAATGGACCCATAAGTTGAGAAATTTATGGGTCTTTTTCATTGATTGCTCTGATTTACAGAGAACTCTTCGTCGGACACCACCTCGGAAACATTTCGAGGAGAGGATGGGCTGTTGCCCTCCAATCCGATGTCGACAAAACGTGAAATTTGGCGACATCGGTGACGGTTGAGTTGGCACGACGTCGTATCTGCAGGTGGAGACGGTCCAATTTGACAGAATCAGAAGATAGCTTTTGGCGGCTTGCTAGACCCGATTGATGGCATCGACAACATTCTGACAGAGATCGCGGGGAATACTCGTGGACGCGTATGGGGTCGTCGCGCATGCACTGCAACGGTAGATAATGCCGCCCCAACTGTCATGGTCAGAATGGCGCGCCCATCAACTTCATGGCCGTAATACACGCGGCGGTGCCGCCTGAATCGCCGGGTCGTTGCACGGTGTGAAGTTTGCCGGAATAATAAGCGTTTGCTGGAAAAGGTCACTTATCAAGCTCGTGTCTGGCGCCGACCTATCCTACTTCAGAATATTCGGCACGGCTCCGGATGGCCATCTCACGGCTGCCGAAAATTGAACAGGCGGGAGCACAAGTTTCGGTCGCGTCCGACGCCGTGCGTCTCGCAGAAGACATAAGGCTGATGCACCTACGACTTAATGACTTTTTGTCGGGCTTGGCGCTTCGGCTTCGTGTTCTTGGGGATGACCTTGCGAAACGTAATCGAAACTCGACGGCCACGGACCACTGAACCTTCTTTCTTCAACTTCGGAATCTCGTGCGTCCAGTTACTTCGAACCTCGCCATCGAGAACCGCTGCGCTGTAACGCGGCAGGAGTTTGCCGACCTTCCTGCTGCCGTTGCGCTCGACGAACTGCATAGTCCACGACTCTCCGAGGCTTACAGTCACGATTGGGCCGTTAAAACATTCTGGACAGTCGACGTGCTTTCCTATTCCCTGATTCCCGACATACTCGTTTACGATTACCTGGTCAGGTTTTTCGCTGACGAGCCCAATTTTTACCAATCTGTTTGCGAGTTCAGCTGCCCATTTTGGAAGGGGCCCGAGATAGGAAGTTGATTCCACGCTCCTTGCTCGATAGTCGTACTTCCAACCATAGTGCTGCACACGGCGAGAAAGGTCGGTAAGCCACACGCTTTGGTCAATCTGGTCGAGCAGAAACTGCTCCTCGCCTTGCGAGATAAAATCCGGAACTAATGACAGCCCCGGCGGGTCGTCGGGATTGCTGAGCGCTTGTTTATGCGCCACGTCCTGTGATGACGAGTCGTCGACGTGGCCAGCAGCAATCGTATCGCTCACAGCGGGCAGGCCAGACTCGGGCACAGGCGGCAGAGACTCGGCAACACTTCCAACGACAATCCAGTCTCTAAACTGGTCTACATCCAGTTCGTCTTCAAACGAAAACTTGTTGCTCAGGGCAATATTCACGGAGCCCTTTACCTTCAGCTTGGTGCCAGCTTTATCGACACTGATTTTTCCGCCACCTGAGAAAGGAAGCTCAGCGTCGGCAATTCGAATACAACGGCGCAATGTCGACGGCTGCATCCGCTTCGAGAGTTCAAGTGCGGCCTGATACGTACGCAAGTCATCAAAGTTCGCACGGAACCATTCCCCACGACGGCTGGGCTTACGCTCTGCCCATGCATGTGTGTCATCTGCGAACTGAATCTTTTCACCCGACAGTGCCCACGACAAGTTCGCACCGTACAGGTCCGGCCAACTGGCAGTCGCTCCGTCGCCACCGAACAGCCGCCATGTACGGACCGCCAAAAATTCCCGAGCAGTTCTCGGGCCGCGATACTGCGGGTCAAGGTCACGAAGGCCAGTTATCAGACCAGAGAGCATCGCCCCAGTCCACCATACTGCCGGTGGCATCGACCGTTGGTCCTCCAACCAAGTCACATATTGGTCTACCGTCGGGCGAAGCAATACGAGCTGCAGCGCCAGACCCAGCGGGTCATGTTGCGCTCGCCGTGCATCGATGGAGACTCTGTCGAGCAAAAGTGCGTGGGTGTGCTCGCGCAATTCGTCGAGCTTCCCCGCATTCGCTCCTAGGTCGATGGCCGTTTCGACAATTGTGTCGACTAGCTCGGAGGGCCGCCACTCGTCCCTGTAACTAACGGCGCCAAGAATCTCACATATCGATGCCCAGAGCGGCATAGTCGCCACGTTACGCGGCGATCTTTCCCACATTGGCGCAGCAAGCCACGGGGCCCCGAGAGCTGTGGCAGCACTTTCGTGTGGGCTATCAGTCGAAAGCGACTCGCAAAATACATCAAGCCACGGGTCGATGAGTGGAACCGCATACAGCGCCATCGCAGCAGCACCTCGAATGGCGTCCCATTTGCGAGGGGGGCAATACCGGCCTTGAATCGGTGGCTCACCCGGTGCTGGGGCACACAGGTTGGCCGCCCGCACTTCGATAGGCTGCAAAGACAGTCCGACATTGCTGTAACTCTGGCTCATTGCCATCAGCCGGGCTCGGCCTTTTTCACTGGAAACGGAGAAGGCCGTCACTGCCGCGAGGGGAATCGGGCCTGACAAATGAATCTCAGTGTCTCCAGCAACGATTTCCTTCGTCGTCCCTTCACGCCAACCGTTCTTTCCATGTATAGCAACGCTCAGCGCGGGAAGAAGGCGCGAGTCTACCCAGACAACGACAGGCGAGCCCCTCTGCGCCGAATCACCGCAGACAGCCTCAACGCCCAAGCGGATACCGCTCTCGCCATCACTAGGCACCCACCACTCATCGGCCAAAAAGCGCAACCAATCCATACTGTCGAGCGCAAACGCCAAGCGCGTTGGAGCATCTCCTCCCAAACGGAGGGGAGCGTGAGCATCGCCCTCAACAGGAAGCAGGTCCAATTGAGCGTCAGTTTGTCTTGTCATCTGGAAAGTAAAGCAGGGCCCGGAAGTTGCGATATCTGATTTAGGCTCAAAGCATCTGGCCCATCTACCAAAATGAGGCTATCACGTGCTCGCGCACACAGCATGTACATGCGACGAAAGTCCTCGGTGGAGCCGCACGGCAACGACCTGTGCAAATCCTGCAAATATACAACATCGAACTCCAGCCCAATTGCAGACTCGCTGCTCATAATGGTTACACCAGGCTCCAGCAAGCGAAAGTTGTTGGGCAGGTCGGTCCCGTTACTTACGTACGCTTCGACGCGAGCGTCAGCCGGGAGCGCAGCCTTCAGCTTGTCACGTACCAGAAGCACCTCCTCACGACGATACACGATTACCCCCATCACTTGAGCGCGGTTTGTGAAACGGCGCGATACCTGTCCGACAAGGTCATCCCAACTTTGATATCGCTCAAGGCGCGGAGTCTCGCCTCCTCTGCGCCGCTGGACGATTGCCGGCGGAAGTAAATTCGAACGATGGAAATGTTCGGCGACCGCAGCAATCTCAGCCGTGTTTCGATGATTCGCGGTCAACCGTATCGGAGCGGGCATCCCTGCATTGCATATGTCGGCAAAGGATGAACGCTCGGCATCAGTTGTCTGGTCCTCATCCGCGAACACCGTTAGGTTTTTTGCCCCATATGGGACTGCCCATCTGAAAAAAGCCGCAGGTAGATTCTGGCCCTCGTCAATAATGAGGTGGTCCAGGTCAGGGGCGCCTTGGACAGCAGCCGATGCAGCTTGAATGGCATCCCAGTGGTAGACGAATGGTACGATTTGCGGCAACGTCTGCTTGGTTCGTGCGTAGAAGACAGTCCCCACGAACTGATTCATCGTGTACGTCTTCAAGCCATTGCCGTCAAGCTGCGACGTCAATGCGGCTAACATTTTATTGCGCGTCACGACGACTACGCTCTTGCCGAGTTCCTTCAGGTACTTGGCTCGGAAAACGGCGAGACTTGTTTTCCCCGAACCGGGGGGGCCAGCTACAAAAAGATTCTCGTCTTCTTCGTGGAACTGAATTTTTTTCTGCTCTGGAAACAGTTCGTCTAACTTTGGCAACTTCATTCAAAAACCCCTACACAAGTATCGTGGTCCGTTCTGGTCTACACAACAGAGCGTAATGGATGGGTTTGGGCTCTTTGGAGGTGTCGGTAAAGAGCTCCGTCGCATCGGCCTCCACTTGAAATCCAGCTTCGACAAAGGCATCGCGGAACTCGGGATACTTGGCGTCCGCGAACTCGTTTGCACTGTTGGTGTACAGGACAGCAACTGGCCCTGGGCCGACTCGTTGAAGCGCCACAACGATGTCACTCACGAGCGCCCGTGCGTCAACGGTCGGGCTGGCAAGCAAATATGAAGCGACGACAATCGTCCACTCACCCCGTGCGGGACCGAAATCGAGGCCCCCAAGATTTTGCTCAAAAAGTAGCGATGTCTGAGGATGCATCGCGTCGCGGTCCTTCGCCTCTTGAGCGAGCGAGCAGCCAAGCCGTAACATGCTGCGAGCTCGGTCTACGCCGTAATAGCGGAAAGGTCCATGCACGCCAAAGCACTCCGCAAAGGAGAGTCCAGCGGTAAATGGACCGCAGCCGACATCAATCAAAGTCGGTCGATGAATTTTTTCGCTATCTCCCAGCAAACGCCTGAAGGCGTGGGACAGCTCATCGAGATGTCGTATCTGGTTGTACTTTGCGTATAAGAGCGCGCGGTCATCCGGAGTCAAATGTCCAACACCAGAATCGAAATCGGCCTGACCACCACCGATGACATCACGAAAAATTCGATTGCGCGGCCACCCTAAGTACGTCGCGCTCGTGGTTCGTGCGTCGTCATGTATTCGCTTGTCAATAACCTCAGACATCGCATCTCGTAGCCAATTATTCACAAATCACCATTCACTTTTTCTTAGTCGATTTTCTTTTCAGGCCGGCGCTCGATGTGATAACTTGAATTATCCGTATAGCATCGTGCGGCGATACGGTTCTAACGCCAATGCGCAGCATTTCAACGGCAGACTTCTATATAACTTTAGGCGCACAACCAAATATTATGCTGATGGCATCAAATTCTTTCCAAATCGACCATTTCTTGGGCGGGCGCTTGCATCTCACGATGCGCATTGCATACATTCTCCCGGCGGGCGAGTTCGAAAATATAAAGACTGACGGCAGCTGCGGGCGGCGAGAAACGACGTCTCCCGCCGAGCGTAACGTACAGGGCGCTTGCGTCAGCAATCGCTCGGCCATCAAAAGGAACGCCATGCGGAGTTTGGCTCTATGTCTGTATCCAAATACGCAGCAAGAGCATCAGTATTAGCCTGAGGTCGAGAAAATTGTTATTTGACAGGATTAGCTATGGGCAGCCGCGCAGGCAATTTTTGACAATGGCCCGGCGACAAAAGGCGAACGAGTCGCCCGCCTCGACCGATTCAGAATGGATGCCAAGCACTGCAAGGCAAAGAAGCTCTAGGCAACGGATGCAGGCATGACCCCGTTGTGAATCAAGTCATCTTTTTGCAATCATGTGGGCAGCGCTGTTGGCGCAGACAGGAACCTGAGTGACGGCTGCTGATGGGATAGGACCACTCTTGGCGCATGCCCCCAAGAGCGTCTGGGATTACCTTAGGCGGTCGTTCTCAGCTTATGCGTCAACTATTCTTGCATTATGCGTTCAGCCTCGGTCGCAAACCCTTATCCTGTAAGACCCGGTTTCTCGGGGTATTGCTCTGCCTACACACTTGATGCCGCAGTACAGATTGCGATTTCCTGCTGTGCGCATTCATCCTCGCACGCACAAAAAAGCCAGCCGAGTTCGGCTGGCTTTACTGTTTGTCCATAACTATTTGACCGCCCAAAATGCATACACTACCGAGCGATCAAGGAAGGCTCAGCATAAACGGCAAGAGAAAAAACACATCAACCCACCTCGACCTCAACGTCCGGCGCCACGACTCGAGCGGCAGATCGCCCTTTCCCTGTGCCAGGATGAGCCGCGTGCTTTCCGATCAAAACACGGTACTGCGACCCGATTCCCGTTACTTTTTCAGGCAATGGTATTGAATCTCGAGCAGGAGGTATAAGCCGGAGTGCCAATCTCGGGCGCTGATCAAAAAACTGACGCCGGATTTCGCGCGCAAGAACTTCGGCGATGAGAGACGGTACCGCGTTCCCGAGCATGCGCTGCATCTCAGTTCGCCCGCAGTCAACCACTAAACCATCCGGAAACGTTTGAAGGCGACACAATTCAGCGAACGTGAGACGTCGATTTTTCCAATGAAAAGGTCCGATTGCGGACCCGGGTTGGGCCTGTATTGTCCATGAAGGCAATTGCTTCGACAATTTAAGCAGGAAACTCCAATAGCGAGTGCGCCAACCAAACAAGGGTTTTCCACCGCCTCGCTCCGTATGCCAAAGATAGTTTTCGCCCTCCGGAATACTCGGCAAAAGATCTCCCCATTTCCCCCCAATCTCGAGCCCCTCCCGAGACAGTGGCTCCGGTAGATCACCTAGCGCATCCCATGCGGTCCTAAAGGGCTCCAAGGAGCTAAAGAGATCTCCATCGTTGTTCCCAGGTTTTGCGTGAGTAGGGGCCGGAAATTGGAATTTGCGGCCCTCGCGAGAACCAACCATGAAGACGCGCTCGCGAATCTGCGGAACTCCGTACTCGGCACAATTCACAACTCGCCAAGAAACCTCGTAGTTCGTGCCAACTTCTCGATTGATCCGTTCGATGCCGCGCAACAAGTGTTGCAAGCCTTCATCTTTCCCTTGGTACGCTAGGCCGAATACATTCTCAAGGAGGAAAGCTTTAGGACGAGTGTCTTTCAGGACGCGCAGATATGCAGCCAACGTATTGGACCGCGGGTCGTCCAAACGCAGTGCATCCCCACGGACCCAGTAACTGGACTTTGAGAAAGGCTGACATGGAGGCCCGCCGATGAGCATGTCGGGCTCGCCTGGCTTTAGCCCTGCCAATCTAAGCAACTCTTCCGACGTGACATTGTTAATGTCGTCTTCGATGACCGACCACGACGGTCGATTCAACCGCATAGTACGACAACAGAAACGATCAAATTCCAGAGCTGCGCGGGTGTGGAAGCCTGCCGCTTCAAACCCAAAATCAAGGCCACCGATACCCGAAAAGAGGCTGATCGTCTTCAACATTGTTCGCGTCTTTCCTATCTGTTAGATACTGTACGGTTAGCGGCGACAGAAATTACCGCTAACCGTAGCATACCCAAATAAACTGTATTGTCAATACAAATTTAATGATTTGCGTAAAGCTCAGAGAGGCCATGGAGGCGTACCGAAAACGAAGTGGGCAGCGATTGACCTATGAGGCCATCGCGGAGCGTACTGGTATTTCTGTCGCAACACTCCAGTCGTTGGCCGCTCGTCCGGAGTACAACACTCGGCTCAGCACGGTGGAAAAGCTCTGTCGAGTATTGGAGTGTAGTCCCGGTGATCTTCTTGAGCTGCGTGACCCAGACGCGGGGAATTTTAATAGCGATGAACCATAATCAAGCAAGGGATTTACTCCGCCAAGCATGCGTTGAGGCAAAAAGCGGAGTGCTGGACAACGAGTGGGTGAGGAAAGTAGAGACCCTTTCCGAACTATGCGAAGCGAAAGGCGGTGCGAGAACTCACATCGCGTTTCTCGGCGCCGTCATCTTGGCCAAAGCGGTCGACCCCGCTGCGGACCTGTATGCCATCAAGCCCAAACACGCAGAAAAGGACAACGAGCACAGCTTCTCGGCGAGAACCCTTTGTCATAGCGTCCTCGTGCCGCTCGCAGCGGAGCTGGCGTTTAACATTGGCGTCAACGGACGGGAGCCGCTAAATAATCAACCTTACTTTCGAATGACATCGTTTGGCGACGGTACTCCAGTGTCCGCGGGAGGACGACCGGCATACGATTGCACCGCAGCTCTGGTTGCGGACTTGACCGCTTGCGACCAAGCGACTGCTTGGCGAGCGCTCTGTGCTTACATAGCCGTACGGTCCCGTTACGTGCCCCACTACGCTGTCCGTGGGACTCGCGCCACAATCACGGTGGATCGCCTCCCAGCGGTGATCGAAGAATTTGTTAGAGAAGATTCTGAGCGAGGCAAGCGTGCACAAGCTATCGTCGCTGGACTGTTCGATGCATGCGTCGGACCTGACCGCGTCACGAGTGGTGGAATTCACGATCCCAGTCGAAACAATCCTGGCGACGTTTGCATTCGCCCTGCAGGCGGTGGTGACCACTGGGAAAAAGCGATCGAAGTACGCGACAAACCAGTTTCGACCGCGGATGTTTTTATCTTCGGGCAAAAATGCGCCCAGATGGGTGTTCGGGAAGGGGCGGTGGTGATGGTATCGGCGCATCAACCACATGTTGATCAGCACGCTATTTCCGCTTGGGCTGCCAAACTAGGAATGGGCATGACGGTATTCCGTGGTTGGCCAGCGCTCGTAGAGCAAGTTCTGTTTTGGGCAAACAGCCCGAAACCGGATGCCGCTAGCCATGCGATCGAGTACATCGATGCCCGCCTAGTTGCAGTGCAAGCATCACAGCAATCCCTTGAGCGATGGCACGAGCTAACGCAGTGACCGATTGTGAGGCCCGATGGTCCAGCATCGGGCCTTTGGATAACTCTCCAGTTTCCCAAGGTGGCGCATCCTGAAAACGGCTTCGAAGCACCTCTCAATGGGGTGTCTTCTCCCTTTGCAGGGCCGCTGGACGCTGCCAATTCCGGTCGCTCCGCATTGGCGGGCCGGCTACTGCTTCAGCATATGCCGGTTACATGACTCGTTAATCGCGCATGAGAAGCTAGCCCAGTCGTATCTTATCCGCTAACGTCCGCAATTCGTCTTCGTACGGGGAGTCGCTTGGGTTCTCCACTTTTCTTAACAGCATTCTTTCAAGACACGCATCTGTGATAGGCAAAATGAGATTTTGCCTTTCTCGCCAAGAGTCCTTGCATCGTTGAATAATCAAATTTTCATCGCTTACATCGCGAAACACTAGTAGGCCGAATTTCCCTCGATTAATACTGAATCGCCCTTCAAGTTGATCAAGCTCCGGGTTTGCGGGGTCCTTCATATAATTTTTACATTCGATAATAATATACGTAGAGGGAATCTGCGCAACCTGGTGTAGTCGATTAAAAAATCCGCTTGCAGCAGCGTTCTCGAAGACGATGTCGATTCTCTTTCTTCCCTCATTTATCCGCACCTCAGCAGACGGTGCAATTAAATCTGGATAAAATATAAAATCCAAGATCGCTACTATTAACTTGTGAAAACGATCTGCCTCCGCAGTTCCGCGGGAGACTGATCGCAACGCGTCACGAAGACCGTCCACAGTCTCCTCAAGGGTTAGCGGTGGATTAAAGGCGTCGTCGGAGAGAGACCCGCGCCCCAGTTTTGATTCCTCAGCTTTGAAACGATGGAATATTTCCCGATGTCGCTCAGTAAACTGACTGATATCGTCTTTATCTGGCGTCACTTCTTTAGCTACATCATACTTGTTTACCCACACCCTCTCTTTGCCGCTTTTTGAAATATGTCGATTAACTAGTGCAGTATTAAGTCGAAGATGTTCGTGTTGCAAGAACGGTAAAATTCCGTAGCGATGAAAACGCGAGGAAGAATATTTCTTTGAATAAGAGACAATACCCTTTGGAACCAACAGCAGCTTTTTATTGTCAACGACAAGCATTTTTTCGTAGGAACTTGTCCATTCGCCAAGCACGCGGTCCCAGTATGGACCGGAATCGATATTGTCTAGCAGAGGAATTCCCCAGATATCGCATTGATTTATTGTATATTTTATTAACTGCCCCCGAATTATATTGGTAACCATATCTGAGATTTTGTCTTTGTCCACGCCCTGCACAAAGATCCGAACATCTTCGATATGTTCAACGAGTCCAGTTTGCACAGCTCGACTATTCTTGAGGCTATGCAATAGTTTCGTCGCGTCGATGGCTCCCAAGCCCCTGCCATCCGGTACCCCACGCGATAATCCGAGGCAAGTCTCGTTTGGTTCATGCAAATATTGCAACAGCTCCAACGCCGTTACATCGTCGTCGGCACGTATAGAATCAAGCAGTCGACCGAAGAAGCTCCGAATGCTTGAGGTCGCTTCGATCGAAAACCTCTCCGAACGCAATGACAGAAAATGCGGATCAAGGAAAACAGGGAGATCTTGGGCGGGATCAATGTCTATGAAATCCAGTTCACGTTGACCGACACCGAGACCGAAAATTTCGCTAATTCTCATTTGCCCCTCGCTAGTTCTTGTTTTGCTAGCGAGGAATCAAAAATGCGAAGTGATAGCCCGGCGCGATGTTCAGTTGATCCAACCTGAACAATTGGTCGACCTCCTCACAATAATTTCCTAGCTGTCGGACGACAGCATATACGCGAATTTTGAATCGTGCAGGGTTGGCCGAATATTTAAACCAACGGCAGTTCCTACTGCCGAGCCTCGGCACACCGGCGGTTGAATCCAGCTCTACTGGAAAATCGAAACGGGGCGTTGAGCAATGGATGCGCTCTTACCATCAGTAGAAGCTACCTATCCACACATCTTTTAGCTGCATTGCCCAGGCTAGGGTCATCGGGCACACCCAGGCTGTGCAAATGCACGAAGAGCATATGACTTGCACGGTAATTGATTGGGGCACGACAAACCGGCGTATCCCGGTTTGTCGTTGATAGAGCAACTATGCCGGGGTGATAACAAGTCGCCCCTTCTCCACCTCCACGCGAATCCGCCCGCTAATCTCAAACCCAGCCTCCTCCAACCAACGTCCGGATAACCGAATCCACGGCGCCGGCGGCAAGTCTTCGAAAAACTTGACGTGATCCGGCGCGAACGTTTTCATCGGTCGCGGGCGTCTTTGTGCCGAAATGGTCAAGATGCGTTGGGTTAAAGGTGCAACTGCTTTATGATTGGCGTCAGCCATGATCAACTCCTATTACACGTAGGGTTGTTTGTGGTCAGCGGGTCGTGTGGGTGGCAGCCCATGCGTCCCGCGCTTCATCTCCTTCCTCGTTCTCCTTGATGCTCGGTTCGGCGCCTTCGCGTCCTCGTCTACCATCCAACGAGCCAATCGTTCTGTGATGCTTTATGAACGTAACGCGTTGCGATCATCAATTATGTTATTAGGCATCCGATGTATTTTCACGCATTGTCGGAGGTTGTGCAACAGCCTTGAACGCTCGATGAACAACAAAACAGGACTCACACTCCATCGCTAGGTTTGAGACAGACTCGCCCTGACAGACGCCGCTTCAGATTGAGCAAGTCGAAGCCCGAGCGACGCTCGCGCGCGCCAGTCGGAAGGGGCGCCTGCGAAGTACCAGTTAAGAGTGCGTGATGCGTTATCGGCGCCGGGGAGACGAACTGATCCAGTGTGCCCCCCAAGATGCTACTTACTGCAATGCCTCAGCAACGTGACTTCTGAAGTGCGCCTCGGTTTCAGCATCCGCGAAGCAGACGTAACAGCCTTTCATGCCGCGAGAGAGCAGAACACGATATGTGTTCTTAACCAGTCGTGTAAAGTCGTCCTTCGACTTCTTCACAGTCGAGTCGTGCGACTTTGTCTTATCCCCCACCCACGCGTCTTGAGATGGATCGAAGCGCAGGTCCTGTCCGAAGATGATCCCGGCGTAGTCGAACTCAAAACCTTGGGCGGTATACACGCACCCGACTTGGTTAATCCCGTTCGGGTGATACGCCCAAAGCGACGATTTCGGAATGCCTGCAGCAAGCCGCCCCGAATCGGGTCTTGCGTTCCACGGACGGCTGAAGTTTCCGAGCACGACGTCGGCCTGAAGCGTACCGTCCTTGTTAGGATCGGACCAAGGCCAACAGAAGCCGGCCGCCAACCGGCCAGTCGCGCCCGCTTGCACCTTATCCTTGATCGCGTTTTCCAACGCTTCCGGAGACTGAAAAATCCGGAAATCGAAAGCGTCGTGATCGTTCCATTCGAAGCGCGGACGGTCATCGATGCTCAACATCGTGTTTATCCAGCGAACAAACGCATCTGAGCCGTTGCAGCGGAACTGTGTCTCGAGTTCAGATTCGTACACCGCACACTTGTGCTTCTCCGCGTACTCCCGAATGTAGGCGACGGAGCCGATTTCCCTCGGGCGTACGACCTGATGATCGTCAATGAAAAATACCGAAACACGTGCGGCCGCGATCAATTCCTCCAGTTGCTTCAGGCCGGATTTCTTGTTCGCCGGCGTGAAGCGATTGCTGCTCACGTCCCGGATACGATGTGCTTCGTCAGTGACCAGCACGTCCACCGAATCAGGCTGCGCGTCTACGTAGCCGTTCGTGTACGTAAACAGCTCCTGACCTCGTGGACCAATGATCTTCCGCAGCGTTTCAGTGAACGCTTTGGAGCCGGTCACGTAGTGCGTCAAGTAGTGACTTGATAACAAACTCGCGACTAGGTTGATCGCCAGCACAGACTTGCCGGTGCCTGGGCCACCCTTGATGATGATGATCTGCTTCTGACGGTCATGCACCCCGCGACGCGCAGCGGTCATCACGGCGTCGAATGCCACCTGCTGCTCGTCAAGCAGCGTGTACTCCGGGTTGTTCTTGATCACGGACGCCACATAGTCCATCAGCTTCTTGCTAGGGCGATAGCGATTTTCTTCCATGCGACGCAGCACTTCCAGACCGTCGCCACCTCCAACCCGATCCACCAGAAACTTGACGAACTCGTCTATGTCGTCGGCGCTGAACGTCGGTGCTGTCTCAAGCAGCGTCGAGAATTTTGGCGCCCGGAGCGGATCAGCTGGATGCGAATGGTAGTTGTGTAAATAGGCGCAAGCAGCGACTTTAATCGGAGTCTCGTCCGCGTAGCAAGCGGTCAATACGCTTCGAGTTCATCCGTAGTTGGGATTCGAGCATGACGCCCTGATTGGTCAACCCTACACGCGAAAGTTTGATTCTTAGTCTTGGTAATGGGAGTACTTACGCGAATCGCCACGGACTTTTTCGGCGGGATACTTCACCCCATTGATATCCATTTTTTCCAAGCAGGCTTGATAGAGGTCGACATCGAGCTTGTCTGCAAGGCGGACGAGGTAGAGCAATACGTCCGCCATTTCGTGACGAATGGCGGTTTGCTTACCCTCATCCAGTTCGCTCTTGTGTCCGGTGGTGAGCCACTGAAACGGCTCTAGTAGCTCACTTGCCTCGACGCTCAGAGCTGTCGCCAGATTCTTCGGTGTGTGGAACTTGTCCCAGTCACGTTCATCCGCAAACTGACGAACAAGGTCGCGCAAGCTAGCGAGGTCACTTTGCATATCAAAATCTCTTCGGGTGATGACTTCCCAGGCGGCTGGGGACAAATAATCGGGCCGGTCTTGCGAGGTGAAATAGGACACTAGAGACGTCCCCTCTCGAGTGGGTCGCGTCGTCCGTATCTCAATAAGCGGTGATGATATAAGAGCGGATGGGTTGATGCGTACGTTATTTAATTGGACGCGTGGGTGCGTGTCTTGAGGTGATGAAGTAGAGGCGACAAATTTGGCCCCGTCGCGTCCTGTTCGAGACAGCGGACTGATGACCGCCTTTGCGTTCCTTCGCTGACGCAAGCCGAACTCGTCCATCTCCCGAGCGGAGGTCACCCGGTCGAGCCTTGGGCAACAGCCTGTGCTGAGGCGTTGTGGGTTCTCGTTATCAAGGCTTGGCTTCTGGGAATCCAGTGGTCCACGAAAGCCATCAAACTCGCCCCAACGTTATTGAGTTGGCCGTCGCTTGATCGATGCCGCAATGTCTTTTGCCATCTGATCAAGCTCTTCCGCCGATACAGGAGGATTCCCCTTTGCATACTTCGCGTTTCTTTCAACCAGAAGAAGCAAATTGGGTGTGTCCACCGGCGCGTTAGGGTCCAGAGTGTGTGGAAACTCCATTTTTGCCGCCAAGCGGGCGATTGCCGGTCAGGTCGATCGAGTTTGATACGGCGAGTTTTCACTAGTCCAACATCGCGAGCGCAACAAAGCCCCCCGGGGCTTTAGCTTCCGGCCATCTTCATGGCCTTCAACGTCCCCGCAACGCCAAGTATGTTCATCACCCGCTTCATGTTATAGGCCAACACCTGAAGGCTCATCTCCGTACTCACTCGCCTGAGCGTCCTGGTCAGGAAGTGTGCAGGACCCATCCAGTGCTTGAGCGTACCGAATACATGCTCGACAGTACTTCGGCGGATAGTCATTGAATCGGGCTTCCGGTCGAGCCGGCGCTGCATGGCTTCCAGTGTGTTCTCGTGCTCCCACCGTCGGATGCGACGATAGTCGCTCGGTGAACATCGTTCCTTGAGATGGCAACGCGGGCAGGCGCTGGGCCAATAAACCCGCAGGTTCATGTCATGCTCGACGGTCGTGAATCGAAGGATGGCTCGCTCGCCAGCAGGGCATCGATACACATCGCTTCTTGCCACGTAGATAAAGTCGGCCTTGGTGAACAGACCTTTCTTCCTCGATGCAGAGGTGAGCGGCTTGGGAACGTACGCGCTGATGTCGTTCAGATCGCATGCCCGTATCTCCGGGCCGCTGAAGTAACCCCGATCAGCAACAACCTTCAGCTTCGGCTTGCCCATCGCGTCCTTCGCAGACACCGCCATCTTGCTGAGTTGTCCGTGATCGTTTCCAACGTTAGTTACCTCATGCTCCACGATCAGGTGATGTTTCGTGTCTACGGCTACCTGAACGTTGTAGCCCACTATGCCGGAACCTCTTCCACTTGTTGCCATGGATCGTGCGTCCGGATCCGTCATCGACAGCTGTTTGTCCGGTTGCTTTCCTAACTGCTTCCTGATCTGTGCGAGTTCACGCATCTGCTGGCGCAGGCGGGCGATCTTCTCGTACAGGCGAACGGTCTTCACGTCGAAACCTGTTGGACTGGTTCGGTCTGCGGATTCAATCAGGTCGAGATACCGCTGCACGCTTTCCTCGATCTGCTGCTGACGCTTGTCGATCTTGCTTGCCGTGTAGTTCCTGTCGCGGCTGTTTGACGCCTTGAACTTGCTACCGTCGATGGCCACCATGTCGCTGGATAGCAGCTTCAGCCCGCGACACAGTTCGACGAAACGCCGGCATACGTTGCGAATGGCTACGCCGCTGTCACGGCGAAAGTCTGCGATCGTCTTGAAGTCCGGAGCCAGACGTCCCGTTAGCCACATCAGCTCGACGTTGCGCTGACATTCACGCTCGAGACGCCGGCTCGAAGGAATCCGGTTCAGGTAGCCGTAGATATAGATCTTGAGCATCACGCCTGGATGATAGGACGGGCGGCCGGTGATCGCTGGCGTGGTACCGTTGAAACCAAGTTCCGCAAGGTCCAACTCGTCGACGAAGGCGTCTATCACCCTGACCGGGTTGTCCTGCCCGATGTAGTCATCGACACATTCGGGAAGTAGTGCGACCTGCTTGCGGTCATCGCCTTCAACGAATCGCTTCATGAGTCACCCGGTCTCAGTGCGTTGATTCAGTTTAGGCGATCAACGCGTTTTCACACACTCTGGGTCGCCTTCTACCGTGGCGAGGTACCCATAGTCCGTCGAGTCGTCATCGCGCGTGATGGTTGCGGAAGTTGCAATACCTTCACGTCCGTCCAGCTTGACCGATCGGTAAGGCATCGGGCCATGTAGCTTAATGCGCTTGCCGATTCCATATTCATAGCCCCACACGAATTCGTTCTCTTGCTTAGACGTTAGCTTGGGGTCGCCAGTCAATGCCTTTTCGTCGAGAAAGAAAATAGTGACATCAGGATGGGACACGAGCCTGTATGTAACCCCGATTTGTCTATTTACATCGCTTCCATCGTCCTTTATGAAGCCATAGGGGAGGCACACCCCTTCACCTGTGGGTACCTCAAAAAACGAGCGTGTTGAAAAATTGTTTGTGATGCTATCAACGTGTTGCTGAGCTGCATTCATGCCGGTGTAGCTGGTTTCGATGTAGGAGAAAATGCGGCCGCCGGCGTAGAGATCAAATCCAATTGATGATTTTCCTATCCAACCTGATGCATCGGAGTGCGCGATAGGATAGGGACGGAACTTGCTCGCATTTTGAGATCCTGTCTTCGGTTGCATCGACTTTCTCATTGGCGCAACCCTCTCGTCAAATAATCTCCGCGGCACGCTGCCGGTGATAGTAAACCCACCGTTATAGATGAATTTTGAATGCGGAGCAGTTTGGCCATCGCTGAACCGTATCGGATCCTTTACGTCATCGCGCAAGCTGTCAGGGGTAGACAGGGCGACCTCTACATCCGCGGGTAGCGTGATCTCATATCTTCCTAAACATTCTTCCTTGGCCGGGGGCGTGGTGCCCTCAGAGAAAGCAGAAAGGGAAAAAAAAATGAAGACCGAGCGCGAAGGATCGCTTTCCGAGTTTTAGTTTAGCGATACTCATCAGGCGTTGTACGTGCATCGCTATTGAATTGGCCGACGCCTGATCGATGCCGCGATCCCTTTCGCTATCTGGTCGAGTTCGTCCGCAGATACGGGGGGATTCCCTTTCGCGTACTTGGCGTTTCTTTCAACCAGAAGAAGCAAATTGGGTGTGTCGACCGGCGCGCTGGAGTCGCCCTGTACCGTGGCGAGGTACCCGTAGTCCGTCGAGTCGTCGTCGCGCGTAATGGTTGCTGAAGTCGCGACACCCTCGCGGCCATCGAGCTTGACAGACCGATAAGGCATCGGACCATCAAGCTTGATGCGCTTGCCGATCCCGTATTCATAGCCCCATACGAACTCGCTCTTTTGTTTGGACGTTAGCTTGGGATCTGCAGCCAATGCCTTCTCGTCGAGGAAGAAATTCGTGACGTCGGGGTGGTTCTTCAAGCGAAAAGTTACGCCAATCTGGCGCGCGGAGTCGTTCCCGCTATCGGCAATGAACATGTCCGGTAGGCATACGCCATCGCCTTTGGGGATTTCGTTGGCGTGGCGGATTGCCAGACCCTTCAGGACATCTTCGGTACGTTGTCTTGCAGCAGAAGGGTCTGAGGACGACTCACGAAAGCTAATCGCTCGGCCATTCTCGTAGATATAGAATCCGGCGGCACGATGTCCAACCCAAGCAAATGAATCCGGGCGTCCCGCGGGTATCGCTTCAAACCGGGTGTTCTCGTCCGTCGACGCTGTGCTTGAGGAAACTCGCGTCTTAATCCCGCCCAAGATTGAACCGAAGTCAGCACGCGACATCGTTCCGGTTATCCGGAAGGTGCCGTCATAGATAAAAACAGAGTGCGTTGCTGGCTGGTCATCTGAAAACCGGATTGGATTTTCCTGCGGCTTTGAGAACGCTGTGGGGATGGTCAGAGCGACGTCAACGTCACCAGGAATGGTCAGTTCATAACGACCGACGCATTCCTGGTGTGCGTTGGTCATAGCGTGAGACGACATAAATTGCATGGCGCACATCGTCGACACTAACCCAATCGATTTCCATCGGCTTTTGAACTGTCTCATCAGCTAATTTTCCGGCTCTTGCTTACTTCGGAAACGTATGCACTTTGTTCATAGGCGTCAGTGAATGTTGGAACCTGATTCGATTCAACATAACCTCCTATCGCAGCTGTTCACGCAGTCTCTTTGTGATCAAACTCACGTTATCGCTATCGAGTCGGCCGTCGCTTGATTGACGCTGCGATGCCCTCCGCTATCTGATCAAGCTCTTCGGCCGATACAGGAGGATTCCCCTTCGCATATTTCGCGTTTCTCTCGACCAGAAGAAGCAGGTCGGGTGTATCAACTGGTGCGTTTGGGTCGCCTTGCACTGTGGCCAGATACCCATAGTCCGTAGAGTCATCGTCGCGTGTGATGGTCGCGGATGTCGCGACGCCCTCGCGGCCATCCAGCTTGACGGCCCGATAAGGCGTCAAGCCGTTAAGCTTGATGCGCTTGCCGATTCCGTATTCATAGCCCCAAACGAACTCGTTATTCTGTTTGGATGTCAGCTTGGGATCCGATGGTAAAGCTTTTGTATCCAAGAAGAAAATTGTGACGTCTGGGTGATCCTTCAATCGCATCGTTACGCCAATTTTCCTGAAATCATCCATGCCGTCGTCGGCAATGAAAATATAAGGTAGGCAAACGCCGGCTCCAGACGGAATTTGATAGGGCTGTCGACTCTTGAACCCAGACGCAACTCGGGCAACTTTTCGCAGAGCAGTTGGCGTGTCATGGTTCTCAAAATCCTTAAAGCTGAAAATTCGACCACCTTGGTAAGTTTCGAATCCAGCAGCTTCTTGCACCTTCCATCCTACAAGGTCGGTGCGTTTCAGATCATAAGGTTCGAAGCGGTCATTGGTCTCGTTTGCTTTGGCGCTGGGCGGCGCCATCTTCTTTCGCAACGCCTCTACACGCCTATTAAAATCCGTCTCTGGGACCTGCCAAGTGACGCGGAAAACACCGTTGTAAGAAAATACAGAATGAGGTGCTTCCTCTCCGTCTTCGAATCGAATCGAATGCGGAGTTTCCTTGAAGAGGGCTTCAGGGGTAGTTACTGCGAAGTCGACACTTCCTGGAAGTGACAGTTCGTAGCGACCAACGCATTCTCCGTACGTGTCTAAACGCACAGTCTCGGCTTCGCCAGATCGATGTAAAAGAATAAGTAATACACAGAGAGGAATGTGCCAAATGTGGCGGTTTAAGGTCATGAAGTACTCGTAGTGTCTTGACCATTGTTTGAGGAATTCTTGGATAGTTGAGCTTTCTCACTATCGTCGATAGCACCGGCGGCCGGCGTGTTGTCCGCGACCAATGACGTTGCGAAGCCTAAGTTGTTGTTTTCGCCCTTCGTCCATTCGATAGGGAGCGATACGATAAATCCCTTGGTGGCCGACAACGCGTTCTCCGCCTCAGGTTCATGCTGTGCAGCTTTCCAGAAGCCATCTTCAAATGGCATCAACGCCATCTGCCTCGATTGCGCGGAGTCCCAGACAGGCCAGATCGAAGCAGGGCGTGCGGAGTCTGCATCCTTATCATAAGCAAACGTATTCCTGGGTATATACCTGAACGCTGCTTCATATAATTTCTGATTCGCATCAGCCGCCTTCTGTATCGCCTTCCAGTTCGCCGGATTAGCGGGCTGATCAATCGCCCCCATCAATTGGTGCGCCGGCCGCACGTTACCTGTGATGCCGAACAGCTTCTTCCACACTTCCTGCCGTAGGTTTCGTGCAAATTTCCGGGTCACCTTGACGTGACCACTTCCATCGATATTGTGTTTTTCCATTGCACTATCCGCTACCAGAACGGCGATTTCAGAGTCTCGCGAGCCCAGCAGACTTCGGTCGTTGATATTTGCGCTTCCGACCAGAGCAAACAGATCGTCCACAATCATCATCTTGGTGTGCACGTAAATCTGCTCCGTCACATAACGCTCACCCAGCTTGGTCCAATTCCGCAGGTTCAGGAGCGTAACGTATTCGCGGCATTTTTCGATGTCGACGTCCTCATACCGTGTGTCGTGCGGGTCGCTCAGCACCTTGCTCCAGTCCTGAACCTTCCCATCACGCAATTCTTTGGCTTTAAGGAAGCGCCGGACGCGATTCAGCAGGCTAAAGGAGCCGAACACGAGTGACTGCATCGTCCAGTGGACCTGCGTCATGACGCTTGCGTTGTTCAACATGCCCTCCGGGTGCACCGGCAAGGTGATGATGACGTGGAAATGTTCTTTCACACCGGACATGATCGTTCGTCCGATCCGATGACCCAGCAGTTCACAGATGAAATTCTTAGGCGCCTCCTCCGGATGATGTGAATTTTGCCTGGTTGCCCACTGATCAAACCCTCGCTTCTTGACCTGAACTGCCGGACCGGATAGCGGCTGTTGAGACGTTACGTCAGGCGCAGTCGTATTGGGGTCTGTATGCTCAGTGCCAAAGCCAGAAACAAAAAACTGATTCTCGATATAGATGAAAGAGGTGGCCTTGGTAATGAGATTACGCATCGCCAATGCGATTTCGCATTGTTTGCCATCAGGTGCGGGTTGAGATTTCTCGTCGGCACTGCTCGAACCATTGAATTCAGCCTGGCGCATCGCGGCAGGCGCGCTCCTCAGCACCTGAACCTTGCACCCACCGGTCAACGGGGCTGGCTCAGGCGGCAGATTCAAATGCGCCCGTTTACCTCCGCCTTCGCTATTCCAGCGCACAACAAAGTTACGCGCCACATCGTTCGCCGACGGTCCGTCAATACGAAAATGCACGTCCTGCCAAGGCATGCGGGGTTGCCTGCTGGCGTCGAGCGTCCCGTCGTTGGAGGGTAGGCCGGTTGGGTGGATCGTAGCGGATACATAGGGTGTTTCATCCCCGTATGCAATCTGATAACAGCCCCCTTCAATCTTCTTCAGCGTGTCGCTATGATTGGACGGCACAAGCCCCCACAGTGTCGGACGGTTATCCACCATACCGGTCAGCAGGTCAGGATCGACGAGATTGTCCTTCGGGACATGTCCCAGATGAGGAATGCAGCCGTTGTAGCGATTCATCGCCTGCCGGTTTTCAGCGTCCGCCTTCAGATCATAGGTCGCGCCATCAAAACGTCCATAAGCTAGGTCCATGCCGCCAATGTAGGCCGTCTTTTCATCGATCACGATGAGTTTCTGATGGTGGCTGAAGAAACTACGGTCGTCGTCCGCCAGAGACGCTGCAAGCGTGACCCACACACACGTGCGCCCAGCAATCTCATTGATAGCTTCAAGGACAGATTTTGTTTGATTGTCATAGGTTTGCATGGGCGGCGAATGCATCCACGGCATGACATAAACCTTGAGCTGCGCATTGGCCTTTACGGCCTTCAGCAGAACATCGAAAAGACGCACGCCTTGTTCCAGTTCAGCGTCCCAATTCACCTGCCAGCCGGCAATGTAGATCACGTTAGCGGCGGCCTGAATGGCGGCGGCAAGGTCGCTGAAGTAGGCCTTTCCCGTGGTAAATGCTTTTAGCGCATTCCCTGTTCGCGGCTGGGAAAACGGCTGTCCCACGCCCACCCACACGTTTTCTGTCGCAAATGCTTTGTACGGAGTTCCCGCATGATCAACAATCTGTTTGAGCGACAGGATATCGTCATCAAAGAGCTTGCCTGTGGGGTTTTCGCGAGCGACAACGTCGGCCATCAAGCATCTCCTTTCAATTTGCCCAGCACAGCGTCTCCACTATGTGCCTGTAACTCTTGCCGCGCCCATTGAGCAAAGGACTGGTCAACGTCAGTTTGTTGAGCGGAAAACGTTTGGTCGCTATAGCCCATGGCGTCGATTGCTTCGTAAAACTTGTCGCTCTCAGTCCAGCTATCCGATTCTCGGTTCAGTGACAATGAGCGTACTTGTCCCGCGTAGACGAGCCACATTTGCCCCGGCGATTTGTTATATGCCTCGTGCAACGTTTTCTCGTCGGCGTCCGAAAGGGTAAGTTTGCCGCTAGCATCGCTCTGACCGGTCAGAATCATGTCGGAGGACATGAGCGCGTCGTCCGCCGTCGGTGCCGAGACCATGCGCCATGCTGTGTTGATATGGGGGTAGCCATCCGGGCCTGGCGTGTCTGCCAGAAGCATGTTGAATTTCACTGGCCCTTGTGTTTCTGGTTGCGGCCAATTCGGCAACGGATAGTTTTTGCGGACGGGCCCGTTAAACGAATGCTGACTGCCTTTGATATCGACCATTCCCGGCGCGTGAATCTCAATGTCGCCGCCTTTCATGCGGATGTATGCTCCGCCGGAAGTCAGCAGGATTTCCTGCTTCGCAGCCGCTTCAATTTTTTCCGTTGCAGACAGCAGCTTTATCGTCTTCTGCGCCGTCAGCTCAATATTGTCAGCGTGCGCTTGCATCTCGACCTTGCCCTTGGCCGCAAAGAGCTTCATTCCTGCGTTCTGAACGAACAGGCTAAGTTTTTCCGTAATACCGGCGATCAGTGATTTACCCGTTGCAATATGCGTGTTCTGGCCACTCACGAAGTTTGTCTGTGCATCGCTAGCGATGTGAATGGATTTTTGTGTGGACAGGGCAACGCCGGAAGGACTCGCAAACAACATGACGGGCTCCTTGAACGCGTTCGCATTACCCGTGCCGCCGCCCGCAGTGTTGCCACCCGACGCGGAACCTGCAACGCTGTTCTTCGTCGCGTCGGTGTATGACTTCAGTGAGTCGTAACCGTCCTTGAGGCCTTCTGCTTGGTGCGTGGTGCTGGCATCGGAAAGCGCTTCCATCACGCTTTCCGAATTGACAAGTTGTCCACTCGCTTCACGCGCATCCAGTGGCTGGTTGCTTGCCGGGTGGGTCGTGACATACAGGCCCTGGCCGGCACGCACTGCGCCGTACGCATCGGACTTCAGGTCGAAGCCGCTGCCCAGATATGCCCCGCGCGTGTTGTCAGTCTGTGCGATGAGGTAGCCCAGGTGCAGATGCGCATTCGTGCTGCTGCTGTACAACTGCATACGGTTCTGGCCCGTCGCATCATCCATCACCATCTGGTTGTAGCCGCTGCCTTGATATTCCTTCGACTTGTATCCTGACAGGATGCCGTTGGAATGCCAATTCGGTTGCGTCGCGCCGTTATATATGCGACCTGTTACCAGCGGCTTGTCGCAATCGCCACCCGCCCAATCGATCAGAACCTCTTCACCGATTCTTGGCACATGGACACCGCCATATCCACCACCCGTATCAGACATGGCGACCCGCACCCAGCACGACGCTTTTTCGTCGCCATCGTTAAGACGATCCCAGTGAAAGTGCACCTTGATACGGTTGAGCTGGTCGGTGTACACCTCTTCGTTGGCCGGACCAACGACAATGGCCGACTGCAGATACATCGTTGGTTTGTGATGTTCAAGCGGGCTGCGAAACGGCACGATCTTGCGTTGCGCTTCGATTTCAACGAGGAAGAAGCCTTCGCTGCCGTCGGGGTGAGTGATCGTCAGCGCGTTGGTCGGAGGCGCATGATTTGCGCGGACTTGAGCCAATTCACTTTTCAGGCTGTGCGGGAAATCGGCAGACTGGCTGGACACCGGCAGATTGTTTTCAATGAACCATGCAGCCTCAATAATGGCAAATTGCCGGTTCTGGGTGCTATCCGTAGCATGGGCAGGGTGATTGTCTAGCTCGAACCAGCGACCGGCGTCCGCTTGTCTCACACCGCCGGAACCGGAGAAGCGCTTTGCTCGCGACTCCCATTCTTCCATGCGGATCTTCGACAGTTGATCGCCCCGATCCTGGTCGCCGTAGGTGTAGGCGCCGGTGTATTCATATACTTCTGTTTGCTGCGGCAAATTCCCCTGCGTAGTCAACGTCGGTATGTTCGTACCCTTCGGATTGGCCGATGAAGCCGGGGCTTTGTAATCGAAGGTGCGGGTGGTGAGCGTCGTACTTTGCAATGTGCGCGTGCCTGACCACTGCAGCAGCGCATTGGTTTCACTGTTGGTGCCCGCTCGATAGAAGTCGACAGTCTGCGGTGAAAGTGGCTGGAGTGTATCGAGAGTGTCTGTCACAACAAGCGTATGCGACTTGCCGTCGCTGGCTTGCTCGAAGTAGCCGAAGAGCCCTTCGTTTTCCATCAGCCGATGGGCAAAATTCCAGTCATCTTCGTATTGAACGCAGAACGATCGCGAGGGGAGGGGTTTGCTCAATGCAAAGCGAAATGCCCCTTGTGCCTGCGGGTGCATATTGAAGACGTCGGTCAGTATTTCGTCGGCGGACTTATCCTGCCAGATTCGCGCATCTTTCCGAAAGCGCAGGAAATGCATCCATGACGCAAAAACAATCTGATAACTCGTGAGTCCGCTATCTGATCCTAGACGTCGTACCGTGTGCACGTAGCCTTGGTGAGGCAGATAAGACTTATCGCTTTGTTGGATCCATAACGTAACGGGCTGGGCAATCAGGATTTTGAGCTCGATCGTATCCGAAGTGGAAACAACGTCGGCCGTAAATTCGTAATGGCGGCCAATCCGTGAATAACCGACAACGCGTTGCGGAAGCAGGACGTTGTTGCCTAGCGGACTATCCAGCTTCAGCAGGCGGTCGCTCTGAACGAGCCCGCCAGTCATTGCCCCAATTATGTCCTGAGCTCCCATACCGCCTCGTCTTTGTTGTCAATTGCGCCGCCGCGCTCTGCGGGATTCTACAAAAATTCAGAAAAATCAACCAGCTAACTTATATCAAGCAAGGATAAAAACGATTTCACTCCTACATTCTGAATATGCGTTTGGCATAGCAGTAGTGCAGCGCCGTTGTGGGCGCCTCGCGCAGCCGCACGCGCATAATTCTTGGCCGATATACGTCATTCATACCGATGTTGAGTCATCCGCTCAAGATTCAGAAATTTGTTCCGATTTAACATTTGTTTTTGAATATGCGATTGCGATAGGCCTGTAATGTTTTGTACTATCGCGCGATAGCGCGGGGGCGCAATTTGCATAAAAGAGAGGCGGTATGGGCGCGCAGGACATTATTGCGGCGATAAAAGGGGGCCTTGCGCAAAGCGATCGCCTGCTGAAACTGGATACGCCAGTGGGCGCGAATGTTCTTTTACCGCAAAGACTGCTGGGGCATTCACGCCTCGGTCGCGACTATGAATTCACTCTGGACGCCGTTTCAACTAACGACAATATCGATCTGAAAACGCTGATCGCCCAGCCCGTTACGTTGTGGATCCAGCAAACTGACCGGTCCTACGCCCCGCATCACGGTTATGTCCACACCGCCCGGCGCTTGGGTTCGGACAGCGCGATTACGAGCTATCAACTCGGGTTCGTCTCATGGATGCATTTTCTGCGCTTCAGAAAAGATGCACGTATTTGGCAGGATAAACCCGTCGACGAAATACTGACTGATGTCTTCAATATGCATCCGCAGGCACAGGGGGCTTTCCGCTTTGCATTGCGAAAGCCCCTGCAACAGCGCTCGTTCTGCGTGCAATTCGAAGACGACTGGAATTTCTGTCAGCGGTTGATGGAAACGGAAGGATTGTTCGGCTATTTCGAGCAAGCACCGGACGGTAAATCGCACACGCTAATCGTCACCGACGATATCGGCAGCCTGCAGCCGCTATCACCCCAAACGGTGAATTTTTACCGCTCCGGCACCAACAGCGAAACCGATGCCCTGGTACAGTGGAGCGGCACGCGCACGCTGCAGAGCACGACACTCACTACGCGGACGTTCGACTACAAATCGCCGTCAACGGGTGCGAATCCGAAAGGCACGACGGTCCCCACGTTGACCACACAAGGCAATCTGCCGCAACAGGCGGAAGTGTACGAGTACACGGGTGCTTACACTTATGGACAGCAGGACCGTGGCGATCAGTTGTCGAAGGTGCGTATGGAAGAGTGGGAATCGCGCGCGAAGCGTTTCCACGGTGTGGGCGCGGTACGGCGCATCGACACGGGGCGTTGGTTTGAGCTGGCCGACCATCCCGACCATAGTGCGGGTAAGCAGCAGGAGCGGCAGTTTGCCATCATCGCCGTCGAGTGGGCGATCGAGAATAACCTGCCGGTATCGAGCGGCACGACAGACTTCCCGCACAGCCTGAACGGAGCCATTGCTGCCGCTCGCGCCGCACATGGCACAAACCCGTCGCTGGTGGTCAAGGCTAGCGATGGCAGTGAAGGCTTCTTCGTGGCCACTGTCGAAGCGCAGCGCAAAACGGTCCCGTTCCGCACCCCTTTCGAGCACTGCAAGCCGAAGATGCATATGCAGACGGCCATTGTGGTTGGCCCAGCGAATGCAGAAGTCTTTACGGACGAGCTGAATCGCGTCAAGGTCCATATGCATTGGGATCGTCTCAATGACGGAAATGAGAACGCGTCGTGTTGGATGCGTGTCGCCCACTCAGATACGGGTGGTAGCTATGGCGCGGTGCATGTGCCCCGTATCGGTGAAGAGGTGATCGTCTCGTTCCTTGATGGCGACTGCGACAAACCGATCGTCACCGGACGCGCCTACAACGGCGCGAAGACGCCCGACTGGCATTCGAATGGAATCCTGTCGGGATACAAGTCGAAGGAGTATCAGGGCGGTGGTTATAACCAGATGGTGATGGACGATGCGACCGGCCAGAACCGCGTGCAGCTATACAGCACGAGCACGAATGCGCAACTGCATCTTGGTTATCTGATTTCACAGACGAGTAACTCGCGAGGCGCATATCTTGGGAGTGGCTTCGATCTGAAGTCGGATGCATATGGCGCAGTCAGGGCCGCACAAGGCATGTACGTGTCGACGCATCCGACAACAGGCTCATCGAGCCAGCCGCTTGAGGTTCGTGAGGCCAATAGCCAGCTGGTGAACTCGGAAAGCGTGATCGAAGCGCTTTCGCAGTCAAGCGAAACGCACCAGGCGGAAAGCCTGAAAGACGGCTATGACTCGTTGAAGTCTTTCACCGACGCTACGCAAAACAGTATCTCGGGCGCTGCGAGCAGCGGCGGCAACACAGCAGGCGGTGGCACCGGCAGCGCGAACGCTTTCAAGGAGCCGATCATGCTGTTCGCGACGCCGGCGGGCATCGCGATATCAACGCAGAAGTCCGCGCACATAGCGGCGGATCAGACCGTCAATCTGGTGAGCGGCCAGAACACGCATATCGCGACCGGCAAATCGCTGGCTGCGAGTGTGTCGGAGAAGATCAGTCTGTTTGTGCAGAACGCCGGGATGAAGCTCTTTGCCGCAAAGGGCAAGGTTGAGATTCAGGCTCACTCCGACGGCGTCGAATTCACAGCGCAGAAGACCGTGAAAATCCTGTCTGCGACGGAAACAATCGAAGCTGCGGCCGGCCAGGAAATTCTCTTGACGTCGGGCGGTGCGTATATCCGCCTCAAGGACGGCAATATCGAAATTCACGCACCCGGTAAGGTCGACGTCAAGGGCAGTCAGCACTCATTCAATGGCCCTGCCCAGACGGACTATCCACTGCCGCCGCTTCCCACGTCCAAATATGACGCCGCCATGCAGTATCTGTATCACGACAATGAGCCGGTTCAGGGCGCCAAGTACATCGCAACGCTATCAGATAACAGCACGCGAGAAGGCGTATTAGACGCGCAGGGCAAAATGCATCTGGAAAATGTGCCGGTCGGCCCAGTTCAAGTTCAGCTTGGGCCAGACTCACGTCAATTTGCTCGCAAGGACCTGACGAAGAATCCTGACTTCAAGGGTGAACAGCTTTCTGAAAGCGACATCGATTCGCTTCTGGCCAAGCACGGGGGAGCGTAAGGTGAGTTGGAGCCTGGAAGATTTCAAAAAGACGTCTCTGGACGTGGGGCAGTGGTGCTGGGGAACACTGCAAGGCGCATTCAATGAAAAGCAGACCATCAGTCAGGTCATCACAGATGCCGCCATCGGAATGATTCCGCTGGTGGGCGATGTGACGGCCGCCCGCGACCTTCTCTCCGTCACGATTCACTTGAGCACGGACCCGAAGAAGCGCGAGGAGATCATGGAGTGGGTGCTGCTCGTCATCCTCGTGTTCGCGTTGATACCGGTGGTTGGTGGCGTAATCAAGGGCGTAGGCCGGTTGGCATTGCGCGTTGAAGGTATCGTCGCCAAAGACCATGCGCTCCTTGCCGAAGTCATTCAATTCCTGAACCGCATGGGCCACGGTGACGCGCCGAAGTGGTTGAAAGCGCTGAACATCGCGCAGTACGAATCTCAGGTCCTCACCAAGCTGAAGGACTTTTGCGCGACCGTCCAGCTCGCCATTCGCAAGTCTCTTGAGGCGCGTGTTGGAAAACTGTTGCCCGAAGTCTGGCGCAGCAAAATCGAC
Source organism: Paraburkholderia sp. SEWSISQ10-3 4 (assembly GCF_030464785.1). Lineage (NCBI taxonomy): Bacteria > Pseudomonadati > Pseudomonadota > Betaproteobacteria > Burkholderiales > Burkholderiaceae > Paraburkholderia > Paraburkholderia sp. SEWSISQ10-3 4. The sequence goes on from NZ_JALPRI010000010.1 coordinate 111,982, forward strand.
CAGGTGAGCGCGGGGTTCGCCGCGCTGCAGGAAATGGCGGATCGCATGGTCCCCAAGGCGTTACGGGAATTCGAGGCGAAGCTCAAAACGCTGCAGAACATGGTCTATCGCGGAGAAATTCACGAAATTGCTACGGGCGGCATGCCGAAGGTGCGCAGAGAAGCAGAGGCGTATCTTGAAGAACGACGGCTCGCGCGGGAAATCCGGCGTGGCAAATTCCCTTCTTCGGAGTGCCGTGCTGACAAAGGCGAAGTTGAAGCGATGCTGACCAGCAAGTACGAACCCAAGATCAAAGCAGGCTGGCCTGATATCCTGAAAGACCGCGGCGAGATTGCCAGCTACGGGAAGAAACCGGTTTTCACGAAGGTCGCAACATTCTCTGGGGAGATTTCTGCGATAGGTTCCGAGGAACTGGCTGGCAAGAAGCTGTATCGAGCCTTTGGCAACCCCTCCAAGCATGCGCCTTACCCTGGTGGTAGCAAGGCGGGAGGACGGCAGCCCGCGTTCTGGGGTGTGGGTGAGGTGCCCAAAAGTGCGGAGGAATGGCGGACACGCTCGGCCGTGCTCGACGAGTGGAACGGCAACGGCTTTCTCGCGATCGTGCATCTGCCTGCGGACCTGCCCGCCCATATGGATCTGAAAGCCTGGTCTGGGCAGATTGCCGAGCAGTACGGTGAGAAGGTTCCCACGCAATATCTCGAAGGTGGCGCCCAGCAGCTCGTCGTCGATCTCGGGGAACTTGCCGACGAAATTACCGCGGCGGGCGAGATGCTCAAGCGAGGCGAGCTGCCACCCAAAATTTCGAAGAATGGCGTGACCGTCGAGCTTCGGGCGACGAACTGGACGAACATCGAAGACGTCTATGGCTACAGCAAGTTCGACGAAAACGTGCGCGGCGCTGCACAGACGCGTCGCCTTGGGACGGAAGAAATCCAGACCAAGGTGAGCAATAGCAGTGCAACTGCGGTGGCGCGTGCCGCCAATTCAGACAACCGGTAACGGACGACGGGACCACAATGAAGTTGTTCAGCATGCGCGATGAAACGACGCGCCGTCAGGTTTTCTGGCTCCTGAAGAGATTGACAAGCTACAGCCTATGGGCAAAGAAGCGCGACGACTGGGAAATTTTCACGCGGGCGTATGAAAATGCGGTCAAGACTTGGCCTGCGAGTCAGCACGAACAGATGTCGGCGGATAACCTGCCGCGCATCTACAGCATCCTCAGCGCGTACAACAAAGGCCTGGACGAACTGCGGCGAGGCTACCGTTTCGTCTGGCGCCATGGGGAGGCATTCGACCAGGCGCTGACGGACTATCAGGTGGCCGCAACCTACCTGTATCCCGATGGGGACTATTGGGAGCGAGGCGTCCAGGAGGCGGCCTATCCGCCCAAGGTTGAAGCGTTGAATGTGCTCATGCGCGTAAGCGAATATGTGGGTGAGCACGCTGCCTGCGAGGTGCCTGCGGGTGATGATGCGACCGCCCAATTCACAGCTGCCGGTGCGCTGCTCAATCCTGATGCGTACATCTTTCGCTTCTATCAACTGAGCTTTCCTGTTTTCCCCGAGGTATTGCCGTCCGTGCCGCAGCCGACCGGCGTCGTGATCCGCACGGGCGACACCGTACCCGTCGATGGCATATGGGAACCGGTCACGATCACCCGCGGGAAAGTGCTTGGTCTTATCCCGGTAGGCGCCACCAGCAGCGAGAATGCGGGCTGCTTTAACTACCTTGTTCAAAGCACGCGCGCGCCTCGCATGACAGGACCTTTCAACGAGAGTCGTGGCTACGCCGACGACATCGATGTGAGCTGGCGCCTCCTATGGAAGGATGAGCGCTACGCGGATGGTTTGATCCCTGACGAGTCCGAATACTTCCTGACTGTGCCGGGGACGAAGCCCTACATCGAACCAAAGCCGACTCTCCCTACGGTGAGAACAGGCGACGTCTGCCCGGCCTCTGGGCATTGGCAGGCGACGGGGCATCCCGAACAGCAGGTGCATATCGTCAAAGGTGAAGTCATGCCAGACCTGGTAATAAAGGACTGGTCAGGCGCGGGCAAGGTGCACTACGTGGAGTGGACTCTTGTTCGCCGAGCCGAAGAGGGGCGCTGAAATGGAGGGTGTCGTGCCCCCGTCAACAGGATTGAATGCGTGAGAAACCTTAAGCTTCAGAGACACTATGAAACGATTTCTAATTTTGAACGGCGACAAGACGACAGCCAATGGCGTCGTTCAGGCCGTGCCGACCTCCATTCAATTGAGTGACAGAGATGTCGCCCACGAAGGAGATCCGGTCGCGTGCCCAGCTTGCAATACAACCGGAAAAATCCAGTGTGACGGACCGCGCCAGATCATGACTGCGCCAGACGGAAGGCATGCGGCGTTGAGTGAAGATTTATGTATCTGCGGTTGTCATCCGCCGCCCCGGTTGGTGGCTTCACAACAGATGATGTCCACGGAAGCGTAACGGGTGGACTCATCGTGGTTCGCTTGATGGCAGCTTGTGCTGCTTGCTTGAAATACGCGAGCCGGTAGCCCGTGACCATATTTGGAAGGGGAGCTATTTTTACCTCTATCCAGACAGCATGGAAGTGAGAGGCAATTAATTCCGATTTAACATTTGTTTCTCAATACCTGATTGCGTTAAACGTCCAATCCTTTGTAATATCGCGCGATAGCGCGGGGGCGCAAATTGTATAAATAAGAGGCGGTATGGGTGCTCAGGACATAATCGCGGCGATAAAAGGTGGCTTGTTGCAAAGCGATCGCCTGCTGAAACTCGACACGCCACTCGGTGCCAATGTCCTGTTGCCACAAAGGCTGGTGGGGCATTCCCGCCTCGGCCGTGATTATGAATTCAAGCTCGACGCGGTTTCCACCAATGACAATATCGAGCTCAAAACGCTGATCGCCCAGCCGGTAACGCTTTGGGTGCAGCAGACCGACCAGTCGTACGCCCCGCATCACGGTTATGTTCACACCGCCCGCCGTCTAGGCTCTGACAGCGCAATAACCAGCTACCAGATCGGTTTTGTTTCATGGGTGCATTTTCTCCGGTTCAGAAAAGATGCACGGATCTGGCAGGATAAGACCGTCGACGAAATTCTTACGGATGTATTCAATATGCATCCGCAGGCAAAGGGCGCATTCCGCTTTGCAATAGGGAATCCGTTGCCACAGCGTTCGTTTTGCGTGCAATACGAGGACGACTGGAATTTCTGTCAGCGCTTGATGGAAACGGAAGGCCTGTTTGGCTATTTCGAACAGGCAGCCGACGGCAAATCGCACACGCTGGTCATCACGGACGATATCGCCAGCCTGCAACCGCTGTCGCCGCAAACCGTTGACTTCTACCGCTCGGGCGCCAACAGCGAAACCGACGCGTTCGTACAGTGGAGCGGCACGCGCACGCTACAAAGCACCACGCTTACCACCCGTACGTTCGATTACAAGGCGCCGTCCTCCACCGCGGATCCGAAGGGCACGACGATCCCGACCTTGACCACGCAGGGCGATTTGCCGCAGCAGGCCGAGGTGTACGAGTACACAGGTGCCTACACGTACGGCAAGCAGGACCGTGGCGATCACCTGTCGAAAGTGCGGATGGAGGAGTGGGAGTCACGCGCGAAGCGCTTCCACGGCATAGGCGCAGTACGCCGCATCGACGCCGGCCGCTGGTTCGAACTTCAGGACCATCCGGCTCACAGCACGGGCAGTCAGCAGGAGCGGCAATTCGCGGTGATAGGCGTTGAGTGGGTGATCGAAAACAATCTGCCAGTCTCAGGCGGCACGACCGATTTTCCGCATAGCCTGAACGGAACGATAGCGACCGCTCGCGCCGCGCACGGCGCGGACGCGTCGCTGGTGATCAAGTCCAGCGACGGCAGCGAAGGCTTCTTCATGGCCACCGTCGAAGCGCAACGCAAAGCCATTCCGTTCCGCAGTCCGCTTGAGCATCACAAACCCGAGATGCACATGCAGACCGCAACCGTGGTCGGCCCCGCGAACGAGGAAGTCTTCACAGACCCGCTGAACCGCGTCAAGGTGCAGATGCATTGGGATCGCCAAAATCCTGGAGACGAAAACGCATCGTGCTGGCTGCGCGTCGCGCAATCGCATGCCGGAGGTGGCCACGGCGGTGTACACGTGCCGCGTATCGGTGAAGAAGTGATCGTGTCTTTCCTCGATGGCGACTGCGACAAGCCTGTCGTCACCGGACGCGTCTACAACGGTGCGAAGACGCCGGACTGGCATTCGAACGGCATCCTGTCCGGCTACAAGTCGAAGGAATATCAGGGCAGTGGCTACAACCAGATGGTGATGGACGACGCGACCGGCCAGAACCGTGCGCAGCTCTACAGTACGAGCGCGAACTCGCAGCTTCATCTCGGCTATCTGATTGCGCAAACTGGCAACTCGCGCGGTGCCTATCTCGGTAGCGGCTTTGATCTGAAATCGGATGCATATGGTGCGCTCAGAGCGGGGCAAGGTCTGTATGTATCGACGCATCCAACGACCGGGACATCAAGCCAGCCTCTCGACGTACGCGATGCAAATAATCAACTTGTCAATTCGGAAGGCGTCATCGAAGCGCTCTCACAGGCGAGTGAAATCCATCAGGCAGAAAGCCTGAAAGACGGTCACGACTCGCTCAAAACCTTTACCGACGCAACGCAGAACAGCATTTCTGGCGCGACAGGCAGCGGAGGCAACACCGCGGGCGGCGGCACCGGTAGTGCGAACGCCTTCAAGGAACCGATCATGCTGTTTGCGACACCGGCCGGCATTGCAATGTCAACGCAGAAGTCGGCTCATATCGCGGTAAACGAGCATGTCAATCTGGTCAGCGGGCAGAGCACGCACATCGTGACCGGCAAGTCGCTACTTGCAAGCGTTGGCGAGAAAATCAGCCTGTTCGTGCAGAACGCGGGTATGAAGCTCTTCGCGGCGAAAGGAAAAGTCGAAATCCAGGCGCAAAGCGATAACCTTGAGATTACCGCTCAGAAGACGTTGAAGTTGCTCGCTGCGACTGAGAGGATCGATGCGGCTGCCAAGCAGGAAATTCTTCTCACGGCGGGGGGCGCGTACGTGCGCATTTCCGGCGGCAACATAGAGATTCATGCGCCGGGAAAGATCGACATCAAAGGCAGCCAACACTCCTTTGCCGGTCCAACGAGCCTCGATCGGACCTACAACACGGAAGGCAAGAAGGCCGACATGCGAATCCGCTACATGGACGCGGAGGGTAATGTACCCGAAGGTGAGCCGATCAAGCTCGCGTCGGAGGATGGCGCGTTGCATAACGTCGTTCTCGATGGCGAGGGCAAGGGCGAATTGAAGGGTATCGATTTCGGCAAATTCGTTGCAGACCAAGTCAAGCGAAGCGGAGAATAATAATGGGCGACCGTCCCCTGATCCAACATACCGTATGCATCGATTTACCGGGTGAGCCGGTCGAATGCTGGGCCGAGACTGATATCACGGTTCTGCTCCGCAAGCACCGCGACGTGATATTCGATATCCAGGTGAAGAAAGGTTCAACCTACACCGTTGAAGCATCCGAGGACTGGATCTACGACGTGGCCAAGAAGAAGCGCGTCAAGCAGGGACAGTTCCAGGACGGGCAGCGTTACCACATTTGGATCAGCAGGGATTTCAAGGGGCATCTGACACTCAAGCAGAACGGCAAGGTGTATCAGAACTATTCGATGCGGATGTTCGGTTTGGCGAATGCCGACCCGTCACCGAAAGCCAAGCCAGAGCCGATCATCATTGCGATCGGTACGAACCGCGCCTCGCATCCGCCTAGCGCTTCAACGCCGCCGAAGCCGACGAACGTATCCCCACTGATCACGTACCCGCAAGCGCCCGTTCCCGAGTATCTGCGCCCTGCGCCGCCGTTCGATCCGCTGCGCGCGGATCAGCTCTGGTCGTGTCCGTTGCCGATCAAGTTGGCGCCTGGCACCACGTTCGAGCCGATGCAGGAAGCGCATATCTTCGAAGTCGATAAGAACTCGGTTCCCAAGGAAGTCGTGGATGCGCTGGCCGCTGGCGGCTCCGAGGAAACGGCCATCGACACCAACAAGATTGCGACACGTAACTGGCTCATTGGGCAACTGGCTGGTGCGACGGCGTTTCTGAACGACAACAAGCAGTGGATTCAGGAGCTTTGGGGAGAGAAATTCAGGCTGACGAAAGTCGTTCACAAGAACGTCGGAGAAAGGATGTATGTCGTTTTCACCGGCAACCCGAGATTGCGCAAGTTAGTGACGGCCGCGCGGTACGGTGTGAAGAACGAAAAGGTGCTGACGATTGCCGGAGGGGCCGGTACGGCTGAGTCGGGCGCAGCGGCCGCTTGGGAGGGGTCCAAGGGAGCATTCAAGAAAGCCGGTTTGATCGCGTTGATTTTTACCGTCACGCTCGATACGGCTGAATGGCTGCACGATTACGAGGAGATCGGTCCGGACGGAAAGAGAAAAAAGGACTTCGCCGACCTGCTGGGCAAGATTGGGATCGACCTTGCGAAGGCGGGCTTGAGTGCCGCGATTGCATCGGTTGCGGTCGGCGCGGCCGTGGCTCTATTCGCGGGATCCGTTGCGCTGCCGGTGGCGGCCATCGTCGTGGGGACCATTGTCGTGGCGATTGCAGTAGGCTACGGACTTGACTGGCTCGACAAGAAAACCCATGCCACCGAGCATGTCACGTCGTGGTTTCGCTCGATCGGGGAGTCGATGAAGCACGCGGCCGAATACTTGGAAAAGTCCATGCCCAAAGATTATGATCAATACCCCATGATGTATATGCCGTGATACGGCATCCACCGGAAAGCAAGCCCAGATGCCACGAGCGCAATCGATGACGAAGCCCGCGACCGAACCGAAAGACGCGGTTTGGGAGATGACGAAGAAAGCCGCACCGGTGAACTTGTTGTTTCCCATACTGGGCGCCGGCGTGTCATATGCGGCATATGCGGATGATCTCGCGGTATCCGGTTGGCCATGGAAAATCGGACTACTGGTTACGCTGGTTTGCCTCTTCGTGCCATTCGGCATCTCGATGATGTACCGCCGTTCGAACCTGCTGTGGGTATGCGGACTGATACTATCGATTGCGACATTTGCCACGTATTTCTTCTTCGGCATATTTGCCTACTTCTACTATTTCGTGTTTGCACCGATGTCATCCGTTCTGCGTTGGCCGGGGCTACTGGGTGGGATCGCGTTGACGCTGTACTGGATGATCATGTCGAGGCAAACGGTGACGCATACGATCACGAAAACCTCTTTCGTCAAACGTGCCTTTGAAGAGAACGCATCTGACTTTCGTTATCGAAACCAAGCCGGAATGGCACTGTTCGAGCGGCTCAATAAAGAGCGCTCGCCGTTTCCAAAAATCTATTCTTATGTCATCTTCGGTATCGCGCCGTTCTATCTGATACTGGGTCGGCTACTGTCGTCAAACTTCGGGGCGAACGGTGTGTTGTTCGCCCTGGCGGTGTTGGGTATGCCAGTGTCGCTTTGGTTTGTTGGCCTGCTCGTCCGTATCTATCTCGTGATGGTCAGCCTACCTAGAAAGCTGGAGAGAGAGCATCGCAAGCCTGTGTTGGTGGCCGATTAGTGGAACGGGGAGTTCTATGCAAGGCAATACCGCATGCGTCTTTTGGGACTAAGGGCTTTCGCCGAGCGTCAAGGAAAGTGAAGGTGGAAAATCCACCTCGACTGCCAACGATCTAGACGCCGATGTCGAACGTTCCTTTATGGGTAATTGTCGTCGGATGAGCGCGCGCGAGCCGGATCAAGGCAATCCATACTGCGCGGCCTTCTTTCCATCCTTGAACGCACTAACCGCTTGAGCACCCAACCGGATTGGCGCAAAACACGCTGCTTCCACATAGGCCGTATCGAAGTAAAACTGCAGACTCCCGTCTGTCCGTACGGCTAACGTAAACGCCTTCGACATCAGATACTCGTCATTAAACGTCGACGCATCGAGGCAATCAGGTTTCCCAGCATTGATCCGCTTGAACTCAGCCATGACGGGGACAACCGACTCCTTAGTCAGAAACAGGCCACCGCTATCGCGATGTCCTACTGCATACACCTCGTTCAGGTCGAATCGCTTGCCATCTTTGATGTGATATGAAATGCCGTACTGGTACGCGTTAGGATGCGCGCCGTCGCACTGCGAACTTCCGGTCACTTCGAATCCAACGATGCTCGGCGTCTCAACCGTCTTCTTTATATCGGCGTGGTATTGCGCCGTTGCGTCCATGCCGCTCGCGTTGTCTGCACATTCGTTCGCGTCCTTAAGAATACCGGCGCGCAACGATCGTAATGATGCGTCCAGCGGCGCAGTGTGTTGATTCAGCGCCGGTATTGATGCGTTCATGCCCTCGGCGTGGGCGGCAGAGGCGAGCGAAGTGAGCACAACAGTCAGAGACGTTGCTATAAGGTTTCGACAATTCACGAGATGTCCGGATTTTTTGCTGGGGATCAAGAACGTTGAGGAGTGTAGTCGACTAGCACGTGAGTACTCGTGGTGGCCGGGCTTCAGGTCGGCGTTTGGTGCACGATACGCTGTCGCGTGACAGTCACCGCACCTGTCGCGTCGGCGGCAGTCGTGTTGGAGCGATACCGGAAAATGAAGGCCAGCATATTGCTGGCGATCGTTGTATCCGTTGTCCCCGCCATTGAGCAGAATGGACATTCTGCCTACCGACTCGGTCGAGATGCCGTCATCCGCTACGTGGTGAATGTTTAAATGCCTTATATAGTGCTTCCAAACTCAGAAGAAGCTGGCGCTGTCGCAAGCATTGAAGGTATCGGTTGCAACGACGGCGATGGGGAGCGCGGAAAAATAGATCGACCGCTTTGGCACATTCCGGAACCATTCAGATAGCAGGACAGAGGAAAACGTGATCAAAAGAGGACGCGGTATCGTAGGCACATCATTGCGACGTCAGCATCGAAACTGGATGCTGCGGATTTTCGGTGTGCTTTTTCTTTCCTTCGGTGTCTTGTGGGCAGCAGCTTGCTCCTCCGAAGAAGGTAGCTACGGCCCTTACCACGTGATTGGCTATAACTATACGGATCGGCACATTTTTAGTTTTGTGGTTAACGGCTTTGGTGGTGGTAGTTCCGATGCTCATGAGCCCGGCGGCGGTGGCGGCATTGTTTGCTGCATGGAAATTCCCCGGCGGACAAAGGACCTGCATATCAAGGTCGTATATGAGTTGACGAAGGAACAGTATGAGAAAAATCTTCCCCACGACACATTCGAAACGGACATACCGGTACCGCCGCTACCGAACAAGCACGATGGATACATCGAATTCCATTTTCTGCCAAAGCAGCGTGTAGAGGCAAAGTGGGTTGATTTCCCCACTAAACCTGATATCCCCAACACCACGCCTTTGGGAGGTTGATCGTGTCGAGTAAAGCTAGCACGGCAGTCGATGCTTCCGCGAGCGCTGTCGACCAGGCCGCTGATGCGCGAGTGCGCAGAGCGGGCAGTGTCAGTGAGTCATTCCCCGCGACGCCGCCGGACGGGTGTTATCGCTGTCAGCAGGAAATTTACATCAGCTTCTTCTTTGATGGATTTGCGCAGACGCTGCAGGATGGCGATCAGTTGTCCAACATCGGGAAGCTCTATGCAGCGCATGCGCTTACCGATCTGGGGAAGGGTGTCTACAAGCTCTATTACGAGGGCATGGGACGAAAGCTCTCAACCGAAACCACCGGCATCGGCGTCGCACTAGCAAAAAATGGAGCCGCCAACGTTACCGGCGTTGCCGAAAGCAAGTTAATTACGGATCCCTCGAAGAAGGCTGCCACGGAGACCGCGAAGCAGGCTTGGAAGGACTGGCCAAATCCTGAAGTCGGGAAGAAGGTCAAGTCGTCGATGCTTGACGCGTTCAGCCCGAAAAAAATCTGGGAGGAGCTTAAAAAGCCCGCTACCGCTATCCCGCTGATCGTGTCATCGGGAATCTCCGTAGTAGCGGATTCGGTGCCTTTGATCCGTGACAGTGAGATAGCAGCCGGATACATGGGAACGGGCTTTAACGCACGCGTGGAACAGGCGCTCAACGATTTTAAGACCGTGATCGCACGGGCGAAGGCGGACCCACGTACGCTGAAGACCATTCGCGTGTCGGTCTTTGGCTACGATCGGGGTGGGGTAACCGCGCGCAAGTTCACCAATGACCTGATCGGCAAAACGTGCAAACAGGAGAGCGGCAAAGTAACTTACGAAGGGGTCGATGTGCAGTTCGACTTCATGGGGCTCTTTGACTGTGTGTCGAGTGCCTATGCGGACTCAATTTTCACAAAGGTGCTCTCGCCCGTTTTGACTTTCGTGCCCGGGGAGGGCTGGATAGCAAAAGCAACCGCTAAGGCGCTGGGCGTTGTGATTGGTTTGGCGAAGCAGTCGCTCGGCCAATTCGATACCTCCCCGGAGTTCAAGAAAGTGCTGCACTACGTGGCGGCAACAGAATTGCGTTTCTACAAAAATCTCGATTCGCCGCGCGGATCAAAGGACGTGTCGAATCTGACGGAAGTTGTCTACCCGGGCAGTCAATCGGATGTTGGCGGTGGGTTCAAAGAAGGCGAGGATGAAAAGTCGGCCGAATTGGCACGCGTTTCAGGCCGAAACATGTTGGATCAAGGCTGGTCATATGGGGTACCGTTTCGACAGATCGCCGACCTGAAGGCAAATGGGCTCTTCACGATCGTGGGGGAGTTCGAATTCAAAAAGACGATTGCCGTGAACGGGAAATCTCTGACCGTCAACGATTTGTTCGGCGCTTACACCGCGCATCTGGGGGGCGGAACATCGACCCTCGAAAACCACCTGTTGGCGCATCAGAAGTTATTCGTTTCATGGGCGCGCTACGTGCATGACCGAACACATGGAGTGAGCCAAGGCGACTATCTGTTCGTCAACACAATCGATGCGAACGTGTACAACGCAATCTTTAATGGTGAAACACCTAACTACGAAACGCGAGAAGCCTACTATGAACGCATTTCGCAGGGTGCCCCCGCGGTCAATTCACCATGGACAATTTCCCGGACGGTGGGCGATATTAACGATCCTACAGTCCGGGAACTGGCTACTGCTTGGGTCAAGCCCGCGAAATTGTCGCCGGAAGTTATCGCCTTCTTCGATAACTTTGTTCATAACACCATCACGCGTCTGAATAACGTTTCTCTCGGTGACGGTGTTTTCATGCAACTGCGAACCATTGACGATCGTGGCGCAGTCAGTCGGACGATGGAGAAAGGGAAAGATATCCTATCCGACGCAGGAAAGAAGACTGCCGCTGCGCTTCGTGAAGCGGCGCAAAATGTCCCGCCTGGCCTTCCACCGATGTTCTAATTGTGCATAGGCTGCATGCGGAGAGCATAACGCTGGCGGAGTCGTGTCATCACTTGCCCGATCCCGTCTTAATCTCAATGCTCTCGTTCCACACGATCCGATCAAAGATCGCCTTTAACTTCGCACCTCTTGCCGGATTCAACATCACAGCATGCGCGACGCGGCCGGCAAGATGCGCCCGAAAGTCTGAATGTCCGTCTCGATTCTGCAAAGCCGGGTCCGACCTCACACAATTCTTCAGCACCGCCTTCAGCGCATCAAACTCCGTCCGAGCAAGATTCGGATGACTGTTCACCACAACCCCCGCCAACTGCTGCCTCCCACCTCGCCGCATCACCCGCGTCTTCCTTGGATTGACCGCGAACCCTTCCTCAATAGCAATCGCCGCCACACGAATTTCAAGCCGCCGCGCCATCCGCGCGAGATCCTCCCCACCAGAAAACGCCAGATCATCGGCATACCGCGTATACGTCGCCCCTAAAGACCGCGCCAACCCAGCCAACCTCAGATCCAACCGAAACGCACACAAATTTGCCAACGCCGGCGAAGTCGGCGCCCCCTGCGGCAAATGCCGATTCTGATACCGCTGCCGTTCCTGCCAATCGATCCTGTCGCGCACATCCGGCGCCACCAGCCAACCACTCGGCACACGATTGGTACACAGCCCAGTCAACGCCCGCGCAACATTCAACGGATAACCCAAAGCACGTATCACGGAGTAAACGCGCCCCGCATGCACAGACGCAAAGAAATCCATCAAATCAAAGCGAATCACAACCGCTTTACCCGCATGAGGCGCCGCGAACGTCACCGTATTCCGCCCACGTCGAAAACCATGCACCGCATCGTGAGCAGGAACCCGATCGAGCAAACCGTGAAGCACTTTCCTCTGCAAGGCCCGCAAACGCGATTTAGGCACTTCGATAATCCGACACCGACCGTCGCGCTTTTCGATCGCCTTGTAAGAATAATGATGAAGCGGTGTCGCCGCACTCTGCGCCGGCACACGCCAGCGATCGGCAAACCAGTCCAGTTCGTCCGGCTCAACTTCCAGCCATGCAGCCAGATCACCAAGCGTCGGCAACTGCGACAACACGACGCCGTGCAACCAGGGCGGAGGCGGCCGCTGAACAGGCGGCCGAGGCAATACACGGACAACCCTCGGCTGATTCCCACCTCTCCAGGCCGCGACAAACCCCGTGTTCTCAGCAACAACCTTCGACAACTCTTCACTGTCGACACTGTCCCACCGCGCGCCAAATCGCCTCACAATCCCGCGCGCCAATCCATTCATCCAATCCGCGCGTTCGCCCAACACAAGCGTCATCCGCTCGACCATCGAGGCGGCCTCGGGCGGCCCGGCCAGCATGGCATCGGCGATCGCATAGGTGACAAATTGCAGGGAGGATTGCGGCATAGAGCAGAGGTAGGGGCGGGCCAGCCAGTCAACGCGTCTTGTGCTGCGTGTGCTCGTTTGCGCAACGCGCAAGTCACGCTCATGCGACGAACTGCGGAGGCCATTCTGATCCACGGGGTAACCCCGTAGTGCCCGGGACGAATACTGCCCGTACCTTGGCAAGCTTGACCAGCCGACCCGCGAGCCGAAGATAAGCGACGCGCCTAACTGTTGTCAACGCATTGGCAGTACGAATCAATCTTTCGCGACAAAGTTTTACGTAAAAGCCGTCTGGCCCACAAAGGTCGTCCATTTTTACGACGATCGAGTTCGATCTTCGCACCGCCGCACTTATCCACAACCCCCTCTGGACAACTTTTGTACAAACCACCTGACACGTTGTGGGCGAAACCTTGATAAACCAACGACCTCGCCAGGTCAGTCAAAAGTTTTCCCTGGCTCCCCCGTCCTGTTCGCCAACCCCCCGCAGGGTTATCGATTCCGCATCCCCTTGATCCGTAAACGAAGATCCAAGTTATCCACAGAAACGCGAGGTGCTTGTTAACTATTACTACGTATACATATACAAAGACTATAAAAACCAGAGAAGCATCCCCAAACCCCGCTGCGTAAACATGCACAACGCAAGCACAACAACCAAACCAGAACCGATTCCCTCAAACCAACGGCAAACAAATCTCCGTCAGCAGCTCCGAAGGCGCAGTGTCCTTCGGACTATTCAAATACTCCTCAAACACCGGCGCATCCGCAGCCTCACGCCCCGACTGCACAAGCCACGTCCCATACAACCACTCATAAGCCGCCCGCATATCGCTATACGGTCCCTTATGCCGCAACACCGCGTACTCCCCACCTTTCACATGCGCCACCGAGACCGGCGGACTGACCGTCACCGAAGCCTGCACCGGATGCGGCAACAAAACCCCAGCCTTCGACCGCAACTCATCCTCCGCAACAACACCAGGATCGTCGTAGTAAATCCCGATCATGCGCATCTGTCCCGCCAGCAAATTATGTTTCGCCAACCAGCCGAACAGCCCATCGAACGCCTTCCCGATCTGCATATACGGCCCAACGTGATCCACCGACAAAACCTCCATCGGCTCCACGCTTCGAATCACCACTTCACGCATTGTCATTTGATCGTCTCCTGAAAGTGCCGGACGAAACCGGCTATGCGTACCCTGCTTGCGATACTGCGCCGGCGGAATTCCAAAAACCGCGCGGAAGGTGCGAGTGAAAGACTGCAAACTGCTATAGCCCGAGCGCTCGGCAATCTCAGCGATCGGCATCGAGCCATTCGCCAGATATCCCGCCGCGCGATGCAAGCGCAAGCGACGCACGGTCGTCGCCACCGTCTCGCCATACATCGCCTGAAAGATGCGATGCCAGTGATACGGCGACATGCAGGCGATTTGCGCGAGACGATCGATATCCAGCGGTTCGTCGAGATGATCGTAAATATGGTCCAGCACGCGGCCCAGCCGCGTTTCGTAGCGCGCCCGATTGTCCGATTGGTTCATGACTAAGTGGCCAACAAAGAGAAGATTGCCGAAGGGATGCGAATCAAAGTACCACGTCCCCATTTACCAAATCCTGCGAACTTCGCCAAAGCAACCGTGAACAGAATTAAGCGCCCACTAACACAATCGCGCCCGAACTTTGCCGAATTTCGATAACACGTTGAATAATGGCTTACTACCATCGGCTGAAGCCTGTCCGCCCATGCACCGCAAAGCCTTGCGGCGTCGAGCAAGCGAAAACATCAGGAGCACCCGATGAAATCAGAGTCAAAAAGTCAGCACGTCGGTAAAGTCACGCATCACGAGTTGAAGCAGACGCTCGGCACGTGGCAACTGTGGGGGATCGCGGTCGGTCTGGTCATTTCCGGCGAGTATTTCGGCTGGAGCTACGGCTGGGCGAGCGCCGGCACGCTTGGCTTCGTCATCACGGCGGTTTTTATTGCCGCGATGTACACCACCTTCATTTTCAGTTTCACCGAACTCACCACGTCGATTCCGCATGCAGGCGGCCCGTTCGCCTACGCGCGCCACGCTTTTGGCCCGACCGGTGGTTATCTGGCGGGCGCGGCGACGTTAGTCGAATTCGTGTTCGCACCACCGGCGATTGCACTCGCGATCGGCGCCTATCTGCACGTGCAGTTTCCGGGGCTCGAACCGAAACACGCGGCAATGGGCGCGTATCTCGTCTTCATGGCGCTGAATATCGTCGGTGTGCAGATCGCCGCGGCCTTCGAGTTGTGCGTGACGCTGCTCGCGATCTTCGAATTGCTGGTGTTCATGGGCGTCGTGTCGCCGGGGTTCCAGTGGGCGAATTTCACGAAGGGCGGCTGGTCTGGCGCGGACACCTTCAGCATGGGCTCGTTCCACGGCATGTTCGCGGCAATTCCCTTCGCGATCTGGTTCTTCCTCGCGATTGAAGGCGTGGCGATGGCTGCTGAAGAAGCCAAGAATCCCAAGCGTTCGATTCCGATTGCTTACGTCGCCGGTATTCTGACCTTGGTTGTGCTCGCCATCGGCGTGATGGTGTTCGCAGGCGCCGCCGGAGACTGGACCAAGCTGTCGAACATCAACGATCCGCTGCCGCAGGCCATGAAATTCATCGTCGGTGAACATAGCGGCTGGATGCATATGCTGGTGTGGCTCGGCCTGTTCGGGCTCGTCGCGTCGTTTCACGGCATCATCCTCGGCTACTCACGTCAGATCTTCGCGCTGGCTCGCGCCGGTTATCTGCCGGAGTGGCTTTCCAAGGTGCATCCCCGCTTCAAGACGCCGCATCGCGCGATCATCGCGGGTGGCGTGGTCGGCATCGCCGCGATCTATAGCGACGAGCTGATCCAGTTCGGCGGCCAGACGCTGACGGCGAACATCGTGACGATGTCCGTATTTGGCGCTATCGTGATGTATATCATCAGCATGTTGTCGCTGTTCAAGCTGCGCCGCTCGGAGCCGAACATGGAACGCCCGTTCCGCGCGCCGCTGTTTCCGTTCTTTCCGGCGTTCGCGCTGGTGGCCGCGGTGATTTGTCTGGCTACGATGGTCTACTTCAATTTCCTGGTGGCCGTCGTGTTCGCGATCTTCCTCGCGCTCGGCTACGTCTACTTCCTGTTGACGCGCCATCAACGCGAAGCAGCGCCGTCGGACGCTTTGCTCGAAGAGTGACGAATCGAGCCGCTGCGCAAGCAGCGGCGATGGAGTCGTAAAGATGAGCTACACCGAGACAATCGGCAGCCGCACGTATCGCTTTGCCGACCTGAAGACCTTGATGGCAAAGGCCAGTCCGCAGCGTTCCGGCGATCAACTCGCGGGCGTCGCGGCGGCGAGCGAAGAGGAGCGCGTCGCGGCCAAGATGGCGCTCGCGCAGGTGCCGCTGCGCACGTTTCTCAACGAAGCATTGATCCCGTACGAAAGCGACGAAGTCACGCGCCTCGTGATCGACGATCACTCGACGCAAGCGTTCGCTGAGATCTCGCATCTGACGGTCGGCGATTTCCGGAACTGGCTGTTGAGCAGCACGACCGATGCCGACGCGCTCACGCGCATCACCGCCGGCCTCACGCCGGAAATGGTTGCTGCAGTCTCGAAGCTGATGCGCAATCAGGATCTGATCGCGGCGGCGCGCAAGCGTCCGGTGATTACGCGCTTTCGCAATACGATCGGCTTGCCCGGTCACATGTCGGTGCGTCTGCAACCGAATCATCCAACCGACGATGTCAAAGGTATCGCCGCGTCGATGCTTGATGGCCTGATGTACGGCTGTGGTGACGCGATGATCGGCATCAATCCGGCCAGCGACAATCTTGCCGCGATCACCAAGCTATTGCTGATGATCGACGACTTCCGCCAACGCTATCAGGTGCCCACGCAATCGTGCGTGCTGACTCACGTCACGAACACGATTGCCGCGATTGAAAAAGGTGCACCTGTCGATCTGGTGTTTCAGTCGATTGCCGGGACAGAGAAAGCGAACTCGGGTTTCGGTATTTCGCTTGCGCTGTTGCAGGAAGCGTATGAAGCGGGGTTGTCGCTGAATCGCGGCACTGTCGGCAATAACCTGATGTATTTCGAAACCGGGCAGGGCAGCGCCTTGTCGGCCGATGCGCATTTTGGTGTCGATCAACAGACATGCGAAGTGCGCGCCTATGCGGTCGCGCGCAAATTCAATCCGTTTCTGGTGAACACGGTGGTCGGCTTCATCGGACCGGAGTATCTGTACGACGGCAAGCAGATCACGCGGGCGGGTCTTGAAGACCACTTCTGCGGCAAGCTGCTCGGCGTGCCGATGGGTTGCGACATCTGCTATACGAATCACGCCGAAGCCGATCAGGACGACATGGACAACCTGCTCACGCTACTCGGCGTGGCGGGTATCAACTTCATCATGGGCATTCCAGGCGCGGACGATGTGATGCTCAACTATCAAAGCACGTCATTCCACGATGCATTGTATGTGCGCGACGTGCTCGGTCTGCGCCGAGCACCGGAATTCGAAGAATGGTTGGAGTCCATGCAGATCACCGACGCGCGCGGCACGTTGCTCAGCGCATCGTCACAGCAACCGCTGCTGCAAGGCGCGAATGACTGGATGGGCATCGCATGAGCGACTTCCTCGAAAAGAATCCATGGAACGCGTTGCGGCAATTCACCAATGCGCGCATCGCGTTAGGCCGCGCGGGCAACAGTTTGCCGACTGCACCGTTGCTGGCGTTCAACCTGTCGCATGCGCAGGCGCGCGACGCGGTGCATCATCCACTCGATACGGACGTGCTGCACGAACAGTTGCGTGCGCAAAGTTTCACCACACTGGATGTACATAGCGCCGCGCCCGATCGCGAGCATTATTTGCGGCGTCCGGATCTCGGCAGGCGCTTGAGCGATGAGAGCCGCGCAGCGCTTGGACAACTCAAGGTGGATTCACCCGAAGTGGTCTTTGTCATCGCAGATGGTCTCTCCGCGTTCGCTGCGTCGAAACAATCGATTCCGCTGCTGCAAGCCGTTTGCGCAAAACTCACGGACTGGAAGATCGGTCCCGTAGTCGTCGCACGTCAGTCACGCGTCGCACTCGGTGACGAAATCGGCGAACTGCTTGGCGCCAAACTGGTTGTGATGTTGATCGGCGAGCGTCCGGGTTTGAGTTCGCCCGATAGTCTCGGTATCTACCTGACTTACGCGCCGAAAGTAGGCTGCAGCGATGCGCAACGTAACTGCATTTCTAACGTACGTCCGGAAGGTCTGAATTACGAGTCAGCCGCACACAAGTTGCACTATCTGCTGACGCACGCAAGACGCCTGGGTCTCACGGGCGTTGGTTTGAAAGACGACAGCGATTCACTGCTCGCGAGTACGCCGACAACACCCGCGGTCGGCGACGACTCGAACTAGGCACGACACAGAAACGCTAAGCATCCGCCCGTTCCACCGGATGGGTCTCCAACCAAGCGTTCTCTTCATCCTCGAAGAGCCGCGAGCGCGTCAAAAATCGCAACCCGCTCGGCCGCTCCAGAGAAAACATCCCGCCATTCCCCGGCACCACATCGATGATCAACTGCGTGTGCTGCCAGTATTCGAACTGCGATTCGCTCATATAGAACGGCACGCCGGCAATCGTGCCGAGTTTGACATCGGACGAGCCGACCATGAACTCGCTCTGAGGGAACATCATCGGCGCGCTGCCGTCGCAGCATCCACCGGATTGGTGAAACAGCACGGCCCCGTGTTCCGCGCATAGCTTATCGATCAAATCGACCGCAGCAGGCGTGGCGATCACGCGGGCTACTTCCTTCTCATCAGCCATCACATGCCCTCGTTGAAAAAGAGCGAGCCGCGCAATGCGGCCCGCTCGTACAGGCTTTTTACGCTCAGAAGAAACCGAGCGGCTTGTCGCTATAGCTGACGAGCAGGTTCTTGGTCTGCTGATAGTGATCGAGCATCATCTTGTGATTTTCGCGGCCGATGCCCGATTGCTTGTATCCACCGAACGCAGCATGCGCCGGATACGCGTGATAGCAGTTGGTCCACACGCGGCCCGCCTGGATTTGCCGGCCGAAGCGATAGGCGCGCGTACCGTCGCGTGTCCATACACCGGCGCCCAGACCGTAGAGCGTATCGTTGGCGATCTCGAGCGCTTCGTCTTCGTTCTTGAACGTCGTCACCGAAACGACCGGCCCGAAGATTTCTTCCTGGAAGATGCGCATCTTGTTGTGGCCGCGGAATACGGTCGGCTTCACGTAGTAACCCTTGCTCAGTTCGCCGCCGAGCGTATTGCGCTCACCGCCGATGAGACATTCAGCGCCTTCCTGCTTGCCAAGGTCGACATACGAGAGGATTTTTTCCAGCTGTTCCTGCGAGGCTTGTGCACCGATCATCGTCTTCGTGTCGAGCGGATGGCCTTGCGTGATCGCAGCCACACGCTTCAACGCGCGCTCCATGAAGCGGTCGTAAATCTTTTCGTCGATCAGCACACGCGACGGACACGTACACACTTCGCCCTGATTCAGCGCGAACATCGTGAAGCCTTCGAGCGCCTTGTCGAAATAGCTGTCGTCCGCATTCATCACGTCGGCGAAGAAAATGTTCGGGCTCTTGCCGCCGAGTTCGAGCGTCACCGGAATGATGTTCTGGCTCGCGTACTGCATGATCAGGCGGCCGGTCGTCGTCTCGCCCGTGAACGCGATCTTCGCGATGCGCTTGCTCGATGCGAGCGGCTTGCCGGCTTCGAGGCCGAAACCGTTCACCACGTTCAGCACGCCCGGCGGCAACAGATCGTGGATCAGTTCGAGCAGCACGAGAATCGACGCAGGCGTTTGCTCGGCCGGCTTCAGCACGATGCAATTGCCGGCGGCCAATGCAGGCGCGAGCTTCCACACCGCCATCAGGATCGGGAAATTCCACGGAATGATCTGGCCGACCACGCCGAGCGGCTCGTGGAAGTGATACGCGACGGTGTCGTCGTCGATCTGGGAGAGCGAGCCTTCCTGCGCACGCACGGCGCCGGCGAAATAGCGGAAGTGGTCGATGGCTAGCGGGATATCCGCGGCCATCGTTTCGCGTAGCGGCTTGCCGTTGTCGATTGTTTCAGCCACGGCGATGCGCTGCAGATTCGCTTCCATCCGATCGGCGATGCGGTTCAGGATGTTCGCGCGTTCGGTGGTCGAGGTCTTGCCCCACGCTGCCTTCGCACGATGCGCGGCGTCGAGGGCGAGTTCGATATCGGCTTCGCGTGAGCGCGGGATCGACGTGAACGGCTCACCGGTGATCGGTGACACGTTGTCGAAGTACTCGCCGCCCACCGGCTTTACCCATTCGCCGCCGATAAAATTTCCATACTGCTTTTTGTACGGGAATTCGGTAGTCAGAAACTGCATCTCTGCGTGATTCATCTGTGTGCTCCTCACATGTTTGAATGGGCTATATTCGGCGCGATATTTCGCTAGCCGCGACAGACTAGAGCCAGAACTGTGCCAATGCACCGCGCTGGTGAGCTGTGCACGTGCAGCAGGCACGCCCGCAGGCATGGCGCGCAGACCTGTTCACCTTGTCAAACGATGAACGTCTCGTTTCTGATCAGTGTGCGCAGCCCTGTTCATGGATTGAACAGGCCGGGAGCATGTGCGGCCGAGGTCAAAGCAATGTAAGGAGCGAATCCGTTCGGCATGGGAATTGCCTTCCAGATCTCCTCAATACTTCGATTTCGTAGATCCGGTATGACGATTGAATTCCGAACCGACAGCCTGACAGCATCGACGCACGCGCAACAGCCGAGCTTTTGCGTGCAGACCTGCGTCGCCTACGACGCCGACGAGCAGGCGCGCAACCTCCATGGCTGGAGCCAGACCTACGACCAGTTGACCGCGGGCCGCTTCGTCGGCGGTTTGACGGAGTTGTGCCTCGACCACATGCAGGTGTTCGTCGAAACCACCAGCCACACGCTGCGGCAGACCTGCGAGGTGCAGGAGGACGCCTACTGGTTCGGCATTCCGACTTGCCCCGCGGGCTCCGGTCGTATCGATACGCAGGTGATCTCGAGCGATGCGCTCGCGTTTCGTCCGGGCGGGATCGAATTTGAATTGCTGACTTCGGCGGGCTACGAGATTTTCGGTGTGGTGGTGAAGAGTGAAGTGCTGCGCCGCTACGCGGCGGAAGTGGAGCGGGTCGGTCTGGCCGACCATCTGCCGAACACGGAAGTCGTGCCGATCGGCACGGCTCGCAAGGAGCGCTTGTGCGCATCGCTGCGTCAGCTTCTGGACGACGGTGCGGCGAATGGTGCGCCGCTGTCCACGTTCGCACGCAATAATTTGCAGGCGTCGGTGCTGGCCTCGTTGTTCGACGTCGGTGCGTTACCGGCCAATGGGCAGATTGAAATGCCCACGCGTGGGCGGCGTCAGTCGATCGTGTCGGAAGCGCGTGAGTATGTTCTGGCCAATCGCGAGCGCGCGATCAACGTGCCGGAGTTGTGCGAGCGACTGCATGTGAGCCGCCGCACTTTGCAATACTGCTTTCAGGATGTGTTGGGTATGGCGCCCGCCACGTATTTACGCACGATCCGCCTGAACGGTGCGCGACGAGATCTGTGCAACGCGTCACGTGATTCGCGTTCAGTTCAGGATATCGCAGCGGCGTGGGGCTTCTGGCATCTGAGCCAGTTTGCGACCGACTACCGGAAGCTGTTCGGCATGCGGCCTTCCGATACCTTAAAGGCCGCCTTTGGCGCTCACCAGGCAACGGGTCGCCGTTCGTTCTCTCATTAGCGCTGCGCCGCCGCGCCGCATTGCTGGCAGAAACGTGCGCCGGCCGGCAGCAAGGCTTGGCACTCTTTGCATGCGGCCGACGCCAGTGACGCGCCGCATTGCTGACAAAAGCGGGCGCTTGTCGTGTTGACGGCCCGACAACCCGAACAGGTTACGCCGGTCGTCAACGTCGATGCGGGCGGCGGCCTGCCGCCATTACCATCGTCCCGCGAGCCGTTGCCGTCTCCGCGTCCCCAGTCGCCATGTCCGCTGCTCCGATACCCACCGCCGTGGTGACCGCCGCCGCGATGCCCGCTCAACATCTTTTCCCAGAATCCCATGTCAACCTCCCTTTTCCAGCAATTGAAACGGGCCTGCTGCCGCACACTTAACTGCGCAACAGCCGCAAGCCATTCGCCACCACCAGCAGGCTCGCGCCCACATCGGCGAATACGGCCATCCACATCGTGCCCAGACCCATCATCGTCAGCACGAGGAAGACGCTCTTGATGCCGAGCGCCAGTGTGATGTTCTGCACCAGCACCGAATGCGTTGCCTTCGACAAACGGATGAACTGCGGAATCTTGCGCAGATCGTCGTCCATCAAGGCGACGTCGGCGGTTTCGATCGCGGTGTCGGTGCCCATCGCGCCCATCGCAAAGCCGATGTCGGCGCGCGCTAGTGCCGGGGCGTCGTTGATGCCGTCACCGACCATGCCCACCGTCGCGCCTTCCTGCGACCACTGCGCCACCGCGTTCAGCTTGTCTTCCGGCAACTGATTGCCGCGCGCTTCGTCGATACCGACCTGCTGCGCGATCGCGGCGGCCGTGTGTGGGTTGTCGCCGGTGAGCATGGCGGCGCGCACGCCGAGGCGCTGCAAATCTGCGATGGCGGCGCGGCTCGTGTCCTTCACCGTATCGGCGACGGCGAACAGTGCGAGCACGCGTTCGGCATCCACCAACATCACGACGGTTTTGCCTTGTCCCTCGAGCGTATCCAGCCGCGCTTCGAGCGACGCCGAGCAGCGCCCGAGCTCTTCGACCAGCCGATGATTGCCGAGCCAATACGGCAAGCCGTCGATGTCGCCGCGCACACCACGACCCGCCAGTGCCTCGAACGCCTCGACCGTGGCGCTGGTGCTAGCGATGCTGTCGCTTTTCGCCGCTGCCGCGATCGCCATCGACACCGGATGATCCGAGCGGCCCGCAAGACTCGCCGCAAGCGTCCTGCAACGAACGACGTCGACGTCGGCCAGTATCTCGAACTCGGTTTGCACCGGCTTGCCGTGCGTGATCGTGCCGGTTTTGTCGAGCGCGAGCCGGCTCAGCTTGCGGCCCTGTTCGAGATAGGCGCCGCCTTTGATCAAGATGCCTTTGCGAGCGGCCGCAGCAAGGCCGCTCACGATCGTCACCGGCGTCGAAATCACCAGTGCGCACGGGCAGGCGATCACGAGCATCACCAGCGCCTTGTAGACCCATTCGTGCCACTGTCCGCCGAACAGCAAGGGCGGCAGCACCGCCACGGCGAGCGCGGCGGCGAACACGATCGGCGTGTAGACGCGCGCGAACTGATCAACGAAACGCTGCGTCGGCGCTTTGGTACCTTGTGCTTCCTCGACCGCGTGGATGATGCGCGCGAGCGTGGTGTTGCTGGCCGCGGCCGTGACGCGGTAGTCGAACGAACCGGCCTGATTGATCGTGCCGGCGAAGACCGCGTCGCCAACGGTCTTGTCGACGGGCAGGCTTTCACCGGTGATCGGCGCCTGATCGACGCTCGAGCGGCCCACGACGATTTCTCCGTCGAGCGCGATCCGCTCACCTGGCTTCACACGCACCACCGCGCCGAGTGCGATCGCCTTGAGGTCCAAGAGACGCCAGCTGCCGTCCGCTTGCTGCACGCTCGCCTGTTCGGGCGTCAACTGCATCAAGCCTTGGATAGCATTGCGGGCGCGGTCGAGCGACTTCGCTTCGATCAGTTCGGCGATCGTGAAGAGCACCATCACCATCGCGGCCTCCGGCCACTGTTGCAGGATCAGCGCGCCGGTTACCGCAATGCTCATCAGCGCATTGATGTTGAGGTTGCCGTTGCGGATCGCGACCCAGCCCTTCTTGTACGTCGTGAGGCCGCAGGAGGCGATCGCGAGGAGCGCCAGACACGCTGCCAGCCAGACGGGGGCACCAAGCCAGCCCGCAGCCTCTGAGCCCACCGCAGCGATACCTGCGAGCGCCAGCGGCCACCACGGCTTCGACGGCGCTTGAGGCGCGGCGGCTGCCGTGTCCGGATTCGCGTCTGCCAGTTCAGGCGTGAAGTCGAGCGAACGGATTGCGGCGAGGATCGTTTCGAGGGCGTCCGGCGCGTGCACGACGGTCAACACGCGCTGCATCAGGTTGAAGTCCATGCTGCGCACGGACGGCATGCGGCTGAATTTCTTGCGGATCAGCGCTTCTTCGGTCGGGCAGTCCATCTGCATGATGCGGATCGCGGTGCGCAGATCGCTGCCGACGGCTTCCGATTGCGGGAGCTTGACCGGCGGGGCCGCAGCGTGCGCGGTTCCGCAGCAGGACGCCTCGGCGTGGCTGCGGGCGTGTGCGTGGTCGTGATTGAGCTCGTTCGCTGCGCCGCCATGGCTGCAGCTTTCACCGTGCTCGTGAGCCTGTGCTTCGTGGTCATGCGCCTGGTCGGGGTCATGTGCTTCGCGGCCGTGACCGCAGCTTTCGCCGTGCTCGTGAGCGTCTTCACGAGCACCCGCCTCATGTCCGTGACCGCAGGATTCGGGATGACCGTGGCCATCCGCTTTCTCATCGGAATGGTCGCGGACATGCCCGTCATGCCCGTGGGCACTGGCTTTGGCCCGTTCCGGGCGATCCGCTTCGGCGAGGTTGGCGTGAGGCATGGGTGGCTTCCTGGTTCGATTTGTGGTCTAGTAAACACCTTGAAGCCACTACAAGGTCAAGGCCGCATTCCGGAGGGACCATGAAAATTGGCGAACTGGCGAAAATCGCCCACTGCACGACCGAAACCATCCGTTTCTACGAAAAAGAGGGCCTGTTGCCCGAAGCGGAGCGCACCGAAGCCAATTACCGCAGTTATTCGGCCCGACACGTCGAACGGCTGCGCTTCATCCGCAACTGCCGCGCGCTCGACATGACCCACGACGAAATCCGTGCGTTGCTGCGTCTAACAGACGCACCGGCAGACGGCTGCGGCGGCATCAATACCCTGATCGACGAGCACATTGCGCACGTCGACACGCGTATCGACGAATTGAAGCAACTGAAAGCGCAACTGACCACGCTGCGCGAGCAATGCCACGGCGAGCAGGCCGTTGAAGACTGCGGCATCGTCCAGGGCCTCACCGAAATGGACGTGGGCGCCACGCGCGCGCGGCATACGCATCTGGGTTAAAGCGCTCTGCCCATGCGGCCGGCGCCGCCGACCACGGCAGTGACAGCATTCCCGGCTGGGCCACTTATCCGGCTCACCCAATAAACAATCGAATCCAGTTGGAGAATCAACGTGTTTACCTGTAGAAACCAGCCCTGCGGCGAGCAGTGGGAAATGTCGGACGTCGTCATCAAGAATGAAGGGCAGGGGCTCCTGTTCCGTTGCCCGATGTGCGGCGCGCGCAATTACGTCGAACGTTTCGACGGGGAAGATGGCTCGGTGCTGTACGAGCAGATCGAAGGCCGTCCCGCCACCGGCCCCATGGCCGAGTAGTCCCTGGCCTTCAGTCTCTTCAGCCTCTTCCGTCGATAGCGAGCCCTCACCCTATGAACACTCCCACTCAAGCCGGCGCGCCGTTTAGCCAGCTACCGCTACCGCCCGCCACGCTCGCCAACCTGGCGCAACTCGGCTATGTCGAGATGACGCCGATTCAGGCCGCGAGCCTGCCGATCGCGCTGGCGGGTAACGATCTGATCGCCCAGGCGAAAACCGGCAGCGGCAAGACCGCGGCGTTTTCGCTGGCGTTGCTCAACCGCCTCGATGTGCGCAACTTCGCCGTGCAGGCGATGGTGCTGTGCCCGACGCGTGAACTCGCCGACCAGGTCACGCAGGAAATCCGCCGTCTGGCGCGCGCCGAAGAAAACATCAAAGTGCTGACGCTGTGCGGCGGCACGCCGATGCGTCCGCAAACGGCCAGCCTCGAACACGGTGCGCATATCGTGGTCGGTACGCCGGGCCGGATCATGGATCACCTCGAGCGCGGCAGCCTGCCGTTGCAGTCGCTCAACACGCTGGTGCTCGACGAAGCCGACCGCATGCTCGACATGGGTTTCTTCGACGACATCGCGACCGTCGTGAAGCAATGCCCGAAAGAGCGGCAAACGCTGCTGTTCTCCGCGACGTACCCCGAAGGCATCGTCAAACTCAGCCAGCAATTCCTGCGTAATCCGAAGGAAGTGAAGCTCGCCGAGCGGCACGACAACACGAAGATTCGCCAGCGCTTCTATGAAGTGACCGAGGACCAGCGTCTGCATGCCGTCGGTTTGTTGCTGAACCACTATCGTCCGGTGAGCACGCTGGCGTTCTGCAATACCAAGCAGCAGTGCCGCGATCTGCTCGACGTGCTGCGCGCGCAGGGCTTTCATGCGCTCGCGTTGCATGGCGAACTCGATCAGCGTGAACGCGATCAGGTGCTGATCCAGTTCGCAAACCGGAGTTGCTCGGTGCTGGTTGCGACGGACGTTGCCTCGCGCGGTCTCGACATCGCAGAGTTGGAAGCGGTGATCAACGTCGACGTGACGCCGGACCCGGAAGTGCACGTGCACCGCATCGGCCGCACGGGTCGCGCCGATCAGGAAGGCTGGGCGCTGAGTCTCGCCAGCATGAACGAGATGGGCCGCGTGGGCAGTCTCGAACAGGCGCAAAAGCGTGAGGTTGAATGGCACAAGCTGGCCGATCTCAAGCCGGCGAGCAACGAGCGTCTGCTGCCGCCGATGGAAACGCTGCAGATTCTCGGCGGCCGCAAGGAAAAGATCCGTCCGGGTGACGTACTCGGCGCGCTCACTGGCGAAGCAGGTTTCGCCGGTTCGCAGATCGGCAAGATCAACGTGACTGAAATGTCCACATACGTGGCCGTGGAGCGCAGCGTCGCGCGCGAGGCACTGCGCAAGCTCAGCGGGGGCAAGGTGAAGGGCAAGAAGGTCAAAGTTCGCATGATGGACGACGCCTGATCGTCGATTAGTTTGCTTTTGACGGCTGCGACCGCCTGGTCGCAGCCGGATTGTTCTGCAGCGCCACTGCGCGCCGTCGTTGCAAATAGCAGCAATCAGCAGCAAATCGCCCCATCGCATTACCGCTCCGCATCACATTACGTCATACCTCTGCTGTTTTCCGTGCGCTCCATGCGCCTGCATTTCTCCCGCCAAACCCCCGATTTCATTGCCATAGCCTGCTCCAGCACGGCATTGCGCGAGCCATGACGTAAACGCATGCCGCGCATGACAAAGTTTCGATTGTGACGGTTCTTTGGCTGATGCCTAATCATCGAACCGGATGGGACCGCCGTGCTGTGGGCAGTCCGCGAATCCGCTGCCGGATGGAGAAAGGGAGAAAGCCTTATGCAGAGCGCCATGCAAGCCCGCTCGAAACTGCCTGATGTAGGCACGACGATTTTTACCGTGATCGGCCAACTGGCTGCGCAATACGATGCGCTGAACCTGTCGCAAGGTGCGCCGAATTTCGCGCCCGACGCGAAGCTGATCGACGGTGTCGCGCAAGCCATGCGCGCCGGCCATAACCAGTACGCGCCGATGGCCGGCATCGGCGCCCTGCGCGAAGCGCTCGCCGACAAGGTCGAGACGCTGTACGGCGTGCGCTACGACCCGTCGAGCGAAGTCACGGTGATTGCCAGCGCCAGCGAAGGCCTGTATTCGACGATCAGCGCCTTGGTGCATCCGGGCGATGAAGTGATTTACTTCGAGCCGTCATTCGATAGCTACGGCCCGATCGTTCGGCTGCAAGGCGCAACGCCGATCGCGATCAAACTGTCGCTCACCGATTTCCGCGTCGATTGGGACGAGGTCGCCGCCGCGATCACGCCGAAGACGCGCATGATCATCATCAACACGCCGCACAACCCGACCGCGACCGTGTTCAGCGAGGCCGACATCGCGCGTCTGAAGGCCGTGACGCGCAACACCGACATCGTGATTCTCGCCGACGAAGTCTACGAACACGTGGTGTTCGACGGCGCCAAACATCAAAGCATGGCCTGCGATTCCGAACTCGCTGAACGTAGCGTGATCGTGTCGTCATTCGGCAAGTCGTATCACGTGACCGGTTGGCGCGTCGGCTATTGCCTCGCGCCCGCTGCGCTCATGGACGAGATTCGCAAAGTCCATCAGTTCATGGTGTTTTCTGCTGATACGCCGATGCAGTACGCGTTTGTCGATGCGCTGGCCAATCGCGAGAGCTACCTCGGCCTGTCCGCGTTCTATCAGAAGAAGCGCGATCTGCTCGCCCATGCGTTGCGCGAGTCGCGCTTCGAATTGCTGCCGAGCGAAGGCAGCTTCTTCATGCTCGCGCGTTTCCGCGGTTTCTCCGAGGAAAGCGATAGCGACTTCGTGCTGCGCCTGATTCGCGATGCGCGTGTCGCGACGATTCCGCTGTCGGCGTTTTATACCGACGGCACGGATTCAGGTTTGATCCGCCTGAGCTTCTCGAAAGACGACGCGACCTTGATCGAAGGCGCGCGACGTCTGTGCGAAATCTAATTTGACAGCAGTATGATCGTCGCGCGATCACGTCGTTACGCATCAGCGCGCAGCATGCTGCGTTACAACAATATCGAAGGAAAAGGGACCCGTTATGAAATTGCTCAAGCCTCTACTGGCGCTGGCCTGCGCATTCGCGTCGATTGCTGCGTCGTCAGCCGCGATCGCCGCCGACACCTCGACGCTGCGTTTCGGACTCGAGGCGCAGTATCCGCCGTTCGAATCGAAAGGGCCGAACGGTGAGTTGCAAGGTCTCGACATCGACGTCGGCAATGCCGTGTGCGTCGCTGCGCACATGACGTGCAAATGGGTCGAAACCTCGTTCGACGGCTTGATTCCCGCGCTGCAAGGCCGCAAGTTCGACGCGATCAATTCGGCGATGAATGCCACCGAGCAGCGCCGTCAGGCGATCGATTTCACAACCGTTGTGTATCGCGTGCCGACGCAACTGATCGCGAAGCGCGACAGCGGTTTGCTGCCGACGCCGGAATCGTTGAAGGGCAAACGCGTCGGCGTGTTGCAGGCGTCGATTCAGGAAACCTTCGCGAAGGCGCATTGGGAACCGGCGGGTGTCACCGTCGTGCCGTATCAGGATCAGAACCAGGTCTATACGGATCTGCTGGCGGGCCGACTCGATGCGACGCTCGTTCTCGCGCCGGCCGGTCAGACGGGATTTCTGTCGAAGCCTACCGGCAAGGACTACGCGTTCGTCGGGCAGCCGGTGCGCGATGACAAGATTCTTGGCAGCGGCATCGCCTACGGGATCCGCAAGGGCGACACCGCGTTGCGTGATCAACTGAACGCGGCGATCGCGAAGGTTCAGGCCGACGGCACGGTGAAGACGCTGGCGGCGAAGTATCTCGGCAATATCGACATCACGCCGAAGTAACTTATTGACCGTATTGCTGACCGTGCGCGGCGGGTGCCGCATTGCGATCGACGCCGCGAAATTCGTTTTCGGCGTCGATCATGCGGCGCTTGAGCATCGGCACGTTGTTGACTACGCGCAAGCTCGTGCGCATGGCGCTCAACGCCATTCTTCCGACCACCGGCCGATGCAACGCGCTGCGCGCGTCGAACTGCTTGCGCGATTCCGCGACCGCATGAAAACCGTAGCGGCGCATCTCCTCCTCGTAACCCGCGACGGCGTCGTAGCCCGACAGCTTGCCCTGTTGTGCGTCGGCTAGACGCGCAGCGAGTAGTGCGGCATCGCGCAACGCGGTGTTCGCACCGACGCCGCGGCCCGGCGTCATCAGATGCACGGCGTCACCCAGAACCGTGACGTTGGTGGTCGGCCATGCATCGACAGGCACCGACGTGCGCACATCGACGCTGAAAGTGGTGGAAGGATCCGATGCGCGAATCAGGGCGCGCAGATTGGGATGCCAGCCATCGGTGATCTGCGTCGCGAGTGCGAGTAACGCGGCCGGTCCGAGCGATTTGGGATCGGCCGGCAAGTTGTGCAGTGCGCCCCAGACACCCCACATCAGATAGTCGCGCGTGTTGTCGTAGAGCAATCCGGGCCAGCGCGAGAGCAACTCGGCGTCGTTGCTGCCGATGCCTTCCTTCATTCCGCCGCCGTCCGCGCGCCACGGAAATTCCATCACATGGATGATCCCGCCATAGCCCTTCGGTGCATTGATTAACGTCATGCCGTCGAGCACCTTGGGCGGCAGCAGCGCGCGTGATGTTTCGTCCATCGGCACCTTCGCGCCGATGCTGACGATGCCGGTGTTTTCAAGCTTCGCGTGCGGCAGAAGTTGGCGGCGCACCTTCGAACGCGCGCCGTCCGCACCGACGAGCAGATCGGCGCTCACGTGCGTGCCATCCGCGAAATGCGCGGTGACGCTACCGTCGTCGTTCTGCTCGTACGACGTGAATGTCTTGTCGAAGTGCACTTGCGCTTCGAGACCTGTCAGCAGGACTTGCCTGAGCGTCATCCGGCTGACCGATTTGCCGCCGCTCATCGATTCGTCTTCAAGCGGCACCGTGAGCAATTCGGTCATGCGCTCGGTCAGGATGTTGAAGCGGCCGGGTGTACGCGCGCAGGTCGCGAGAAAAGTCGCATAGAGTTCGGGCGGAAGACACGCTTCCAGCGACGCGAGCCCGTGCGGATTGATGCCGACGCGATAGCCCTGCAAACCGTCCGCGCGCGTGCGGTCGCGTTCGTAGACATTCACGTTGATGCCGGCGCGCTTCAAGCCGTGCGCCAGACAGAGACCGCCCGTGCCGGCCCCGATCACGATCACCTCCATGGGTTCACGACTCATGACTTCGCCTCCTTCTTTGCGGCAGGTTGGACAAGCCGGTACTTGTATTCACCGGCCGGCAGCGTGAAACGTTGAGCGATTTCTTCTATCCATTCCTGGCTCCAGGTGAGCGTGCCAGCTTTCAGATCGGTCACCACGCTGCGAACCCATTCCAGCTCGACAACGAGTTGCGCGCGCACGAGTTCAACTTCGAGCAGGAACAGCCGCGGTACTTCCATCTGGGTGGCTTGTGCGGTGGCTTCATCGAGCCGGGCCAATTCCCGCTCAAGCGCGCCGATGCGGGTATCGAGCTGACGGCACACGTCTTCGGGCGAGAGCAGCGGCAGAAGCGAGAGCGCGGCCGGAAAGGCCGGGAAATCGCGGGTGCGCTGCGCAAGCTGTTCGCGCAGCCAAAGACGCCCGGTGTCACGGCCGGCTTCGGTGATTTCATAGACCGTGCGTTCGGGGAACGCGCCGTCGCGCTCCGTCTCGCGGATGGCGATCAGATCGCCGCGCACCAGGCGATCGATGGTCTGGTACAGGCTGTTGCGCTGGCCAACGTTGATGACCTCGTCCTTGCCGCGTGCCTTGATGAGCTGCTGCATCCGGTACGGATGCATCGGCGCTTCGGTAAGCATGGCGAGGACGGCGAGGGCGAGCGGAGAGTGGCGGACCATAGTCAAGGTGGCTGCAGGCTAGTCTTTGTTGATCTAGTCATAATATAACTATGTGTTTTGAGATTGGCAAGCGTGGAATTCCGGGATTTCCTGGGGATAAGATGCGTTCGACGCTGGTCCGAGGCGGTTTGGACCGTTACGATGTGGTTCGCGCCGACTGTGCCGCGGCGACGAAGTTGCGACGGAATAAAGCGCCTGACCGAGGAGCACGAGATGAGCGGGACGAATGACCGGAGTGATTCAGCGGTGATGGCGGCGCCGAAATTCTGGCGCGATGACGCGTTGCCGTTCATCGAGGCGCGTTCCATCGAAGACGGCCGCGAGGTCTGCTATGCCAAGCACTCGCACGAGACGTTCTCGATCGGCGCCGTCACCGGCGGCCGTAGCGTGTATTTGAATCGTCACGCGAGTGAATGGATCGGCGCCGGTGCGGTCGTGATGATGAATCCGGACGACGTGCACGCGTGCAACCCGGTTGCCGACGAGCGCTGGTCGTATCGGATGCTGCATGTGGACGTTGATTGGCTCACGGGTCTGCAACACGACCTGGGTTTCAGCGACAACCACGCGTTTCGCGCTTTCTCGCAGACCATGACGACGGACCCGGCGTTGTTCGACGGTTTGAACCGTCTCTACGCGATTCTCGTCGACGATGACAGCGAGCCCATGCGCAAGGAAAGCGCAGCGCTCTCGTTCTTCTCGGAAGTCCAGCAAAAGTTGAATCCGGCGCCCTTGCCGGATCACGATGCGAGCGGCCAACTCGCGCGCGCCGCGGAATTCATCGCCGAGAATTGCACCCGTCCGCTGAAGCTCGAGGATGTGTGCGAGGCGGCTGAGCTATCCGCTTCGCACCTGATCCGCGCATTCAAACAGCGTTACGGCATGACGCCGCACGCGTATCTGATCAACCGACGCATCCAGTTCAGCCGCGCGCAACTCCGGCGCGGCCACCCGATCGCGGATGTTGCCCTCGATGCCGGCTTCGCCGATCAGGCGCATTTGCAGCGGACGTTCAAGCGGCTGGTCGCGGCAACGCCGGGGCAGTATCGCAGTTGAATTGCGGGCGCGTGTTTCGCGTCACGCTATCAGCAGATACAACGCGCTAGCCGCGAGCAAAGCCGCCATCACACGATTGAAAAACCTCACGCGCTTCGGCTCCTGCAAGTATCGACGCAGGAACGTGCCGGCATACGCCCAGCTGGCAATCGACAGATAGCAAATCACGAAGTACACGACGGTGAATTGCCAGACGAGCCGGCCATCGCCGTCGGCCGCGTAGGCGCCCATGCCGGCTAGTGATGCGAGCCACGCTTTCGGATTGAGCCATTGCATTGCCGCGCCGTAGGCGAAGGAGGGTCCGCGGCTGGGTTTGTCCGCGCCGAGCTTGCCGTCATCGACGGCGAGTTTGTAGGCCATGTAAAGCAGGAACCCGACGCCGGCCCATTTGGCGATGTCGATCAGATTGGGGAAATGCGCGAGCAACTCGTGCAGACCGAGACCGATGAGCAACAACAGCAGCGTGAACCCGACGGTCGCACCGGTCACGTGCCGCATGCTCGCGGAGAATCCATGTTGCGCGCCGGCGCTAAGCGCGACGACATTGACAGGCCCGGGAGAAATCGACGAGGCCAACGCGAACGCGGCCATGGAGAGTAAGACGGTCATCTGATGCCTCGATACGTGAGTGCGCAGGATTTGCGACGCTCAACGGTATCGGGCAGCAGGGTGGGGTGTATTGAAGGAAATGACTTTCAGTGAAGCGTGTCCGCAGCGCCGCAGCATTTCTTGAATTTCTTGCCGCTGCCGCAAGGACAGGGATCGTTGCGGCCGACTTTGGGTTCGGTGCGTTGCGTCGCGGCGGCGAGCTTCTGCTCATGGACTGCCTGACGGTGAGGCAGCCAGAAACGATAGATCGCGGCGATGCTGGCGGGAATCTGTTTGGTGAGGACTTCCCGCTGTTCTGCCGTGGCGATCAACTGCTGCTCTTCCGGCAGAATCTCGTCCGAGCCCATCAGATACAGCGGATTCAGCCATTCCCGGCCCTGCTCGTTATCGAACAGCGCTTGCCAATCTGCCCGAACCAGCATGAGGCCTTCCATGAAGCCCAAAGCCCACGCTTCGCCGTCGAGGTATTCGCGGTCGCCTATCCGCCTAAAGGCAAGCACTGGTTCGAAATCGTCCGGGTCGTCTTCGAGGCTGGTGATGATGCCGTTCATGTCCCGCAAGATCAGTCCGAGAATATGCTGCGCCTGATCCGTTGTCTCGAATTTGGGAGCGTCATCCTCGTTCGGGCCCCAGACTCGTGGCAGCCAGTAACTTGGCGGTACGGTAGTGGGGCCGATGGCCAAGGCGGTCAGATAGCCGTCCAGGCCCATGATTGTTAGGGTCTCGTCCGACGTTTGGTCGGAAGTCAGAAAGTCATCTAGTTCTTCGAACTCTTTTTCGGAGAGCGGGGCACCCAGATCCCCGGGGCGTAATTTTGACTTGGACATAGTGCGATTCCGGCGTTTTGGATCGTGGGTTCCCGATGGCATGTCGGGGGAATGCGGAGCCGGTATTTTCGCACCGCACCGGCGCTGAAAAGCAAAAAGCCCAGTCGCAAGGACCGGGCTTTTTGTTGAATGCTTTGGTGGGGCGTGAGTGACTCGAACACTCGACCTACGGATTAAGAGTCCGCTGCTCTACCAACTGAGCTAACGCCCCCAACAGAAGCGAAATTATGCCGAAACTTTCCGAGATTGCCAAGCCCCTTTAGCAGATTTCTTAAAAAATCTGGAAGGGCGGCGACCCGGCACTCGAGCTGCCAGCCTTGAGGCAGCGGGAAGGCGCGCGGTTCTCCGTGCCGGTATCATGTCGCGGATACCTGCCGCGCGAAGCGTCGCGCGGCTTTCGACCGGGGACCGCCATGGATGATAAAGAGATTAACGAGCTGCTCGACCGCATCCTCGCACCCTGGGTCCGCGCGCTTACGCTGACTCCGGTCAAGGTCGACGAAGAAAGTGCGACCTTGCGCCTGCCGTTTTCCGGCGGACTGCGCCACTCCGGCGGCGTGATCTGCGGCCAGGTATTCATGGCGGCCGCCGACACGGCAATGATCGTCGCGATTTCGGCCGCGCTCGGCGGTTTCAAGCCGATGAGCACCGTCTCGCTCAACATCAGTTTCATGCGCGCGGTCCGCAACGGCGACGTGCTGATCACCGCGCGCGTGCTGCGCATGGGCCGCAATCTCGTGTTCGGCGAAGTCGAGTTATTCGACGAAGCCGGCAACATGGCCGTCCACGCCACCACCACCTACGCGCTGCTCGACTGACGCCTGAAACGGGCCAGCAAGCTGTATTAGAGGAAAAAGCCAAGATGTTCGATCAGGTCGTATTCGCCGGCGGCGGCAATCGCTGCTGGTGGCAGGCGGGATTCTGGGACGTGGTGCAGCCGGAGCTGGATATCCGTCCGCGCGTCATCGCCGGCATTTCGGCCGGCGCCGCCACTGCGTGCATGCTCTACACGCGCGATTCCGACTGGGTCATGCGCTATTACGAAGACGCGCTGCGCCACAACACCCACAATGCCTACTGGGGCAATCTGCTGCGTGGCGAATCGGTGTTTCCGCACTACCGGATCTACCGGCAGGCGCTGCTCGATATCTATCGCGACAAATTTTCCACGCTCGCCGACGCGCCCGAAATCCGCATCGGCGTGTCGCACCTGCCGCGCTGGCTTGGCGCGCGCAGTGCCGTTGCCGCAGGCCTGATCGCGTACAACATCGAGAAATACGTACGCAAAACGCTGCATCCGACCTTGGGTCAGACGCTCGGCTTTCATCCGGAATTCGTGCGAGCGCAGGATTGCGCGAGCGTCGAGGACCTCGCCGATCTGATCCTGCAATCGTCGAGTACGCCGCCGTTCACGCCGGTTTTACGGCGCAATGGCCGGCCGGTGCTCGACGGCGGGATGGTCGACAACGTGCCGGTCGGCGCGCTCGACGCCGATGCGCCCGGCAACGTGCTGGTGATGGTCACGCGTCTTTATCCGCGGCCGCAGATGTTCGTCGTGCCGCACGGCGTGCAGCAACGGCTCTACGTGCAGCCGTCGCGCAAGGTGCCCATTTCGAGTTGGGACTACACGAGCCCCTCGCAGATGGTGCACGCGTACAACCTCGGCCGCGCCGACGGCGAGACCTTTCTGGAACGCATGCCCGATCTGCTGGAAGCCGGTGCGCACGAAGTGCGCTGAGGTGAACTGAGGTGAGCAACGGCAGGCGCGAGACTAACGCCGAAAATTAACGCCGACGCCCGCCCTGCAACGCTTCCGGATTCGCCACGCTGGACGTATCGCCGGCGTCGAAAGCCAGAATGTTCTGGAATGCAGCGGTGAAATACAGTTCGTAGCTCTCGCGTTCCACGTAGCCGATGTGCGGCGTGCAGATCACGTTCTCCATGCGCAGCAGGCTGTAGCCCTGCAGAATCGGCTCGCTTTCGTAGACGTCGATCGCGACCATCCCCGGACGGTTGTGCGACAACGCATTGACGAGGGCGTTGTCGTCGAGCAATTCGGCCCGGCTCGTGTTCACGAGCAACGCGGTCGGCTTCATCCGCATCAGGTCTTCCTGCTTGACGATGCCGCGCGTGTCGTCATGCAGTCGCAGATGCAACGACAGCACATCGCTTTGCTCGAACAAGGCCTCGCGGCTCTCGGCCACGCCAAAGCCGTCCGCGCGAGCCGCTTCACGCGAATGCTCGCGGCCCCAGATCAGCACGTTCATGCCGAATGCCTTGCCGTACCCGGCAAGCAGGCGGCCGATCTTGCCGTAACCCCAAATCCCCAGCGTTTGACCGCGCAGCACCTGGCCCAAACCGAAGTTCGGCGGCAGCGCCGATGTCTTCAAACCGGACTGCTGCCAGGCTCCTTGCTTAAGGTTTGCTACGTATTGCGGAATCCGTCGTTGAGCGGCCATGATGAGGGCCCAAGTCAGTTCGGCCGGTGCGATCGGTGAGCCGCTGCCTTCCAGCACGGCAATGCCGCGCTCGGTACAGGCTGCCAGATCGATATGGCTGGAGACTTTGCCGGTTTGGCTGATCATGCGCAAACGCGGCAATTTATCGAGTAGTTGCGAGTTGATGCGGGTACGTTCGCGAATCAGGACGAGTGCGTCGACTTCGGAAAGACGGCTCGCCAACTGGCCGAGACCGCGGACGGTGTTGTTGAAAACCTTGACCTCATGGTCGGCCAGCAGTTGAAAGCAGTCGAGCTTGCGGACGGCGTCCTGGTAATCGTCGAGGATGGCAATCTTCATGGTATGTGTCTTGCGGTGCACCATAGCGGTGCGGAACCGAGTGTTATGCTGACTGTCCCACCATGTGACCCAGGTCACATGCCGGTCTGGCTGAATGCCTTACTGTAGAAGCTGCCGCGTAGAACGGCAGCGCCACGGCAAGGCCGATTGACATCGTTTTTAACAGTTTGTTGCGTGTTGAGGCAAGTCGCTTTACAGACGGTTGCAGACGACCGTCGGCTGGAACCTCCGCGCAACGGGCTGTGTAGCCCATGATGACCTGCACAAATTACGCGTCGGCTTGCAGGAATGTCGTCGCGATGAATTGAACGCCTCTCGCATGCAGCGTCACTGGGCTTGTACCGTTTTTCTATTGCTTTCAAAACGGAGACAGGTCGATGAATCATCCCTCATTCGAAGGACAGCCCACTATCGAGGCGTCCGCAGGGGCACCCGAGTGGGTCAAGCACCGAAAACTGATCGAATGGGTCCAGCGCGTTGCCGCCGTGACCCAGCCCGATCGAATCGTCTGGTGCGACGGTTCACAGGAAGAGTACGACCGCCTGTGTGCCCAGATGGTCGAAGCCGGCACCCTCAAGAAGCTCAATCCCGCCAAACGTCCCAATTCCTATCTCGCATGGTCCGATCCGTCGGACGTGGCGCGTGTCGAAGATCGCACTTACATCTGCTCGCAGCGTCGTGAAGATGCCGGGCCAACTAATAACTGGATCGAACCGGCTGAGATGCGCGCAACGCTCAACGGCCTCTTCGACGGCGCCATGCGCGGCCGCACCATGTACGTGGTGCCGTTCTCGATGGGGCCGCTCGGTTCGCCGATCGCGCACATCGGCGTCGAGTTGAGCGACAGCCCGTACGTGGTCACCAACATGCGCATCATGACGCGTATGGGGCGCAAGGTGTACGAGGTGCTGGGCGAAGACGGCGAGTTCGTGCCGTGCGTGCACTCGGTCGGCGCACCGCTCGCGGCGGGCGAGAAAGACGTGCCGTGGCCGTGCAACGACACCAAATACATCGTCCATTTCCCTGAATCGCGCGAAATCTGGAGTTACGGCTCGGGCTATGGCGGCAACGCGTTGCTCGGCAAGAAGTGCTTCGCGCTGCGTATCGCGTCGACGATGGGCCGTGCTGAAGGCTGGCTCGCAGAGCACATGCTGATTCTCGGCGTGACGTCGCCGCAAGGACAGAAGCATCACGTCGCGGCGGCGTTTCCGTCGGCGTGCGGCAAGACCAACTTCGCGATGCTGATTCCGCCGGAAGGTCTGAACGGCTGGAAAATTTCCACGATCGGCGACGATATTGCATGGATCAAGCCGGGTAAGGACGGCCGTCTGTACGCGATCAACCCTGAGGCGGGCTATTTCGGCGTCGCGCCGGGCACGAGCGAAAAGACCAACTTCAACGCGATGGCTACGTTGAAGGAAAACGTCATCTTCACGAACGTCGCGCTGACCGACGACGGCGATGTCTGGTGGGAAGGCATGACCGACGAGCCGCCCGCGCACCTGATCGACTGGCAGGGCAAGGACTGGACGCCGGCGAGCGCGAAGGAGAGCGGGCGCAAGGCCGCGCACCCGAACGCACGCTTCACGGCGCCGGCTTCTCAATGTCCGTCGATCGATGCCGACTGGGAGAACCCGGCGGGCGTCGCGATCGACGCGTTCATTTTCGGCGGCCGCCGTTCGACCACCGTGCCGCTCGTCACCGAAGCGCGCAACTGGGTTGAAGGCGTCTACATGGCGGCCACCATGGGCTCGGAAACGACCGCAGCGGCGGCGGGGCAGCAGGGCGTGGTGCGCCGCGACCCGTTCGCGATGCTGCCGTTCTGCGGCTACAACATGAGCGACTACTTCGGGCACTGGCTGAACACCGGCGAGCGTCTCGAGAGACTGAACGCGAAGCTGCCGAAGATTTTCTGCGTCAACTGGTTCCGCAAGGGCGCGGACGGCAAGTTCGTCTGGCCGGGCTTCGGCGAGAACATGCGCGTGTTGAGCTGGATGGTCGGGCGTATCGAAGGCAAGGCGCAAGGTGAAGAACACGCGTTCGGCGTGTCGCCGCACTATGAAGACCTCGACTGGAGCGGCCTGGATTTCAGCCGCGAACAATTCCAGCAGGTGATCTCGGTCGACGACGCAGCCTGGCGCGCCGAACTCGCGCTCCATACCGAGCTATTTGACACATTGCAGCAAGGTCTGCCGCCGGCTTTGACAGAGACCAAGCTCGCGCTCGAAGGAAAGCTCGCTGCCTGATTAGGTGAGTGGTCACTTCGCACGGAAGCCGCCTTCGGGCGGTTTTTCTTTTCCGATCCGGCCCCGCATTACGACTTTTTCGCATTTCATAATGCCGGACGACCGTTGCATCTGTTCGAACAAAAAAGGCAGTGCAAGCTGCGCTGCAGCAGATTGTTGCTCTTGTCGGAACAATCGAAGGTCGTGCCCCGCACTGGGGAACACAGTCGCACAAATTTCGACAATATTTCGTCTTTCGCGGGCAACTTCTGCACGATTTCGCGAGTCGTAGGAGAATTCCAAGTTCGCTTCACTGGTTTTCACTAATTGTCAGGAAGCTGTAACACGGCAGGAGTTGTCTTATGGATCATTTGCAGTCGATGCGAGTTTTCGTCAAAGTGGCGGATCTCGGCAGTTTTGCCCGCGCTGCGAGCGCGATGGATATTTCCAACGCAGTTGCCACCCGTCACGTTGCCGATCTCGAAGGCCGTCTTGGTACGCGGCTGCTCAATCGCACAACCCGCAGCTTGTCTCTGACCGAATCCGGTCAGGTTTATCTAGAGCGCGCGCGCCAGATTCTCGACGAACTGGAAGACGTCGAGCAGATGGTGGTCGCACGCAATCACGAACCCGTCGGCACGTTGCGAATAGTTGCGCCGGTCGTGTTCGGGTTGCATAACCTTGCGCCTGTGCTGCAAACCTACGCAGAGCGCTATCCGAAAGTCATTCCCGATGTCACGCTGGTCGACCGTCAGGTTGATCTGGTCGAAGAAGGTTTCGACGTTGGCGTGGTGGTCACACGGCAGATGCGCAGCGCGAGCATTGTCACGCGGCGTTTGACCACCGGTTGCATGACAGTGTGCGCGACGCCTGCGTATCTGGAAAAGCACGGCACGCCCACGCGTCCCGAGCATCTGCTCGAGCACCCGTGCCTGAGCTTGCCGTCCGAGTATTGGGGTGACGAGCGCGTGTTCACGGGTTCGGAAGGCGAAGTGCGCGTGCGGCCGGTCAACGTTATCGTGGCGAACAACACGGAGATGCTGCGGCAGTTCGCGCTGCTCGGCATGGGTATCGCGATTCTGCCGAGCTACCTGATTGGCCGCGACATGACGCGCGGCAGGCTCGTGCGTTTGCTCGGCGATTTCCGTTTGCCGCAGGTCGAGATCAATATCGCGTATCCGAGCCGCCGTCACTTGCCGGCCAAGGTGCGTACGTTCATCGATCATCTGGTCGAGCATTTCAGCCAGACGCCGAACAGTCTGCTCGGTGAGCAGTGGATCAAGGACGGGCTTGGCAGGCCCGCCACGTCCGCCGCGCTCGATTCAGCGGATCCCATGCCGCCGGAAGCATTCGATGGCGCTGAGCCGCTGTCACGGCTGCTGGATAGCGAGTTATCGCCGCTGCCGAAGACTTTGACGAAGACGACGAATCGTCCGCGGCCTACCGCTCTGTCGCCGCTGTAACGATTCGGGCGAAGGTGCCGGTAGCGCTTGAGATAAGCGCAGTCGGGCCGACAAATAAAAAGGCGCAGTCACGTAAGTGACTGCGCCTTTTTTATCGGCAAGTTCGGAGTTGGCCGGAAGCTGAATACCCTCCTCCGGCTTCCGCCCGAATTACGATCCCGTCTTGCGCGCTACCGCTTTCTTGGCCGGCGCCTTCTTGGCTGCGGCGGTTTTCGCTGCCGCAGTCTTCGCGGCCGGTGCTTTCTTCGCCGCGGCCTTCTTCGCGGGCGCCGCCTTTACTGCGACCGGTGCGTCTTCGTCATCAGACTCCGGCGCAGCCTTCGCTGCCGTCTTCGCCGCCGCGGTTTTCGCTGCGGTCTTGGCCGAAGGCTCTTTCTTCTCGAATTCGAAGCCGATCTTGCCGTCGTTCTGCTTGACGAGGAACGCCTTAAAGTTGCGGCCGGTGCGCGACGACTTGAAGTTCGTCAGCAGGTCGGTGCGTCCTTCCTCGAGCAACTTCGACATCTGCTCACGCGCGATTTCCTGCTGCAGAATCACCTTGCCCGAGCGGAAGTCGCAAGTCTTCGGATTGGCAACCGAGTTCTCGCAGACATAGCTCATGCCATGTTCGAACACGCGACCCTTGCACTTCGGGCATGAGCCGACTGCCTCCTGATCGGAGAAGTCAGGCGGTTCGCCGTCTTCGCCGCCGGAGTCCTGGCCGAAGTCGAATTCGAGCTTGTAGTTCTTGATCTCGTCATCGAGCGAGAGCTTGAGGATCGCCGAGAACGGACGGCCCATCTTGCTGCGGAAACCCGACAGCGGTCCGATGGTCTTGTTCTGCAGCAGCTCTTCAACTTCCGGGATTTCGAACTGACGGCCGCCCGGAATCTTCGAGATCGAAAACTCGCACTTCGAGCACGCAAAGCGCCGGTAGTTTTCCTTCACCTGACCGCCGCAATTCGGACACGGCGTTTGCAACGTCGCGTAATCGCCCGGGATCGTGTCGGAATCGTATTCCTTCGCGCGCTTGACGATGGTTTGCGTCATGCGGGCGATTTCCTGCATGAACGCGTCGCGCGGCAGGTTGCCACGCTCCATTTGCGAGAGCTTGTATTCCCACTCGCCGGTCAATTCCGGCGCGGTCAGTTCCTTCACGCCGAGGCCGCGCAGCAGTGTCATCAGCTGGAATGCCTTGGCGGTCGGAATCAGATCGCGGCCTTCGCGGATCAGATACTTTTCGCCAAGCAGCCCTTCGATGATGGCAGCGCGCGTGGCTGGCGTGCCGAGCCCCTTGGCCGCCATGGCTTCGCGCAACTCGTCGTCTTCGACCAGTTTGCCCGCGCCTTCCATGGCCGACAGCAAGGTCGCTTCGTTGTAGCGTGCGGGCGGTTTCGTCACCAGTTGCTGGGCGGCGATCTTGTCCGTCTTGACCTTCTCGTCCTTCTGCACCGGCACGAGGTTCGCGTCTTCCCCGCTGATTTCGCGGCCGTAGACCTGCAACCAGCCCGGTTCGACCAGCACCTTGCCTTCAGTCTTGAAGTGATGACCGACCACTTCCGTGATCCGCGTCGTCACCCGGTACTCAGCGGCCGGGAAGAACACCGACAGGAAGCGCTTCACGACCAGGTCGTAGAGCTTCTGTTCCGGTTCGGACAGATTCTTCGGCGCCTGCGCCGTCGGGATGATTGCGAAGTGGTCGCTGATCTTCGAGTTATCGAAGATGCGCTTGTTCGGTTTCACCCAGCCCTTGTCGAGCACCTGCTTGGCATACGGGAGATAGTTGTTGCTCTCCTTGAGCATGCCCAGCGTTTCCTTGACCGTATCCATATAGTCTTCCGGCAACGCGCGCGCGTCGGTCCGGGGATAGGTCAGCACCTTGTGCTTTTCGTACAGCGCCTGAGCGAGGCCCAACGTGTTCTTCGCCGAGAAGCCGAAACGGCCGTTGGCTTCACGCTGCAAACTGGTCAGGTCGAACAGCGCCGGCGACAGTTGCGTGGACGGCTTCGATTCTTCGGTTACCTTGCCGATCTGGCCGCGGCAGGCGGCGACGATCGTTTCGGCCGCGGGCAGTGCCCACAGGCGCGAATCGCGTTTTTCAGGATCGAACTCGTCGCGCTTGAATTGCGGATCGAACCAGCGGCCTTCGTAGAAACCGGCCGCGCAGACGAACTCCGCCTTCACTTCCCAGTAATCGCGCGGCACGAAGCGGCGAATCTTTTCTTCGCGTTCGACGACGATCGACAGCGTCGGCGTCTGCACTCGCCCGACCGTGGTCAGGAAGAAGCCGCCGCCCTTGCTGTTGAACGCGGTCATGGCGCGCGTGCCGTTGATGCCGACCAGCCAGTCCGCTTCCGAGCGGCAGCGCGCCGCATCGGCGAGTGGCTGCATTTCTTCGTCGCTGCGCAGACGGGCAAAGCCGTCGCGAATCGAGCCGGCTGTCATCGACTGAAGCCACAGGCGCTGTACCGGTTGCTTGGCTTTCGCGTGTTGC
This sequence comes from Paraburkholderia sp. SEWSISQ10-3 4, assembly GCF_030464785.1. Classification (NCBI taxonomy): domain Bacteria; kingdom Pseudomonadati; phylum Pseudomonadota; class Betaproteobacteria; order Burkholderiales; family Burkholderiaceae; genus Paraburkholderia; species Paraburkholderia sp. SEWSISQ10-3 4. Next base: position 154,616 of record NZ_JALPRI010000010.1, read on the forward strand.
GCGATCAGGCGGAAAATCAGCTCGCCCTCGCGCCCCGCGTCACATGCGTTAATAAGGCGATCGACGTCTTTACGCTTGAGCAGCTTGGTCAGCACCTTCAGGCGCGACTCGCTCTTGGCGATCGGATTCAGATCGAAATGCGGCGGAATGACGGGCAGGTTGGCGAAACTCCACTTGCCGCGCTTGACTTCATAGTCTTCGGGCGCGGCAATTTCCAGCAAGTGGCCGACTGCCGAGGAAAGGACGTAGTCGTCGCTTTCGTAGTATTCGTCATGCTTGGTAAAGCCGCCCAAAGCCCGCGCGATGTCGTTCGCGACGGAAGGCTTTTCGGCGATGATCAGTGCTTTGGACATGACTCGATGTGAGGTTGGTAGATCCGGGTTGATGGCCTTGAGTGCGCATTTATTAGCGCGACCCTCGTTTGCGACCTTTGCGACCCAATAACGACCGCTTTATAGCACACGGCGCCAACGCGGCGTGTCAAGTGCCATAAAAAGCGCGCCATGATAATTGCGCGCTCAGTAACTGGGCAAGCTGCGGAAAACGCGCTGTGTGTCGCTCGCAACGCCCGTGCCGCAAGGTTCAGCGGCCGGCGGCCACAGTCACGCGACGGCGAGCGCGGGCCGCAGTTTGGGTGCGCCGCTGACGCCGGGCACGGCCGTCAGATCGGACAACATCCGCTCCACAATCGCCGCCTGCGGCAAAACCGTGCCAAAAAAACGTGTCGTTACTGAGTCTTCGATCAGGATGGTCGGGAAATTCTCGACATCCAGATCGTCGAAGCGGTCCGCATGCGTTTCGATGTCGATCCATGCGAAACAGATCTCCGGATGCTTATCGGCCAGCCGGTCGAAGGCATCCCGATACTCACGGCACGTCCCGCACCACTCCGCGCACAGGCAGGCAACGAACAGCGTGTCGGGTTCGTTGACGCGCTCGGCGATCCGGTCTTGGTCGGTGTCGAGATTCAGCGCGGGCATGGTCGTTCCTTGCGTACTTTTGTCAGGTGCTTTGGCGCGAATGTAGCATGGCCGATCCCGAATGGTGGTCAACCCATGGTCCATGCGGGGTCAGCCGTGGGTGGCTCGCGTGAAGCGGCCGCCGGGCAGCGCGGTCACCTGGCCGGCGAGTTCGAGCTGCAGCAGCGTGTTTTGCAATGCCGCGTCCCCCATCTCGGTACGGGTGGCAAGAATTTCAAGCGTGGCGGGGGCGTGGCCGAGTGCGTCGAGGAGTTGCAACGCCTCTGCGCTCATGGCCGGCGGGGCTGTGGGTGATGCCGGCGCAGTTGCTACGGGCTTCGCGATGCCCAATTCTTCCAGCACCTCATCGGGCGTTTCCACCAGCTTGGCGCCCTGCTTGATGATTCGATGACAACCGCGCGACAAGGGCGCATGGATCGAGCCGGGCAGGGCGAAGATATCGCGCCCCATTTCATTGGCAAGCCGAGCTGTGATCAGCGAGCCCGAGCGCATGGCGGCCTCGACGATCACAACCCCGCTGACGAGGCCGGCGATCAAACGGTTGCGTTGCGGAAAATTGGCGGCGCGCGCCGGCGTGCCGAGCGGCCATTCCGAAAGGATCGCGCCTTGTGTTGCAATCTGCCGCGCCAGTGCATGATGCGCGGCCGGATACACGAGGTCAGCTCCGGTGCCGATCACGGCCACCGTACTACCGGCGCCTTCCAGGCCGCCTCGATGCGCGGCACCGTCGATGCCCAGCGCGAGCCCGGAAACGATCGTGACACCGGCCTGCGAAAGCTCACGCGCAAAGCGCTCCGCGTCCTCCGCGCCTTGCGGCGTCGCGCTGCGGCTGCCCACCAGCGCGACCGCCTTCGTATGCAACAGCTCGAGCCGGCCCTTTATATATAGTAGTGGCGGCGGATCGGGCATGGTCAGCAGCGCGGGCGGGTAGGCGGGGTCGTCGAGTGTCACCACGTGGTTGCCGGGCAGCTCGCTCCATGCGATCACCGCGTCGAGTTGCGCGTCGAAATCCGGGCCGGACGGCGCCAGCACGGCGCGCGCCGCGGCCTCGCCTGCGAACTCGGCAAGCGCCTCGGGCGATTGATTGAAGATCGCTTCCGGCAGTCCGAAAGCACCCAGCAGTAGGCGCAGGGCAGCGGGCTTCAGCCCCGGCGCGAGCGAAAGCCGCAGCCAGGCGGCGAGTTCAATATGGGTTGCGGGTAAGGTATCCATTGACGGTCGATCCTCTTACTGGGCCAGCGGGCAGGCGGGCGCCATGCTAAAATTTTCATCATCCGAAATAACTGCAGCGCCGCGCCCACCCGCGCGGGCTCGTCGTTTGGCGCACGTGGCGCGTTGAATCGAACCGGTTCGACAGCCTCTATCCTCTGCGTAACGCGATGTGCCCACAACCTGGCCGAATGGCCAACGCTAGCCTTCCACCGGCAGCGGCGCCGAAAAAACACACTCAAGATCATGGCTTTACTGAACATTCTCAATTACCCGGACAAGCGGCTGCACAAGATTGCGAAGCCGGTCGAAGTCGTCAACGACCGCATCCGCCGGCTCGTCGCCGACATGTCCGAAACGATGTACGCCGCGCCCGGCGTCGGCCTCGCTGCGACCCAGGTGGACGTGCATGAACGCGTGATCGTGATCGACGTGTCGGAAACGCACGACGAACTGCTCGCCTTCATCAATCCGGAAATCATCTGGTCGAGCGACGAGAAGAAGTTATCGGAAGAGGGCTGCCTCTCGGTACCGGGCATTTACGACAACGTCGAGCGTGCCGAGAAAGTGCGCGTGCGGGCGCTGAACGAGAAGGGCGAAACCTTCGAGCTGGATTGCGAAGGCTTGCTGGCCGTGTGCATTCAACACGAAATGGATCACCTGATGGGCCGCGTGTTCGTCGAGTACCTGTCGTCGCTCAAGCAGACGCGCATCAAGAGCAAGATGAAGAAGCTCGCCCACGCGATGTAACGCGCGTCCACCTCGCCTACTGCCCCTTCATGAGTCATTCGTTGCGCGTCATCTTTGCCGGTACGCCGGAGTTCGCCGCGGCCGCGCTGGCCGCGATTCACAGCGCCGGTTTTCCGGTGCCGCTCGTGCTGACGCAGCCCGACCGGCCCGCGGGGCGCGGGATGAAATTGCAGGCGAGTCCGGTCAAGCGCTACGCGCAGGAACACGGGCTTGCCGTGGCGCAGCCGCCTTCGCTGCGCCGCGTCGGCAAATATCCGGCCGAAGCCGCCGCCGCGATCGACCAACTGCGTGCCACGCCACACGACGTAATGGTGGTGGCCGCTTACGGTCTGATCCTGCCGCAGGAAGTGCTCGATATTCCACCACTGGGCTGTATCAACATTCACGGGTCGTTGCTGCCGCGCTGGCGCGGCGCCGCGCCGATCCACCGCGCGATCGAGGCGGGCGACACGGAAACCGGCATCACGCTGATGCAGATGGACGTTGGTCTCGATACCGGCGCGATGATTTCCGAAGCGCGCACGCCGATCTCCGCCGACGACACCACGGCCACCCTCCACGATCGTCTCGCACAGGACGGCGCGAAGCTGATCGTCGAAGCGCTGATCGAACTCGAGCGCAGCGGCAAGCTGGCGGCAACGCCGCAACCCGCGGACGGCGTGACTTACGCGGAAAAGATCGGCAAGCACGAGGCTGCGCTCGACTGGCGTAAGCCGGCTGCGGTCCTCGCGCGTCAGGTACGTGCGTTCGACCCGTTCCCCGGTGGCGTGGGCACGCTGGAAGACGGTACGTCGATCAAGATCTGGGCAGCCGTCCCGGTCGAGGCACAAGGCAACACAGCGCCCGGCACGATCGCCGACGTTTCTCCGGAAGGTGTCGTGGTTGCCTGCGGCGAAGGCGCCCTGCGTCTCACGCAATTGCAAAAACCCGGCGGCAAGCGCTTGCCGGTGCGCGAATTCCTGGCCGGCGCCACGCTGGCCGCGGGTCAGCGTTTCCAGCTGCCCGAAGCAAAATAACCGCCTTGCGCATAGCTTGAACATCGTCCGTTCGGCCGATGTTCAACAGCCACGCTGCAAGCCACCAGCGCGTTAGAATCCTCTATGCAACAGCCCGCGTTTAGAGGATCTTCATGTTTGGCATCACCCATTTCGAGTTTTTCGTCGTCGCCGTCTTTCTGCTGAATGTGACGCCCGGTCCCGATACGGCATACATCGTCGGGCGTAGCGTCGCTCAGGGGCGTGGCGCAGGGCTGATGTCCGCGCTCGGCATTTCCGCCGGTTGCTGCGTTCATTCGCTTGCCTGCGCGTTCGGCTTGACGGCGCTTCTGGCCGCTTCAGCCACGGCATTCACGGTCATCAAGTTCGTCGGTGCTATTTATCTGATGTATCTCGGCGTGCGCCTGATTTTCGTCAAACCGGCGGCGGATCAGGCGGCGGGCGAAGCGCGCGCGGCCGGCGCGCCGAAATCGTTGCGTCAGTTGTTCCTGCAAGGCTTCTGGACCAATGTGCTGAATCCCAAGGTCGTGCTGTTCTTCGTGTCGTTCTTTCCGCAATTCGTCACAACCGGCAGCGACCATAAGGCATTGGCGTTCCTCACGCTCGGCGGGGTGTTCGTCGTGATGAGCATGATCTGGAACAGTTTTGTCGCGTGGGTTGCCGGCAGCGTGACCCAGCGCTTCTCCGGCCAGCCGCTGGTGAAGCGGTGGCTGGATCGCGGCGTCGGCGGCGCATTCGTCGGCTTGGGTATCAAGCTCGCCACTGCATCAAGATGATTGAATTTTCCTCGCGCGCCCATATCTAACATTTCGCTTACAATCAGCCGCCGCGATCACGCGGCGCAGATATGAACCCGCGTTAGGGCAAGGAGTAGCAGACATGTTCAATTGGGTCAAAACCGCGATGTTGATGGCCGCGATCACGGCCCTTTTCATCGTGATCGGCGGGATGATCGGCGGATCGCGCGGTATGACAATCGCGCTCGTGATCGCCCTTGGGATGAATTTCTTTTCGTACTGGTTCTCGGACAAGATGGTTCTGCGCATGTACAACGCGCAGGAAGTCGACGAAAACAGTGCGCCGCAGTTCTATCGCATGGTGCGCGAGCTTTCCACGCGTGCCGGCCTGCCCATGCCGCGCGTCTACCTGATCAACGAAGACGCACCGAACGCGTTCGCCACCGGCCGCAATCCGGAGCACGCGGCGGTTGCCGCCACCACTGGCATCTTGCGTGTGCTGTCCGAGCGCGAAATGCGTGGCGTGATGGCGCACGAACTGGCGCACGTGAAGCACCGTGACATCCTGATCTCCACGGTGTCGGCGACCATGGCCGGCGCCATTTCCGCACTGGCGAACTTCGCGATGTTCTTCGGCAGCCGTGACGAAAACGGCCGTCCCACGAACCCGATTGCGGGCATCGCTGTGGCGTTGCTCGCGCCGATCGCCGGTGCGCTGATTCAGATGGCGATTTCGCGTGCGCGTGAATTCGAAGCGGACCGTGGCGGCGCGCAGATTTCCGGCGATCCGCAGGCGCTCGCCTCGGCGCTCGACAAGATCCATCGCTACGCGAGCGGCATTCCGTTCCCCACCGCCGAGCAGCATCCGGCCACCGCGCAGATGATGATCATGAATCCGCTGGCGGGCGGCGGCATCGCGAATCTGTTCTCGACGCACCCCGCCACCGAGGAACGCATTGCGCGTTTGATGGAAATGGCGCGCACGGGGCGCTTCGAGTAACGGGCGCACCGATCCGTCGATCTGGCGTGACGAAAGGCGAGTCTGCGGGCTCGCCTTTTTTGTTCAAGCGCGACCGCCAGTCCGCCTTCGGCGGTCTCCACCCCTCGCCACGCTACAATGTGTGCTGATTGCGCCGCGCGTACCGCGCGGCCTGCCTTTGCCTTTTTCATGACTCCAAAGCCTTCTTCGCGTTCTGCTTCGCCATCGACGCGTCCGCGCGAATCCCGTTTGACGATGCTGCATCTCGCGCCCGAATCGCTCGGTTTCGCGCTCGACTGCGCGGGCCAGGCCGTCGGCGCCGTGCGCCTCGGCGCGGCCTTGCCGGCCGCGCTGCAAGCCGTATTCGTCTCCGCGCCTGAAGGCAGCGCCGCTGCTGCGCGAGGCGCGGTGCAGGACATCGCGTACCGCACCATGCGGCGTCTGGCGACCGCCGAGTGGCTGATCGCGAAGTTGGTGAAGAAGGCGCCGCCGCCGCACGTCGGTCATGTGCTCGCCTGCGCGCTCGCTTTGCTCGTCGACGATGAAGCGAACGCCGCCTACACGCCGTTCACGGTTGTCGATCAGGCGGTGAGCGCCATCGCCGCGCGTCGTGAATTCGCGTTCGCAAAGGGTCTCGTCAACGCCGTGCTGCGCAATTTCCTGCGCGAGCGTGAGGCGCTGCTGAGCGCAGCGCAAGCCGACGAAGTCGCGCGCTGGAACTACCCAGCGTGGTGGATCGATGCGGTGAAGCGCGCATGGCCCGACGCATGGCAGGCCGTGCTCGCCTCCGGCAACACGCAAGGTCCGCTGACATTGCGCGTCAACGCGCGCCGCTCGACAGTCGACGCCTATCTGCAGGTACTGCAGGCCCATCACATTCCCGCGAGCAGGTCCGGCGAATACGCCGTCAAGCTCGCCACGGCGATGTCCGTCGACCGGATCCCCGGCTTCAACGACGGCGTGGTGTCGGTGCAAGACGCCGGCGCGCAACTCGCTGCGCAACTGCTCGGCGTGCGTGACGGCATGCGTGTGCTCGACGCGTGCGCGGCGCCTGGCGGCAAAACCGGCCATCTGCTCGAACTCGCCAACCTGCAACTCGTGGCGCTCGAAAGCGACGCATCGCGCGCGCGTCGCATCGGCGAAAACTTGCAGCGGCTCAAGCTCGAAGCGGAAGTGCGTATCGGCGACGCGGGTGCGCCCGCAAAATGGCACGACGACATCGACCAGCCGTTCGACCGCATTCTGGCCGACGTGCCGTGTTCGGCGTCCGGCATCGTGCGGCGTCATCCGGATATTCGCTGGCTGCGTCGCGCGTCGGATATTCCCGTACTGGTTGCCGAGCAGCGCCGCATTCTCGAGGCGCTATGGCCACTCGTGAAGCCAGGCGGCGAGTTGCTCTACGTTACGTGTTCGATCTTTCCCGAAGAAGGCGAGTTGCAGGCGCGGTGGTTTGGAAACAAGTACCAGGATGCGGTACGATTGGACGCGCCGGGGCAACTTTTACCCGCAGTTGCCCGCGCGCCCGCCGGCACATCGGCCGGGTCCCATGCCGGACATGTCGCTGAGGATAGCGCCGGCTCGAACTCAGACCACGACGGATTTTTCTACGCGCGCTTTCAGAAACGGTGACCATCAAACGCTTCTTCCCGCTTCGGCTCGCTGCCGTGCTCTGGATCGTGCTGGCCGTGTGGCTCGCCGTACCGGGCGCGGCGTATGCCGATTCGATCGCGGTGCAGCGCGCGTCGCTGCAATCGGACAACACCGGCTGGAGCATCGACGCGCGTTTCGACTTCGACCTGAACAGCAATCTCGAAGACGCCGTCAACAAAGGCATTCCGCTGTACTTCACGACGGACTTCGAACTGAGCCGGCCGCGCTGGTACTGGTTCGACGAGCAGCCGGTGAGCGTGTCGCAGAGCATCCGCCTGTCGTTCCAGCCGCTCACGCGTGAGTATCGTGTGTCGAGCGTGTCGTCGGGTGGCTTGCAGCTCGGCTTCACGACGCTGAAAGATGCGCTCGCGGTGATCAAGCACATCACGTCGTGGCACGTGATCGACCGCAATCAGGTGCATGTCGGGGAGACGTACAACGCGTCGGTGCGCATGCAACTCGACATCGCGCTGATGCCCAAGCCGTTCCAGATCGACGCGGTGAACAACCGCGACTGGAGCCTTTCGTCGGAGTGGAAACGCTTTACCTTCACGGTGACCGAACGTGCTAAATAGAGTGCGCCGAGCCACCAGCGTCAGCAGCATCGTCGTGCGCGTGCTGGTGTCCACGGTCGCCGTGACGGCCGTGCTGCTGCTCGTCCTGCTTGCAGCGGCGAGCGCGAATACCGAATTTTTCGACCGCTATTACCAGTGGCTGTACGCGGCCAACCTCGTGGTCGCGATGATCTTTTTGCTGGTGGTGGCGACGCTCGTCATCATCATCATTGCGCGGCTTAGAAAAGGTAAGTTCGGCACCCGGCTGTTAGCGAAGCTCGCGTTCTTCATGGCGCTGGTCGGCGTGGTGCCGGGCGGCATCATTTACGTGGTCTCGTATCAGTTCGTCTCGCGCAGTATCGAATCGTGGTTCGACGTGAACGTCGAAACCGCGTTGACCTCGGGCCTGAATCTCGGCCGCGGCATGCTCGACGCGTCGCTATCCGATCTGCAGACCAAGGGGCGCCTGATGTCTGAACAGCTGGCGAGCGCTGATGCCGCCGGCACCACGCTCACGCTGCTGCGCTTGCGCGATCAGTTCGGCGTGCAGGACGCGACGATCGTCGAACCCACGCGCAGCATGTCGGGCGCGACACCGGATATGCACGTGGTCGCGCAGGCATCCGGCAATTACGCGACGCTCGTGTCGAACGACTTGCCCACGCCGTTGATGATCGATCAGGCGCGTGGCCGCGGCTATGCGGCGATCGAAGGGGAAGTCGACGGCGATCCGCGCGCGCATGGCAGCAAGGGCGCGTTGCGGCTGCGCGTCGTGCAGCGCATTCCCGATTCGAACGCGGCGCTGTTGCAGCCGACCGAACGCTTCCTGCAGCTCACGCAGCCGGTGTCGCCGTCGCTCGCGCGAAACGCCGATGCAGTGCAGCGGGCCTATCGCGAATATCAGGAAAAGGCGCTGGGCCGTACCGGCTTGCGCAAGATGTACATCGGCACGCTGACGCTTGCGCTGTTCCTCGCCACCTTCATCGCGATGATGCTGGCGCTCGCGCTCGGCAATCAGCTTGCGAGGCCGTTGTTCCTGCTCGCGCAGGGTACCAAGGAAGTGACTGAGGGCGACTACACGCCGAAGCGCGAAATCAAATCGCGCGACGAACTGGGCTTCCTCACGCAGTCGTTCAATGCCATGACGCGGCAGCTCTCCGAAGCGCGTGCCGCGGTCGAGAACAACCGGATCGCGCTCGAACATTCGAAGGCCTATCTGGAAAGCATTCTCGCGAACCTGACCGCGGGCGTGTTCGTGTTCGACCGCCAGTTCCGTCTCACCACCGCAAACCGCGGCGCCGAACGGATTTTCCGTCAGCAGTTCCAGGAGGTGCTGGGTTCGGCGCTCGAGCAGATTGGCGTGTTGAGCGAATTCGGCGGCATGGTGCGCAAGGCCTTCGCCGATCGCGAGGCCGCAAGCGGCGACGGTCACGACGACCGTGGCCACTGGCAGCAGCAGTTCTCGGTGCAGGTGCCCGGCGAAACCGAGCCGCTCACCTTGCTCGTGCGCGGCGCGCGCCTTGTGTCGGCCACCGACCGCGATGCAGAAGACATGCAGACTTCCGGCTACGTCGTAGTGTTCGACGATATTTCGGATGTGATCTCCGCGCAGCGTTCGATCGCGTGGGGCGAAGTCGCGCGGCGTCTCGCGCACGAGATCAAGAACCCGCTCACGCCGATCCAGTTGTCCGCCGAGCGTTTGCAGATGAAACTCGCGGACAAGCTGTCGCCATCGGATGCCGATGTGCTGAAGCGCGGCGCGACCACCATCGTGAATCAGGTCGCGGCGATGAAGCAGATGGTCGACAATTTCCGCGACTATGCGCGTACGCCGCCGGCGGTGCTCGCGCATCTGCAACTGAACGAACTGGTCAGCGAAGTGCTCACGCTGTACGGTATCGAAGAAGGTAAAGGCGCGATTCAGGTAGAGCTCGCGGATTTGCCGGCGATTCGCGGCGACGCGACACAATTGCGACAGGTGATTCACAACCTGCTGCAGAATGCACAGGATGCCGTGGCCGACGTCGAACAACCGCGTGTGTTGCTCGAGACGAGGACAGTAGAATACGGAGACCCCGACGCGGAAGGCAAAGTACACGTCGCGGTGCGTCTGACAGTGTCGGATAACGGACCGGGCTTCCCCGCGCGTATCCTGACACGTGCATTCGAACCTTACGTGACGACCAAGGCCAAAGGTACGGGCCTCGGTCTTGCGATGGTCAAGAAGATCGTCGACGAACACGGCGCGCGCATCGACATTCGCAACCGCATGAAAGCGGGCGATGTGATCGAAGGCGCGCAGATATCGATCCTCTTCCTTCAACTGGCAGACGATGCCGCGGCACCTGGAGCAGGGTCGCGGCCGGCGCATGGCAATGCGCCGCAGGGAACGACTAAAGCAACAGTGCAGACAAGGGCAGCGTAAATGGCAACCATCCTGGTGGTAGATGATGAAATGGGCATCCGGGAATTGCTCTCGGAGATCCTGAGCGACGAGGGGCATGTCGTGGAGGCCGCGGAAAACGCGCAGGAAGCGCGCGAATTCCGCTTGCGCCAGGCGCCGGACCTGGTGCTGCTCGACATCTGGATGCCCGATACGGACGGCGTGACCTTGCTCAAAGAATGGGCCGCGCAGGGGCAACTGACCATGCCGGTGATCATGATGTCCGGTCACGCAACGATCGATACAGCGGTTGAGGCGACCAAGATCGGCGCACTCAATTTCCTCGAGAAGCCGATTGCGTTGCAGAAGCTGCTGAAGGCCGTCGAGCAGGGCCTCGCCCGCGGCAATGCGGTCGGAGCACCGGGCGGCGCGGTCGCCAAGCCGGTGTTGCCGGTCAGCGCTTCGGCTGTGGCTTCGGCGGCTGCGTTGCCGATGCTGTCGTCGGATGGCATGGGTAGCGGCGCGTTGGCTGCGCAAACGGCGTCGATCTCGTTCGACATCCCGTTGCGCGATGCGCGCGATGCGTTCGAGCGTGCTTACTTCGAATATCACCTCGCGCGTGAGAATGGCAGCATGACGCGTGTCGCGGAAAAGACGGGTCTCGAGCGCACGCACTTGTATCGCAAGCTCAAGCAACTCGGTGTCGATCTCGGTAAGAACAAAGGCGAGTGAACGGCCGGCGCAATGCGTGCAGGCTCGGGCGCGGTAGATTTTTTCGAGAGGGGGCTTGCCGAGCAGCTGACCCTTTGATATCATTTCGTTCTTCGTTGGCCCGGTAGCTCAGTTGGTAGAGCAGCGGATTGAAAATCCGCGTGTCGATGGTTCGATTCCGTCCCAGGCCACCAGGATTCAGCCCCAGGAAATCGCAAGATTCCTGGGGCTTTTCCTTTTCTGATGGGCATGTGTGGCGGCATAGGCAGCTTGCCCCGCAAGCGGGTGTGCTCGGCGGCATTGGGCGCCGCGTGATAAAATCGCGCCAGTTCAAGGACTTGCATGCGAGGGTGCTGTCGGCGTTCCACTTGCGCGCCACCGCACCAAACGCGTCTTTTCGTATCCTGAAGCAGCGCTTTTTGCGCACTCTGCCGCAACACGGCAAGGCCGCAACAGGTGCCGAACCCTTCGCCCGACGATTAACGGTATAAGCGCCCAGCGACTCTGCATGCGGAAGGCGCGGCCTATACTGCTTTGGGCCGGCAGCAGTGCCGGCACGCGTCGCGCCGCGTTGCTTGCATGGCGCACCTCGCGCAGCGCGACGTGGCACTCATCATTCACGGAGTTTCACGGTGATCCGCAAAGACGCTAAACGTAGCGCTCTGGTGCTGTTTTCCGGCGGCCAGGATTCCGCCACGTGCCTCGCCTGGGCCCTCGAACGTTATGAAACGGTCGAGACGCTGGGCTTCGATTATGGCCAGCGGCACCGAGTCGAACTCGAATGCCGCGAAGGCTTTCGCAACGCGGTGACGCGGGCATTTCCGGCTTGGGCCGACCGCCTCGGCGAAGATCACATGATCGATCTGTCGGTGCTCGGCTCGATCAGCGATACCGCGATGACGCGCGAGATCGAGATTCACGCCACGGCGAACGGTTTGCCGAATACGTTCGTGCCGGGCCGCAATCTGATGTTCATGACGATCGCCGCGGCCATCGCGTATCGGCGCGGTTTGCAGGTGCTGGTCGGCGGCATGTGCGAGACGGACTTCTCGGGCTACCCCGATTGCCGCGACGACACGATGAAGGCATTGCAGGTCGCGCTGAACCTCGGCATGGATACGCGCTTCCTGCTCGAAACGCCGCTGATGTGGCTCGATAAGGCCGATACGTGGCGTCTCGCTCACGAGTTGGGCGGCGACGAACTGGTCGAACTGGTGCGCGTCGAGACGCATACCTGCTATGTCGGCGAGCGCGCCGAGTTGCATGCATGGGGTTTCGGTTGCGGCGAATGCCCCGCGTGCCGCTTGCGCAAGCGCGGTTACGAAGCGTATCTGGCCGGTGAGAAGGTGACCGAGCCGGTCTGACGCTCACCGAAGTTTTACGCTGGCGCACCGTGCGAACGGGCGCCGCGCAGGCAATTATTTTCAGGAACACAAGGCAGAAAGCAGCATGACTTACGCGGTCAAGGAAATCTTCTACACATTGCAGGGCGAGGGCGCGAATGCCGGGCGTCCGGCCGTGTTCTGCCGGTTCGCCGGCTGCAATCTGTGGTCGGGCCGCGAAGAAGATCGTGCGGATGCGGTCTGCCGTTTCTGCGATACGGACTTCGTCGGGACCGATGGTGAGAACGGCGGCAAGTACCGTACTGCCGAAGAGTTGGTGCAGATGATCGCGTCGCAATGGCCGGAAGGCGAGGGCGAACGCTTTGTGGTCTGCACGGGCGGTGAACCGATGTTGCAGATCGATCAGCCGTTCGTCGACGCGCTGCATGCCGCCGGCTTCGAAATCGCCATTGAAACCAACGGCTCGTTGCCGGTGCTCGAGACGATCGACTGGATCTGCGTGAGCCCGAAGGCCGACGCGCCGCTCGTCGTCACCAAGGGCAACGAACTGAAGGTCGTGATTCCGCAGGACAACCAGCGTTTGTCCGAGTATGCGAAGCTCGACTTCGAGTATTTCCTCGTCCAGCCGATGGACGGCCCGTCGCGCGATCTCAACACCAAGCTCGCGATCGACTGGTGCAAACGCCATCCGCAATGGCGCCTGTCGATGCAGACCCACAAGTATCTGAACATTCCCTGATTTGCCGTGCTGACGATTACACGAAAACTCGAATTCGACGCGGGCCACCGCATCCCCGATCACCGCAGCCAGTGCCGTAATCTGCACGGCCATCGCTATGTGCTCGAAATCACGCTGCAAGGCGACCTGGTCGATACCGAAGGCGCGCCGGATCGCGGCATGGTGATGGACTTCGCCGACGTGAAGTCGCTCGCGGTCGAGCATCTGGTCGACAAGTGGGACCATGCGTTCCTCGTCTACGAAGGCGACACGCAGGTGCGGGGTTTTCTGGAAACCATGGCGGGGCACAAGACGGTCGTGCTCGATCGCATCCCGACCGTTGAAAATCTCGCTGCCGTCGCGTTCGATATCCTCGCGAACGTCTACGACGCGCATTACGGCGTGAATCTGCGTTTGCATAAGGTGCGTCTGTTCGAGACACCGAACTGCTGGGCCGACGTAGTCCGCGATTAAGTTCAGGGCCGCGCGACTCGAGCCCGCGGCCCAACCCCCGCGTTATTGTCACGGTATGATCGCTCCGATAACCACATGGAGCGAGACATGCCGGTCACCGCATTGCGTCGCAGCAGGCATTCAGGCCGTCACGGCCCGGGCGTTGGCCTGTTCGGCTGCGCCATCCTCACCCGCGTTTCAAGCGATGTATTCCATCGCCAGGGAGCGCGGCAATGAGCACCTTCACAAATCCCCTCAAGCAACGTCTGAAAGAAGCCGATACATTGTTCGGCCTGTGGCTTTCGCTCGGCAGCGATTCCGCAGCCGAGGCGCTCGCGCACGCCGGTTTCGACTGGCTGCTGATCGACATGGAGCATGCGCCGAACGATAGCGGCGACGTCACGTCGCAATTGCGCGCGATCGCCGCTGCGCATTTGCCGAGCGAACCGGTCGTACGCGTGCCTGCCAGCGAGGCGTGGCTCGTCAAGCGCGTGCTCGACGCCGGCGCCCGTACGCTGATGTTCCCGAATATCGAAACCGCGGACGAGGCGGCACAGGCCGTGCGTTTGACGCAGTACCCGACCGCCGATGCACTCGACGGTCAGCGCGGTGTGGCCGGCGCGGTGCGTGCGGCCGCGTACGGCATGCGGCGCGACTACGTGCAATCCGCCAACGCGCAGATCGCGACCATTGTGCAGATTGAGTCGGCGCGCGGTTTGCAGGAGGTGGAGAAGATTGCGGCGACGCCAGGCGTCGATTGCCTGTTCGTCGGACCGGCCGATCTGGCCGCGAGTCTCGGCCACCTCGGCGATTCGAAGCATGCCGACGTGCAGGCGGCGATGGCGCGCATAGTCAGCGCTGCCGACAAGGCTGGTATCGCCGCAGGAATTTTTGCTATGGATGTCGCGAGCGCCAAGCAGCATCGCGATGCGGGTTTTCGTTTTATCGCCCTGGCCGCCGACGTCATGTGGATGTTGCGCGCAACCCGCCAGGCGTTGCAGGAGGTGAGGACATGAAGGGGATGGTGCAGTGCGTCGTGGTGCGTCTGGCGGTTACAGCGGCGTTGATGGCGAATGTGACGGCGTATGCGCAGGACAACCGCGTCGCGAAGTCGAACGATCCGGAGACTCAAACCGCGGTCGCCGACTACAACGCCGGCAATCTGGGCGCGGCGCTCGCCGAGTTCCGCAAAGCCGCGCAGCGCGGCAGCCGGCTGGCCGAGTTCAACTACGCAATGATGTTGCTCAACGGTGAAGGCACCACAGCCAATGTCGATGAAGGCAAGAAGTGGCTGCGCAAAGCCGCCGACGCCAACATGTCGCACGCGCAGTATGTGTACGGCAAGATGTACGACGATGGCGAGTTCGTCGGGCGTGATCCGGTCGAAGCGCACCGGTGGTTCCTGAAGGCCGCGCAGCAGGGGCACGTGCAGGCAGAGCTCGCGTTGGCCAACCAGTTTCTCGATGGCCGTGGCACGACTCGCGACAACCAGCAGGCGTTCGTCTGGTACAAGAAGGCCGCGCAAGGCGGCGACATGACTGCGCAGTATGTGACCGGCTCGTTCTACGAACGTGGCGGTGACGGCGTGGACAAGAATCTGAACGTGGCGCGCGCGTACTACGCTGCTGCGGCGGCACAGGGCGATCCGGCGGCGAAGCTCAAGTATCAGCAACTCAGCGCGCAGTTGCGGGATCAGAAGGAAGTGAAGCCGCAGTAGACGAGACCGTATTAAATGAAAAGGGGCGCTCCTGACGGTGCGCCCCTTTTCTTTATCGGGCCTGCTACGGTCTGCTGCGACTTTGCTGCAATCGGCTCCGCAGTCTGAGACCTACGCCCAGCCCCACTCTAACTCTGCATCAGCCGCTTCTGCCGCGCGACGCTCATGATGAGGCCGATCGCGACCCCCAGCGTAGTCAGCGCAGTGCCCCCGTAGCTCATGAACGGCAAGGGCACGCCCACCACCGGCAAGATCCCGCTCACCATACCGATGTTGACGAACGCATAGGTGAAGAACGCCATCGTCAGCGATCCGGCCAGTAGCCGTCCAAACAGCGTCGCCCCATTGGCGGCGATATACAAACCGCGCGCGATCAGCAGCATATAAAGCGTGAGCAGCACGATCCCGCCCGCCAGCCCGAACTCCTCGGAGAACACGGCGAAGATGAAGTCAGTGTGCTTCTCGGGGATGAACTCCAGGTGCGCCTGGGTACCCTTCAGCCAGCCCTTGCCGAGCGGGCCACCCGAGCCGATTGCAATCACCGCCTGAATCGTGTGGAAACCCTTGCCGAGCGGATCGGAAGTCGGATCCAGCAGCGTACAGATACGGTGCTTCTGATAATCGTGCATCAGCGGCCACTGCACTTCTGGCTGACAGATCTTGTCCTGGAACGCCGCGATCGAGCCGACCGCGATCACGCCGGCAATCAGCACCGGCACGATCAGCTTGAAACTCAGCCCCGCGAAGTAAATCACGAAGAGGCCGGCCGCGAACACCAGTACGGCGGTGCCGAGGTCAGGCTGCTTGGCGATCAAACCGACCGGCACGATCAGGATCAGGAAGCCGACCAGAAAGTCGTACCAGCGCATCACGCCTTCGCGGCGCTGGTAGTACCAGGCGAGCATCAGCGGGGTGGCGATCTTCAGGATTTCCGATGGCTGGATCACCACGCCGACGTTGATCCAGCGCTTCGCGCCCTTGCGTGTGAGGCCGAACAGCGCTACGGCCACCAGTAACGCGATCCCGAACGTATAGAGCGGGACCGCGAAGCGCATCAGCGTGGTGGGTGGCACATTGGCCAGCGCCCACATCAGCACGAACGTCAGCATGATGTTGCGCAGTTGGTCTTCCACTCGGCCCGGCATGTCCAGCGTCGCGCTGTAAAGCGTGATGATGCCGACGCACAGCAGCAGAAACACGATCAGGGCGAGCGGCCGGTCGAAGCCCACGAACATCCGCTTGATGCGGTCGAGCCAGGCGCGCTTGTCGAATTGCATGCCTTTCTCCTTACTCGTCGATGCCGCCGGAAACCGGCTGGCGTGGCGACGTAGGCTGAATGCTGTCATCCCGCGACGGAGCGGCGGCAGTCGGTACCGACTTGCTGCTCGGGCGGGGTTTGCGCGGGACGCCGGATTTACGCGGCGTTGGAATCTTGGCGGAGGCGGACGCGGAGGCCGCGACGGCCGCCGACGCGCCGGATGCCGAAGCAGCCGCAGCAGCCGGCGATGTCGCAGCCGTGGCCGCCGATGCAGCAGCCGAAGCCGATGCAGCCGCCGCCGCGGAAGCTGCCGCCGCAGCCGAAGCAGCACCCGGCATCGGCAATGCCGTGAAGCCCGCTGCAACCTTCACCGGCTGCGCCGCGTCCTGCGGAGCCGGTGCGCTACCCACTTCGGGCGCGGACGCATCCTCCGTCGCCGAGGCCGCTGCCGCGACAGCCGCCGCTTCAGCGCCGGGCTTGTTCTTGCCGACCAGGTAGTAATCGAGCACGCGCCGCGCGATCGGACCGGCCGCTTCCGCGCCCCAGCCGCCGTTTTCGACGATCAGCGCGAGCGCGATCTTCGGTTGCTCGGCCGGCGCGAACGCGATGAAGAGCGCGTGGTCGCGCAGATGCTCGGCGATCGCATGGCCCTTATAGTTCGCGCCTTGCAGCGAGTAGACCTGCGCCGTACCGGTCTTGCCGGCGGCCAGATAGGGCGCGCCGATGAACAGCTTCGACGCCGTACCGTTGGTCACGACGCCTTCCATCGCGCGCTTGATGATGTCGATGTCCGATTGCTTCACCGCGATCTTGTCGCTCGGATCGCGAACGACCGGGCGCGTATCTTTGGTGATCGGATTTTCGATGTCGCGCACGAGGTGCGGCTTCATCACGACGCCGTTATTCGCGAGCGTGGCCGTGGCGTGGGCGAGCTGGAGAATGGTGAACGAGTTATAGCCTTGGCCGATGCCCAGACTGATCGTTTCGCCTTCATACCAGCGCTGCTGCTCGGGCTTGCGGTACGCCTTGCGCTTCCAGTCCGTCGACGGCAGGATGCCGCGCGCTTCGCCCGAAATGTCGATGCCGGTGATCTGACCGAAACCCCACGGCTTCATGAAGCCGGCGATCGCGTTGACGCCGAGATCGTGCGCGAGCATGTAGAAATACGTGTCGTTCGACACCACGATCGCGCGGTTCATGTCCACCCAGCCCTGGCCGGAGCGCACGTCGTTGCGGAACGTGTGGCCGCCGAAGGTGTACGAGCCCGGATCCTGGAAGCCCCAGCCCGGCGTGCGCTTATGCAGCGTCAGCGCGGCGAGCGCCATGAACGGCTTGTAGGTCGAACCCGGCGGATAGGTGCCGTGCAGCGGACGGTTCAGCAGCGGATGGTCGGGCGAGTTGTTGAGCTCGTCCCAAGTCTGCTGATCGATACCGTCGACAAACGAATTCGGATCGAAGCTCGGCGCCGAGACGAACGCGAGCACATCGCCGCTTGCCGGTTCGATCGCGACCAGTGCCCCACGGCGGCCCGCAAACGCCTGTTCGGCGACCTGCTGCAGACCGATATCGATCGACAGTTCGAGGTTGTTGCCCGGCGTTGCCTGAGTGCGAGACAGCGTGCGCACAGGCCGGCCACCGGCGGTGACTTCGACTTCCTCAAAACCGGTCTGGCCGTGCAGTTCCGTTTCGTAGCTCTGCTCGACGCCGATCTTGCCGATGTAGTCGGTGCCCTTGTAGTTGTTCGCGTCGAGGCGCGGATCATAGTGATCCGGATCGCTGTCGTTCTGATCGCTGGCGTCGTCGATGCGGTCCTGATCGCGCTGCGAAATCCGCCCGATATAGCCGATCACGTGTGCCGCGGTGGGCCCGAGCGGATATTGGCGGAACAGGCGCGCGCGCACTTCCACGCCCGGAAAGCGGAAGCGTTGTGCGGTGAAGCGCGCAACTTCGTCGTCGGTGAGGCGGGTGCGGATCGGCAGGCTCTCGAAGTTCTTCGAGTCTTCCTGCAGCTTCTTGAAGCGGCGCCGGTCGCGTGCGTCGATCGAGACCACGGTGGCCAGATTGTCGATCACGTTTTCGAGCGTGTCGTTCAGCTTCGACGGAGTGATTTCCAGCGTGTACGCCGAGTAGTTCTTGGCCAGCACCACGCCGTTACGGTCGGTGATGATGCCCCGGTTCGGCACGATCGGCGCGACCGAGATGCGGTTTTCGTCGGCTTGCAGCGAGTACTTGCTGTAATGCCAGACCTGCAGGACCAGGAAACGGAAACCGATCAGCCCGAAGCAGACGAACACGAACACGCCCGCCGCCGCTACGCGCAGGCGGAACTTCGAGAGCTGTTGCTGAGTGTCCTTGAATTCGGTCATGCGATTCTGCAAAAGGCCGCGTGACGGCCATCATGAGTGTGCGCCCAAACCGGCCGGAACCGGGAGGCATGAACAGCGATGCGCGTCGAGCGGGCCGGGAGCGTGGATTCCATCGGAACGGCCGGCGGGCTCGATGCGTGATTAAATCGGCCGCGTATCGTCCGGATCGGCCGGACGACGCTGCGGCATCAGCAGCAGCATGCTGGCGACCGGCCACAGCGCGGCTTCGACGAAGCCGTCAATCAGGTAACTCCAGCCCGGAAACGCTGCGCCCGTCAGCAGACGGATCACGAACGGCACCAGTTGCGCGACAACGAGGAGCGGCATCACCGCGAAAGTCTGCACGCCGAGCGACATCCACAGCACCCGGCGATGGATCGTAATCGCGCCATACGACAACAACGTATACGCCAGCGCGTGCTCACCGAGCAGGCTGGCGTTGTGTACGTCCATCAACAGGCCGAGAAAGAACGCGATGCCCATGCCGACCTTGCGCGGCTGGTGCACGTTCCAGAACAGCAACACGAGCGCTACGAAGTCCGGCACACCGGCGAGGCGCCCCCACGGCATCAGGTTCAGCAGGAACGCCGCAGCGAGGCTGAACGAAATGAAGTAGGGATTGACCGGCTGCAGGATGTATTGCGGACGGTTCATGGCTGGGCCCCCGGCGTGGCTTGCGGCTTCGCGTTCTTGTCAGCGGTCGGTTTCTTTTCGGTGGCGGCTTTCTTCTCCGCGGCCGTGGCTTTGGCCGACGGCTTTTCAGCGGGCTTGGCAGCGGCGGCGGCGGGCTTTTCGGCAGGCTTGGCAGCGGATTTATCCGCCGCGGCCTTGCTGTCCGCGGGCTTGCCGCCCTTCTTCGCTTTCGCGTCCTTGGCGGTCGTAGCCGCGTCGGGCTCTTCCGCCGGACGCGGCGGCACGTTGTTCAGATAGTGCAGCACGAGCAACTGACGCGCGCCGCGCACGGGCGCAACCGGCAAGCAGATCACGCGCGCGAACGCCGTATCGGCCTGTTTGTCGACCCGCACGACCTTCGCGACTGGCAGCCCCGGCGGATAAACGCCGTCGAGCCCGCTCGTGACGAGTTCGTCGCCGGTTTGCACATCAGCGCTGATCGGCACGAAGCGCAGATCGAGCGTATCGCCCTTCGGCGTGCCGTAGATCACGCTGCGCAAGCCGGTGCGCACGATCTGCACGGGCACCGCCTGATCCTTGTCGGTGAGCAGCGTCACTTCGGCTTGCAGCGGGAACACGCGCGTCACCTGACCGATCACGCCGTCTTCATTGACGACCGGCGATCCGTCCTGGACGCCTTGCTGGGCGCCGCGGCCGATCACGACCTTCTGCGTGAACGGGTCGCGCGTGTCGTACTGGATTTCAGCCGGCAGCGATTGCGTGGTGGAGCGCTGCGAGAGTTGCAGCAGCGCGCGCAAATGGGTGTTTTCGGCAGCCAGTTCGGCAGCTGTATTGGCTTGCTGCGAGAGCTGGAGATCTTTGGTGCGCAGTTTGTCGTTCTCGCTGCGCAAGGTGGCGCTGGTCACGGCCAGGTCGGCCGCGCCCATGAAAACGTCGCGCGGCACGAGGGCTGCGCGTTGCAACGGATAAAGACCCGCGCCGAGCACGCCGCGAACGATTTCGAGCGTTCTGAAGCGTGCATCGGAGATCAGCAGGGCGAGCGCCAGCACGACGAAAAACACCAGCCGTGCGAGGGCGGACGGGCCTTGCTTGAACAGGGGCGGCGGACTGTATTCCATGGTCGGCGCCGGGGGCGTGAGCGGTTGGGTGAGACGGCGGCGCGCGAGGGGTGCGCGTTCAGCGCGCGGAGGCTGGCAGGCCCAGCCAACGGCAAACCGGCCCGCAAGGGGCCGTTTGCCAGATCCGCGCTACTGACATGGAGACGGGCTCGCTTACTCGTACGAGAAGATGCTGCCGAGCTTGTCCATGCGTTCGAGCGCCATGCCCGAGCCGCGTACAACACAGGTCAGCGGGTCTTCGGCGACGAGCACCGGCAGGCCGGTTTCTTCGGCGAGCAGGCGGTCCAGATCGCGCAGCAGTGCGCCACCGCCGGTGAGCATCATGCCGCGCTCGGCGATGTCGGCGCCCAGTTCCGGCGGCGTTTGTTCGAGCGCGATCTTCACCGACGAGACGATCTGGTTCAGCGGATCGGTGAGGGCTTCGAGGATTTCGTTGCTGGAGATCGTGAAGCTGCGCGGAATGCCTTCCGACAGATTGCGGCCCTTCACTTCCATTTCCTTGACTTCGGAACCCGGGAACGCGGAGCCGATTTCTTTCTTGATGGCCTCGGCGGTTTGTTCGCCGATCAGCATGCCGTAGTTGCGGCGGATGTAGTTGACGATGGCTTCGTCGAACTTGTCGCCGCCTACGCGGACCGAACCCTTGTACACGATACCGCCGAGCGAGATCACGCCGACTTCGGTCGTGCCGCCGCCGATATCGACGACCATCGAGCCGGTTGCTTCTGACACCGGCAGGCCTGCGCCGATTGCCGCTGCCATGGGCTCTTCGATGAGGTAAACCTGCGAAGCGCCCGCACCGTGAGCGGCTTCTTTGATCGCGCGACGCTCGACCTGGGTCGAACCGCACGGCACGCAGATGATGATGCGCGGCGACGGCGAGAACATGCGCGATTCGTGAGCAGTTTTGATGAACTGCTTGATCATCTGTTCGGTGACGGTGAAGTCGGCGATCACGCCGTCTTTCATCGGGCGGATCGCCTCGATGTTGCCCGGCACCTTGCCAAGCATCTGCTTGGCTTCCTTGCCGACTGCCTGAATGGTTTTCTTACCGTTGGGACCGCCTTCCTGGCGGATCGAGACCACCGACGGTTCATCAAGAACGATACCCTTGCCACGCATGTAAATGAGCGTGTTGGCAGTGCCGAGGTCAATCGCCAGGTCGTTGGAGAAGTAGCTGCGCAGAAAACCGAACATTCAAAATCCTGTCTCGCTTGGGGCCAGCCCTCGCAACGTATGCGCAGGGCGGCAGCGGAAAAAATAACAGCTTCAACCGGGCGGAAGCGGCGCCACTGGAACTTGAAGCTGCGAGGGAGTCTACCGGAGGCCGGTGCAAGGCCTAGTCAGAAAAATCCGAACTATCTTTGGGAATTGTTCAGAAAGGCCTTGGTAAGTCGGTCCGGGTTTGGGTCGAACGCGTAATGATACCTTATAATTTTGGATGTTTTGAAGGAAACGGACGGCACTTTTTGCCGCCGCTGGCCCCTTTTTCGAGGTCTTCCTCCAGTGTCGTAACCCGCTGTCGCAGCATCGTTTTTCCCGCGCTGCGGCGGTCCACCACATTTTCCGGTGACTGCATGGCTCTGACCCTGACCGATGTTAAACGCATCGCGCACCTCGCGCGGCTCGAACTGGCTGACGCCGAAGCTGAGCACACGCTTACCCAGCTCAACGATTTCTTCGGCTTAGTCGAGCAAATGCAGGCGGTCGATACCACCGGCATCGCCCCGCTTGCCCATCCGATCGAGCAGATCGAAGACGTCGCGCTGCGTCTGCGCAACGACGCGGTGACCGAAACGGTCGACCGTGAAGCCTTCCAGCGCCCGGCGCCGGCCGTTCAGGACGGCCTGTACCTCGTGCCGAAGGTGATCGAGTAAGTGATCGACCAAGACTCGCGAATCAAGCCCAGGATAAAACGCAATGCATGAAAAAAGCTTGACCGAACTGCGCGCCGCACTGGCAGCCAAGGAATGCTCCGCAGTCGAGCTGGCGCAGCTCTATCTGAAGCGGATCGACGCGGCCAACAGCCTGAACGCCTTCATTCAGGTCGACGCCGACCTGACGCTCGCGCAGGCGAAAGCGGCCGACGCGCTGCTTCACACCGGCCACGCCGGCTCGCTGGTCGGCCTGCCGATCGCGCATAAAGACGTGTTCGTCACCAAGGGCTGGCGCTCCACGGCCGGCTCGAAGATGCTGTCGAACTACGAAAGCCCGTTCGACGCCACCGTGGTCGCGCGGCTGCAGCACGCCGGCATGGTGTGCGTGGGCAAAACCAATATGGACGAGTTCGCGATGGGCTCGTCCAACGAGAATTCGTACTTTGGCCCCGTGCAGAATCCGTGGGATCGTCTGGCTGTGCCGGGCGGCTCATCCGGCGGCTCGGCTGCTGCAGTGGCGGCGCGCCTCGCGCCTGCTGCCACCGGCACGGATACCGGCGGCTCGATTCGTCAGCCGGCGTCGTTCTCCGGCATCACCGGTATCAAACCGACGTATGGCCGCGTGTCGCGTTACGGGATGATCGCGTTCGCATCGTCGCTGGATCAGGGTGGTCCGTTGGCCCAAACAGCCGCGGATTGCGCCACGCTGCTCAATGCCATGGCCGGTTTCGACGAGCGCGATTCGACCAGCCTCACGCGCGAAGACGAAGACTTCACGCGCTACATCGGCAAAACGTGGAAGGAAGACGGCGCGGACAAACCGCTCGCCGGCCTGCGCATCGGCCTGCCGAAAGAGTATTTCGGCGCAGGCCTTGCCGATGACGTGCGCGCTTCGATCGACGCTGCCTTGAAGCAATACGAAGCGTTGGGCGCCACGCTGGTGGAAGTCTCGCTGCCGAAAACCGAGCTGTCGATCCCGGTGTACTACGTGATTGCGCCGGCGGAAGCCTCGTCGAACCTGTCGCGTTTCGACGGCGTGCGCTTCGGCCATCGCGCCGCGGAATACCGCGATCTGCTCGACATGTACAAGAAGTCGCGTGCCGAAGGCTTCGGTCCGGAAGTGAAGCGCCGTATTCTGGTGGGCGCCTATGTGCTGTCGCACGGTTATTACGACGCGTACTACCTGCAGGCGCAAAAGATCCGCCGCATCATCGCGCAGGACTTCCAGGAAGCGTTCAAGCAGTGTGACGTGATCATGGGCCCGGTGGCGCCCTCGGTGGCGTGGGACCTCGGCGCGAAGGGCGACGATCCGGTGCAGATGTATCTGGCCGACATCTACACGCTGTCGGTGAGCCTCGCCGGTCTGCCGGGTATGAGCGTGCCGTGCGGCTTCGGCGCGGGCGCGAATGCGCAGCGCCCGGTGGGTCTGCAGATCATCGGCAACTATTTCAATGAAGCCCGGATGCTGCAAGTGGCCGACGCGTTCCAGCGCGCGACCGACTGGCATCGCAAAGCACCGGCAGGAGTGTGAGCACCATGGCCAAGCAATGGGAAGTCGTGATCGGTCTGGAGACCCACGCGCAACTGTCGACCCAATCGAAGATTTTCTCGGGCACTGCCACGCAATTCGGCGCTGCACCGAACACGCAGGCCAGCCCCGTTGATCTGGCATTGCCGGGCACGCTGCCGGTGATGAACCGTGGCGCCGTGGAACGTGCGATTCAGTTCGGCCTTGCGATTGGCTCGACGATCGCGCCGCGCAGCATCTTCGCGCGCAAGAATTATTTCTACCCCGATCTGCCGAAGGGCTATCAGATCAGCCAGTACGAAATCCCTGTCGTGCAGGGCGGGCAGGTGACGATTCAGGTCCCGGCCAATGAAAAGGCAGGCAATCCAGCGTACGAGAAGGTCGTCAACCTGACGCGCGCTCACCTCGAAGAAGACGCGGGCAAGTCGTTGCACGAAGACTTCGCGGGCATGACCGGCATCGACCTGAATCGCGCCGGCACGCCGCTGCTCGAAATCGTCACCGAGCCGGAAATGCGCAGCGCGGCCGAAGCGGTCGCGTATGCCAAGACGCTGCATACGCTGGTCACATGGCTCGGCATCTGCGACGGCAACATGCAGGAAGGCTCGTTCCGTTGCGACGCGAACGTGTCGGTGCGTCCGGTCGGTCAGGCGGAATTCGGCACGCGTGCCGAGATCAAGAACCTGAACTCGTTCCGCTTCCTCGAAGAAGCGATCCAGTACGAAGTGCGCCGGCAGATCGAATTGATCGAAGACGGTGGCACGGTGGTGCAGGAAACGCGTCTGTACGATCCGGACAAGCGCGAAACGCGTTCGATGCGCAGTAAGGAAGACGCGCACGATTACCGCTATTTCCCCGATCCTGATCTGATGCCGCTCGTGATCGACGCGGCGTGGGTCGAGCGCGTGAAGGGTGAAATGCCGGAACTGCCGGTCGCGATTCAACAGCGCTTCGTCACGCAATACGGCCTGACGCCGTACGACGCGAACGTGCTGACGTCGAGCAAGGCCATGGCTGCCTACTACGAAGCGGTCGTCCTCAAGGTCGGTCCGTCGAACGCGAAGGTCGCGGCGAACTGGCTGATGGGCGAGGTGTCGTCGCAACTGAATCGCGAAGGCCTGGACATCGCTGACAGCCCGGTTTCGTCCGCACAACTTTCGTTGTTGCTGCAGCGTATCGCCGACGGCACGATCTCGAACAAGATCGCCAAGGAAATTTTCCTCGCGATCTGGGAAGAGAAAGCCACGGACGAAGCCGCTGCCGATCGCATCATCGAAGCGAAGGGTTTGAAGCAGATTTCGGACACGGGCGCACTGGAAGCGATCATCGACGAAGTGCTCGCCGCGAACCCGAAGTCGGTTGAGGAATTCCGCGCGGGCAAGGAAAAGGCGTTCAACGCACTGATCGGTCAGGCGATGAAAGCGACCAAGGGCAAAGCCAATCCGGCGCAGGTGAACGAACTGCTGAAGAAGAAGCTGTCCTGAGTTGAAGTCATGTGACCGGCGCGAGTGCGCCGGTCATCGCGGGCTGTTGCCGGAAACGAAAGTGGGGCAACGGCCCGTTTCATTTTGCGGGCAATGTTTTAACGCAGATCACGGAGTGTGAATGGCGAAGCAACCCGAACTCGACGATTTCCGCGTGCCGTATTTCGACGACGGCAAGAAGAGCAGCAAATTCTCACTCGACGCTTTCGACCCGTCCGCGAAGCCTTTTTCGAGCGGTTCGAAAGATGCTGACCGGGCGCGCTTGTCGGAGATCGGCGCGATCCTCGACACGCAGCAGGAGTGCCTGCACGCGCAGCAGAAACGCCGGGTATTGCTGGTGTTGCAAGGCATGGACACGAGCGGCAAAGACGGCACGATCCGTGCGGTGTTTCATGAGGTCGACCCGCTTGGTTTGCGCATCGTGCCGTTCAAGGCGCCTACGCCTGTGGAGCTGGCGCACGATTTTCTCTGGCGCGTGCATGCGCAGGCGCCCGCTGCCGGTGAGTTGACCATCTTCAACCGCAGCCACTACGAAGATCTGCTGGTGCCGACCGTGCTCGGCAATCTGGATGCCGAAGCATTTGAACAGCGCTGTGGCCACATTCGCCAGTTCGAAAAGCTGCTGGCCGACAGCGGTACGGCCATCGTCAAGTGCATGCTGCATATTTCGAAAGACGAGCAGCGCGAGCGTCTGCAGGCTCGCATCGACGATCCGAACAAACACTGGAAATTCGACGTCGCCGATCTCGAAGCCCGCAAGCAGTGGGACCAATATCAGGCGGCGTACCGCGATATGCTGGCCGTGACGTCGACCGACTACGCACCGTGGTACGTGGTCCCGGCCGATTCGAAAACCCATCGCAATGTAATGGTCGCCGAGTTGTTGCTACGTACGTTCGAAGCGTTAAAGCTCGAATATCCGCCTGCCAAAGAATCGCTGAAGGGCGTCAAGGTCGAATGACCCTGCGCCTTTGGTCTTGTGCTCCAGAAACGAATTGAACATAAAGGGAACGACATGTTGCGTGTGATTACCGCCAACCTGAACGGCATCCGCTCAGCGGCAAAGAAGGGTTTTTTCGACTGGTTCGGCGAACAGAAAGCCGACGTGGTGTGCGTGCAGGAAATCAAATGCTCACAGGACGATCTGACGCCGGAGTTTATGTCGCCGCACGGTTTCACCGGCTATTTTCAGCATGCGGTGAAGAAGGGGTATAGCGGCGCGGGTGTGTACACGCGCCACGAGCCGGACGAAGTGGTAATCGGCTTCGGCAGCGAAGAGTTCGATCCGGAAGGGCGCTATGTCGAACTGCGCTTCGGCAAACTTTCGGTGATTTCGGTGTATGTGCCGTCGGGGTCGAGCGGTGAAGATCGCCAGCAGGCCAAGTTCCGCTTCATGGACGAGTTCATGCCGCATCTCGCGGAACTGGCCAAGGAGCGCGAAGTGATCGTGTGCGGCGACGTGAACATCGTCCACAAAGAGATCGACATCAAGAACTGGAAGAGCAACCAGAAGAATTCAGGGTGCCTGCCGGAAGAGCGCGAGTGGCTCACCAAGCTGTTTGACGAAGTGGGTTACGTCGACGTATTTCGCACGCTCGATCAGCGACCCGAGCAATACACGTGGTGGAGCAATCGCGGTCAGGCGTACGCGAAGAACGTAGGGTGGCGGATCGATTACCAGATTGCGACGCAGGGCATCGCCGGCAAGGCGAAACGCACCGACGTGTTCCGCGATATCAAGTTCAGCGACCATGCGCCGCTGACGGTCGATTACGATCACAAGGTCAAGAAGTAAGCACGGCTAGCCCGAGCCGCAAGGAACCGTGCAAGCCGCAAGCGCCGCGGCTTGCGCGCCTCACTCGCTACTGATGGGTTTGCGGCGCGGGCGGCCCATGCCGGCATAGTCCGGTAGCGCATCGACGGTCTTGCCGATTGCCTTTGCATAGAGCGGCAACATATCCGGCAAACGCTTGATGATGTCCTGACGGCGCGCCGGCGTGTACGGGTGCACGTAGATATAGCCCTGATCGCGATTGCTGCGCGTCGCCGTGGCCAGCTTGTCCCACAGCGTGACGGCCGCGCGCGGATCGAAGCCGGCGCGAGAGGCGATATCGCTGCCGATCACGTCGGCCTCGGTTTCGTCGGTGCCCTCGTACTTCATCTCGAGCAAGCGCGAACCGATGCCGAGCGGCGCTGCGCCCAGATCGGCGAGCCCGAAGAGCTGTGGGATCGTGCCGGACGAGTCGAGCTGGCTCGACTGCAGTTCGCCGAGCCGCTCACGTGCATGTTCGCGCAGTGCATGTGCGATCTCGTGACCGATCAGCATGCCGAGTTCGTTGTCGTTCAGATGCGTGCGGTCGAGCAGGCCGCTATACACCACGATCTTGCCGCCCGGCAGGCAGTACATTCGGATGTCGGGCGAGCGCACCACCGCTACATCCCACTTCCAGCCCTTGGCCCGCTCGTTCCACTTTAGCGAGTAGGGAATCATCTTGTCGACGATCGACCGCACCCGCGTGACGTGGGCGTCGGTGTCGCCGTACAGGC
This sequence comes from Paraburkholderia sp. SEWSISQ10-3 4, assembly GCF_030464785.1. NCBI lineage: Bacteria > Pseudomonadati > Pseudomonadota > Betaproteobacteria > Burkholderiales > Burkholderiaceae > Paraburkholderia > Paraburkholderia sp. SEWSISQ10-3 4. The sequence goes on from NZ_JALPRI010000010.1 coordinate 182,606, forward strand.
GGTTTGCGTGCTCCGCGCCGTACGTGATCTGATTGAACTCTTCGGCCGCTTGCGCCTCGAGCATTGGCGATGGGATCAGGTTGCGGAACACGAGGTAGCCGCCGTAGCGCAATTGCGTGTTCGGCGCACTGTAAGTCGGCGGCGTGGCAGTGTTGGCGGCTGCGGCGGGCGATGACGTTGCGGCAGGCGCTTTTGCGGCCGTAGCGGGTGTCGGGGTGGCTGCCGGCGTTTTGGCCGTTACGGGTACCGGTGGCGGCTGTATTGAAGCGGGCGGCGTGGCGGCCGCAGGTGCGCTGCCGGCGTTCGTGGCGCTGGACGCGCCGGTCGCGGCCGATGTCGCGTTTTCCGGGCTTGAAGTGTTCGGTGCCGATTTTGTCGACGGTGCCGGTGCCGGCGTTGGCGCCGCTGCCGGAGCCGGTGAGGTGGTGGCCGCCGCTGCACTGGAGCCGGCCGCAGGCATCGCTGTCGCGTAAGCGCCCAACGGCGCCGCCAACGTCAGGTTCGCGCAACCGAGCGCCAACACCGTAAGCCGCACCACGCGTCCGGCCTTGAGCGAAGACATCCCGAAGGCATCCGAAACCGGGCGCGCCACGCGCTTTGACTGACGCATCGTCACGACCGGGTTCTCCAGGGCGCGATGCGCAGCAGAAGCAGCATGCCGGGCAGCCCCAGCGCGGTACACACGATGAAATAGTCGAACCAGCCGATCTGTGCGACCACATAGCCGCTTGCCGCCGATGCCAACGTGCGCGGCACCGAAGCCAGGCTCGTGAAGAGTGCGAACTGCGTGGCCGTGTAGCGCGGATCAGTGGTGCTGGCGATATAGGCGACGAAGGCAGACATCGTCAGGCCGGTCGCAAAGGTTTCAAGGCCGTAGACGAGCGCGAGCGCCACCGAGCGCGGATCGAGTTGGACGGTCCAGTCGATGCCGAACACCGACAGCAGCTTCGTCGTACCCTGGCTCAGCCCAACCGCGATGTCATAGACGACAGCCAATCCAGGCGAGGCTGGGCCAATATGCGCGAGCCACGCGAAGCCGAGCGTCGACACCATCTGCAGGACGCCGAAAATCCACAGCCCACGGCCAATGCCAATACGCATCAGCCAGATCCCGCCGACGATCCCACCCGCGAGACTCGCGCCGAACGCAGTGGTCTTGGCGATCACACCGATTTGCGTGCGCGAGAAACCGATGTCGAGAAAGAATGACGTCGATAGCGTGGTGGCCATCGTGTCGCCGAGTTTGTACAGGAAGATGAACGCCAGCACGAAGAGCGCGCCGCGCCAACCGTCGCGCTGGATAAATTCGCGGAACGGCAGCACGATCGCGTCACGCAGGTTTTTCGGCGGCGCGCCGTGTATCTCAGGCTCGCGCACCACCAGCGTCATGATCATGCCGGGCAGCATGAAGGCGGCGGTGACGATGAAAACGGTGGTCCACGGCAAATGGTCTGACAGAATCAGCGCCAGCGAACCCGGCACCAGTGCGGCGATCTTGTAGGCATTTACATGCACCGCATTGCCGAGACCCTGCTGCGTGTCGCTCAGCAACTCACGCCGGTAGGCGTCGATCACAATGTCCTGGCTCGCGCCGAAAAACGCGACCAACGCCGTCAAAGCCGCTACCGTCCAGATCGAATCCTTCGGCGACACGAAACCGAGCGTGCCAATCGCGCCCGCCACCAGAATCTGCGTGACCAGCATCCAGCCGCGCCGTCTGCCCGGACGCCAGCCCGGAAAACGCGGCACGTAGCGGTCCATCAGCGGCGCCCAGATGAATTTCCAGGTGTACGGGAACTGAATCAGCGCAAAAAGGCCGATTTCCTTCAGATTGACGCCTTCGGAGCGTAGCCACGCCTGCACCAGATAGACGAGCGTGAACAGCGGCAGTCCCGACGTAAAGCCGAGAAAGACGCAGATCAGCATGCGCGTATTCAGGAACGCGCGCCAGCCGGGATGTTCTTCGTGAGCGGTAAGTGCAGGCGCCTCGTGCGGCGGGTTCGACATGTGGATAAGTGGCGTTAGCTTTTCTTGACGCGATAGACCGCAAGACTACCACGCCAGTTCACGCCCCATCGCACCACCTGGCCTTCGTGAAGCACCACGCGGTCGAGGATCTCGATACCGACTTCCGGCGCCAGCGCCTCGAAATCCTTGATCGTCAGCACCCGCACGTTCGGCGTGTTGTGCCACTGGAAAGGCAGCGACTTCGAGACCGGCATGCGGCCCTGCAGCACAGACAGCCGATGCGCCCAGTAGCCGAAATTCGGGAACGAGACGATGCATTCCTTGCCCACCCGCACCGTCTCGCGCAGGATCGCGGCGGTCTGATGAATGGTTTGCAGCGTCTGCGACAGAACCGCAAAGTCGAAGCTGCCGTCTTCGAACAGGCGCAGGCCGTCTTCCAGATTCTGCTGGATCACGTTGACGCCGTTCTGCGTCGACGCCAGCACGCCGGCGTCGTTGATTTCAATGCCGTAGCCCTGCACGTCCAGTTCTTCGGTCAGGAGCGACAGCAGCGAGCCGTCGCCGCAACCCAGATCGAGCACGGTGGCGCGCGGCTCAACCCAACGGGCGATCGCGCGGAAGTCCGGGCGCAGCGCCAGATAATCGAGTGCTCGCTGGTTCATGCGTTCACCTCGTTCGCAATACGTTCGTAATAGGCGCGCATCAGGTTGTGATAGCGCGCGTCGTCGAGCAGGAAGGCGTCGTGGCCGTGCGGCGCGTCGATTTCCGCGTAGGTCACGGTGCGCTTATGGTCGAGCAGCGCCTTCACCAGTTCGCGCGAGCGGGCCGGCGCGAAACGCCAGTCGGTCGAGAAACTGGCGATCAGGTATTTCGCCGTGGTGTGGGCGACGGCGGCGGTCAGATCGCCGTCGAAGGCCTTGGCCGGATCGAAATAGTCGAGCGCGCGGGTGATCAGCAGGTACGTGTTCGCGTCGAAGTAGTCGGCGAATTTGTCGCCCTGATAGCGCAGATACGACTCCACCTCGAATTCCACGTCGAAGTTGAAGTTGTATGCGTCCACCGCGCCTTCCGCGCGGCGCAACGACCGGCCGAATTTCTCGGCCATGTCGTCGTCCGACAGATACGTGATGTGGCCGATCATGCGCGCGACGCGCAAGCCGCGCTTCGGCTTCACGTTGTGCGCGTAGTAGTCGCCGCCGTGGAAGTCGGGGTCCGACAGGATCGCCGAGCGCGCCACCTCGTTGAACGCGATGTTCTGCGCGGACAGCTTCGGCGTGGACGCGACCACGATGCAATGGCCCACGCGCTCCGGATACATCATGCTCCACGCGAGCGCCTGCATGCCGCCGAGGCTGCCGCCCATGACCGCGGCGAAACGCGTGATGCCGAACTCATCGGCGACGCGCGCCTGCGCGTTCACCCAGTCTTCAACCGTGACGACAGGAAAGGCCGCGCCATACGGTTTGCCGGTCGCCGGATCGATGCTCATCGGCCCGGTCGAGCCGAAGCACGAACCCAGGTTGTTCACGCCGATCACGAAGAACCGGTTGGTGTCGAGCGGCTTGCCCGGGCCGACCATGTTGTCCCACCAGCCGATGTCCTTCGGATCGTCGGCGTAGACGCCCGCCACGTGGTGCGAGGCGTTGAGCGCGTGGCACACCAGCACGGCATTGCTGCGCGCGGCGTTGAGCGTGCCGTAGGTCTCGACCACCAGGTCGTAACCGGCCAGCGAGCTGCCGTTCTGCAGCAGCAGCGGCTCGGTGAAATGCATTTTTTGGGGAGCGACGATACCGATCGATTCCATTCATTCCGCCATTTAACAAATACAGGGCGGCTAGATTGGCGTCGGCGAAGCACGGAGGAGAAGCGGTGTGCGCGGCTGACGACCTCTTTAGCCGCATTTATAGTGAACCGCGGGATCGTATATTCCCGCTGGTTCGCGCGCCCGCAATCGAGTCAGCAAATCGGCGCGTGATAGGTGTTCAGGGTGCTCCGGACAGCGGTCTTAGGTAGTTCGGCGAGCCGCAGTCAGGCGCAAAGTATAGCGGAAAATTTCATGCGGCAGCGTCGCGGACGCTACCGCGCCACTGCGCCTGCCGCGCGGACTACTGAAGAATCAGCAGCAGTTGCGCGTCGGCGTGTTCGGCGGGCGGCCGCGCAAAGCCGCTGCGTACATACCGATGCCAGCGGCCGATGATGTAGCTCAGCAGCAGGCTCGCGCGGATTGCGGGATCGTAGCCGGCGGGCAGCGGGGCGGCGTGTGCATTGGCGCTCGGACCTGTGGTTTCGCCCGCGCCCGCACTTGCGTTTGCTTCCGTCTGAGCCAGCCGCAAACACTGCTTCAACGACGCCTCGACTCGCTCCAGCATCTGATTGACCCGCTCGGTCAGCCTTTCGTGCTCGCCAACCAGCGCTTCGCAGGTGAGCACGCGCGTCATGCCGGGATTCTTGGCGGGGAAGTTGAGCAGCATCAGCGCAATCGCGCGGGCTTGCAGCACGCCGTTGCTTTCCTTGTCGGCGATCTGGTTGATCAGGCCGAAGATCGTCTGCTCGATGAACTCGATGAGCCCTTCGAACATTTGCGCCTTGCTGGCGAAATGGCGGTACAGCGCCGCTTCCGAGACGCCGAGCCGGGCGGCGAGCGCCGCCGTGGTGATCTTTTCGCTTTTCGGCGCCTCCAGCATTGCGGCAAGCGTCTGCAGGATGTGCACGCGGCGCTCGCCCGGCTTCAGGCGCGGCGCGCGCGGGGCGCCCGACGGGGCGGGTTCGTGTTCGGCTACGGCTTCGTCCGGCTTGTCGATCGGCTGCATGGCTGTCGCCCTGTTCTGCTATCTCTTCAAACGAACCGAGCGGTTGCCCAGTCGTAGCGATTTTAACGAACGAATGCATCGATCGACATAGTGCGGCCGACCGGTGCCCGGCAGACGCGTCGGCACGCCGTCCGCGTGCGGTTTGCGCGGCAGATGGCCGGTAATCCACACGGTGCGGATGCCGAGCCGCCTGTAGTTCTTCAGATGCGAGCGCGTGTCTTCCACGAGGATCACGTCTTTGAGCGAAACGTGCGCGTCGCGCATCGCCTTGCGCAGCATCGAATGATCGGGTTTGGCGCGCCAGCTGCGGCGATCGCGCATATGTTCGATCGCAATCACCTGCTCGAACAGACACTCGATGCGCAACTTTTGAAGTACCGCGCGCGCGTAGGTCTCGGGCGCGTTGGTCAGCACGATCTTGCGGCCGGGCAGCGAGGCGACGAGGCGCGCAACGCCGCGTTCGTGACGGATCATCGAGCCGAGATCGGAGAACGTGTGAACGACTTTCAGAAAGTCGTTCGGGTCGAGTGGATGGTGGCGTGCCAGGCCGAGCAGCGTTGCGCCGTAGCGTTGCGTGTAGCCGGTGCGCAGACGGTTGGCTTCGTCGATGTCGACTCCCAGCGAGTCGATGATGTACTGCGTCATGCCCTGATTGATCGCCGGAAAGATCGCGTGCGAGGCGTGATGCAGCGTGTTGTCGAGATCGAACAGCCAGACCGGACTGCCGCCTGCAATGTGCGGACGACGGCGTCGGGAAGTGGGGGTGCGCATGATGGAGGACGCCGTTCAGGCGTGGGCAGTCGCTTCACGCAGCGAACGCGGATGACGCTTCGCGATGCGGAAGGCGATAAAAGAAGGGGGAGTGCTTTTGCGCCAGAGGGTGGCGCGTGGTGCGCCGCTGGGCGCAGCGGTAGAGCAACTGCACGGCCCACATGGCACGCCTCGCTGGCGTACCGTGTGGGCCGGGTTTGAGGCAGGAATCAATGCGAGCGGATCATCGTGCCGAACGGCTGTTCGGTGAGAATTTCCAGCAGCACCGAGTGCTCGATGCGGCCGTCGATGATGTGTACCGAACGCACGCCGCTCTTCGCAGCATCCAGCGCCGACGAGATTTTCGGCAGCATACCCCCGGAGATCGTGCCGTCTGCGAACAGGCCGTCGATTTCGCGCGCCGACAGATCGGTTAGCAGATTGCCTTCCTTATCCATCACGCCCGGGATGTTGGTCATGATGACGAGCTTTTCGGCGTTCAGCACAACCGCCAGTTTGCCCGCGACCAGATCCGCGTTGATGTTGTACGACAGGCCGTCTTCGCCGAAGCCGATCGGCGAGATCACCGGAATGAAGGCGTCGTCCTGCAGCGCTTTCACAACCGCGGGATTGATCGCCTCGACTTCGCCCACTTGGCCGATATCCAGGTATTGGCCAGGATTGTCGCGATCCGGCATCTGCATCTTGCGCGCGTGGATCAGGCCGCCGTCTTTACCCGTCAGACCGACCGCATGGCCGCCGAAATGGTTGATCAGCGTGACGATGTCCTGCTGCACTTCGCCGCCGAGCACCCATTCGACGACTTCCATCGTCTCTTCGTCGGTGACGCGCATGCCCTGAATGAATGTGCCCTGCTTGCCGATTTTCTTCAGCGCCTGGTCGATTTGCGGACCGCCGCCGTGCACGATGACCGGATTGATACCGACCAGTTTCAGCAGAATGACGTCGCGCGCGAAGCCTTGCTTGAGCCGCTCCTCGGTCATGGCGTTGCCGCCGTATTTGATGACCACGGTCTTACCGTGATACTGGCGAATGTAAGGCAGCGCCTCGGCCAGGATTTCAGCCTTCAGGGTGGGCGCGATCTGCGAAAGGTCAGGGATCTCGGACATGGCGGCAGGCTCAGGCACGGAACAGTTAAAACAGGGCGAATTGTACAGGACTGGCGCGCTGCAACAGGGTTTTCGATAGCGGCGCCGGTGACGGGCGGCACCGGCTTTGCGCACTGCGCAACGAGCGGGCCGAAGCGGCGGGTGACAATGAAGCTTAGCGCCGTTCAGAGCTGCCTGTGAATTGGCCGAATGGCCGGCTCACGGCGGCGCGCCAGTCGTGGCATCATTTCCTGATCCAGGCTGAAGCGAGGTCATCCGGCCCCTCATGAAACCGTCAGCTTCCCGATCTGCAAGCGCGCTTTGCCCGCGCTGCGGCCATGCATTCGATTGCGCCATGCATGGGGTGCCATTCGACTGCTGGTGCCGTGAGATGCCGGCTCTGCCAGCAGACCGGCTCGATCCGTCTGGCCGCTGTTTGTGTCCTGAATGTCTTGCGGCGGAGATTGCGCGAGCCGTGCAACCGGGGCCGGGAGCCGGGTCACTTTGAACGCGGCGCGGCCTTGGTGGCCGCGTTGCCGGTCAATGGCGGCCTATGCCGCGTGGTGCCGGGTTGCAAGTGCACTCAGATCACGTGCAACAGCCGCCAGCGCCGGATCCCATTGGCCGAACTGCGGCTGCCGGTACAGCGTCGCGCTTGGATACCACGGGCTGTCGGGTCGGTCGAGCAGCCAGACCCAATGCGGATTGACGTCGAGCAGCACCCATGTACGCTGGCCGAGTGCGCCGCTCAGGTGCGCCACGGATGTGCAAACCGTAATGACGAGATCGAGCGCGCTGACAAATGCCGCCGTGTCGTCGAAGGTGGTGAATTCGGCGGTGAGGTCCGACATTGACAGGCCCGCTGCCCGGGCCGCCGCGACATCCGCCCCGGCGCCCGGTTGCAGCGAATAGAACGCCACGTTTTGCATGCCGCCGAAATGTTTTGCATAGCGCTCCCAACCTACCCGTCGGAATGGGTTGCGCTGATGGCCAAGGCTGCCGGTCCATGTCAGCCCGACTTTGAGCCTTGTTTCGCCGGCAAGCCTCTGTTGCCACGACGCACGCGCCGCAGCGTCCGTACGCAAATACGGAGTCGCAGCGGGGATCGTCTCTTCGCGCGTGTCGAAAATCAAAGGCAGACTGAGCAACGGGATTTCGTAGTCGAACGGCGGCAAAGATTCGACGCCACCGCCAACTGAGAAATCGTCCACATGATCGCCAAGGCTACGCGCGAGCAACGCGCCCATCTGCGGAAACGAATTCCAGACGAGACGGCCGCCCTCGCGATGAACGCGCTCGGCCAGCAGCGGGATATAGCGGCTGAACTGCAAGACATCGCCCATGCCCTGTTCGCCCCAGACCAGCAGTGTTTTGCCGGCCAGCGGTTCGCCGTGCCAGGTCGGAGCCGGCATCGCGGGGCGGTTGCCGCCCAATTCAAACGAGCCGTCCCAGCGCGCTTCGTGGGCTTCCCAGCCTTGCGCGTAATCGCCGCGCATGAGTTGCAGCATGCCGAGATTGGAGCGCATGCTCGCGTCGTTGGGTGCTAATGCGCAAGCGGTTCTTTCGGCGCGCTCCGCTTCGTCCCAGCGTTGCGCTTCACGTAGCGCCAGCGCATAGTTGTTATGCGCCAGCGGGCTATTCGGCGCGCATTGAACGGCTCTTGCGCCGGCTTCGAGCGCGCGTGGCAGATTCAAATTGGCGCGGCTCGCCTGGGTGAGATTGGTCCATGCGTCGGCGTGGCTGGGATCCTGATGAACGGCACTTTCCAGCAGGGCGATTTGCTCGTTCAGGTCACCACCAGTGAACGCGAGGGCGCCAGCGAGATTGTTGCGTAACTGCGGCAATGTCGGTTCGATGGCGAGTGCGCGACGATATGGCGCGATTGCCTCACTATGCCGATTTGCCATCTGCAGTGCGTAGCCGAAGCGGAAGTGCGCAAGCGCCCGATGCGGATCGAGTTGCGCAATAATGGCGGCGAGTTCGAGCGCGTCGTCGTGACGATGTTTTTCGAGCAAATTGATGACGAGCGAATCGATGGACTCGTCGTCGAGCGAATTGCGTTGTGCAGCCGCGTCGAGCCATCTGGCCTCTGCTTCTGCGGTGCCGTTTTGCCGGGCTGCGGCGGCATGTCGCAGGAAAGTCAGGAAAGCTGATGAGGCAGGGGTCTCGCTATCAGAGATTGGCAGCATGGTTGAGTTTGGATGGTGCGGGAACCGATGTTAGGCAACCGGTTCGCGCAATGTTGTCGCAAAATTCCATGTTACCGGCGCAAGGCCGCGAGGTAAGTCAGACTGGTCCGAACAGTTAAACTAAAGTCATGCATCGTATAACTAACACCGGCCGCGTCAACCTCGGCCATCTGTTCTGGTTGCGCAGCCTCGCCATCATCGGCCAACTGGTGACGATTGCGTTTGTGCAGGCCTTCTTCGGCGTGCACCTGCCGTTGCCCGCGATGTTGCTCGTGATCGCTCTTGAAGTGATCTTCAACGCGCTGACATGGTGGCGGGTCTCGCAGCAGCGGCCCGAGTCCAATCTCGAACTGTTCGGCCAGATCTGGGTCGATCTCGGCGCGTTGTCGGCGCTGCTGTTCCTCTCCGGCGGCACCACCAATCCATTCGTTTCGCTGTACCTGCCATCGCTCGCCATTGCTGCCGCTGTGTTGCCATGGCATCTGATGGCGTGGCTCGCCGCGTTCGCCGTGGCCTGCTACGCCGTGCTCGGTTTTGATTCCGTCCCGCTCAATCTCGACAACCCCGCGAACCTGTTCGACTATTTTCGCGCCGGCATGTGGGTAAACTTCATGGTCAGCGTTGGCCTGATTGCGTGGTTCGTCGCGCGTATGTCACGCGCTCTGCGACTACGTGACGCAGCGCTCGGAGAGGCGCAGCAGCGCTTGCTTCACGATGAACGCGCCGTCGCGCTCGGCGTCCAGGCCGCCACTGTCGCGCACGAAATCGGCACGCCGCTGTCTACAATTGCGATGTTGTCCGAAGAGTTACGCGATGCCGCGCGAACCGACAAGGGGCTCGCGCCATACAGTGCCGATCTGGAGCTGCTCGAACAGCAAATGGCGCTTTGTACTTCGGCGCTTGCACGGCTGCGCAGTCGTGCATCGACCGCGACTAACCGGCAAACGGTCAGCGAATGGCTCGAGTCGTTTGGAGAACAATGGCGCTTGCGTCACCCGCATGTGAAGTTCGAACGGATCGGCGTGCCGCCTGCGGACGTTAGTCTTGACGATACGGTTGCCGTCAGTCAGATTCTCACGATTCTGCTCGACAACGCCGCGCGTGCGAGTCGCGATCACGTCACGCTATCGTGCACGCTCACCGCTCGCGGCGACCAGATCGCATTCGAGGTATGCGATGCGGGCCCTGGCATTCCCGCCGCGTTGCGCGGGTCGCTCGGCGCGATGCCGGTCGACAGCACACAGGGTGGGCACGGCGTGGGCCTGTATCTGGCGTTTTCAGCGGCGGCACGTCTGAAGGGATCGATCGAGTTGGCCGATGTCAGCGAGATCAAGCCGCGTGGCACGCGCGCAGTGTTGAGACTGCCGCTTGCGGCGCGCAAATTATCAGGTGCGGGCCGTCAAGGCACTACGCCATCCAACACGGAGAAGCAGGCATGAGCGATATGAATTTTCTGGTGATCGACGACGATGAGGTGTTCTCCGGCATCCTCGCCCGTGGTTTGACGCGGCGCGGTTATACAGTGGCCGAAGCGCACAACGCGGATGAGGCGATCAAGTTGGCGAACCAGCAGAAGTTCAGCCAGATCACTGTAGACCTGCATCTCGGCAATGACTCCGGTCTCACGCTCGTTGCTCCCTTGCGTGATTTGCAGCCAGATGCGCGCATGCTGGTGTTGACCGGTTATGCCAGCATCGCCACGGCGGTGCAGGCGGTGAAAGACGGTGCCGATAATTACCTGGCGAAGCCCGCCAACGTGGAGACGATCTTGTCGGCGTTGCAAAGCGAAGCGAGCGCGCTGCAAGCCGAAGAGGCGATTGAGCATCCCACGCCGTTGTCGGTTGCGCGTCTGGAGTGGGAGCATATTCAACGCGTGCTCGCGGAGCACGGCGGCAATATTTCGGCTACTGCGCGCGCGTTGAACATGCATCGTCGAACGTTGCAGCGAAAGTTGGCGAAGCGGCCGGTTAAGCAGTAAGTGCTGGGGCCTGCTCGCCTTTTCGGGCCGGAAAGCAAAACGGGCTGTCTTTCACAAGACAGCCCGTTTTTTTACGCCTCACACGTGATCGACTGCATGCGAGGCGCGCGGCTTTAATGCGGCGTCAGTGTTGACGCCAACATCAACATCAGCATATCGGCATCACAACACGTAGCGCGACAGATCCTCATCTTCCGCCACTTCGTTCAGCGCGCGATCGACATACGCCGCATCGATCTGCACCGTCTTGCCCGAATGATTGCCTGCTGCGAACGAGACATCTTCAAGCAGTTTTTCGATCACCGTGTACAGACGGCGCGCGCCGATGTTTTCAGTCTTCTCGTTGACCGAGTACGCGATTTCGGCCATACGGCGAATGCCGTCGTCGGCGAATTCGAGGTGCACGTCTTCAGTGGCCAGCAATGCCTGGTATTGCTTGACGAGGCTTGCGTCGGTCGACACCAGGATCGATTCGAAATCGCCCACCGACAGCGAATCCAGTTCGACCCGAATCGGGAAGCGGCCTTGCAGTTCCGGAATCAGATCGCTCGGCTTGGACAGATGAAACGCGCCGCTTGCGATGAACAGAATGTGGTCGGTCTTCACCATGCCGTACTTGGTGTTGATCGTGGTGCCTTCGACGAGCGGCAGCAGATCGCGCTGCACGCCCTGACGCGACACTTCGCCGCCGCCAGCTTCATTGCGCGACGCGATCTTGTCGATTTCGTCGAGGAACACGATACCGTTCTGCTCGACGTTCTGCACCGCCTTGGCTTTCACCTCTTCGTCGTTGAGCATCTTGCCGGCTTCTTCGTCGGTGAGGACCTTCAGCGCTTCCTTCACCTTCAGCTTGCGGCGCGTTTTCTTGCCGCCGCCGATGTTTGCGAACATCGAACGGATCTGTTCGGTCATGTCTTCCATGCCCGGCGGCCCCATGATGTCCATACCCACTTGCGGCTGTTCGACGTCGAGTTCGATTTCCTTGTCGTCGAGCAGCCCTTCGCGCAGGCGCTTGCGGAAGGTCTGGCGCGTGGTGCTGCCTTCGTCGGCAGTATCCGCGGCGCTTGAGCTCGCACCGAAACCAACCGGGCGCGCGCTGGGCAGCAGGATGTCGAGAATGCGGTCTTCAGCCTGATCTTCAGCCTTGGTCCGCACTTTGCGCATTTCCGTTTCGCGCGTCTGCTTGACCGAGATTTCGATCAGATCGCGCACGATGCTGTCGACGTCGCGGCCCACATAACCGACTTCGGTGAACTTGGTGGCTTCGATCTTGATGAACGGTGCGTCGGCCAGTTTCGCCAGACGCCGCGCGATTTCGGTTTTGCCGACACCGGTCGGTCCGATCATCAGAATGTTCTTCGGCGTGATTTCCTGACGCAGGGGGTCTTCAACCTGCTGGCGGCGCCAGCGGTTGCGCAGCGCCACGGCAACCGCTTTCTTCGCGCGGCCTTGGCCGATGATGTGTTTGTCGAGTTCCGAGACGATCTCGGCAGGGGTCATGGTGCTCATCGTGGGTCCTTACTCGATCGTCTCGATGACGCGGTTATGGTTCGTATAGATGCACATGTCGCCGGCAATCTCCAGCGACTTCTCCACGATCTCGCGCGGCGACAGCTCGGTGTTGTCAACGAGCGCTTTCGCGGCGGCTTGCGCGTAAGCGCCGCCCGAACCGATCGCGCAGATGCCGCCTTCCGGATCGAGCACGTCGCCGTTACCGGTAATCACGAGGGTGGTGGTGGCGTCGGCCGCGATCAGCATGGCTTCGAGGCGGCGCAGCATGCGGTCGGTGCGCCAGTCTTTGGCGAGTTCGACGGCGGCGCGGGTCAGATTGCCCTGATGTTTTTCCAGCTTCGCTTCGAAGCGGTCGAGCAGCGAGAAGGCGTCGGCCGTGCCGCCGGCGAAGCCGACCATCACCTTGCCGTTATAGATGCGCCGGACTTTCTTCGCACCGCCTTTCATGACGATGTTGCCCAGTGTCACCTGGCCGTCGCCGCCAAGCGCGACCTTGTCGCCGCGGCGCACGGAAACGATCGTTGTGCCGTGAAATTGCTCCATATGCGTTCCTCTTTGCAAAACGGGTAGGACACGGCAGCACAAGCTAATGCACCACCGCATGAATCCTGAAAGCGGACGGCGCGCAACGCTGAAACGATCAACCGGCCGGCGCGCGCTCGTGCAACGCATGTCCGGCTTATTTTAGGGCGTGCGCGGTCATATCAAGAGCCGGCAAACGGCATAAGACAAAAACACGGGATTCGGAGCGGAGGACTGTGCGCAGGGGCACACAAAAGAAAAAAGGCGCACAGATCACCGTGCGCCTCTCGACGAAGCAGCTTAAAAGGGCGCGGAGCCGAAGCCGCGCCGTTGGCGTTCAGTCGCCGAACAGCTTCTGGCGCAGTTCGCGGCGTTCCTGCGCTTCGAGCGACAGGGTTGCCGTGGGCCGTGCGAGCAGACGCGGAACACCAATCGGCTCGCCGGTTTCTTCGCACCAGCCGTAATCACCCGAATCGATGCGCGCGATCGATTGCTGCACCTTCTTCAGCAGCTTGCGTTCGCGGTCGCGCGTGCGCAGTTCCAGCGCATGCTCTTCTTCGATCGTTGCACGGTCGGCCGGGTCCGGCACGATTACTGTTTCGCGCAGGTTCTCGGTCGTCTGGCCGGCATTGCGGAGAATGTCCGCCTGCAGCTGTTCGAGCTTGTTCTTGAAGAAAGCGAGCTGATCCTCATTCATGTAATCCTTGTCGCTCATCTTCAGGATTTCGGCTTCAGTCAAGAGTCGTTTCGTCGTCATCTGGCTTGCTTCTTCAATGTGAGGCAAAACTCTTACATAGTGCCCGCACTTTCGTATTGCCCGCAAAGGCGCCACGAGGACGCTGAGCGCTGGGCGGGCACGGACGATGGGCTGTCGGTGACGCCGAAGCGCCTTGCGCCCACGCGCCGGGCGTCGCTACGCCAATGCGGGGCCGAACTCCTCTGGAAACCGTTTCTCAAATGCTCCTGAGGCATTGCTTGCCGGCAGCGAGCATTGTCTGCTGTGCCAGCCGGCATTGTCGGCGTGAGTTCCGGATAAGATTTTCCGGCGCCGTTTTAGCCCGGCGCGGGATACGCGCTGACCGGGCAATTCGTTGTCATTCTCCAGTGGGCACGTATTGTAACTGAATCACAATCCGGCACCGCAACTGGTGGAAATACCCCGGCGGCGCACTGATATCCCGAAAATATAACGCGCGCACGGTCAAAAAGCGATGGTCGTGCACGCTTTAATACAGCAGGGTTTTCACGTGCTTTTCACACGGCCGACATTTCAGCAGGCTTTCGGGGCGCTCCTCCGCACCGTATTCTGCAGACGATTACCGCGGTGCCCGCCGGACACGCGCCCGTGATAAGCGCGCTCCAGCATGCCGCGTGCCGCGCCATTTGCCCGGCACGGCACGAGCCGGCACTTGCGACGACTTGTGGCGCTTACGCCAGGCAGGCGTCCAGACCGTCGGTGATCAGGTCTTGCGGCAGCTCGATGCCGATGAACACCATCTTGTTGGTCTTCTTCTCGATCGGCTGCCATTTCGCGGCCAGATCGCTGCCCATCATCTGGTGCACGCCCTGGAACACCACCTTACGGTCGACGCCTTTCATATACAGCACGCCCTTATAGCGCAGCAGGCGTTCGCCGTAGATCTGCAGGATGCCGCCGAGGAAGTCCTCGAGCTTGTTCGGATCGAACGGACGGTCGCTGCGGTAGACGAACGATTTGATCTTGTCGTCGTGGTGCGCGTGATGGTGATGCGCGTGGTCGTGGCCTTCGTGGTCGCACTTGCCGTGGTCGTGATCGCAGTTTTCGTGATCGTGATCGTCGTGATCGGCGTGGGTGTGGCCGTGCTCGTCATGCGCATGAGCGTGGCTGTGCGCGTGTTCGTCTTCAGCGAGGAAGTCGGGGTCGATTTCGAGCTTCGAATTGAGGTTGAAGCCGCGCAGGTCGAAGATTTCCTTGATGTCCGCTTCGCCGAAATTGACGACCTTGATTGCCGCCCGCGGGTTCATGTGCAGCAGGCGATGGCGCAGATCGTCCAGATGCTTTTCGTCGACCAGGTCGGACTTGGTGATGAACAGGCGATCGGCGAAACCGACCTGGCGCTGCACCACTTCATGCTCGTCCAGTTGGTGGTTCGCGTGCTTCGCGTCGACCAGCGTGATGATCGCGTCGAGCAGGAATTCGTTGGCGATCTGGTCGTCCATGAAGAACGTCTGCGCGACCGGGCCCGGATTGGCGAGGCCGGTGGTTTCGATCACGACACGGTCGAAATCCAGTTCGCCGGACTGCTTCTTCGCCGCCAGATCGCCCAGCACGCGCGACAGGTCGCCCCGGATCGTGCAGCAGATGCAGCCGTTGCTCATCTGGATGATCTGCTCGCTCGTGTCCTGCACGAGGATTTCGTTGTCGATGTTCTCTTCGCCGAACTCGTTCTCGATCACGGCGATCTTCATACCGTGCTTTTCGTTCAGGATGCGCTTGAGCAGGGTGGTTTTGCCGCTGCCGAGAAAGCCGGTCAGGATGGTGACTGGGATCATGTTGGTCGCCTGTATGTACGTGAATCTGTGCGGAATCGAATGTGCAGCGCGAATGTGCAGCGAATGCGTCTGCGAATCCGGTTTGCCGGGCGCGGCAGCCTGACGGCGCGCGACCCGATCTAGCCGGATATTGAAACATATCTGTCAAGCCGGCGCTGGCAGCGGGGGCGAACCCCTCCGCGGCACGCGGGAAATAGCCCTGAAGCTATGGGCGATCAGGCAATTTGCAACAGCAGGCCTTTCAGATATTCGCCTTCCGGGAAGGCGGTGAGCAGCGGATGGTCAACCCCGGCGCCAAGGCGCTTGAGAATCCGCGCGTCGACACGCGCATCTGCCGCCGCGCCGGACACGATCTTCTGGAACAGTTCGGAGTCGATTGCGCCGGAGCAGGAGTAGGTGAACAGCAGGCCGCCCGGGCGCAGCAGCTTCAGGCCGGTCAGGTTGATGTCCTTATAGGCGCGCGAGGCGCGGTCCACGTGTTCACGCGACGGCGCGAATTTCGGCGGATCGAGCACGATCAGGTCGAAGCGTTCGCCTTCGTCGTACAGACGGCGCAGAGTTTTGAACGCGTCGGCGTCGAGCCAGGTGGCGCGTTCGGCGTCGAAACCGTTGGCGTCCACGTTCTGCTGTGCGATCGCGAGCGCGTCGCCCGACGAATCGATCGACACTACGCGCTTTGCCCCGCCTTTCAATGCCGCCAGCGAAAAGCCGCCGGTGTAGCAGAAGCAATTCAATACGTCGCGATCTTTCGCCAGCTGCTGCACCAGCAAGCGGTTGTCGCGCTGGTCGACGTAGAAGCCGGTTTTGTGGCCGTTGCGCACGTCGACGTGATAGCGCACGCCGTTTTCGCTCGCGATCAGCGCTTCCGACGGCGCCTCGCCCGCCAGTACGCCGGTGATCTGCTCGAGCCCTTCTTTCTGGCGAATCGACACGTCCGAGCGCTCGTAGACGTTCGGGCAGCCGGTCGCGTCGGTCAGCGCCGCGACGATCGCTTCCTTCCATGCTTCGACGCCCGTCGCCATGAACTGGCACACCAGCTGGCTGCGCTGGCCCGCGTCCTCAGCGACGTAGTGATCGACGATCAGGCCAGGCAGGCCGTCCGCTTCGCCGAAGATCAGCCGCACCGCGCCGGTGTTGTGCACCATCGTTTGACGATGCGCGAGCGCGCGCTGCACGCGGCGCTTGAAGAACGCATGATCGATCGGCTCCATTTCGTCGAAGCTCCACACGCGGGCGCGAATCTGCGAATGCGGGCTGTAGGCCGCGCGGGCGAGGAAGCGGCCGTCGTGCGCGCGCACCAGCACGGTCGCGCCGGGCGCGGGGTTGCCGTCGACGCGATCGATCACGTTGGCATAGACCCACGGATGGCGGCGCAGCAGCGATTTTTCTTTCGACGGTTTGAGCGTAACGGTATTCATCTGGGTGTCAGCAGGAGCAGTAGGCCGCGTGGAAAAAGGGGCACACGGCAGGTGAAGCGAAGGCGGAGACCGCAACCCGCAAAAAAGCAAAGAGCGGAATCAGTCGCGTTTTTTGGCGCGCGGATGCGCCTGATCGTAGACGTGCGCGAGATGCTGGAAATCGAGCGCGGTGTAGACCTGCGTGGCGGTGATGCTGGCGTGCCCGAGCAGTTCCTGCACGGCCCGCAGATCGCCGCTCGATTGCAGCACGTGCGTGGCGAACGAATGCCGCAGCACGTGAGGATGCACATTGGCCGGAATGCCGGCGACCAGCGCCGCGCGCTTCACGCGATCACGCACGACATTCGGCGACAGCCGGTTGCCGCGCGCCGACAGAAACAGCGGATGCGGATCGTGTTTCACCATCTGATCACGCACGGCGAGCCATGCGTTCAAGGCGTCGAGCGCCTTGCTGCCGACTGGCACGATGCGCCGCCGATTGCCCTTGCCGAGCACTTCGACTTCGGCGGAATCGAGCTTGAGCCAGCCCGCGGAGCGGTAACCGTCGGCATCGGCAAAACGGGCGTCGAGGCCGACCAGTTCGGACAAACGCAGGCCCGACGAGTAGAACAGTTCGAGCATCGCGTGGTCGCGCAAACCTTCGGGCGTCGCAGCGGGCGGGCTCTCCATCAGGCGCGTGGCGTCGTCGACGGAAAGCGCCTTCGGCAGTGATTTGGCCTGCTTCGGCGCCCGCACGGTGGCGACCGGGTTGGCCGGCAAATCGACGCGGCCCGCGAACCAGCGGTAAAACGCTCGCCAGCACGACAGCCGATGGCTGATCGAGCGCGCCGTCAGTCCGCCGGCGTGCGCGCGTGAAACCGCGCCGCGAATATCGACAGCGGTGAGGCTTTCGAGCGGCCGGCCTTTGGCCAGCAGCTTGAGCTCTTCGAGTTCGTGGGTGTAGCCGCGCAGCGTGTGCGCCGACAGTCGCCGCTCATGTTCGAGATTCGACAGATAGGCGGCGATCGGATCGGCTTCGGTCACGATGGCCTTTGGCGGGATCGGCGGCTTAGCGGTTTCAGCATGGCTTTAGCGCGGCAGCAGACGGCTCAGCGCCGCGCTCGCCAACGCGCCGATCTGCGTCAGGAAATCGGTCGCCATGCCGTCGTGGAAGCGGCGGGCGTCGGCGGAACCCATCACCAGCAGGCCGAAGGTCGGTGCTTCTTCCTTGCCTTCGGGGTCGCGCAGTGCGAGCAGTGCAATCGACTCGGTGGCATGCGCGGACTCGCCGGCGCCGCCTGCGGTCCCGTCCTCACTCACCGCCGACACCGCCGGCACCAGCCACTGCGCCGCTTCGAAGCCCGTGTTGGCGCCACAGTACGGCGTGGTGAGGCTATTCGCGAAGATTCGCACTTCCTCGCCGACATGGCGCGCGAACTCGGCCTGTGCATACGGCTCGGAAACGTCCCACACGCGCAGCGCGGCTTGCGGCACGTCGAAAATATCGCGCAAGCCGTTGGAGATGGTGCGCGGCAGCGCGTACGGATCGCGCTCGGCCATCACACGGATGGTCCAGCGATTGAATTTCGAGGCAATGCTGTCGTTTTCGTGACCGTAGCGCAGCAGCTCGGCCAGACGCCGTTCGAGATGCTTGTTCTTGTCGCGCAGCATTTCCATCTGCCGTTCCTGCAGCGATACCGCGGCTTTGCCGTGCGGGTTCGCAAGCCGGATCGTCGCGAGCATTTCCGCGTGTTCGGCGAAGAATTCGGGGTTGGCGAGCAGATATTCGGCGACTTCGCGATCGTTCATGGTTTCGGCTAAAGGACTACGGGACGACGCCCTCGGGCGGCGCATCGGTCATGAGTTCGGTCAGCCGGTGAAAGCGCTGTTTCGTCCGGCTTTTCATCGGCTGTCGTTGGCTTCTTAGTCGGCCTGTTCGAGGCCGCTTGTCTGGTACTTCCTGGGCCGATCGCTCGGCCGCTGAATCGGGTAGTGCGCTGGCGCGGGTCAGTCGGCCAGTTCGATCTCGCCTTCGAAGACGGTTGTCGCGGGGCCGGCCATCAGCAGCGGCGCGTCTTGCGTGCCGTCCCACGTGATGGTCAACTGGCCGCCGTGCGTGTGCACGCGCACCGGCGCATCCAGCAGTCCTCGCCGAATGCCGGCGGCGACGGCAGCGCACGCGCCCGTACCGCACGCCAGCGTCTCGCCGACGCCGCGTTCGTAGACCCGCAGCTTAACCTCGCTACGTCCAACGATCTGCATGAAGCCCGCGTTCACTCGCTGCGGGAAACGTGCATGCCGCTCGATCACCGGACCTTCGACGAGCACCGGAAAATCTTCGACGTCGTCGACCACTTGCACAGCGTGCGGATTGCCCATCGACACCACCGAAATCCAGCGCGTCACGCCATTCACGTCGAGCGGCCAGAGCGTGTCCGCACCCTCGCGGCGGCCTTCGAGGCC
This sequence comes from Paraburkholderia sp. SEWSISQ10-3 4, assembly GCF_030464785.1. NCBI lineage: Bacteria > Pseudomonadati > Pseudomonadota > Betaproteobacteria > Burkholderiales > Burkholderiaceae > Paraburkholderia > Paraburkholderia sp. SEWSISQ10-3 4. The sequence goes on from NZ_JALPRI010000010.1 coordinate 201,836, forward strand.
TTTGGTGGCGAACGGTACGCGCTCCGGTTCGAACACGGGCGCGCCCATGTCGACCAGTACCTCGCCGTTCTCCTGCATGGTCAGCTGGATGGTGCCGTTCTGCACTTGCACGCGCACGCTGCGCTTGTCGGTCAGGCCGTTGTCGCGCACGAACTTGACGAAGCAGCGCGCGCCGTTGCCGCAATGCTCGACCTCGCCGCCGTCGCAATTGAAGATGCGATATCTGAAATCGACGCCGTCCACGGTGGGCTTTTCGACCAGCAGCAACTGGTCCGCGCCGACGCCGAAATGCCGGTCCGCGAGCGCGCGCACCTGCGCCGGCGTCAGGTTGACCGGTTGGGTGTAGCCGTCGAGCACGACGAAGTCGTTACCCGCGCCGTGCATTTTGGTGAATTTCAGTTTCATCACGCTATTGTAAGTGACGCGCCTGCAGGTGGGCCGAACGCCGTTTTATTTAAGCGTTCAGGCGCCTTTTTTCGAAGGCCGGTCATAGACGCTCGGCTCGCCCGGCGGCCGGGTCTTGAAGCGCTTGTGCACCCAGTAGTACTGCTCGGGGATCAACGGAATCTGCTCTTCGAGGAAGGCGTTCATGCGGCGCGCGTCGGCTTCGTCGTCGCCGGTGGGGTAGTTGTCCCACGGCTTGAAGACCTTCAGCCGGTAGCCCTTATAGTTCGGCAGCACCTCGCCGATGAACGGCACCACTTGCGCGTGGCCGACCCCGGCGAGCCGCCCGACGGCAGTCAGCGTGCACGTCTGTACGCCGAAGAACGGCACGAACGTCGAGTTGCGCATGCCGTAGTCCATGTCGGCGCCGAGCATGACCGGCTTGCGGTCGCGCAACCAGCGCAGCACGATGCGCGCACTGTCGGCACGGCTTGCCATGTCCGCGCCGAAGCGGCCGCGCGCGGCAATTGCCACGTCGTCGAGCACCTTGTTGGACATCGGCTGGTAGAGCGCGCCGCACTGCCGGCGCAGCGCGTGATTGATGAACACGGAGCCCGCCTCAATACCGACGAAATGCGCGCCGAGCAACAGGGTGGGCGGCATGTCGGGATCCAGTAGATCGATCTCGCTATCCACCTGCACGAGCTTTTCCAGCTTCTCTGCGGACCCGAACCACTGGACGCTGCGCTCGACATAGCTGCGGATCGCGTGGCGGAAGTGTTTCTGCGCGATCTCTTCGCGGTGCTCAGCGCTCCACTCCGGGAAGCACAGGCTCAGATTGATATGGACGATGCGTTTACGGTTGCTGGGTATCTGGTAGAGCAGCCAGCCCAGCCCGTCGCCCAGTCGCGCAACGAAACCGTATGGCAGCAACGCCAGAAATTTCAGCAGTCCAATGGCCAGGTGGGCGCCAAGACGACTCAGCATGCCGCCCCTCCGTTTAGGGCGTCGAGCGACGCTTTGCTCAAGAAACCTGAAGACGGGTCGAAATACAGCACGGGTGATCACTCTGTGACAATCAAAGGAAGTCGCTATAATAAGGGCTTCGCCGAGTTAATAGACAACTTGCGGGGCGAAGCTGGCGGGTGCGATCCATGGGATAGGCCCCCTGCCGGTAAGGTAATCCGCTAAAGCGTCGCCGCTTCAAGGCTCCCGAAGCTGGCTACGTGAAACTCAACCGTAACCACAAAACAGGAGTCTGCAACGTGGCAAACGATTATCTCTTCACCTCCGAATCCGTGTCCGAAGGCCATCCCGACAAAGTCGCGGATCAGATTTCGGACGCCATCCTCGACGCTATCCTGACCCAGGACAAGTACTCGCGTGTCGCAGCCGAAACGCTGTGCAACACGGGTCTCGTCGTGCTGGCCGGTGAAATCACCACCACCGCGAACGTCGATTACATCCAGGTCGCGCGCAACACGATCAAGCGCATCGGCTACGACAACACCGATTACGGTATCGACTACCGCGGCTGCGCGGTGCTGGTGGCGTACGACAAGCAATCGCCGGACATCGCCCAGGGCGTGGACCGTGCGCACGACAATAACCTCGATCAAGGCGCTGGCGACCAGGGCCTGATGTTCGGTTATGCGTGTGAAGAAACGCCGGAACTGATGCCGCTGCCGATCCACCTGTCGCACCGTCTGGTGGAACGTCAGGCGAATCTGCGCCGCGACGGCCGTCTGCCCTGGCTGCGTCCGGATGCGAAGTCGCAAGTCACCGTGCGTTATGTCGACGGCAAGCCGCATGCGATCGACACGGTCGTGCTGTCCACGCAGCATTCGCCGGACATCGATCTGGCCACGCTGCGCGAAGCCGTGATCGAAGAAGTCATCAAGCCGACGCTGCCGGCTGACCTGATCAAGGGCGACATCAAGTTCCTGGTGAACCCGACCGGTCGGTTCGTGATCGGCGGTCCGCAAGGCGATTGCGGTCTGACGGGCCGCAAGATCATCGTCGATACGTACGGCGGCGCGGCGCCGCACGGCGGCGGCGCGTTCTCGGGCAAGGATCCGTCGAAGGTCGACCGTTCGGCGGCTTATGCCGGCCGTTATGTCGCGAAGAATATCGTGGCGGCTGGTTTGGCGTCGCGCTGCCTGATTCAGGTGTCGTACGCGATCGGCGTTGCCCAGCCGACGTCGGTCATGGTCAACACGTTCGGCACGGGCCGCGTGTCGGATGCAGTCATCACGAAGCTGGTGCTGGAGCATTTCGACCTGCGTCCGAAGGGCATCATCCAGATGCTCGACCTGCTGCGTCCGATCTACGAGAAGAGCGCGGCCTACGGTCACTTCGGCCGCGAAGAGCCGGAATTCACGTGGGAAGCCACGGACAAGGCTCTGGTGCTCGCCGAAGCTGCAGGCACCGAACCGGTTGTCGCGCTCGCCGAATAAGCGCACACAGTCCGTTTCAGCAAAAAACCCCGCCGGCGTAAGCCGAGCGGGGTTTTTTATTGCCTTTGCAGTGCACCGCGACGCGTTCGGCGGCTCACTTAGCCGCCTATTCAGCCACTTGCTTAGCCACGCACTCAGCGGCTCGCAAACGCGAACGCAAACCAGCCGCTGCTACCACTCGTCGACATCCGGCGCGGGCGGCGGCTCGTACTTTGCGGCGCGACGACCGGTGCATTGCGCGTCGCGGTGAGGCGCAGCGGCGTCGGTTTGCGCAGTAGTGTGCGCAGCGAAAAACGGCGCGAACTGCCTTGCAGGCGCAGCGCGGAGAAGAAGGTGTGGAACCACGTGCGAATGCCGTCGACCGCTTTGGCTTCGCGCCATTGCTCGCCTAGTGCGCGAGTGCGAGTGGCATGGTGACGCAGTGCACGCACGACATGGCGGCGTGCCGGACGCGCCGCTTTCAATGCGGCGCGGGTAAGACGGGTGCTCAGAAGAGTATGCATGGCTTCACAAGTAGGCAACGTGTCGCGCGACGGAGTGTGCGCCAGAAGGAGCACCAAATGTGCCAACGGCGGTGTCGCGATGGACGACGCGAAAGCCCGGAATTCGACTGGAAAGGACACGGAGGACGGCGGAGTCGGCCTTGGCGGCCTGTGCGTGCCGTAAAAGTGCGGGAAGAACGATCAACATGTGTGCAGGCTACACGCGATTCATGACGTCAGAAAGTCGGTTTTTACCCTGCGAATACGGGTTTTTACGGGGTAAACGCGCTGCGCGAGTTTGCGGGGTCGCGCCCTTTGCGATCGATTTTCGTGCGTGCGTGCCCAGGCAGCGTGCCATGCAAACCGCCAGTTCGCGTGAAAGTAGTGCGTAAGGCCCCGGCTTCCCGGCAGGTGAAACAGCGCGCAGTCCGATCGCGCCCGTTTTACAATCGAGCATCAGTCAGTCGAAAGTAACGGAACACCATGTCACTTCACTCGAAGAAAGAGCAGATTCAAACGTTGCGGGAGCAGGGATTTGTCGTCGTGCCGGGACTGGTTTCGCCCGAGCGTTGCGCTGAACTGAAGCAGATTGCGGAGCGCCAGCTGCAGGAAGCGGCCGCACCAATCGAATTCGAAGCGGATCTGCGCTATCCGGGCGCACCGGAATCCAAACACGCGCCGGGTGGGCATACGGTTCGCCGCCTGCTGGATGCGTACGGGCGCCATCCGCATTTCGCGCAATGGGCCACCGCGCCGGAAATTCGCGGCTGGATGGAGTTGTACTTCGGCGAGGAGCCGCGCTTATCGCGGGCGCATCACAATTGCATGATGACCAAGCACCCTGCCTACGGCAGTTTGACCGGCTGGCATCGTGACGTGAGATATTGGTCGTTCGAGCGTGACGACCTGGTGTCGGTGTGGCTCGCGGTCGGGTCGGAAACGATTGATAACGGTGCGTTGTGGCTGGTGCCGAAGTCTCATAGCGCAGCCTTCACGTCCGACCGCTTCGACGAGGCCAAGTTTTTCCGCTCCGATCTGGAAGAGAATCAGGCGTTGATTCGCACCGCGGTTTCGCCCGAGCTCAAGGCGGGCGACGTGGTGTTTTTTCATTGCAACACACTGCATTCGGCTGGCAAGAATCTCAGCGATCAGGTGAAATTTTCTCTGGTGTTCACTTATCACGGGGCGAGCAATGTGCCTCTGCCGGGATCCCGCTCGGCGGCCAAGCCCGAAATTGCCTTCTAGTTTTTTTGCGTTGCGCGGCGTGGAGGCCCGTTGGCCCCGCGCCGTGCAGGCAATTAACGCTCTACCGCTTGCGCCCGGAAACAGCCATCCCGGTCAGGCCGGCAATCGTCGCGATAACGCCACCCACGATCAGCATGATCGCCTTGTTGGTCGGAGATCCGGTGAACACGCGGGACACCTCGCTGCTGACCGAGTTGAACGCCTGTCCGCCGAAATACAACAGCACGATACCGCCGACAATCAGCGCGATTGAAATCGCCTTCGTCATGAATCCATCCCTCCGCTAAGCTTTGATCGGCCAAAGTGTAGGGGAGCCGCAAGCTGTCGTCCATCCCGCATACTGGGTGCCTGCACGCATCGCGGCGATTGGCTACCATAGCGGTCTGGCCTCACCCATACCTGAATATAAAACCTGCACGCCTCCCGCAGCATGTGATTTCCTCACGCCCGTGATCGCCGGGCGACTTCAACATCAAGGACACTAGCAATGGCTTACGAAGCAGCTTCAGAACGCTATTCGGACATGAAATACCGCGTCTGCGGCAAGTCGGGTCTCAAACTGCCGGCGCTGTCGCTGGGCCTGTGGCACAACTTTGGCGATACCACGCCGATCTCCACGCAGCGCGACATCCTGCGCACGGCCTTCGATCTGGGCATCACGCACTTCGACCTGGCCAACAACTACGGCCCTCCGTACGGCAGCGCCGAAACCAATTTCGGCCGGCTCTTCAAGGACGACTTCAAGCCGTATCGCGACGAACTGCTGATTTCGTCGAAGGCGGGTTGGGACATGTGGCCGGGTCCGTACGGCCAGGGCGGCGGCTCGCGTAAATACGTACTCGCGAGTCTCGATCAGAGCCTGCAGCGCATGGGCCTCGACTACGTCGATATCTTCTATTCGCATCGTTTCGATGCCGATACGCCGCTCGAAGAAACCGCCGGTGCATTGGCGACCGCTGTGCAGCAGGGCAAGGCGCTGTACATCGGTATTTCGTCGTACTCGGCCACCAAGACGCTCGAAATGGCGAAGCTGCTCGCCGAGTACAAGGTGCCGCTTCTGATCCATCAGCCTGCGTACAACATGCTGAACCGCTGGATTGAACAGGAATTGCTGGACACGCTCGAGAAAGTCGGCGCGGGCGCCATCGCGTTCACGCCGCTCGCGCAGGGTTTGCTCACCGGCAAATATCTGAACGGCGTGCCGGAAGACGCGCGCGTCAACAAGCCGGGCGGCGGTTCGTTGAAGCAGGAGCATCTGAGCCCGCAAAACATCGAGCACGTGCGCAAGCTCAACGACATCGCGCAGCGTCGCGGACAAAGCCTCGCGCAGATGGCACTCGCCTGGGCGCTGCGCGATCCGCGTGTCACGTCGGTATTGATCGGCGCAAGCCGCGCGGAGCAGGTGCGCGAGAACGTCGGTGCACTGAAGAATCTCGCGTTCTCGAAGGAAGAGCTGGCGGAGATCGATCGCTACGCGACCGAAGGCGGCATTAACCTTTGGGAAAAACCGTCGACGGATCAGGCGATCTGATTCCGCGGCGTGTCAGGTCGTAGATGCATGCAGTAAAAGACACGCCGTAGAAACGAAGAAAGCCGCCCATGAGGCGGCTTTTTTTCAACGCAGTTCAAGCACACACGCTTCCCGCGCAATGGCCGAAGCGACTGCGTTCAGTCGACCGAACCATCGGCGAAGCGCACAGACCGCCTTCGCCGGACCCCGCTACACTAGCGCAGGCAAGCCCTCGACCAGCACGACCGCGAACACTACGCCGATGAGCGCGCCAAGCACGCGCAACGCGTTGTGCCGAAATTCCGTCTTGCAGGGTAGCGCGCCGACAAACAGGGCGCCGGCCAGCGCCATCGGAATGACCAGGATGAAATCGCCGATCGTAAAGTAGGTCGTCATACCCGTCTCCTTATGTAATACCAACGCGGGCAGCGGCTCGATTTCTGGAGTCATGCACTGCCAGCGGTCGATTCGAGTATAGACGACGCTTAGATCAACATAACAACGTATTGCGGCGCTGCAGCGCGTCTTCGCAGGCTGCTGAACCCAGTACTGCAAGGGGCGCCGCGATTGGCGCGTTGCAGCAAAAACCCCGTAGAAAATGAAGTGTTTGCTTACACGGGCCTTACTTTTCAGGCCTGTTTGATGCGCTGCGGATGGTTCTCGCCTAACCGGGGCACGGCTCATGCAGGCGCTGATTCACGCTGCGTCCAGGTCACACGTTTCCGCACAGCCGATCAGCAGCGTTCCCTTATGCTGTGATCCGTTCGCGCTGACGCAAGCGTATAGCCGCAACGAGGCCTACGACAAGCAGCAGGCCGACCAGCCCGGCGACACCGTTCCAGCCATAACCCGCCCATACGCGCCCGCCATAAGAGCCGACCACGCTCGAACCGATGTAATACGCGAGCAGATACAGCGCAGCCGCCTGGCCTTTGGCCTCTTTGGCGAGGCGTCCAACCCAGCCGCTCGCCACCGAGTGTCCGGCGAAAAAGCCGAACGTCACGCAAGCGATGCCGGTTGCAATGGCCGCCAGCGGATGCAGCATCGTGAGTGCAAGTCCACATGCCATCAGCAGCAAGCTGGCGGTCAGCACGCGTGCCCGACCGAAGGTGTCGGCCATGCGACCCGACCACGGCGAGGCAATCACGCCCGTCAGATAGACGACGAAAATCGCGCCGATCTCCGTCTGACTCAGCAGGTACGGCGGCGCGAGCAGCCGGTAACCGATGTAGTTGTACAGCGTAACGAAGCTGCCCATCAGCACGAAGCCGAGCAGGAACAGCAGCGGCAAGCCGGGTCGCGTGAATTGCTTGAGCAGCGCAGTGCGGTGATGGGAAAAGCCGAGCCCGCGACGCGGTACGAAATGGCGTGACGGCGGCAGCAAGGCGCGAAACGCGAGCATCGACAGAATGCCGAGCACGCCGATCGTTCCGATTGCCACGCGCCACGAAAACAGATCCGCTACCACGCCGGTGATCACACGCCCAGCCATCCCGCCGATCGCCGTGCCACCCACATACAGACCCATCGCCAGACCGAGTCCATCCGGATGCACTTCTTCCGCGAGGTACGCCATCGCGACGGCGGGTACGCCACCGAGCGCGAGCCCTTCGAGCGTGCGCAACACGAGCAATTGATGCCAGTGCGGCGCGATCGACACGCCGATCGTCAGCAACGCCGACAGCGTGAGCGATGCCGTCATCAGCTTGTGACGGCTCGAGCCTTCCGAGACGAAGCCGGCCACGAATATGGCGAGCGCGAGCGCGGCGGTTGTCACTGAAAGCGACAAGCTGCTTTGTGCCGGCGTCACGTTGAACGCCGTAGAGAACGCAGGCAGCAATGGCTGTACGCAATACAGCAGGGAGAAGGTGGCGTAACCCGCGAACAGCAGTGCGATGCTGGCGCGCCAATAGGCGCGCGTGCCACGTTCGAGATAGGGAATGTCAGAGACGCCAGACACAGAAGCGGAGGTGAGAGAAGCAGACGAAACGGGAACAGCCGAAGCAGCAGTCCGGTGGGAATCCGGCGATGCGGTCACGAAAAAATCTCCTTGGGCAGCGCAGAGTACTCAAAGAAGTTAAGGATACGCTGAAAAGCTTAACCGTGCGCCGCCGCATCGCTCGCGGGCGCTGTGGGATGCACGATCTGTTCGTCGGTCGGCAAGGCGGACGCGTCCCAACCGCCGCCCAATGCCTTGATCAGCGCGACGCTCGCGGCCATGCGGCGGCGCGCGATCGACACCGCGGTCCGCTCGTTGGTGAGCGCCGTGGTTTGCGCGACCACGACGTCGAGATACGTGATCGCGCCGTTTTTATAGCGATTCGACACGACCGACAGCGAACGCTGCGCGGCGGCCACGGCGTCGTCCTGTGCAGCGGCTTCCTGTTCCAGCATGCGCAAGGCGGCGAGATTGTCTTCGACCTGGCCGAACGCGGTCAGCACCGTTTGGCGGTACTGCGCGACGCTTTCGTCGTAGTGCGCACGAGCCTGCTCTTTAACCGATGCACGTCCGCCGAAGTCGAGCAGCGTGCCGGCCAGCGTCGGCCCGAGCGACCACAGACGGCTCGGCGCCAGCAGCCATTGGCTGTAGTTGGTCGCTTCGAGCCCACCCGTCACCGACAAAATCAGGTTCGGAAAGAATGCCGCCGTCGCCACGCCGATCTGCGCGTTCATATCGGCGACGTGCCGTTCTGCCGACGCGATGTCGGGCCGTCGTTCGAGCAATGCGGATGGCACGCCGGCCGCCGCGACCACCGGCACGGCGGTGAGCGGCGCAACCGGCAGGGAAAAGGTCGAGGGCGTCTGCCCGATCAGGATCGCGATCGCGTGTTCGAGTTGCGCGCGCTGCACGCCGAGGTCGAGCGCTTGCGCCTGAGTGGTTTGCAACTGCGTCTGCGCTTGCGCGACGTCGGCATCGGTGGCGATGCCGCCGGCGTAGCGGTGTTGCGTCAGATCGAGTGCTTCCTTGTAGGCCTTGATCGTATCATCGAGAAGTTGGCGTTCCTGATCGAGACCGCGGAGTTCGAAGTAGTCCGTCGCCAGTTCGGCCTGCATGGAGAGGAGCACGGCTTGCGCATCGGCGGCGCTCGCCTGCGCTTCGGCTTTTGCGCCTTCGACGCTGCGCGACACGCGGCCCCACAAGTCCGGTTCCCACGACGCGTCGGCTTGCACGAGGTAATCGTTCAGCGTGAGACCGGCGGTCGATTTGTGCAGCACATTCGCCGAACTCCGCGCGCGTGAATAGTCTCCATTCGCGCTGACGACCGGGAAGAAGTTCGAGCGGTATTGCGCAACTGTCGCGCGAGCGGCGCGAAAGCGCGCCTCGGCAGCCTGCACGTTCTGGTTCACGCTCGCCACCTGCTGCTCGAGCGCGTCGAGCGATGGGTCCGTGTAGACGCTCCACCATGCGCCCCGTGTGAAGGTGTCGGCGGGTTGCGCGGGCTTCCAGCCGGTGCCTTCGAGTTCCTTGTAGGTTGCGGCAGTGGTGGCCGATGGTTTGACGTAGTCGGGGCCCACGGTGCAGGCGGTGAGCGTGAAGACAAAGACGGACGCTACGGCAAGCAGCGAGCCGTGTGCAAACGATGGCCCGTCATGGCGACGTGATACTGGCGCGCTCACAAGAACATCCTCGCTGATTGCAGGCTGGCGACATGCGCAATTGGCGCGCTTGCGGCCGCTGCACCAGAGGCACCCGCAGCGCCCTCCGCACCCGAAGCCCCCGCTGCGCTACCCGCACCAGCCCCCGCTTTTGCCGGCACGATCCGCACCGGCGCCCCATCGATGATCGAATCTTGCGGATTCAGAATCACCTGTTCATCGCCTTGCAAACCGGATGCGATTGCCACGCGCGTGCCGAAGTCCGTTCCGAGCGAAACCGGCAGCAGCTTCACTTTGTGCTGTGGATCCACGGTGGCCACTTTCACGCCGTCCGGGCGAAACAGCAGCGCGTTGCCAGGCAGCGTAAACGGCGCGGCGCCGGCGCCCAAAGCGAAATGCACCTGCGCGTATGCGCCCGGCAGCAGATCGCCATTGCGATTGTCGACATCGACTTCGACGAGCATGGTTCGCTGTTGCGGATCGACGGCGCCCGAGGTGCGCGCCACGGTCCCCGGATAATGTTTGGACGGCGTCTCGGTCAGCGTCAGAAACGCCGTCTGTTGCGCGCGGACCTGTTGTGCATAGGCCTGCGGCACGTTCACATACACACGCAATCTGTCCGCCTGCGCGACATGGAACAGTTCCTTCGCCGGGCCACCGGAACTGCCCGCGTCGATCAATGCGCCGACATCGACATTGCGTGCCGTCACGATGCCGTCGAAGGGCGCGTAGACCTTCTGGAACGACTGCGTTTTTTCAAGGCGCGCCACGTTGAAGCGCGCGGCGTCCAGCGTGCCTTTCTTCGCGAGCATGTCGCCGACCTTCTCGTCGGTTTCCTGCTTCGAAACCGATTTGCTTTTCAACATGTCGGTCCAGCGGTCGGCGGTGCTTTTCGCGAGCGCGTAGTTGGCATTGGCATTCGCGAGGTCGGCGCGGGCGGCGCGCAGTTGATCGTCCACTTCCGGTGTGTCGATTTCCGCAAGCAACTGGCCGTTCTTGACGTGCGCGCCGATGTCCGCGTACCACTTCTTCAGATAGCCGTTGGTGCGTGCGTAAATCGGCGTGTCGAGAAACGCCTGCACGTTGCCGGGCAGCACGAGGTCGAGTCCCGCCGTCGACTTCTGCGGACGCACGACTTCGACGCTCGTCTGACTGGCGTGCTCGGCATCGCGCTCGAGTGCCGCATGCGCGTCATGGCGCGACCAGATACCTTGCGCCGCGAGCAGAACGATCACCACAACCACCGCCACGATTACCCAGCGCGCGCGCTTCCCTTTCGCTGGCTCGGGCGCGGCGTTGGATCCGTCTGGACGTTTTCCTTCCATCAAGCTTCCCCTATCAGAATGCATGGGCAGTCGAAGCTGCCTCTTGTGCTTCGCGTTGCGTGTGTCGTGCGAGTCGTCATGGTTTTTGCACCACATGCTCGGCCGCACGCTGACGCCGTGCCGCGAGCCGCCGGTAGATCATCGAAAAGACGACGGGCACGAAGATCAGCGTAGCCAAAGTGCCAACCGTCAAACCGCCGATCACCGCACGCCCGAGCGGTGCATTCTGCTCGCCGCCTTCGCCGAGACCGGTCGCCATCGGCACCATGCCGATCACCATCGCGAGCGCCGTCATGAGCACCGGACGGAAACGCGTGAAGCCCGCCTCGATCGCCGCGCGCGTCGCGTCGCCGTGTTCGAGCAACTGTTCGCGTGCAAAGCTGATCACGAGAATCGAGTTCGCGGTGGCGATGCCGATACACATGATCGCGCCCGTCAGCGCCGGAATCGATAGCGTGGTGTGCGTGAGAAACAGCATCCACACGATGCCCGCGAGCGCGCCCGGCAGCGCCGTAATGATGATGAAGGGATCGAGCCACGACTGGAAATTCACCACGATCAGCAGATACACCAGCAGGATCGCAAATACCAAACCGGCGAACAGGCCCGAGAACGAATCGTTCATGGTCTGCACCTGGCCGCGTACTTCGATGCTCGAGGTTTTGGGGAGATCGGCTTTGGCGCTGTCGATGATCTTGCTGATGTCGTCGGAGACGCCGCCGAGATCGCGGCCGTCGGCGGTGCCGAAAATGTCGATGGTGGTCTGCGCGTTGTAGTGCGTGAGCACCGCGTTGCCCGCTTCGCGTTTCATCGTGGCGAGCGAGCCGAGAATATTGCTGCGGCCGTTGGCATTCAGCGGAATGTTCGCGAGCGATTGCAACGAATCGATCGTGTATTGCGGCGCTTCCGTGATCACGTTGTAGCTGACGCCGTTGCGCGGATTGAGCCAGAACGTCGGCGTGGTCTGCTGGCTGCCGGACAGTGTAATCAGCAGATCGCTTGCGATGTCGCGTTGCGAGAAACCGGCTTGCTGTGCGCGTGTACGGTCCACGTCGATAAAGATGCGCGGCAAATCGGCGGGCTGCTGGATGCGCGCATCGGCAAGACCCGGCACGGTGCGCAGCCGGTTCAGCAACTGCGCGGCAAACGCGCGATTGCCGGCGACGTCGCGCCCGACGATCTGAATGTCGATCGGCGAGGGCATGCCGAAGTTGAGCGTCTGACTGACGATATCTGCGGGCAGGAAGGCGAACTGCACGCCGGGAAATTCGTCGGTGAGCGTGCGGCGTAGCGTGCGCACATAGTCGGCGCTCGGATGATGATCGGGATTCAGCGTGATGAGTATGTCCGAATCCGAGGTGCCGATCGTGCCGGTGTTGCTGTATGAGAGGTTGATACCTGAGACCGGCAAGCCGATATTGTCGATGAGTGAATGCAACTCGCTGGGCGGTATCAACTGACGAATCCGCGTATCGACCCGATCGGTCACCACTGCGGTTTCCTCGACCCGCATGCCGGTTTTCGCGCGCAGATGCAGCGCGATGGTGCCCGCATCGACTTGTGGGAAAAAGTCGCGGCCGAGAAACGGCATCAGCAGCATCGACGCGCCACAGCAGACGAGAAACAGCGTCACGAACAGACCCGGCCGCGCAACCCGCGCTTCGAGAAACACGCGATAGCGATCGCGAAAACGTGCGAAGCCACGCTCGAAGGCGTAGTGCACGCGCATGAACGGATTGCGCGTCTGCTCGGACGCATGGTGTAGATCTGCCGGCTTGTGGTGATGGCGCAGCAGGTACTTCGCCATGGTCGGCACGAGCGTACGCGAGAAGAAGTACGAGGCCAGCATCGCGAACACCACCGCTTCGGCGAGCGGAATGAACAGGTAGTGCGCGACGCCCGTTAGCAGAAACATCGGCACGAACACGATGCAGATCGATAAGGTTGAGACCAGCGTCGGAATCGCGATCTGATGCGCGCCGTCGAGAATCGCCTGCTCCAGCGTTTTGCCTTGCTCGAGTTGATGGCTGATGTTTTCGATCGCCACTGTCGCGTCGTCGACCAGAATACCGACCGCGAGCGCGAGCCCGCCTAACGTCATGATGTTGATGGTTTCGCCGAGCATCGACAGCGCGATGATCGAGGTGATCATCGACAGCGGAATCGATACCGCGATGATCAGCGTCGCGCGCCAGTTGCCGAGGAACAGCAGAATCATCAGACCGGTGAGGCACGCGGCGATCAGCGCTTCGCGCAGCACGCCCTGCACCGAGGCGCGCACGAACAGCGACTGATCGGCGACCGGATCGATGTTCAACGAAGCCGGCACGAGGTTGCGTAGCGTCGGCATCATCTTCTTGATACGGTCGACGATTTCGAGCGTGGACGTGTTGCCGCTTTTGTTGATGGTCAGCAAGGCGGCGCGCTGGCCGTTCACGCGCACGATGTTGGTTTGCGGCTGGAAGCCGTCGCGCACATGAGCGACGTCGCGGATATAGACGGTGCCGTTAGCCGTGGATTTGATCGGAATGTTATTGAGGCCGGCGAGCGAATCCGGACTGCCGTTCATCTCCACCGAATATTCCGTCGAGCCGATTTTCGCAGTGCCCGAGGGCAGGATCAGATTCTGCGCGGTGACGGCGTTGACCACGTCCATCGGCGACAGATTGCGCTCCTGCAGCTTGCGCGAATCGATATCGACCATGATCTGTCGCTGCTTGCCGCCATACGGCAATGGAGCCGAAGCGCCCGGCACGGTGGCGAGCTGCGTCTTCAGGAAGTTATTGCCGAAGTCGAACAGCTCCTGCTCGGTGAGTGAAGGGGACGACAGCGCGAGGCGCAGGATCGGCACCGTCGAGGCGTTGTAGCGCAGGATATTCGGCGGCGTGATGCCCGGCGGCAACGAACGCAGTTGCGTCTGTGACAGCGCCGTGACTTCGGCGAGCGCTTCATCGATATTCGCGTGCGGCTGGAAAAAGATCTTCACCACCGCAATCCCGTTCAGCGACGTCGACTCCGTATGCTCGATGTCGTTGACCGCGGTCGAGAGCCCGCGCTCGTAGTTGAGCACGATGCGTTTTTCCATTTCATCGGCGGGCAGGCCGTTGTACGACCAGATCACCGACAGCACCGGAATGTCGATATTTGGGAAAATGTCGGTCGGCGTGCGCAGGATCGTCAGCGGGCCGACGATCAGCAAAAGCAGGGCCAGCACGACGAAGGTATAGGGGCGCCGCAGCGCCAGGCGAACGATCCACATGGCTAGTTAAGGGGATGAAAGGCGGCGGCGCCAGTGTGGCGCACACAGCGGCCATGAGGCATGCCGCGACGGTGGCCGGCGGTCGCAACGGGCGGATTAAGCGGGTCGTTCTGATGCTGCATGATTTTGATATATCGCCCCGGCTGGGTTTATGATGATCTCGTTACGACGCTTTACGCCCAGATCATCGGCCCGGCGCGCTGTAATGGGAATAGGGCGAAACGACGGGTGAAGAGCCCTGAGTTCGCGCTTTCCATGGCCCCGCAAAACGGGAACAATGACTCGAACCTCTCACGCGTCTTACGCGCAGCAGATTGGGTGCGTACGCAACGTTATCGGCGAAGCGGCGCTTTTATCATCACCTTGACCGGCGCGGAAACCATAAAGCCGGCTATGGGAGAAACGGGGAAACATCATGCAAATCGGTTCCATTGTCCGATCGGTGCATATCGCGGTGCCGCAGGGCGCACGCGGGATTGTCATGCGCATTCTCGGCGACATGGCTATGGTGGCCTGGTATGCCGGCGAACCCGGCACATCGGAGCATCTCAATACTGAACCCTTTTTCCTTGAAGATCTGATCGATACGGGCGAGCAGGTTCGTCCGTCGAGCGCACAGGTGCATTGAAGCTGGTTTGAGTCCGATTCATGGTGGTTGCAGGTGGCTGTTAGCCGCACGGTGAGCCGACGCCCTCGTCTTTGACGGCGGCGCGGCGCACAATGCGGACATGAACGACGACAATTTCGACCCACAGGACGGCGCCGATAGCGCCGTACCTTTCGCCCGGCTCAAGCCGGAAATCGTGCTCGACGCGCTCGACAGCGTGCTCAGCAGCGTCGGTGTGTACACCGACGGCCGCATGCTGCCGCTCAACAGCTACGAGAACCGCGTGTACCAGGTGGGAGTGGAAGACGGTCCGCCCGTGGTCGCCAAGTTCTATCGTCCCGAGCGTTGGACCGACGCCGCCATTCTCGAAGAACACGCCTTTGTCGCCGATCTCGCCGCGCGTGAGATTCCGGCCGTGCCCGCGCGTGTTTTCGAAGGCCGCACGCTGCATACCTTCGACGGTTTCCGTTTCTCGATCTTCGAACGCCGCGGGGGCCGTGCGCCCGATCTGGACCGGCGCGATACGCTCGAATGGCTGGGGCGTTTCATCGGCCGCATCCATGCAGTTGGACAGACGCAGAACTACACCGAACGCCCGACGCTCGACATCAACACGTTCGGCTACGAGCCGCGGGATTTCTTGCTGTCGCACAACTTCGTGCCTGACGATGTGCGCACTGCCTGGCAGACCGTGGTGAATCTCGCACTGGAAGCCGTCGAGCGCGCCTTCGAGCGGGCCGGCGATATTCGCATGTTGCGAATGCACGGCGATTGTCATCCGAGCAATGTGTTGTGGACCGACGCGGGTCCGCATTTCGTCGACTTCGACGATAGCCGCATGGGTCCGGCCGTGCAGGATTTATGGCTGCTGCTGCCCGGCGATCGCGTCGAGGCTTCGCGTGCGCTGGCGGATCTGCTCGCGGGTTACGAAGACTTCTGCGACTTCGAGCCGCGCGAACTGTATCTCGTCGAGGCGTTGCGCACGCTGCGGCTGATTCACTACCAGGCATGGCTCGCGCGCCGTTGGGACGACCCGGCGTTTCCGGCGGCGTTTCCGTGGTTCAACACGCAGCGCTACTGGGAAGACCGCATCCTCGAACTGCGCGAGCAGCTCGGCGCGATGGAGGAAGGACCGCTCTGGCCGGTTTGAGCGGCAGCGGTCCTACGGCGCCTGCGACGCCACGCTCGACGATTCCACCAGTGTCGATTTGACGATCACTTCGGCGCGCACGTCGCGCCCGATCGCTTCGATCGCGGGACGCATTTTCGCGAAGTCGTCGGGCGAGCAGACCTCGCTATCGAAATGGGTGGCGCCGTCGCGCGTCATCGTCACCACGTTGCTGAGCGGATCGAACGTGTACTGCGACTGGAAATCGACGAAGCGGTCCTGGGTTCGTTTCGCTTCCGGCATTTCCAGCACGTGAAAATTCGCGGGCAATTCAATGCGCGCGCGTTCATGCAACGTCAGGTTGTGGCAGACGAATGGCTGCGTGCGCTGCCGTTCGCCGAGCCAGTAGCGGGTGTCCGCCTCGAAGCCGCCGGCCATACTCGTCAGCGCCGGGATCGATGCCGCGGCGCCCGGCACCACCAGACTTTCGAGCGTGCCTTTCATCGTGATGGTCAGCGGGCCGTCTGGAGCGGTGAGGTCGCTGGTGGTCAGTGTGGCGGTGCCGCGCAGGTTGGCGCTGCGCAGTTCCGCCTGGATCGACTCCTCACGTTGCGCGGGCGTCTGCGTGCGCAACATCGCGCGCGCCTGTTCGGCCGTGGCGCCCGATGCTTCCAGACGATAAGTGAAGCTCGCCGAGCCATCCGGTTCGACCTTGATCGACAGGTCGGTGCTGCGCGTCATCAACGCGGTGGCCGGCGTTTGCGCGACCACCCCCTGATTGACGAGGACGGTAGGGCGGTTCATATCGGACGACGGCAAAAAACCGAATTCGACATTCGATGCGGTCGAGTCCGCATATTGCTGCAAATCCGGCAGCCAGGTGATCACGTGATTGATGACGCCGTAGCCCGGCACGCTGGGCAACGTGTAAATCGAGCCGCTGCTGATCAGCGCCGGCTCATTGCGAACGCCGACGGCGTCGAGCATCGCGCCGTACAACGCCACGTGATCCTTGCAGTCGCCATAGCGGTTCGCGAGGATCGCGCTTGCACTGTGCGGCACCACCGAACCGCGCCCAACATAGATCGCCACATAGCGGACGTTGCGGCGTACCCAGTCGTACAGCGTTTTGGCTTTGTCGTGCGGGGTGTGGTCGCGTGCGGTGAGGTTTTGCGCGAGACGTGTGACGGCGGTGTCGCGCGCGCTCGGGTCGGCGGCGGACGCCCTGTAGCTGGCGGCGAAAGCGGCGTAGTCCGGAAAGGTCGAGACCATGAGCCGGTCGCCGTACGACACATACGCGATCGAGCCGCGCTCCAGACGGCTGAAATGCGCCTTGTCGTAACGGTATTCGTAGCGAGTGCGGCCGTCGCGCGTGACCGGTTGAAGCGCGGTGAAGCCGCGTGCATCGGCATAAAGCGGCTTGCCGGCGGGCAGATCGTAGATGAGGTGAAAGTTGTGGGTCGGCGCGAGATCGGGCGGAGTGAAGTCGCTGAATTCGCCCAACTCGATCGGCTGCTTTTGCGTCTTGCGATAGGTGAGATGCACGCGCGAGCCGGGTTCGACGGCGGGGAACACGATCACCTTTTCCTGGATGTCCTGGAACATCGGCGCGTCGAACGAGCGCGCTTCCTGCACGTCGCGGATCTGATCGGGCTGCACGTCGTGACGCACGCCGTCGGCGGTGGTCGTGTAGGCCTCGATGATCTGCACGTCCGCCATATTGCGGTTGAACCACACGTATTGCTGCGCGACTCGGGCGACGCCTGCTTCGTTGTTCACGTGCAGCGTCATCGAATCGAGCTTGGAGAAGGAGCCGTCGGCATTGACGGTGAAGGTCTGCGTTTCACCTTCGTTGGTATAGGGATCGTCCAGCTTGGCCGCAATGCTCGCGCTCGCGCCATGGACACCGGCAAGCCAGCCGAGAGAGGCAAGACAGACCAAAGAGGTGAGGCGCATGGCGGGCAGGTATCCGGAACGGCAACGTTGACGGGATCGCCAGTTAGAGTCGGTTTGCGCCGCCCGGATGTCAAGCGGATACCGAGCATTGCAATTGAGCAAATGCTCCAATTGTGTAATGATAGCCATTCTCAATTGAAAGGCATCGCCAGCTTTCTGTCACATTTCTCCTCCTCTGTGACTGCCAGCCAGCCTCTCAGCCGGACGGCCTGGACCGCAAGCCGGGTCTGTCCGGCCCTTCTTTTTGAACTTTCCTTTACCGCTGATGAGAGCGAGCGTCTTGTCGCCGCCTTTCGGCGGGGGTTTAACTTGCTGCGCCTGGAGCATGAATGTGAACGCGCCTGATTCGATCGATATGAAACCTGTTGCTGGTGCCGGCACGCAATACACGGCCCGTAGGCCGGAGCGCGGTCATCATCTGATGGACGACGCCGAGCAGGCGGCGCGGCGCCAGCGTTCGCGGCGGGCGAATTTCATCAAGTGGTTGCGCAAGGTGCACGGCTGGGTTGGGCTGTGGGGCGCGGTGTTGGGGCTGATGTTTGGCGCGACGGGGTTTTTGCTGAATCATCGCGGCGGACCGTTGAAGGTGTCGTCGGGTGAGCCGCAGGTCGAGGAGATGCAGATTCCTGTGCCGCAGAAGAAATTGGGTTCGCCGATGGAGATGGCGAAGTGGCTCAAGGGCGAATTAAAGATCGACGGCAAGCCGGGGCGGGTGAAACGCGAACCGGCGCATGCGGTGGCATGGGGTGATCGCAGCACGATGCAGCCGGAGTTCTGGCAAGTCGGGATTTTTGGGCCTGGTCAGAATGTGCAGGCCGAGTATTGGGTTGGGAATGGGTTTGTGGCGGTGAAACGCACGCAGAATTCGTTTCTTACTACGATGAATAATTTGCATCGTGGTGTGGGGTTGAGTGTTGGGTGGGTTTTGTTGATCGATACGATTGCGGGGGGGATGATTTTGCTGTCCCTGACCGGGGTCTTGTTGTGGACTGAGTTGAATAAGCGGCGGATTGTCGGGGTTGTGTTGGTTGGCGGCTCGGTGGTTGCCGCTGTGGTTTGTGGGTTAATGTGACTTGGTTTTTTTGCCTGCTCGGCGCTTGATTGTCAGTGTTCTTAGGGCTTTGGCCTTTCCTTGTTTTGTTAGTGGTTTATTAGCGTTCCCCCTGTGCGGGGGGGCACCTACTTTTCTTTGCCGCCGTGTATAGACCGGGGACATGGTTGACAGACGTGCGGAGACATCGTTGACACTTTATGGTCAGCGATTGCCGCTCCTCAGGTCAAGGGTGAGGATGCGATGATGGGCAAACCAGAATTCAAATACGCCGTCTTCGCCCGGCTTTGCGCGTGCCGCAACCAGCAGCCCATAAAGTGCATTCGAGACCCTGAGGTGTCGTCCTTCAAAGCGTAGCTGACCATTCGCCTTGACCCGCAGTACCACGTCATCCGGGCCGTACTCCGGCTCCGGCAGGATCGATGGATACGCCCGGGGGCTCGGCCGGTAACGGCTGACCGGTGTGTCCATGCCGATCGCCTCATGCGGGCGCTCGCAGTTATATACGGTGCGCCAGCGGTCCAGTTCCTGTTGCACGTGCTGCTGGGTAGCGAAGCTTCGTCCGTTCAGTACTTCAGCCTTCAGCGTACGGTGAAACCGCTCGTCCTTGCCGTTGGTCTGCGGGTGGTAAGGCCGGCTGTAGCTGATACGGATACCCAGCCGGATCAGCCAGACGGCCAGCTCGGTGAGCTGACCCGGACTGCCAGGCGAACCCCACGGCGAGCCGTTATCGGTATTGATGCGTAACGGCAGGCCATAGTGTCCAAACGCCTCCCGCAATCCCGTCTGCACGGTAGCGGTGTCGGTTGGTCCACAGGCGCGTAGCAGGATGCTGAAGCGCGAGTGGTCATCGAGCACCGTCAGGGGACTGCACCGCTCCTTCTGGAGGGTGTCGAAGTGCCCCTTGAAGTCCATCTGCCAGAGTACATTGGGCTGGTCGTGCTCAAAGCGCTTCCAGGGTTGGCTCATGGCTGAATCGGCCGGCAGGATCAGGTTGTGCCGGTGCAGGATGTCGGTCACGGTGCTGGGCTGTGGCACCGCCTCAAAGCCCAGATCCTGCAGGCGCCGGCGGATCTTGCGCCCGCCCCAGCGCGGATGGGCCTGGCGCAGCCGCACCACTTCCTGCTCCATCGCAGCGGGGGTCTTCGAGGGACTGCTGGCAGGGCGCCGGGATTGATCTGACAGCGCGTTCTCGCCGCGATTGAGCCATTTGTAGCCGGTCTGCCGGCTGATGTTAAAGCGCTGGCACAGTTCGGTCATCGTCAGCGTGTCCTGACTGGCCAGATGAACAAATTCCTGTCGGAGGCTCATGGTGTCTCTTGCGTTCCAGGGCATGGTCGGGACCGGGCGTTTTAGTACCCGGAAGTGTCAACCATGTCCCCGCACACCTGTCAGCTATGTCTCCGGTCTATACACCGCCGCAAAGAAAAGTAGGCAAAAGAAAGCGGCTAGAAACCCCTGCTAAGCGGGTCCCGCAGCTCGCTCAGGGTAGTGGTGCGACTGGAATCTG
>NZ_JALPRI010000011.1:0-210142 GCF_030464785.1 Paraburkholderia sp. SEWSISQ10-3 4
GGGGCAACGCTAATAGACCACTAACAAATCAAGGAAAGGCACCAAAGCCAGAACAAGGAAAGACCAAAGCCCTAAGAACACGGCCAATGCCGCCGCAAAGGCAAAAACAAAATCACTTCCGTAAGGAATCCAGATCAACAACAAACCGATACTTAACATCACTCTTAAGCATCCGTTCAAAAGCGTCATTAATCCCCTGCATAGGAATCACCTCAATATCCGAAGTAATCCCATGCTCGCCGCAAAAATCCAGCATTTCCTGCGTCTCAGCAATCCCGCCAATCAACGACCCAGCCAGCCGGCGGCGCTTAAAGATCAGATTGAATACCTGCGGCGACGGATGGTCATGCTCCGGCGCTCCAACCAGCGTCATCGTCCCATCGCGCTTGAGCAGATTCAAAAACGGATTCAAATCATGCTGCGCAGCCACCGTATTCAGAATGAAATCGAAGCTATTGGCATGTGCGCCCATCTCCTCAGCATTCTTTGAAATGACAACCTCATGCGCACCAAGCCGCTTGGCATCTTCAATCTTCGACGGGGACGTCGTGAACAACACGACATGTGCGCCCATCGCACGGGCCAGCTTCACGCCCATGTGACCCAGGCCGCCAAGGCCGACAATCCCGACCTTCTTGCCAGGACCGGCGCCCCACGTGCGCAGCGGCGAATACGTCGTGATACCCGCGCATAGCAACGGCGCCACACCCGCCGGGTCGAGGTTCTCCGGCACGCGCAGCGTGAATGCTTCATCTACTACCAGTTGCGTCGAATAACCGCCGTAAGTGATTTGACCGTCAACCCGGTCCACGCCGTTGTACGTGCCGACAAAACCGTTTTCGCAATACTGCTCGAGACCTTCCTCGCAACTCGCACACGTGCGGCACGAATCGACCAGGCATCCCACGCCCACCAGATCGCCTGCCTTGTACTTCGTCACGTCCGGACCAACTGCCGTTACACGGCCGACAATTTCGTGGCCCGGCACCACCGGGAAAACCGTGTTCTTCCATTCGTTGCGTGCCTGATGCAAGTCGGAATGGCACACACCGCAAAACAGGACTTCCATCTGCACGTCATGGGCGCGCAGTTCGCGGCGCTGGATTTCGAACGGAGCGAGCGGCGCGGTCGCGTCGGTCGCTGCATAGGCGTAAGTCGTGCTCATGGGTAACTCCAGCAAAGAGGATGACGTCGCAAGGCGCCGGCGATGGGCGACGCGCGTCGCCGATGCGGCCAAACCTTGTCATGGACCGGGATCAGGGCGCAGGCGGTGGTCGACGCTTTCACCGAAACGGTGAATGGATAACCGAGCCCGGCGCAGCGTGGAAATAGATGATCCGGTAGGGTTCCCATAGTAGGGGCCGGGAGCAAACCGGGGAATACCTGAATATCTTGAAGATTTGCCTAAAACTCCTGGCGATGAGCGCAGTAGGTCGTTTGGTGCTAAATTTCAAGCATTATTCTCTTGCGCGTCACTATACCGTCATGTCAACCCGTTCCGTTGAACCCGCCTCGGTCACTCATGATCCGGCCGAGCGCGGCCAGTCCGCTGGCGGCCCGGCCGATTCCGCCCAGCAGCGTCTGGTCGACCTGTTCGATTTGCTCGCGCCCAAACCGGGCGTGACGCGTTCGAGCTTCGAAGGCGTCAACCTGTTGCGCGCCAATAGTCCGATGCCGCGTATGCCCGTGATGTACGAGCCGAGTATCGTGATCGTCTGTCAGGGCCGCAAGCGCGGTTTTCTCGGCGATCAGGTGTTCCAGTACGACGCACAGCAATACCTGGTGCTGTCGGTGCCGCTGCCGTTCGAATGCGAAACCGAGGCGAGTCCGGAAGAGCCGTTCCTCGCGATCTCGGTGCGCGTCGATCTGACCATGGTGGCTGAGTTGCTGATGGCGCTGAACGAAACGCAAGGCGCGACGCAGAACGAGCCGCTCGGCATTTATTCGACACCGCTCGACCCGGCCCTCTCCAATGCCGTGCAGCGTTTGATGGACGCGTTGGCCTCACCGCTCGATGCGCGGATTCTGGCGCCAGGCGTAGTCCGCGAAATCTGTTATCGCGTGTTGACGGGCGAGCAGGGCGATGCGATTCGCGCGGCGCTCACGCATCAGAATCATTTCGGCCGCATCGCCAAGGCGCTAAGGCGTATCCACGCCGACTATCAGGGGCAACTCGACGTCGATACGCTCGCCTCTGAAGCGGGCATGAGCCTCGCCGTCTTTCATGCGCAATTCAAGGCCGTGACGGCGACCTCGCCGATGCAATACGTGAAGACCACGCGTTTGCATCACGCGCGTTTGCTAATGGCGCATGATGGCCTGAATGCAGGTGCGGCCGCGGCACGCGTCGGTTACGAAAGTGCGTCGCAATTCAGCCGCGAGTTCAAGCGTCTGTTCGGCCTGAGCCCGGTTGATGAAGTCAAGCGTATGCGCACCGTGTACGACGCACCGCCGCCGCCGCGCGTAGTCAAGCCGGTCCCGCGTTATGTGACCGCCGTATAAGCGCGCGTCCTCACGAAGCGTTATAGCCCGCTGAACCAGTTGTACCCCTGGTCTTCCCAATAGCCGCCAGGGTTCGTGTTGGTCACGAAAATCGCCGCGATGTGCTTCGGATTTTTGAAGCCCAGTTTGGTCGGTACGCGCAGCTTCAGCGGGTAGCCGTATTTGGCCGGCAGCGGCGCGTCGCGGAAATCGAGCGTGAGCTGGGTTTGCGGATGCAAGGCCGTCGCCATGTCGAGACTCGAGTAATAGCGGTCCGCACATTTGAAGCCGACATAGCGAGCGCTCAGATCGGCGCCGATACGTTCGAGGAACGTGCGAAACGGCACACCACGCCATTGCCCGATCGCGCTCCATCCTTCGATGCAGATGTGCCGCGTAATCTGCGAAGCCTGGGGCAAGGCGCGCAGTTGATCGAGATTCCACGTGCGCTTGTCCGACACCAGACCCGACACTTCCAGTTGATACGTCGAACCGTCGATATCCGGCGCGTCGAACTCAGGATAGAACGCGTTGAACGGGAACGGGTCGGTGATCTCTTTCTCCGAGTAGGTCGGCGCGAGCTTGTTGCGATCGAACAGCCACCCCTGCACGCGATCGTTCCAGCGTGACATGGCCCACAGCACCTTGTCGACCGAATCGCCGTCCTGCATGTTGCAACCCGAGAGCATCGCCAGCGCACCGATCGAAAGCGACGAGCGCAGGAACAGGCGCCGTTGCAATCGTTCGATTTGTGGTTTGTGGTCGGCGAGGACAATGCGCGTGCCGCGCGAGTCTTTGCGTTCTGCGTCGCTCATGCTTCGCTCCTTTCGTGCGTGGACAGTCGGGCGCGGCCGGTCAACATCGGCAGCAACGTGCGCGGCACCAATAGCACCAGCGCCAGATGCACGACGACGAAACCCACCACGCCCGCCATCGCGACAAAATGCACGCGACGCGCGAAATCGAAACCACCGAATAGTGCGGTAAGCCACGAGAATTGCACCGGCTTCCAGATCGAAAGCCCCGACGCCACCAGCAGCACGCCAAGGAACAATACGAAGAGATAGAGCGCACGCTGCACCGCGTTATATTTGCCGGTATCGTGCGGCAGCTTGAACTGCATCGCCAATGCGGCATCGTGTACGACGTCGCGCGGATAAACAGGCAATAGCTTGCGACGAAAATGCCCGCGCCCGATGCCATACGCCAGATACAGCAGGCCGTTCGCGCACAGCAGCCACATGGCCGCGAAGTGCCATGCAATCGAGCCGCCCAGCCAGCCGCCTACGGTCGCCCACACCGGAAACTTGAACGGAAAGAAGGGCGACGCGTTATAGATCGCCCAGCCGCTCATCACCATGCAGACCATGGCAAACGCGTTGATCCAGTGCGTAATTCGTACGACGAGTGGGTGAACGATGAAGCGCGCTTGCGGTTCGGGCATGGTCAGAGATGATGAAACAGGGAAAAATATGAAAGCCGCGTCATTGAGGCACGCGGCTGTTCGAATGGCTAAAAAGCGAACGGTCGAAGAAACGCCGTATTACATCGGCGGCGTTACACCGTGCTCGCCCGCGGAGATGAAATTAGCCGCCATCGAGCCATCAGCTTCCTTGTGGGCGAACAGCACGACCTTCGCACCTGGCACCAGCAGCGCGCGATCACCCGGTTCGAGCGCGACGATAGGCACGTCTTGCGGAATCACGATTTTCTTTTCGCCGTCCTTGTACTTGACCGTGATCGTGCGGCCGTTGCTAACCACGAGCGAGCCCACCGTGCCGTTGGTCATCGTGCTGTTCGTGCCGAGGTCCCACGGGCGATGACCTTCGCCGGAGCCACGCATGCTGGCGGGGAATACGTGCACTTCGAGCGCCTTCAACGAGCCGTCGGGCTGCGGGATCGCGGCGGTGCCAACATAGCTGTCCGGCTTGATGTCGTTCACGTCGGCAATCGTCACGCCGCGAATCGGCGTGTCTTTGGCGAGCTTCACGTCGACGTCCTTGCCGTCGCGCGTGTGGACCTTGAGCACATCGCCCGAGAGCGATGTCACGGTGCCACGCACGCCGGTGGGCGCCGCGGTCTGAGCTTGTGCGGCGGATCCTGCTGCGAACAATGAGGCGGCGACGAGCGCGGGGGCAACGAAGGCGCGCATCGCATTAGCGGAGACAATCTTCATGAGTCTGCTCTGGGTGGGTGAAAGATAGCGTCAGGTTAGGCGTGCGATCGGCTCCGCCAAGTGACAGATGGATGACAAAAACGTCATGAACGGCGCGCCGCAGCCACGTAGAATGGCCGCCATATCCACGTCCACATTCATGACCCACGCCCACGGCGGCGCTCGGGGTCGGAA
Source organism: Paraburkholderia sp. SEWSISQ10-3 4 (assembly GCF_030464785.1). Classification (NCBI taxonomy): domain Bacteria; kingdom Pseudomonadati; phylum Pseudomonadota; class Betaproteobacteria; order Burkholderiales; family Burkholderiaceae; genus Paraburkholderia; species Paraburkholderia sp. SEWSISQ10-3 4. The sequence continues at coordinate 4,832 of NZ_JALPRI010000011.1, forward strand.
ACCAGGCAATGAGCATCCTCGTCATCGAAGACGACCCGAAAACCGGCGACTACCTGAAGAAAGGCCTGCGCGAAAGCGGCTATGCGGTCGACCTTGCGCGCACCGGCACCGATGGGCTGCACATGGCGCTCGAGCACGCGTACGACCTCGTGGTGCTGGACGTGATGCTGCCCGGCATCGACGGTTGGGAAATCATGCGTGCGCTACGGGCGCGGCGCGATCTACCGGTCATTTTTCTGACCGCGCGCGATCATGTCAGCGACCGCATTCGCGGCCTCGAACTCGGCGCCGACGATTACCTCGTCAAGCCTTTCTCGTTCACCGAGCTGGTGTTGCGCATCCGCACGCTGTTGCGCCGCGGCGTGATCCGCGAGAGCGATGTGTTCGAGATCGCCGACCTCAAGCTCGACGTGCTGCGCCGCAAAGTGACGCGTGAAGGCGTCGAGATTCCGCTGACCAATAAGGAATTCATGCTGTTGCATCTGCTGGTGCGCCGGCAGGGCGAGGCGTTGTCGCGTACGCAGATCGCCTCGGAGGTGTGGGATATGAACTTCGACAGCGACACTAATGTGGTCGACGTGGCGATCAAACGGTTGCGCGCGAAGATCGATCATCCGTTTGAAAAGAAGCTGATTCATACGGTGCGCAGCATCGGCTACACCTTCGGCGACGGCGCATGAAACTGTGGACCGAACGTTCCTTGACGGCTCGCACCACGGTGCTGTTCGCCTCGATTGCGTGCGTGGTGATCGGCACGTTGGGCATGTATTTCTACCACTCAGCCGAGTTGTCACTGCAGCGCCGCGCGGACGTGGTGCTCACCGGCCGTGTCGAACATTTCAGCCGCATCGTGCACGACCTCTATTCCGTCAGCGAATTGAAGAACCGACCGTTGCTGTTCGAGAGCATGCTCGGTGCGGAGCAGGACGTGCTGCTGTTTCGCCGTCCGGGCGAAGCGCCGTTTATCGACGTGAACCCCGGCAATGTCGCGGTGCCTGCGCTGCAGGCCGGCACCGCGGACCACTTGCCGACGCTCTCGGACATTCGCCAGACCATGCTGCCGGACGGCGTGCCGGTTCATTGGGCGATCGCTACCGTCAAAGCGCGTGAGGATGGCAGCGAAGTCGAAGTGATCGCCGCGCATCCGATGACCCAGGAAATGCGGATGCTGGCCGCCTACCGCAACCGGATTGTGCTGGCCACGCTGACCGGCATGCTGGCTGCCACGCTGCTTGCCTATTACGTGCTGCGCCGCGCGTTGCGGCCGGTGCGCGAGATCGCCACGCGGGCGGCGCAGATCAGTCCGGCGAGTTTGTCGGTGCGGCTCGACAGCGAGGCCGCGCCAGTCGAATTACGCCAGCTCACGCATGCCTTCAACGCTATGCTCGACCGTCTTGCCGATGGCTACCAGCGCCTCTCGCAGTTCTCCGCCGATCTGGCGCATGAAATTCGTACACCAGTGGGCGCCTTGATCGGCCAGACCCAGGTCACGCTCGCCAAACCGCGCGACGTCGATGAATATCAGCAACTGCTCGAATCGAATCTCGAGGAGCTGAGCCGCCTGAGCCATATCGCGGAGAACATTCTGTTTCTCGCGCACGCGGACCATGCGGCGCTTTCCATCGACCGTGAGCCGGTCGATCTGCGCGATGAACTCGTCAGGATCGCAGACTATTTCGAAGGCCCCGCCGATGAACGCGGCATGCGCTTTACCGTCGAGGCCCAGGGCGTGGTGTCGGCCAATCCGATGCTATGCCGGCGAGCGATCAACAATCTTGTCGTGAATGCGGTGCGATACGGCGCGGACGATACGGTAGTGCGGTTGAGGGGCATACAGGACGAGCAGGGCGCGACCGTGGTGGTGGAAAACGACGGTGCGCCAATTCCCGGTGAGCAACTGGACCGCCTGTTTGACCGTTTCTACCGCGGAGATGCAGCACGCAGCGAGTTCACCGAATCGAGCGGGCTGGGGCTCGCGATCGTCAAGGCAATCATGCATCTGCACGGCGGCACGGCGCGCGTGGTGTGTCCGGTGCCGGGCGTGGTGCGCTTCGAATTGCGCTTTCCGGGCGCTTAGCTTAGCGGGTTGTTTGCGTGGCTGACGTTGGGTCCGGCTGCATGGCAGCACACGCAGAGCTTGTTGCCATCGGGATCGCGAAAGTAGGCGCCGTAATAGTCCGCGTGATACTGCGGTCGCAAACCCGGCGGACCTTCGCAGGCGCCGCCGTGAGCAAGCGCCGCAGCATGCGCGCGATCGACCGTGGCGCGGTCCGTGGCCAGCAGGGCCAACATCTGGCCGTTGCCGACGGTGGCAGGACGACCGTCATGGGGCCTGCTGATCACGAACAGCGGCCGCGGCGCGTCTGCTGGCATCCAGCCGGCCCAGCACGCATCCTCATCACGGAACTTGAGCCGCAGTCCTAGTGTTTCCATCAGCACGCCATAGAAGCCGAACGCGCGCTCGAAATCCGTAATGCCGACGAATACGTGGGAAAGCATCAGTGTCGCTCCTCGTTTGTTTTGCAGGCCGACCCAGGCCGGGCCGGATACCGTTACAGCGCAAACCGGTAATGCCGATACCGGGATGATCGCGCAACTGGTTGCGGCAGCGCGCGGCGGATACGATGAAACATCTCATCCTAATCGTCGGGAAAACCGCTATGAAACGCTTCCACATTGCTTTGGCCGTTACCAGCCTCGAGGCTTCCATCGACGATTACAGCGCCCGTCTTGGCCAGCCGCCCACGGCCGTGGTGCCGGGCCGTTACGCGATGTGGCGAACCGAACTGCTCAATTTTTCGATCAACGAGATGCCGGACAAAGGTGGGCAGCTTCGGCACGTCGGCTTCGAGGACGACTCTGTAGACGGTTACTCGAGCAGCAAGGACGTAAACGGCCTCGAATGGGAGCTGTTTTCTGCGGAAGAGCAGGATCGGCGAATCGTCAGCACTTACGGCGAGGCCGTGCGAACCGACAAAGGCTGACATGCTTTTCTGCGCGGATGCAACCTGAATGCCTGTGCCTGATGGTGCCTCGCGCGACCCGATGTGCCCCCATGCTCTTCGGCACAGCTTCACGACCGCCGCCCTATACTTGCTGAAGTGCTTGACGAGCCGATGCCTTTCACAGCGCTTTGCCGCCTGGCAAAGCGGATCCATTGTCCTCACTTCACCCAGGGAGTCGCGCCATGGTCAAACTCGCTCTGTACGTTCGTCTTGAAGCCAAACCCGGCAAGGAACAGGATGTCGAGGCCTTTCTGCTGAGCGGCTTGCCGCTCGTCGAGGAGGAGCCTGCTACCAGCGCCTGGTTCGGTCTCAAGCTTGGACCGACCACCTATGCCATTTTCGACGCTTTCCCCGACGAAGCTGGCCGCGAGGCGCATCTGAACGGCAAGGTGGCCGCTGCGCTAATGGCGAAGGCCGGCGAGCTATTCGCCACGCCGCCCAGCATCCACAAACTCGATGTGCTGGCATCCAAATTGCCAGGCTGATTGAGCTGCCAATCCGCTGACACGGCGTGGCCTTTTCAACAATCGAATTACACCGTACCAACGTGCGAGGCCGTCGGGCGTTAGTCGCTCGACGCGTCCGCAGACGGACGGTTCGCATAGTGCGCGTGCTTTTCCTCATACATCAGCAGATCGGCGCGTTGCACACCGGCTTCGAGACGGTCGCCGCGCTGGCATGTCGCCGCACCCATCGAAAGACTCAGCAGCGAGCCCGGATAAAACTGGTTGTTCAGATCGACCAACTGGCGGATTGCATCGACCATCGCGGCGCCGCCACGCTCGTCGGTGTCCGGCATCAGGATCGCAAACTCGTCGCCGCCGATGCGCGCGGCGTGAAACGGCGCGTCCGTCGCTTTGGCGAGGACTTCGCCGGCTCGCCGTAACAGCGCGTCACCGGCCGCGTGGCCGAGCTGGTCGTTCACGCGTTTGAGGCCATTCAGATCGGCCATGATGATCGTCACCGGCCACGGACCCTTGCGCTCCAGCCGGTTCAGTTCATCCACGTAAAAGGAACGGTTGCGCAGCTTGGTCAGCACGTCATGCTTGCCAAGGAACTCCAGATAAGCTTCGGCCTTCTTGCGCGCCGTGATGTCGGTGAGGGCCACCAGCACCAGGTCCCAATTCTTTTCATGACCCGGTAGTACGGAGAACTGCAGGTGCACATGCACCTCGTTGCCGTCGAGCGAATAGTTGAGCACTTCGCGCTGCTGGAACAGCTTGCCGTCCCATAGATCGATCAACTGCTCGCGGAAATGCGGCCGCATATCGTCGCGGAAAACGTCCGGCAGGCGCGCCAGCAGCGTTTTCTTGTCTTTTGCCACGAACATGTCGAGCGTGTGCTGGTTCACGTCGAGTACGTGGATTTCCTGCATGCAGCGCTCGACAAACTCGGGATGCACGTCGGTAAACACGCGGAAATCGCTGATGCCGGCGGAGCGCGCGTCGTCGAGCAGACGCTTGACCGCGCTGAAATCTTCCACCCACAACGAGACCGGCGAATATTCGAACAGACCGCGCACATATTGTTCGGCGAGCGTCACGCGATGCCGCGCGCCTTCGAGTTCGGTAATGTCTTCGACCGATACGAGCACGCGGTCCCAGCGGTCTTCATGACCGGGTAGCACGGCGCCCTTGAGCAGCACGTCGAGGCGGCGTCCGCCGAGCGTGTAGTTGACCGTCTGGCTCGTGAAATGCGCCTGGCCAGCCCACAGTTGACATAGCTCCTCGAGGTGAGTCTTGAGCATGTCGTCGCGGAACACGGAGGCGAGATTGCTGGTGAGCGCGTCGAAATCGGCGGCCTCGAATTGCGTCAGCGTTTTCTGGTTGACCTTGATGACGCCGATGCTATGCGCGCATTCTGCGACAAGAGCCGGATATTGGGCGAAATGGGCACGCAGATCGGTCACGCCTTCTGCCCGCCATTTGTCGAATAGCGCACGCACGCCGCTGAAGTCTTCGAGCCAGAGCGAGACAGGCGCGAGTTCGAACATTTCGGAATCGTCGTTGGCTGGCGCTGAGCCGCTTCGGAGGGTGTCCTGCATGAGATTCCCGTGGTCGGAGTTCCGGCTATTCTAAAGCGGCTTGGATTCGGCTCAAAAGAAAGACGCATGGCGCATATTTTTCGCGCCGATCCATTCACGAAGATAACGGCGTGGTTCGCAGGGACTTTAAGCTGCGCGGCGGCAAGTTCGCAACCGGGTTTTTTACTTGCGAGCTCAACTGATCGCCCGCCAGCAGGGCCACGGGAGGCTTGTTACACTCACTCGTCGCATCCCCCGTCTCTCGTCGCCTTAAGAAAAAACACCCGTCATGAAGCCATCCCTGCTGGTTCTGATCCCCTTGAAAGACGCAAGCCGCGCCAGTGTCGAGACTGCTTTCGACGTCGTCTATGCCCCCGATGCCGGCCAACGAACCGCCGCGATCGCCGCGCACGGCGAGGCGATTCGCGCCGTGCTGACTAGCGGCACAGCGGGGCTAGCGGCTGCGGAAATCGACCGGATGCCGCAACTCGAGTTTGTCAGCGCACTCGGCGCCGGCTACGAAAACCTCGCCGTCGATCACGCTCGCTCGCGCGGCATCGTACTCGTCAACGGCGCGGGCACCAACGATCACTGCGTGGCCGATCACGCGTTCGCCTTGCTGCTTGCGGTGGTGCGCGACGTGCCGCAACTCGATCAGGCCACCCGCAAGGGCGCCTGGCGCGACACGTTGCCGATGCACCCCAACGTGTCCGGCAAGCGGCTCGGCATAGTCGGGCTCGGCAATATCGGCGAGAAGATCGCGCGGCGTGGCGCCGGGTTCGATATGGAAATCGGTTATCACAATCGCAAACCCCGCGAAGGCTCGCCGCTGCGCTATTTCGACAGCGTGCAGGGTTTGGCGCAATGGTGTGACTTTCTGGTGGTCGCGACGCCCGGCGGCGCCGGTACGCGTCATCTGATTGACAAGTCGGTGCTGGACGCACTCGGGCCGGACGGTTTCGTGGTCAACGTCTCGCGCGGCAGCGTGGTGGATACCGCTGCTTTAGCGGATGCGCTTGCCACCGGCGCGATCGCCGGCGCGGGTCTCGACGTCTATGAGAGCGAGCCGCATCCGCCTGAGGCCTTGCTGACGCTGCGCAACGTAGTTCTGACGCCGCATGTGGGCGGCCGCTCGCCGGAGGCGATCACGGCTTCGGTCGACAATTTCCTCGCCAACGCCAGACGGCACTTTGCCGGCGAGGCGGTATTGACGCCGATCTGACATTTGAAGGCAAACTGAAACCATCAGCCCAGCGGATAGTTTCTCTCACAAATCGCGATTTCCCTTGTAGGCTCGTGGCGAATAGGATGGTCGGTATCAAACCCACCTCGCTTCGACACAGCCGGAGCCGCGACGGAGATCCCGCATGGAACACCACGCCCGCACGCAGGACGAACGGCTCGAGATCAAGACGACCACCTGCTACATGTGCGCCTGCCGCTGCGGCATCCGCGTGCATCTGCGTGAAGGGGAAGTTCGCTATATCGACGGCAACCCCGAGCATCCGCTGAATCAGGGTGTGATCTGTGCGAAGGGCGCCTCGGGCATCATGAAGCAGTACTCGCCCGCGCGCCTGACCCAGCCGTTGATGCGCAAGGCCGGCGCGGAGCGGGGCAGTGCGCAGTTCGAGCCGGTGTCGTGGGAGGTCGCGTTCGACGTGCTCGAAAAGCGCCTCTCCGCGATTCGCGCCACCGATCCGAAGAAATTCGCGCTGTTCACCGGCCGCGACCAGATGCAGGCGCTGACCGGCCTCTTCGCCAAACAGTTCGGCACGCCTAATTACGCGGCGCATGGCGGTTTCTGCTCGGCCAATATGGCGGCCGGGATGATCTATACGATCGGCGGCTCGTTCTGGGAGTTCGGCGGGCCCGATCTCGACAGCGCCAAACTCTTCTTCATGATCGGCACGGCGGAAGATCATCATTCGAATCCGCTCAAGATCGCCATTTCGAAGTTCAAGCGCGCGGGTGGGCGCTTTATCGCAATCAATCCGATCCGTACCGGCTATGCGGCGATTGCCGACGAATGGGTGCCGATCAAACCCGGCACCGACGGTGCGCTGTTCATGGCGTTTCTGCACGAACTGATCGCGGCCGACGCCTGGGATCACGAGTTCGTGCAGCGTTATACGAACGCGGCGGAGCTGGTCGATCTCGATGAAGCCAGCGAAAACTTCGGCCTGTTCGTGCGCGATCCGGATAGGCCGGTTGGCAATCCGCTGTTTCCGCAGAACCATCTCTGGTGGGATGCCGCAGCCGCGCGTGCCGTGCCGCACCATGCACCCGGTGTGACGCCCGCGCTCGACGGCCGCTATACGCTCGCGGACGGCACGCCGGTCACGCCGTCGTTCGCCTTGTTGCGCGAACGCGTGGCCGATTGCACGCCCGAGTGGGCCGCGGAGATTACGGGCATTGCCGCGGACACGATCCGGCGCCTCGCTGGCGAAATGATTCAGACGAGCCGCGATCACCGGATCACGCTGCCGATCCAATGGACCGACGCGTGGGGCGAGACGCACGAGACCGTCACCGGCAATCCGGTCGCTTTTCACGCGATGCGCGGGCTAGCCGCGCATTCCAACGGCTTCCAGTCGATCCGCGCGCTGGCGGTGCTGATGTCGCTGCTGGGCACGATCGACCGCCCTGGCGGCTTTCGTCACAAGTCGCCGTTCCCTCGCGCGGTGCCGCCATCGGCGAAACCGCCGAACAGTCCGGATGCCGTCAAGCCGAACACGCCGCTTGCCACCGGCCCGCTCGGCTGGCCCGCCGCGCCCGAGGACCTGTTCATCGACGAACAGGGCGGTCCGGTTCGCATCGACAAGGCCTTCTCCTGGGAATATCCGCTTGCCGTGCACGGCGTGATGCATAGCGTGATCACCAATGCCTGGCGTGGTGACCCCTATCCCATCGACACGCTGCTGATTTTCATGGCCAACATGGCCTGGAATTCGTCGATGAACACGATGAAGGTGCGCGAGATGCTCGCCGACAAGCATGCGAACGGCGAGTACAAGATTCCGTTTCTCGTGGTGTGCGACGCGTTCCAGTCGGAGATGACGGCATTCGCCGATCTGATCCTGCCGGACACGACCTATCTTGAACGGCACGATGCGATGTCGATGCTCGACCGGCCGATCTCCGAATTCGACGGTCCGGTGGATTCCGTGCGCGTGCCGGTCGTGCCGCCGGCGGGTCAATGCAAGCCGTTTCAGGAAGTGCTGATCGAACTCGCTTCGCGCCTCAAGTTTCCGGCCTTCACGACGGCCGAGGGCACGCGCCGCTTCCAGGACTATCCCGACTTCATCATCAATCACACGACGACGCCTGATTCCGGCGTGGGTTTTCTGATCGGCTGGCGCGGCAAAGACGGCGACAAGGCGCTGGTCGGCGAGCCGAATCCGCAGCAGTGGGAACAATATGCAAAGAACAACTGCGTGTTCCATTACCGCTTGCCGGAGACGCTCCAATACATGCGCAACTGCAACGGGCCGTATCTCGACTGGGCAGTAAAAAACGGCTTCCGTAAATTCAACGAGCCGATCCTGATCCAGTTGTACTCCGACGTCATGCAGAAGTTCAGGCTTGCAGCGCAAGGCCGCAGGAGCGGCAGGCAGCCGCCTGAACACCTGCGGGCGCGGGTCGAAAAGTATTTCGATCCGCTGCCGTTCTGGTATGCGCCGCTCGAAAGCGATTCGACCGATCTCACGCGCTTTCCGCTGGCCGCGGTGACGCAGCGGCCCATGGCGATGTATCACTCGTGGGATTCGCAGAATGCGTGGCTGCGGCAGATTCATGGCGAGAACTATCTCTACATGAATCCGTTGATGGCAGCCGAAAACGGCATTGCCGACGGCAGCTGGATCTATGCCGAATCGCAATGGGGCCGCGTGCGCTGCATGGCGCGTTTTAGTGAGACCGTCGAGCCGGGGACGGTGTGGACCTGGAATGCGATCGGCAAGGCGTCGGGCGCATGGAACCTCGGCGCGGGGGCGAACGAATCGCAGCGCGGCTTCCTGCTCAATCACCTCATCACCGACGAGTTGCCCGGTCGCGACGAAGCCGCCGCGCGTCTCTCGAATTCGGACCCGGTGACAGGCCAGGCCGCGTGGTACGACGTGCGCGTGTGCATCTATCCGGCGGAAGCGGATGCGCGCCATACGCTGCCGCAGTTCGGTGCGATGCCCGCGTTGCCGGGATCGAACGGAGTGATATCGCGGGTCGTGCAGACCTATTTCGCGGGGCGCGGCGAATTCGCGGCACGGCTGCGCGGTGCGGTGGGGCGCAAGTGATGCAGGAATCGCAGGAGACGCAGGATTCGCACGCGAGCAAGGCGAAATCCAGGCACCGCAGAACCGCGGGCAGCGCGCGAATAACGCAGTAAAGCAGCAAGGAGCCTTCAATGACTCAGATGGCGTTAGTGATCGACCTGAACGTGTGCGTGGGATGCCAGGCTTGCGTGACGAGTTGCAAGGAGTGGAATACGTCGGGTGAGTCGGGCAGTCTCGCCGATCTTAATCCGTACGACGCCGATCCCTCCGGCACCTTCTTCAATCGCGTGCAGAGCTTCGAGGCCGGCAGCTACCCGAACGCCGACACGATCCACTTCCCGAAGTCGTGCCTGCACTGCGAGGACCCGCCGTGCGTGCCGGTGTGTCCGACCGGCGCCAGCTACAAGCGCAAGGAAGACGGTCTCGTGCTGGTCGATTTCGACAAGTGTATCGGCTGTAAATACTGCGCGTGGGCGTGTCCGTACGGTGCGCGCGAACTCGACGAAGCGCGCAAGGAGATGACCAAGTGCACGCTATGCGTCGATCGCATTCACGATGAAAACCTCTCCGAACGCGACCGGCAACCCGCGTGCGTGCTCGCGTGTCCGACTTCAGCGCGACTGTTCGGCGATATTCACGATCCGGAGTCGGTGGTGTCGAAGGCAATTGAGGAACGGGGTGGGTATCAGTTGATGCCTGAGTGGAACACCAAGCCGGCGAATCACTATTTGCCACGCATTACGACGTCGGCATCGGGTTGCGGCAGCGATGCATGCTCGTGCAAGGGCGCGGGCACGGCGCTTGAGACGCCCGAATCGCTCGACTCACTTGATGCACAACTCGAACACGGTCAACTGCATCTTGCGTCAATGGCGACGCGTATCTAAAGGACCTCGCGATGAATCCGGCTTTTTCAGTGGTTTTTCTCACTACATTGAGCGGCGCGGCGCAGGGCCTGCTGATCGCGCTCGTCGGCGTGGAGACGGCCGCGCATCTGGGACTCGTCACGGCGCCCGCAGATGCGTTCTATGTCACTGGCGCGGGCTTGTCGGTCGTGTTGGGTGGCCTTGGGCTGATCGCCTCGTTCTTCCATCTCGGGCATCCGGAGCGCGCATGGCGCGCGGTCGCAATGTGGCGGACGTCGTGGTTGTCGCGTGAATGTCTGTGCCTGCCGGCGTTTCTCGCCTGCGCGTTTTTCTACGGCGTTGCGCACGGGTTCGGCTCGCCGTGGTCGCTGGCGATAGGCTGGCTCGGCGTGCTGGCGAGCGCGGCGCTGTTCGTCTGCTCGGCGATGATCTACGCATGCCTGCGCTTCCTGCAGGAATGGGCCACGCCGCTTACGCTGGTCAACTTCGTGCTGCTCGGCTGCGCGTCCGGCTTCACACTGGCGACGGCGCTGACCGCGTGGTTCGCGCCCGCGCTGACAGTGGGGCTCGCGGTCTGTGCCTGCGTGTTGACGCTCGCGGGCTGCGCGAGCCGCTCGGCATCGCTCGTGCGCAACGCACGCTTACGGCCGAAGTCCACCGTGCAAAGCGCGACGGGCATCCAGAATCCGAAGCTCGTGCAGATCTCGCGCGGCTTCACCGCCGGCGCGTTCAATCTGCGTGAGTTCTTTCACGGCAAATCGGCGGGGACGCTGCGTGGCGTCAAGTGGGGGTTCCTCGCGGCCGCGTTTGCCGTGCCGGTTGCGCTGATGGCGCTGGGCGCGGGCTTGCATCCGATCGGGGTCTCACTCGGCTTGCTGGCCGCCGCATGCTTGGTGCAATACGCCGGCCTCGTGGCGGAACGCTGGTTCTTCTTCGCCGAAGCGAAGCATCCGCAGAATCTGTATTACGCGCGAGTCGGTTGACGCGTGGGTTGGCGCGGCCGTCCGATATCGGCGGCCGCGTCTGCGTAGCGGCGAGCTGTCATTCACCCGCACGCGCCGACTTCACCACACGCGGTACAGAAGTCGCAGCCATCCTTGCGAATCACCGCATTCGCTCCACACGAACCGCATTTTCGACCGAGCATGGTATGCAAGCCTTGCATACCGCCGGGTTGCAGCAAGGCGGCTTCGTTAGCCTCGCCTGGCGGCGGACGGATGCCGAAATCCGCCGGTAACGCAGTCTCGGCCTTCATCTGCCCGCGCGGCAAACGCGCCAGCATGCGCGACGGCACCTGATTGCCTTCGGCATCGAGAAAGCCGCGACGATGCAGAATCTGCTGGATTGCAAAGGCGAGCGCCGCCACTTCGGAGTCATGCCAGCGCGGCGTGCGGTGACCGTCGAGACGTTGCACCTCGCCGAGCCGCACCTGCCCACGATCCCATGACACCTTGCGCATATCCTGCAGGTTGCGCGCGACAAAACCCCCGCGTGCCGCGAGCGACAGCGAACGCATCGTCGCCGTGATCCATTGCTGCGATTCGTCGCGCTGCCCGGTCGGAATGAAGAATTCGATGGGGCGTTCGATCGTGACTTCTTCACCGCCCAGCCGTCCCGTCACTTCGATGAACGACACCGCCACGTAAAGCGACTTCTTGCCGGCTTGTGTCAGGTACTCGACCTTTTCGATGATCGCCGGCAATTCACCCTTGGGCCGGTGATCGATAGCGATCCGCAGCGGATCCTGATCGGTCTCGGCCAGCGTATCGTCTGCCTGCGGCGGAGGGCTGACGCTCAGCACCGCGCCGAGCGTTTCATTCGGGCGGTAGGTGGCGAGGCCTTTGAGGCCGTTTTTCCACGCGTCGAAGTAGAGGCTTTCGAACGCTTCGAACGGATAATCCGCCGGCACGTTCACCGTCTTTGAGATTGACGTGTCCACGTACGGCTGCACCGCGGCCATCATGTCGAGGTGGTCGCGCGCCGACATTTCGAGTGCGCTGACGAAGTAGTCCGGCAGGCTTTTCACGTCGCCGCCGAGCTCGCGATAAAGGCGATATGCGTAGTCTTCGACATCGAACGACTCGCGGCCCCCGTCGGCCATCACCTTCATGCGCGTGTAGGTCCACGAGAAGGCCGGCTCGATGCCGTTCGAGGCGTTGTCCGCGAATGCGAGACTGACGGTGCCCGTCGGCGCGATCGATAGCAAATGGCTGTTACGGATGCCGTCCTGGCGTATCGCGTCCTTGATGTCATCGGGTAGGCGCGAGGCGAAGGTGCCTGCTTCCAGATAGCGTGCGGCGTCGAACAACTCGAACGCGCCACGTTCGCGCGCCAGTTCCACCGACGCCCGATAGGCCTCGTCGCGCATCAACTGGGCGATGCGCACCGCGAAGTCGCGGCCTTCCTGCGAGTTGTAGCGCAGGCCGAGCATCACCAGCGTATCGCCCAAGCCGGTGAAGCCCACGCCGATGCGCCGCTTGGCGCGCGACTCGTCATATTGCTGTTGCAGCGGCCATAGCGTGACGTCGAGCACGTCGTCGAGAAAGCGCACCTGGATGCGAGTGCGTTTGGCGAGACCGTCCCAGTCGAACGAAGGCTTGCGGCCTTTCATTTGCGCGAACGGATCGACCACGAAACGCGTGAGGTTCAACGGTCCGAGGTTGCAGCAACCGTAGGCCGGCAGCGGTTGTTCACCGCACGGATTGGTGGCGCGGATGGTTTCGACGGTCCGTAGATTGTTGTCCTCGTTCATGCGCGAGATGAATACGATGCCGGGCTCGGCGACGTCGTACGTGGAGCGCATGACGCGGTCCCAGATCTCGCGTGCCGGCCGTTCGCTATAGACCCACAGGCCGTCCTCGCGTTGCCGCACATCGCCTGCCGCGCGCAGCGCAGGCGAAGGCTCGGCACGGTGCACGAGGGGCCAGGGCTGATCTTCTTCGACAGCGCGCATGAATTCGTCGGTGACGCCCACCGACACGTTGAAGTTGTTCCAGCGGCCTTTCGAATGCTTCGCCTCGATGAACTCGATCAGATCGGGGTGATTGCAGTCGAGCACGGCCATTTGCGCACCGCGCCGCGAGCCGGCGCTTTCCACGGTCCGGCACGAGGCGTCGAACACGTCCATATAACTGCACGGTCCGGACGCCGACGAACTGGTGGTATGAACGCGGGCGCCCTTGGGCCGGATCGCGGAGAAGTTGTAGCCAACCCCGCCGCCGCGGCGCATCGTCTCGGCGGCTTGCAGCAGCGCCACGTAGATGCCGGGCAGGCCCTGTTCGTCGACCCCCTGAATCGCGTCGCCGACCGGTTGCACGAAGCAGTTGATGAGCGTGGCGGCGATGCCCGTGCCCGCTGCGCTCATGATGCGCCCGGCGCCGAGCGCGCCGTGCCGCAGATTGTCGGCAAAGAGCGCTTCCACCGACTCGCGCAGGGCTTCCGGTTCCGCCTGAGCGACGCCGCGGGCGACGCGTTTGAATACGTCGTCAGCCGATTGCTCGTCGCCTTTGGCGTATTTCTCGAGCAGGACGTCCAGAGAGAATTGTTGCGGTGCAACTAGCGGGGCGGGAGAAACCGCTGCGGCGCGGGGTTCGTGCGTGTCTTCTGCCATGGTGTCGCCTCTCGTTTGCCGCGAGACGGCTGCGGCGCGTTCGAATGGGATGCGGGGCATTCATTTAACGCTGCGCGTCTGACAGGCGTGGTGGCCTGGCGCATCGAGGGTCACCTTAACGCACGTGGCCCGGGGCCGCAATCGGGCTTTTGGGGGCGGGACTGCAGAGTGGCTGCCGGCCAATGCCAGCGGCCTTTCGCAGCAGCCGTTATGACATACAGGCAGTGAGTTGACGAGCGGCACCGGGCGTGTTGGAGAGCGGCTGAAAAAGCAGATAGCGCGACGGTGAGCCTGCGCCAATAAATTTCGAAGGGGGCCTACGACGGCAGCGCCCGTAAGCTCACGTCAGCCACATGTCGTCGAGGCAAAGGCAGAAAAACTTCAGGCTTCAACCAGTTCGCCCAACACTTCAGCACAAATCATTGCAGAAGCATTCGAAGGCGCCGGCCGTTCAGCCGGTTTGAACACCGCGTCGCCGCGGCGAATCTTGCGGCGTGTCACCGCGCACGTTCCCGACGTATGCGCCGAGCGCCGCCGCCAACGCTGCTCGCCGTAATGACAGCGCCCCGGTTCGACCCAGCGGATCACCAGCGTGGTGTCGGAGCGCTCGAGAATTTCGATGCGTACGCCATTGGTTCCGTCAAGGGGGATGGACTCTAAGGTCATCATCGTCGGCTCCGTATTGTGGTGTGCCGAATGTAGTCCCGCGCGCGGCGGATAGCCATTGTGCCGCGGTTGAAACACTGTTCCCCAAATAGCAACAATGAAACTTGACATTCGCGCTTACCCGAAACGGCGGGGCTTTGCGGGCGATATGCGCGGTGAATTTGCGATAGCGTGGATTTTTGCAACGCAGTGTTGTACGCAGTGCGACGAGCATGCGGCCTGCGAAGGGCGCCGGTGCTTCCTTTAAGATGTGGTTATCGATGAGCAACCGTGCGACGCAAGTGTAGCGGGTTTGGATTTTTCTGGTCGGCACGCGCGCATATCCACAAGAACTCAAGAGCCCACATGATTTCACGCCCCCCCGTAGCGCCACCCGAATCGCCGACACCGCCTGATTGCCTGAAAAAGCAGAAAGCGGCTTCACTCGTCCTGTATATCGCACTCGTGTTGCTGGCGCTGTGGGTCGTGCGCGATTTCATTGCGGTGGCGGCCTGGGCCGGCGTCATTGCGATCGCGCTGTGGCCGCTTTTGCAAAAGGCGGAAGGCTGCCGCTGGCTTGCCGGCCGTACGACGCTGATCGCCGCGGCGCTAACCCTTGCGATCGCATTGCTGGTGGTCCTGCCAGTGGGTATCGGCATTGCCCAGGCGCTGCGCGAAGCCCATGACATGAATGAGTGGTTCAAGGCCGCGCAGGAAAACGGTATTCCGATGCCGGACGTCATCCAACGCTTGCCGTACGGCGTGCAACAGATCTCAGCCTGGTGGCAGGCCAATCTCGCCCAGCCGCTGCGCGATTCGGCGGCAATGAAGGGGCTGCACAGCACCACGGTGATGACGCTAGGCCGCCACTTCGGCGCGCGCGCGGCGCACGGCGTGATGGTGTTCGCGTTCATGCTGGTCACGCTGTTCGTGATCTTTCAGGCGGGGCCGCGTCTGTCCGGCTCGCTGATGAAGGGCGTGCGGCGCGGCTTCGGCGAGGACGGCGCGCAGTTGCTCGCGCGCATGGCCGCGGCAGTACGCGGCACGGTGTCGGGGCTGGTGGTGGTCGGGCTCGGCGAGGGCGTGCTGATGGGCGTCGCCTATTTCGTGACCGGCTTACCGCACGTCGCGCTGCTCGCGCTCGTCACGGCGATTGCCGCGATGCTACCGTTTTGCGCGCCGCTCACGTTCGGCCTCGCGGCCCTGTGGCTGTTCTCGCAAGGCTCGGTGGCCGGGGCCATCGGGCTTGCGGTGTTCGGCTCGGTTGTAGTGTTCGTCGCCGAACATTTCGTGCGGCCGGTGCTGATCGGCAACTCGACGCGATTGCCTTTCCTGCTCGTGCTATTCGGCATTCTCGGCGGGGCGGAGACGTTCGGTTTGCTCGGCCTTTTCATCGGGCCCGCGCTTATGACCGTTCTGGTGGTGCTGTGGACCGACCTCGTGCAATAGTTGCACGCACTTGTTGCACGCACATTGCCGGCGCAATCAGGATTGCTGATTTGCCGGCTTATTTTTCCTGATTACTTGTCCTGATCGCGCGCCGATTGTTTGACGCAGGCCAGCGTGTATTTCAGCGCGGCAGGCAGCAGCGCGCTCCAGACATCCCAGGTGTGGCCGCCGTCGATGATGCGCAGCGCCGCCGGATTCCCCGCCAGCCGAAGATGCGTGTAAAGCGATGACGCATCGGCCTGGATCGCCAGGTCGTCGTCGCCGGCGGCGATGAACATCGGCAGGCGATACGGTTGGCTCATGTAGCGTTCCCATTGCGCCGGATAGTTGAGCGCATGCCAGACGTGCGGATCGAACTGCCGGTCGCCGAACACGCCAACGCGGCGCGCCGCCGAAGCAAGCGGCGGCTCGTTTGCGTAGATCGCGGGGCTTAGCAGGAGCGCACCGCAAAAGTGCTCGGGTTGGGTCATGGCGTAGCGCAACGCGCCGAAACCGCCCATTGAAACGCCGCCGATCATCCGCCCGCTTCGCTGCGTCGCGACCGCGTAGCGCGTTTCGATCTCAGGCAGCAGATCGCTGAAGAACGCCGTCTCCATCTTCTCCTTGCGATCGACATACCAGTCCGTGCCGCCCTGCGGCATGACGATCGCGACCGGTGGCATCTCCTTGTGCTCGATCAGTGCGTCGGCGGTGGTTTGCAAATGGCCTTGCGTGAGCCAGTCGTTGGCGTCGCCATTGTTGCCGTGCAGGAGGTAGAGCACGGGAATGCGTGCGGCGTCGTGACGATAGCCGGCGGGCAGATAGATGGTGTATGTCCAGTCGCGGCCGAGCGCTTCGGAATGGAAGCTTCGGCTGATGACGGTGCTGGCGCTCGCCGACGCGCCGACAGTGGTGCATAGCGCCAGGAGCGCGGAATGTAGGAATAGACGCATGTCAGAGTAAGAGGCCGCCGCGCAGGTCGCGCGCGGCCGTCATGCTATCAGGATCGGCAGTGAAAAATTGGCAAGCGTCGCGGCGGCAGTTCGTCAGGCACGCAAGCGGGAAGCAGCAGGCGGCAATACAGCAAAAGCTCGTGCGTGCATGCGCACGCCGCCCGCTCAGGGCGACGTTCTGAGACGCAAGCTCCAGAGGTGCGTCGCGAAGCGCTTGAGCGGCTCAGATGCTCTCGCAACGGCGAACAGCGCACCGACTGCACATGCATCCGCTATCAGCCCGAGGGGATAGTTCAGATAGCCGTCAGTCGCCGCATACAGCACCGAATCGACGACCAGCGAAATCACGGCGCCTGCGATAAAGCACAGCAACCCTTTACGCCCGATCATGCCGACCCACGGCATCCATTGAGCGAGCTTCCTTGCCCAGCCGAGCTGGATCAGGTTGGCGACGAGCCAGGCAATCGCCAGAAAATTGATCGCGCGCAGATAGGAGAGATTTTGCTTGAAGCTGGCGTCAAGCGGCTCGCGTTCGATAAAGAGTTTGTAGTAGGCCGCGGCGGCGACCACGGCGAACGCCAGCACGCTGACCAGCCAGCCGAGCCGGTGTGCGCTGATCCGCTGATAAACCGGCTGGCAACGTGCCAACACGCCGAGCACGAACAGAAACTGCCAGGCAAACGGGTTGAAGTCCCAGTGCATGTCCGGCGCGGCGGGCAGGTAGGCGTCGATCGCCGGTGCGCCTGCCCACAGCGCAACGCTGCCGGCCAGCAGCAGCCACGGCTTGCTGCGCGCGAGCGGCAGGATCATCGGCACCAGCAGCGCGAAGAACGCGTACATCGGCAGCACGGAAGCGAGGTACGGCTGACGGCGGAACAGCAGGATGTCGCGCAGGGCGGCCACGGGGGTATCCATCAGATCGTCGAGATCCGTGGTGGCGAGATTTGGGCCGTCGATGCTGAACGCGGTCAGCACCGCGCTGACCAGCAGCATCAGGCCGGCCGTGATGAGGAAGGCGCGATAGATTTCGAGCGAGCGGCGCAGGAAGCGGCTGCGCGCGGTCGCCTCGTTACGCCGTTCGGCGAGCGCTGCGTAGGCCGTCGCGGTGGCGAAGCCGCCGAGGAACACGAAGACTTCAGCGGCATCGCACAGTGCGTAGGCGTGCAGCGTGACGCGCGACAGAATGCTGCCGCCGATGTGATCGACGACGATGATCAGGAGGACCAGCCCGCGGAAAAAATCGAGCTCGATCAAGCGGGATTGCGACTTTTGCATTGTGTAGTGCCAAAAGCAGCCCCGTGCGACGGCGCGCTAGTTCAGCGCAGCAGGCGTCTCACAAAGCTTTTGAAATTGGATTAGGTGTTGCGGCGGGCGGCGGACTGATGGATGCGCGACCCGCGGGGCGGTCATCCGTGTCGCCGCTTGAACCGGCCATGCCAGGCGCGGCTGCAGAGGCCAGTAAAAATGACCCATTTGAGGGCGCAGAGTTCCGCTGCAGCGCCGCAAAAGCTTTCGATTATATTTCCTTCCATGACAAAACTGCTGCGAAACCCGCAAGGCCGACGCGCCTAATGCGACACCCAGCTTAAGTCCCGACGGCGCGGCGCCGTTTACCTGAATAAGCGTTGCGAAAAAAGGGGCTGCCCCACGCAGTGGAGATTTCGCAACGTTTTGAGATATGCGCGCGACACCTGATGGACGGCGACGTAACGGCGTGTGAGGATTTCTTCAAAGCGCGTCGGGGTCGCTAAACGCCTCGAGAAGCGTCAATAAGAAAGCGGTCGGATCGAGTTGTCCCATTACTCGAGCTCAGGGAGATCTTCATGAACAAGCAAGTGTTCGCGCTGGCTGTCTCCACTGCTTTGTCCGCCACTTCGTTAGCGATTTTCTCCCTGCCTGCTTTTGCCCAGACGAGCGTGACGCTGTACGGCGTGCTCGATGAAGGCATCAACTACACCAACAATGTCGGCCGCGGCCATGTCTATGAACTCGCGAGCGGCTATGCGCAAGGCAGCCGCTGGGGTTTGAAGGGCGCCGAGGAACTGGGCGGCGGCCTGAAGGCGATCTTCCAGCTTGAAAACGGCTTCGACGTCAGCTCCGGCCGGCTCAACCAGGGCGGCCGGATGTTCGGCCGCCAGGCGTTCGTCGGCCTGAGCTCGGAGCCATACGGCACCTTGACGTTCGGCCGCCAGTACGACTCGGTGGTGGACTATCTGGCACAGACCACGGCCAACGGCAACTGGGCCGGTTCCCTGTTCTCGCACCCGTACGATAACGACAACACCGATAACTCGTTCCGTCTCGACAACAGCGTCAAGTACACCAGCCCGTCGATCTCGGGCTTCCAGTTCGGCGGCGTCTACAGCTTCAGCAACGACACCGGCTTCGCCAACAATCGCGCCTACAGTTTCGGCGGCCAGTACACCTATGGCGGACTGCTGGTTGCCGCGGCCTATCTGCAGGCCGACAATCCCGGCAACGGCTCAAACGGCGCGATCACCGCGAACGACGCCAGTTTCATCGCCGCCCGCATGCGCGTGTTCGGCGGCGGGATCACTTATACCTTCGGCCCGGCCACGGCGGGCTTCGTGTACACCAACTCGAACTATCTGGATCCGACCGGCAACGGCTATCTCGGCGTGACGCCGCTCGTGCCGCCGGGTGTGCTGTTGAACTCGCTGAAGTATCAGAACTTCGAGGTGAACGGCAAGTATCAGATTTCGCCAGTGCTGTTCGTCGGCGCGCAGTACGTCTACACGATGGAAACCTACGACGCCACGAGCGGCGGCGTGAAGCCGAAGATTCATTCGTTCGGCCTGATGGCGGACTACAACCTGTCTAAACGCACCGATGTGTACATTCAGGGCGAATACCAGCAGGTGACCGGCGACCCCACCTATTCGATTCTGGACGACGCCTTCACGCCCGGCACGCAGTCGCCGTCATCGACGTCGAAGCAGGTCGTGGTGCGCGCGGCGATACGGCATAAGTTCTAGGAGATGGCAGGGCTCGCCGGTGGTGGGCTGAATGATGACTGCTGAGCCCTGGCGCGATGGATATCGCTTCCCGTACGACGGGAGATCAATTCATCACGTAGTTCTGAATCAGAATCCCGACTGCCACGCCGGCGGGAATGCCGAACGTTCTACCGCGAATAGTCGCGGTTAGATCTTCATCGAGTACGAAACTGCAGCGGCGTTCACGCCAGACGGTCTTATAAGCCAATGGTTTTGCATCGACGATAACGAGCGAAATGAGCACGGTGAGGATGACCTGTTCCAAAGCATGCAGTTTCGCGATAAACGGCGAAAAATCACCAGCATTGCACAGCAATACCATTACGACTGCAGCGATCAGGGCGCCGAAAAAGAAGCCACCCATGAATCTGTTCGCTGAATTAAGAGAATCCACTTAAACCTCAAATCATTCGCCGGCTTTATGAAGCTGACGAAGTAAAAAATATACTGACGGAAATGGTTTGCCCGTTCAAAGACCTGCCTCGCAATGACCGGGAGGCAGGTAGGCTTTAAAAGGACCCATAAGGATATTTTTTTGACGTTCGTCGACATATCGTCCCTTTCCCAAAGTCGCGTGGGATTAGTCTGAAATGCCGCGGCTTGTGGCGAGGCAACGCTTACGCGCAGAACAGATTCAACTTTGCGTACTGCAACAACATGATTGTCTTCCCGTCGACGATCTCGCCGCGCTCGACCATCGCCAGCGCTTCGTTCACCGGTAGCTCCAGCACCTCGATATCTTCGCCCTCGTCGGCAATGCCGCCGCCCGCGCCGACTTTCGCCACCGCATCATATTCAGCGACGAAAAAGTGCAGCTTTTCTGTCACCGAACCCGGGCTCATGAAGGCTTCGAACACCTTGCGCACTTCATGCACGCGGTAGCCGGTTTCCTCTTCGACTTCGGCGCGAATCCGTTCTTCGGGCGAGGCTGCTTCCAGCAGACCCGCCGGCGCCTCGATCAGCATGCCGTGATGACCGTTGACGAACGCCGGCAGGCGGAATTGCCGCGTCAGCACCACCGTGCGGCGGCGCGGATCGTATAGCAACAGCGTCGCGCCGTTGCCGCGATCGTAGGTTTCGCGGCTCTGGCGCTGCCAACGGCCGTCCGCGCGTTGGTAGTCGAAGGTGGTTTTTTTCAGCACGTACCAGTCGTCCGATAGCACTTTCACGTCGACGATCCGCACCCGCCCGGCGATTTCGTTCATGGCTCGCATCCTGTTCCATTGGGAAACGCGGTCTGCACCGCATGCAATTTATGGTATCGTGCAATATCGTGCAAAAACAAGAAATTTCGTGCAGTTAGTCAAAATGCTTCCGGGATGACCACCGTGCTCACATCGCAAAGAAAACAGTTGATCCTTGACGCGCTCAAGCGTGACGGGCAGGTGATCGCCAGGACCTTGAGCGTCGAGTTCGACGTCTCGGAGGACACCATCCGCCGCGATCTGCGCGAGCTCGCCGCCGAGGGGCAGCTTCAGCGCGTGCATGGCGGCGCCTTGCCGGCGTCGCCGGCAGCGGTGGATTTTGCCGGGCGCGAGCGCATCGAATCGGCGTCGAAAGCGGCGATCGGCCGGGCGGCGGCGGGCATGATCGCGCGTGGGCAGATTGCGTTCATCGACGGCGGCACGACGGCCGTGCAACTGGCGCGTCACTTGCCGCGCGACTTGCGGGCGACGATCGTCACGCACAGCCCGAGCATCGCCGTCGAACTGGCTGAGCACGCCGAGCTTGAGGTGATCATGATCGGCGGGCGTCTGTTCCGGCATTCAATGGTCAACGTGGGCGCGGCAGCTATCGAATCGCTCAGCCACATTCGCGCTGACTTCTACTTCATGGGCGTCACGGGCGTGCATCCGCAAGCGGGCCTGAGCACCGGCGATATGGAGGAGGCCTACGTGAAGCGCGCGCTCGCGGAACATGCGGCGGAAACCGTGGTGCTGGCGTCGGCGGAAAAACTCAATGCGGCGTCGGCGTACAAGATCGCGGACGTGTCGGCGGCCAGCACGATCGTCGTCGAGCGGAACACACCGGAGGTGCTGACCACGCCGTTCGAAGCATTGGGGATCGCGATTCTGCGTGCTTAGTAGGTACGTTTTAGTAAGTACGCTCGCGACAAAATAGCGGCCATCGTTGATCAGCGACAGATAACAGAAAGTGCAATAAACCCACTGTTATAACGATTCATACCCAATCCGTTATTTGCGAGATAGCTGACAAAAAATGACGCACCGTGCGTCTAAACAGCGAGATAATCCCGGCCCTTGGCCCTCTGTAGGGCAGGGAAAAGGCAACTCACGGTAGTTCAAGGTCAATCAGATCGACTGCGGCAGCCGAAGTGATGGCTACTGCACGTCGCCGGTACGCCCGGGCTCAAGCAAGCGCCCGCGGTTCGAACACCTCCCTCGTGGTTATCGCCGTCCAGCGCAGGTTCGCCACGCGCGAGCAAGCGTGCGGTCTCGCGCGAGACCTGACGTTTTCCACGATCGTCCTGCTCACGAGTTGCCGCTGTGTTCACTAAAGGAGAAGTCCATGGGGAAACTCGACCTTTCGCGTCGTAGTTTTCTGAAGGCCAGCGTGTTGGCGGGTGTGTCGGTGTATATCGCGCCGATGGGCAGCCGCGCATTTGCTGCGTTGTTCGAAGACAAAATTCTGACGCCGGTTCAGTGGGACGCCGCCAATGGGCAGGCGAAATTCCGCATCGACGGTATCGCCAAAGTGACGGGCTCGAAAGTGTTCGCGCGCGACATCCGCGCCGCCGACATGCCGCACTGGCCGCAGCAGCAATCGCATGCCTTCATCCTGCGTACGACGCAAGCCGACCGCAGCTATGAAGGCTTTGACCTGTCGCTGCTCGGCGACGATCTGAAACCCGACCGCGTGGTGACGGCGGCCGATCTGGTGCGCGACGGCCTGATCTTCCCGGCCTTCTACGGCGACGACATGTTGCTGCCGCCGGGCAAGACGCCCGCGTATCTCGGCCAGGCGGTCGCGATCCTGATCTATCACGACTTCGCGCGCTTCCGCTTCGCAAAAGACAAGCTCAAGTTCCAGGATCAGATCATCCGTTACGGTGCGCAAACCGGGCCGCTCGAGCGCGATCCGTGGGGCACGTTCCGTTTCGTGCGCGTCGGCGGCAAGACGCCGTATGACGACGATATCTTCTCCAGTCTGAAAGACGCGCCGGTGTTCCCGAGCATGATGCGCAAGCACCAGCCGGTGTGGCCGGACGGCGTCGAACACGGCAAGCTCGACGAGCAGGGCATGTTCCACGCCGGTCAAATCCAGCAGGAACTGGATCATCCGTCGGCGGACTGGCTCGTCATGGAGCGCGAGTACAACACGCAGTCGATCGACACGGCCGCGCTCGAACCCGACAACGCGAACTGCTGGTACGACGCGGCGACGCAATCGCTGCACATGGTCGTGCCGACCCAGGCGCCGTCCGAAGTTGCCGACAGCGCGGCCGGCATGGTCGCGAAGTGCGCGTTTCCGGTGAAGAACCTGTTCATTCACCCGTGCTACACGGTGGGCTACGGTTCGAAGGATCACTTCAACGTGCCGTTTTACGGCCTCGTCTGCGCGATGTATGCGGACGGCCGCCCGGTGCGTCTTGCGAACGATCGCTACGAGCAGTTCCAGACGTCGTTGAAACGCCATGCGTTCAAGATGAACTACCGGATCGCCGTCGATAAGAACACCGGTCTGATGCAGTCGTTCAAGGCCGCGATGGAAGCGGACGGCGGCGGGCGGTGCAACTTCTCGCCGTCGGTGGCGATGGTCGGCGCGACGGCTGCGCAATCGATCTATTACTTCCCGAAGAACGATCTCTCGGCGGTGGCGATTGCTTCGCGCGCGATCGACGCTGGTTCGGCGCGCGGTTACGGCACGCTGCAAAGCATGGCCGCGACCGAGATGATGGTCGACGAAATCGCCGCGCAACTGAAACTCGATCCGATCGACTTTCGCCTGAAAAACGCACTGCGTTCGGGCATGAAGAACACCCAGGGCGCGGTGCCCGCGGGCGCGATTCGCGTCGACGACGTGTTGCAGAAGGCGAAGGTTCATCCGCTGTGGGTGAATCGCGCAAAGCGTAAGGCCGAGTTCGAAGCCGCGCATCCGGGCAAGCGGTATGGCGTCGGTTTTGCGTGTGTGCAAAAGGACTTCGGCACGGGCGCGGAAACCTCGTTCGCCAAGGTCGAGTTCAGCGCCGACGGCAAGATCGGTTTACAACACACGGCAGCCGAAATCGGCACCGGCATGTCGACCTCGCAGGCGATCGCGGTCGCGAAGTGGCTCGGCAAGCCGGCCACCGACGTGCATGTCGCGATCACCGATTGGCCCGATCTGCCGGTCGTCACGAGCGGCGATCCGTACATGATGTCGCAAGCGGACCAGGACAAGCTGGCCGCGAATCCGCGCTGGTCGCCCGGTTATGCGTCGCCGTCGAGTGCGACGAATTCGGCGTTCTATTTCACGCACAGCACGCGCGAAGCGGCACGCGTCGTCTTCGCGCACGGTCTGTGGCCGGCGGCGATGGCGATCTGGAGCCAGGGTGGCGGCGGTGGTCAAGCCGCGCCGCTGGTGGTGCGCATGGAGGACGCGCGTTGGGTCGACGGCAAGCTGTCCGCGGCGGGGCTCGAAGCGTTGCCGTTCGAACAGCTCGCGAAGAAGGCGCACGAGTTGGGTCTGGTCACCGGCGCGACCGTGCATGTCTTCAATCGCTGGCAATGGACCGAGTCGGACTTCGAGATCGACGGCAATGTCGAGCGCCTGCCGCTCGATGGGCTTGCGCTGAGATATGGCGACAACGCTTCGGCCGATAAAAAGAAACTGCAAACCACGCCGAACCATTACCGCGTGCTCGATCGTCAGCGCGTGTTCATTCCGCCGGTTCAGCGCAACAACGCGGCCGTGACGTATTACAGCGCGGTCGGCACGCTGGTCGAGTTGTCGGTGCATGAAGCGAGCGGCAAGGTGGACCTGCTCGCCCATCACTCGATCATGGAATGCGGCAATCAGCTCTCGCCGCAACTTGTGTCTGGCCAACTGCAAGGCGGTCTTGCGATGGGCATCGGTCACGCATTGCATGAGTATCTGCCGCTCTATGAAGACGGTCCTGGCAACGGCACGTGGAACTTCAATCGCTACCACTTGCCGCGCGCGACTGATGTCGCCGTCTGGACCCAGACCGGCGAAGTGCTGCCGCCGCTCACCGAGACCGACCCGCCGAAGGGCATCGCCGAAGTGGTGATGATCCCGGTGGTCGGCGCCATCGTGAACGGTATCGCGCACGCGATCGGGCATCGATTTACCGACCTGCCGGTCACCCCGCAACGTATTCAGGAGGTGCTCGCATGACGGCCCCCACTCAAACTTCCGCTAATGCTGCGAGCGCCGTTGTTGCCTCGGGCACCGTTTCTGGCGCTTCCGCTTCCGCCGCAGCTACTGCGGCCTCCAGTCCCGCGGGCGCTGCTTCTGGTGCTTCTGGTGCCACGGGTGTTGCCGCCGGCGCGCCGGCCACAACGGTAGTCGAGCGTCCGTTGACGCATTTCCGCACGCTGCCGGTGTCGGTCAAGGTGAACGGCGAGATCGTCGGCCCGACCGACGTGCCTGCCGGTCTGATGATGATCGACTTCCTGCACGAGTATCTGCACCTGACCGGCTCGCGACTCGGCTGCGGCCAGGGCATCTGCCACGCGTGCGTCGTGATCGTCGACAAGCCGGACGGCACCAGCGAAGAAGTGCGCACCTGCATCACGGGCGCGAATTTCTTTCATGGCAAAACCATCCGCACGATCGAAGGCCACGCGAAGCGCAACGAGGCAGGCGAGGTCGTCGAACTGTCGCCGATCCAGCAGAAGTTTCTCGAACACTTCAGTTTTCAGTGCGGTTACTGTACGCCCGGTTTCGTCAATGCGGCGACCGTGCTGATCGAACGTCTGAAGCGTCAGCCGATTGCCAAAGACAAGGTCGAGCAAACCATCACCGAGGCGCTGAACGACCATATCTGCCGCTGCACGGGCTACGTGCGCTACTACGAAGCCGTGAAGGAGGTTGTGATGACCACGCCTGGCCTCGTAAAGGACGCGGCATGATGACTCCCTCGATGAATGTGCGTCGCGCGTTGCTGCTGCTCGGCACGGCCGCTTTGCTAAGCGCTTGCGGCAAACAGGACGACTCCGCCGCAGCGATGCAGGCCGCTGCCGCAATGGGTCCGCAATCCACCGCCGCCGATCCGCTCGCGCGCGGCCGTTACCTCGTAAAAGCCGCCGATTGCGCGGCCTGCCACACCACGTCGGATGGTGCGCCGTTCGCCGGCGGCGTGAAGCTGGCCTCGCCGTTCGGCACCTTCTACGGCACCAACATCACGCCGGACAAGGACCACGGCATCGGCAACTGGAGCGCGGACGATCTCTACAAGGCGCTGCACGACGGCGTCACACCGACGAAGCAGTTGTATCCGGCCATGCCGTACACGTCCTACCGCCAGTTGTCGCGCGCGGATAGCGATGCGATCTACGCATACCTGATGGCGCAGAAGCCGGCGGCCGTGGCGAACCACGAGCCCGAGTTGTCGTTCCCGTTCAACATGCGCTTTGGCGTGCGCTTCTGGAACTGGGTGTTCCTGAAGGACACGTTGCCGGATGCGTCGAAAGGGCAGTCCGCAGATTGGAATCGCGGACGCTATCTGGCGAGCGCACTCGGCCATTGCGCCGAATGTCATACGCCGCGCGGCAAGTTCGGCCAACTCGACGGCGCCAAATCGCTAACGGGCGCGGCGCTCGGCAGGATCGCCGCACCGGACATCACGCCGCATGGTTTGGCAGCACGTGGCTGGACCGCCGCGGACCTGCAGACATTCTTCGCCACGGGCATTGCGCCGCAAGGCTCGGCTTTCGGCGAGATGTATCCGGTGGTGCATCTGAGCAGTCAGTACATGACGCATGACGATCTGCGCGCGATGTCGACGTATCTGCTCGGCGATCAGGGGCCGGCGCCGCAACCATTGCAATCGGTTTCCGCCGATGCCGCGCAACTCGAGGCGGGGCGCAATGTGTATCTCGCGGTGTGTGCGGGCTGTCACGGACTGAGCGGCGAGGGCAAGCCGCACGTCGCGGTGCCGATGCACGGCAACTCGACAGTGCGTCAAAGCGATGCGCACAACCTGATCGTGGCGATGCTCGACGGCATCGGAGCGCAGGATTTCCCGGGCCTCGAGCGGATGCAGGAGATGCCGGGCTTCGCCACGCAACTCAGCGACACGGAACTCGCGCAGCTTGCTAACTATCTGCGTGCGACGTACGGCGGCCAACCCGCCGACGTGACGGCCGATGCGGTGAAGGCGTTGCGTTAAAGCATGCCATGCGTTGGGCGCTGGAAATGAAGCGCTAATCGTTGTGTAAGAAAGAGCCGGTTCCGATATGGGCACCGGCTTTTTTATGTGCTCGCCACGGGGCAACCAAACCGCCAGGCCAACGATTGACGTCTTTTCACGCCGATCCTCGTGTCTCCCGCGAATGGCGCGCAATGAACTCGCGCCTAATGGTCTGCTCAAACGGTATCGCGCCGTTGCTGTCTGGCGGCGCGCCGTACGTTTCGCCGTAGACCGATTCGATGTCCTTCACGGAGACTTCATGAGCAATCTCGCAACGCAGGTTCTTCCTCATCATAGTGACCCTCATTCGGTGGGTGCGCCGCTGGCTTGCGTACAAGGTACGATCAGCAAGGTTTTCCTCAGCCCGGAATTTCACCACACCGCCGAACATCAGCAATTCGTCATCAAGATCGACAGTGTCGTGAAGTTCGACGGCGGCACGCAGAACCTCGTCGGTACCGAAGTATTCGTTGCCGTGCGGTACGGCGACAGCGAAGGGCTCGCGCAGGAAATTCCTGGTTTGCAGGTCGGCCAGCCAATCGAGGCGCAAGGCGAATACATCGCCCAAGCCAGCGCCTATCCCACCGCCGATAACAACAACCCCGTTCTGCCGGTGCTGCATTTCACGCATCATCCGGTTGGCTTCGTGCTGTATCAAGGTCATACCTACAGCTAGGTCAGGCCAGTCGCTGCGGCCGGGCGGACGCACGTCTGTCCGTCCGTTCGCCTGCGCATTTCACCATCTTCGCTCCGCGTTTCGCGTACCAGTCATTCAAGTTTTCGCGGTGTTCTGCCGATAAGCAAACGTAATCGTCCGGTCGTCGGGCGGCGCGGCCGTCTGCGGTCTTCGCGGTCATGCGCGTTGAGACGCGACGCCGACACCGCGGGTGAGGACTGGTTGCGGATGCAACCGTCTGTGCATCACCGTAAGTAAGGTTTGTATCTGTTTGTGTGGACCGGGACGTTTTTTGCAAAACGCACTTTACAATTCCGCGTGAATTTTAATCGGCAATCTGGCCCTTTTCGCGGAAGATCGGCTGTTTTCGAGCATTCAGCATCTGGGCATCCAGTAAGGCGAAAGGGATTGGGTTGGACGGCAGGGCACGGGTGGGCGCCGCACGAGGCGGCCTCGCTGTGTCGCGGCAGAAAGCAGCGCTTCGTCAGAATGCGCGCATCGCACGCGACAGGGCAGCATCCGGCTCGCCAATAAAAAGCAGGAGTCGAACATGTTGGGAAAGCGTTTCGACAGAACAATGATGGCCAGTCTGGCTGGCGTGTGGGTCGCGCTGGCGGTCAGCAGTTGTGCGAATGTGGGACAGCAGGACGCGCAAACTGGCGCGGCATCGGGCGCATCGGCTGCGTCCGGTGTGCCGGCAGCGGCTGCCGCGCCGGCTTCCGGTGCGCTTGCAGGTTCGTCGGTCCAGTCGGCCGCCGACGACGGCACGCCGCTTAAGAAGTCGCCGCCGTTGGTGTATCGCGTCAAGCGTGGCGACACGTTGGCGCGCATCGCGCAGCATCATCATTGCAGTGTCAGGCAGTTACAGGCGTGGAACGGGCTCAAGCCGTCCTCGCGATTGAAGCTTGGTCAGGTGCTACACGTCGCATCGCCGGAAACGGTGCGGGCAGCCAATGCGGCAGCCGCCGCTGCGAAGGCTGCGGCGGTGTCCGCGCCAGCTGCTCCGCTTGCCGCGCAGCAGGCGCCGGCGGCAACTACGTCGCAGACAACGGCGCAGTCCGCTACGCCATCAGCCGCGCCTAGCGCCGCCGAGGCACGCGAAGTCGCGCAGCAAACTTCGCGGCACGCGAACGGCGTGTCGCTGGCATGGCCTGCAGGTGGCCGTGTAGTCGAAGCATTCCAGCCGGGCGAAACACGCGGCATCGAAATCGGCGGCAAGCCCGGCGATCCGGTGCGGGCCGCGGCCGACGGCAAGGTGATGTACGCCGGCACCGGTTTGAACAGTTACGGCAGTCTGATCATCGTTCAGCACAACAAGGACTTTTTGACCGCGTACTCGCATAACCGCAAGCTACTGGTCAAAATCGGCGACATCGTGCGGCAAGGCCAGCAGATTGCCGAGATGGGCGATGAGAACAACTCGCGCGTCTCGGTCGGCTTCGAGTTGCGCCGCGACGGCAAGCCGGTTGATCCGATGCCGTATTTGCCGCAAGGGCGCGGTTAGGCGCGCCTAAGAATCAGCCGGCGATTTTTCGCCAACACCAAACAAGCAGCGATCCCGGCCAGTCATTTGCCGGGATCGCTGCTTCGTCACATCCTCGCATTCGGGTCCTCCGGGTCCTCCGGGTCCACTACCGGGCAGATCAGACCGGCTACCCATAACGCGCCTTCCTTCAATCGAACCAGCGCAGCGCCGCTGCAACGATCGCTTCGGGCGCATCTTCCTGCACCAGATGACCGGCCTTGGGCACCGCCTGAAAGCGTGCCTCGGGTATGACTGCCGCCAGTTGCCGGCCGCGTTCGAGCGGAATCCATTGGTCGTCTTCGCCCCACAGGATTTGCGTCGGGCAACGCATCTGCGAATAACGTGTTTCGACCGCATCGGTATAGCGCTGATCCATCTGGGCGATCTGGCGGTAGAACGCGGCTTGTCCCGTTGCGCCGAGCCACGGCGTCACATAAGGCGCGAGTTCTTCGTCCGGAATATCGCGAGCAATCGCGCCGCGCACGTACGCTTTCACGACCGCTTCGTGGATATACGGCGGTAGCCCGGCGAACGCCGCGCCGTGTTCGCGCACGTGCTGCACGAACGGCGAACCCCATGGCGCGACTGCCACCGGATCGATCAGCGTGAGGCTGCGATAGTCGCACCCATCAATGAGATGCGCGCGCAAGGAAGTCGCGCCGCCGAAATCGTGCGCGATGATGTCCGGATTCGTCAGGTCCCAATGCGCGAGCAATTCCGCCAGCAGCACGTTCTGCACGCCGAGCGAGACGTCCTGAGCGTCGCGTTGCTCGGATTGGCCGTAGCCAAGCAGATCGTAGTAATACACCGTGCGCACTTGCGCGAGATGCGGGGCGATGCGATGCCACACATACGAAGAAAACGGTGTGCCATGAACCAGCACCAGCGGCGGGCCGTTGCCGGTCACGCGAAAACGCACGGTTTGATCACGGAACGTATAGCTTTCAGGAAGCGGCCAGTTTTGCATGATGATGAGCGTCGCGAGAAAGTCTGCTTACCTTAGCAGGGTGCTCCGAAGCGCGCTGACCGGCTTTTCGTAGCATGCTCCGAGTGCCTCCCGCAAAAGCTCACCTTTGTTTTATTCAGCAAAGCCAGGCAAATTGAAAAGATTGTGAAGCACGGCGTCGCTGCATTGAATGGTGGGTGGCGCGGATATAACGCACTGTTACGAAACGCGCATAAATCACCTTGAAACAAGGTATTTTTGTGCTGGCAGGATTCGGGAAGCCTGGTAATCGTCGAGGACGCGGCGATTCGGTATTCAACGAAGCGATGCGCCCAAGGCCAGAATGTGCGCGCGGCAATGGTGAGCGAATTCGGGAGCCGAAGGTTCAATCAATGCGGAATGCCACGCCCCCGCGTTCCACCAAAGCGACGACCTCCGGCCAACGCCAACGAAGCCCAACGAGCCCCAGGCGAAGGAACACGCCGCCGGCTACTTCGCTTCAACGCCGCGCAGCAATTGCGAAACCTGGCCGTGGTGATGCAGGATCGCCGGGTCGACTTGCAGGAGCGGCAAGTAGCGTGGCAGGAATGCGTTGTTGGGCTGGTCGGGAGAAAAGAGGCCGGAGACGGCTTCGGCTGCGGCGAGCCGATCGGCGGCGTCCGCTTCTTTGTCGTCGAGAATCTCGTCGACGTTGGCAATGACCGTGGAGAGCGGCGTAAGCCAGCGGAACGCCGAGCCGTTAATGAGCACCTGCAGGAAGGCCGCCGGGGTCACAGGGCCGAATTCCTTTTCGTACGCCGCGCGCTCGTGATCGAGAATCGATTTATGCAACGCCAGTAGCGGTTTGCGAATTTCCGAGAGGAATTGAATGCATTGTTGGTCGTTCATCTTGCCGCTCCTTCGGATAGTCAAACCAATGCCGCAATGGTAACGCATTGATTTGAATCTCGTTTCACTTCCGGCAAGCGCCGCCGCGAAGTCCTTTTCGCCGTGTGAATGCGCACGCGGACATGTCACGTTGTCGGCGAACTTCTTTATCCACGGCTACAATTTCCGGGTCCCTTCCAGCGCACGCGCGCTGCACATCATTTACTGTACTCGTTGACCTGCAATTGAACAGTAGCCGCATGACGTATTAGCACGGCGTGTCGAATAAACACGGCAAGTCTTTGCGTTTTGGTTCGACGTCTCTGTCTAAACAGCCTGACAAACAATAAACCCCACCCGGAGCCGCCCATGACAACGTTCAACATTAACGGCCAGACTCATACCGTCGACGCACCCCCCGACATGCCCCTCCTGTGGGTCTTGCGCGACCTCGTCGGCTTGACCGGCACCAAGTTCGGTTGTGGTATCGCTCAATGCGGCGCGTGCACCGTGCATCTCGATGGCGTCGCGGTGCGCTCGTGCGTGCTGCCGGCGGCGGCCGTCGGCGATAAGAAAATCACCACCATCGAAGCGGTCGGCAGCACGCCGGCCGGGCAGAAGGTGCAGCAGGCGTGGCGTCAACTGGACGTCGTGCAATGCGGCTACTGTCAGTCCGGGCAGGTGATGTCGGCGGCCTCGCTGATCGCGAGCAACCCCAATCCAAGCGATGCGGATATCGACGCCGCCATGGCCGGCAACATCTGCCGCTGTGGGACGTACAACCGCATCCGCGCGGCGATCAAGCAAGCCGCGAAGGGAGCCTGACATGTCCCAGGGATTGCTCGATTCACAAAACGGCGCGCAGCCGCCGAAGGGCGGCATCTCGCGCCGCACCTTCCTCAAATTCGGCATCACGGTGGGCGCGGCAACCGGCGGTGGCTTGCTGCTCGGCTTCAGCATGCCGGCCGCCAGTCAAGACCAGAAGGCCGGCAAATCCGTGATCGGCGGCGATGGGGATGAAGCGCCACAAAGCGGCGTGTTCGCGCCGAACGCTTTCATCCAGATCGACACCGCGGGCAAGGTCACGCTGGTGATCCCGAAGGTCGAAATGGGGCAAGGCGTCTACACATCGATCCCGATGCTGATCGCCGAAGAGCTCGAAGTGCCGCTCGATTCGGTCACGCTCGACCACGCGCCGCCGAACGAAAAGCTCTTCATGGATCCGCTGCTCGGCGGCCAGCTCACCGGCGGCTCGACGTCGATCCGCTATGCATGGGAGCCGATGCGCCGGGCTGGCGCGACTGCACGCACCGTCTTGATCAGCGCTGCCGCGCAGCAATGGCAAGTCGATCCGGCGAGCTGTCACGCGCAAGCCGGGCAGGTGATTCATGCGGCGAGCAATCGCAGCATCGGCTACGGCCAGCTGGTGACGGCCGCAGCCAAACTGCCCGTGCCGCAGAACGTCAAGTTGAAAGATCCGAAAGACTTCAAGGTGATCGGCACCGCGGTGAAGCGCCTCGATTCACCCGAGAAGGTCGACGGCACGGCGATGTTCGGACTGGACGTGCGCGTGCCGGACATGGTCTACGCGGCCATCGCGAACTGCCCGGTGTTCGGCGGCACGCTCGCGAGCGTCGACGATACCAACGCGAAGAAGATTCCCGGCGTGCGCCAGGTCGTCAAAGTGGATAACGCGGTCGCCGTGATCGGCGATCACACGTGGGCCGCCAAACGCGGTTTGCAGGCGCTCGATATCAAATGGAACGAAGGCGCGGGCGCGCAGATCGGGATGAAGCAGATCGTCGACGATCTCGCCAAGGCCGCGCAGCAAAACGGTGCGGTGGCGCGTAAAGACGGCGACGTAAACAACGCGTTTTCAAACGCGAAGACACGCGTCGACGCCGTGTATCAGCAGCCGTTCCTCGCGCACGCCACGATGGAGCCGATCAACTGCACGGTGCACGTGCGGCCCGACGGCTGCGATGTCTGGCTCGGCTCGCAGGTGCCGACGCGGGTGGTGGACGCCGCGGTTGCCGTCACCGGGCTGCCGGCGGACAAAGTCGTCGTGCACAACCATCTGATTGGCGGCGGCTTCGGCCGGCGGCTCGAGTTCGACATGGTCACGCAGGCGGTCAAGATCGGCAAGCAGGTGTCGACGCCGGTGAAGGTTGTCTGGACGCGCGAAGAAGACATCCAGCACGACATGTACCGGCCGTATTACTACGACAAGATCTCCGCCGGCCTCGACGCGAACGGCAAGCCGATCGCGTGGCAGCATCGGATTGTCGGCTCGTCGATCCTGGCGCGTTTCGCGCCGCCCGCGTTCAAGAATGGTATCGACCCGGATGCGGTGGAAGTCGCCTCGGATCTGCCGTACGACTTGCCGAATCAGCTGATCGACTATGTGCGCCAGGAACCGCATGCAGTACCGACGGCGTTCTGGCGCGGCGTGGGGCCGACGCGCGGCACCTTCGTGGTCGAGAGTTTCATCGACGAGCTCGCCACGCAGGCGAAGATCGATCCGGTGAAATATCGCCAGGATCTGCTGGGCAAAACGCCACGCGCGCTCAACGTGCTCAATACGGCCACGCAGGCGGCGAACTGGGGCAGCGCGGTGCCGAAGGGTCAAGGGCGCGGCGTCTCGGTGATGCATGCGTTCGGCAGCTTCTTTTCGATGGTGGTCGACGTTGCGGTCGATCAGGGCGAGGTGGCCGTCAAGCGGGTCGTGTGCGCGGTCGATTGCGGGATGGTGGTGAATCCGAACACGATCGAAGCGCAGGTACAGGGCGGCATCATCTTCGGCATCACGGCGGCGCTCTACAGCGAGATCACGATCAAGGACGGTCGCGTGGAGCAGAACAACTTCACCGACTACCGGATGCTGCGCATCGATCAGGCACCGCCGATCGAGGTGCATATCGTGAAGAGCAGCGAGGCGCCTGGCGGCATCGGCGAACCGGGTACGGCGGCGCTCGCGCCGGCTTTGACGAACGCGATTTTTGCGGCGACCGGCAAGCGGCTGCGGCAATTGCCGGTCGGCAGCCAACTACAAACCGCCTGACTGGAGCCCAACATGAAAAACACACTCAAGGGTTTCGGTGCAGCGCTGTGTGTGGCGTTGCCGTTCCTCACCCAAGCTCCGGTACAAGCGGCGGATCAGGCACTGGTGCAACGCGGCGCCTATCTTGCGAAGGTGGGCGATTGTGTCGCTTGCCATACGGCGCCGAAAGGCAAACCGTTCGCGGGCGGCCTGCCGATGACCACGCCGATGGGCCAGATCTACACCACCAACATCACGCCGGATCAGCAAACCGGCATCGGCAGTTACACGGAAGAGGACTTTGCGAAAGCGATGCGCGAAGGCGTCGCGAAAGACGGGCACAACCTGTATCCGGCGATGCCGTACCCGTCATATGCGAAGGTCAACGACGACGACATGAAAGCGCTGTATGCGTACTTCATGAGCGGCGTCGCGCCGGTGTTGCAGGCGAATCGCGAGCCGGACATCAAATGGCCCTTGAACATGCGTTGGCCGTTGAAGTTCTGGAACATGGTGTTCCTCGAGAAGGGTGCCTATCAGGACAAGCCGGGCAAGGATGTCGCGTGGAATCGTGGCGCGTATCTGATTCAGGGCCTGGGGCATTGCGGCTCGTGTCATACGCCGCGCGGCATCGCGTTCCAGGAGAAGGCGCTGGACGAAAGCGGCAGCGCGTTCCTGACGGGCGGCGTGCTCGACGGCTGGTTCGCCGCGAACCTGACGGGCGAGCACAACGTCGGCCTCGGTCGCTGGAACGATCAGGATCTGCAGGCGTTCCTGAAGACCGGCGCCAATCGCCATGCGTCGGCATTCGGTTCGATGACCAGTGTGATCAACAACAGCACGCAGGGCATGAACGACACCGACATCGCCGCGATGTCCACCTACCTGAAATCGCTACCGCCGGCGGGCGGCAGTGGCTCGCCGCCTTATACGTACGATCCACAAGCGACGAAGGTATCGCTGAACCGTCCCGCGAACGATGCCGGTGCGCGTGTTTATACGGCGTATTGCATGCACTGCCATGGTGTCGACGGACGCGGCTTTGCGCCAATGCTCGCGCCGTTGGCTGGGAATCCGAACGTGCTGGAGAAGGATTCGTCCTCGCTGATCAATGTGACGCTGAACGGTACGGAGGATCTGGTGATCGGCGGCATTCCCGCGCCGTATCCGATGCCGAAGTACGCACCGGTGCTCAACGACCAGCAGATCGCCGATGTGCTGACCTTCGTGCGAGCCGGGTGGAATAACGGTGGGTCGCCTGTCACGGCGGGTGACGTAGCGAAGTTGCGAAAGTCGACTCAAGCGGCTCGATAGAAGTGTCGGGCTGACAACAAAAAAACGGCAACCGTTTTACACGGTTGCCGTTTTTTATAAACCCGTAGAAAAGATAGCGTTAGCGGTGCTGCCCCACCTTCTGTCGCTTCTCCAGCACCCGCGCGTACCAGGTCAACGGGAAACACATCGCGAAGTAAATCATCGCGACCATGCCGTAGATCGGGAACGGGCGGAATGCTGCGTTGGTGATCATCGTGCCGGTCTTGGTCAATTCCGTGAAGCCGATGATCGACGCGAGCGCCGTGCTCTTCACCACTTGCACGAGGAAGCCGACCGTCGGCGCCACGGCGATCTTCAGCGCCTGCGGCCAGATGATGTAGCGCAGTTGCTGGCTGAACGTCATGCCCAGACTCGCGCCCGCGGCCCATTGACCACGCGGCACGGCTTCCACGCAGCCGCGCCAGATATCGACCAGATACGCGCTGGTATAAAGCGTCAGCGTGACGGTTGCCGCGACCCAGGGCGAGACATCGACACCCAACAGAGGCAGGCCGAAGAACGCCAGAAACAGCTGCATCAGCAGCGGCGTGCCTTGGAACACTTCCACATACACCACCACGATTCGCCGCAGCCACGGCAACGGCGACACGCGCATCGCGAGCAGGATCAGCCCGACAATGCCACCACCGACAAACGCGATCAGCGACAACAACACCGTCCAGCGGGCGGCGAGCAACAGATTGCGGGCGATGTCCCACAGCGTGAATTCGACCATGATCAGCGCTCCGTCGGCAAAGTGCGGGCGGCGGTGCGCCACATCAGGCGGGTGCGCCAGTTACGCGGCGCGCTGTCGCTGCTGCCGCCGCGAGCGACGCGGCCCGCGAAGAGGCCACGGCCGAGCCGGTTCATGAGTTGCCGCAATACGATCGACAACACCAGATACGTCGCGGTGATGATCACGTAGCTCTCGAACGAGCGGAAATTGCGCGACTGGATGAAGTTGGCCGCATAGGTCAGATCGGGCACCGAAATCTGCGAGACCACCGCCGAACCGAGCATCACGATCAACACCTGGCTCAGCAGCGCGGGAAACACGTTGGCGACCGCCTGCGGCAGCACGACGTAGCGAAATACTTGCCGTCCATGCAGGCCGAGCGCTTGCGCCGCCTGCACCTGACCGCGCGGAATCGAGTCAATACCGGCGCGCACGATTTCGATCGCGTACGCGCCGAGATTGACGGTCATCGCCAGAATCGCGGCCTGCACCTCGTCGATATGAATGCCGAGGCTCGGCAAGCCAAAAAAGATGAAGAACAACTGCACGATGAAGGGCGTATTGCGGATCAACTCGACGTAAGTCGCGACCACCCAGCGCGCCCACTTCGGCCCGGCGACCGCAATGCTCGCGCCGCCAATGCCAACGAGACCGCCGAGAACGGTGGACACGGCGGTCAGCCCCAGCGTGACGGCGACGCCGCGCGCGAGCAGCCCCGCATAGAGGCCGAAGCCGCTGAAATCGAACGCATAAGTCATAGCGTGGCGCTCATCGTGTGGTCAAACTCCGGCGCGGGCCGGCCTTGCCGGTCCGCGCAATAAAGGTTCAGAGGTCGGCCGGCAGCGGCGCACGCAGCCATTTCTGCGAAATCGCGTTCATGGTGCCGTCCTTGCGGGCCTTGGCAATCGTTTCGTCGACTTTCTGCTTCAGACGCGGCTCATTCTTGTTCAAACCGACGTGATCCGGCGAGCTGAATAGCGAGAACTTCTGTTCGGGATCGTTCGCCGGATGACGCGCGAGAATGGTTGCGCCGACGTCGTTGCCGACTACCATCAACTGTACCTGACCAGAAAGAAACGCCGAAATTGCGCCGTTAGGATCGTCGAATCTTTTGATGTTCGCGCTGGGGGGCGCGATTTTGGTCACGCTCAGGTCTTCCAGCGTGCCGCGCGCAACCGAAATCGACTTGCCGGCGAGGTCGGCGGCGTTCTTCACGGGCAGCGTTTTCGGGCCGAAGACGGCGAGGTAGTAGGGCGCGTAGGGCTGCGAGAAGTCGATCACCTTTTCGCGTTCCGGCGTCTGGCCGACTGAAAGCAGCATGTCAGCCTTGTGGTCGGCGAGGTAGGCCATGCGGTTGTCGCCCGTCACCTGCACAAGTTCGACCTTTGCATTGAGCGACTTGCCGATCAGGTTGGCGACGTCGATGTCGTAGCCCATCGGTTTCATGTCCGGGCCGATCGAACCGAACGGCGGGTAGTCCTCGAATACGCCGATGCGAACCGTGCCGGACTTGGCGATGTTGTCGAGCGCGTCCGCGTGCGCGGCCGACGAAAATGCGCACAGTGCGCCGAGGCCAGTGAAGGCGAGTGTCGCGGCGAGGGTCGCGAAGACACGGCGTGCGTTCGATTGAGCAACTTGGGGCTGATTCATGGTCTTTCCTCTGTCGAAAACTCGGTATTGGAATGGGTTTCAGTGAACGCTTCAGCGACGCGTTTCGATGCCTTGCGTCAGCGACACGTTTCAGTGCGCCGCACGGGCGGCGATCAGTTTGCACGCATGCGGTGGCAATTCCGCGAACACCGGCATGCCGAGCGTGAGGCCCGGCGTTTCGCGCGGTGTGGTCGCGGCAGTCAGCGTGAATCCTGCGCAATCGATCGTGGCTTCCAGCGACGCCCCCACGTCACGGATAAAAGTCACCGTGCCGGCGAGCCGATTCTGCCCGGCGTCACCGGACGCTGTTTTGACGCACACGTCTTCCGGCCGGATCAGCAGACGGATATCGCTGCTGGACTCCGGCATCCGCGCCGGTTGCGCAACCGCGATGCGCGTTCCGCCCGGCAGACTGACGCTGCCCGCGCCGTCGTAGCTGACCGGCAGGATGTTGCCGAGGCCGATGAAGTCAGCGACGAATTCGCTGACCGGATCGCGATAAATATCGAGCGGCTTGCCGACCTGCGC
This sequence comes from Paraburkholderia sp. SEWSISQ10-3 4, assembly GCF_030464785.1. Taxonomy (NCBI): domain Bacteria; kingdom Pseudomonadati; phylum Pseudomonadota; class Betaproteobacteria; order Burkholderiales; family Burkholderiaceae; genus Paraburkholderia; species Paraburkholderia sp. SEWSISQ10-3 4. The sequence goes on from NZ_JALPRI010000011.1 coordinate 43,304, forward strand.
GATCCGGCCTTTTTCCATCACCACGATCTCGTCGGCCATCGTCATCGCTTCACGCTGGTCGTGCGTGACCATGATCGTCGTGATGCCGAGACGCTGTTGCAGCAGGCGAATCTCGACCTGCATCGCTTCGCGCAGCTTGGCGTCGAGCGCGGAGAGCGGTTCGTCGAGCAGCAGCAGTTTCGGTTGCGAAGCGATCGCACGCGCAATCGCCACACGTTGCCGCTGGCCGCCGGAGAGTTGCGTGACTGGCCGGTTCGCCATGTGCGGCAACTGGATCAGCTCCAGCAATTCTGTAACACGGCGCGCTTGCGCATCTTTCGCGGTCTTGCGCAGCTTCAGCGGATACGCGACGTTCTGCGCCACCGTCATATGCGGAAACAGCGCAAGCGACTGGAACACCATGCCGAAGTCGCGCTGGTTCGCAGGCAGATGCGTGATGTCGCGGCCTGCAAAATTGATGCTGCCCGAGCTCGGCGTTTCCAGCCCCGCGATCATCCGCAGGAGCGTGGTCTTGCCGCAGCCGGACGGCCCGAGAAAGCACACCAGCTTGCCGTCGGGCACGCTCAGATCGACGCTGTCGACGGCATAGGCCGCGTTGAAGCGCTTGGTCACGGCCTGCAAGGTCAGATGGGTCATCGAATGCTCCAGCAAAAAGGCGTCAGCGCAGCGCGAATCGAAAGGGCGGTCAAAGCGCCACCCCTTCGTCGCCGATCAGCTTTTCGAGCAGCCAGATCAGCGCGAAGTCGATCGCGACGATGAATACGGCAAAACAGAATACGGTCGGATCGAGCGACGACACCGTGCGGCTGTAGAGCCACACCGGCAGCGTCATCGTGTCGATGCCGTACAGGAAGAAGGTCACCGTGAATTCGTTGAACGAGACGATGAACGCGAACAGCATGCCGGCGAGAATGCCGGGGCGCATCAGCGGCAGGATCACGTCGATCAGCGCGCGGCTCGGGCTCGCACCCATCACGCAGGCCGCTTCCTCGAACTCCGGGCCGATCGAGGCCACCGATGCCGCGCAATTTTTGACGGTGAACGGCAGCGCCAGAATCACGTGCGCGATGATCAGGCGGAATACGCCGAGTTCGATCGGCAGCACGTTGAACACCAGCAACAGCGACAAGCCGAGCATCACCAGCGGATAGACGAGCGGCAACGCCACCAGTTGTTCGACCGCGGGTTTGCCGCGAAAACGGTAGCGGCTCAGTGCGTAGGCGGCGGGCACGGAGACGAGCGTGGCGATGACCATCGTCGAGAGCGCGACGATCAGGCTCGTGCTGAGCGCGGCGCCCATCGAGAGGGAGTCGCTTGCATCCGGCGAGACGAAGCTGTGCCACGCCGCGCGGTACCAGTGCAGGCCGTAGGCGTGCGGCGGGAATTCGAGCGTGTCGGCCGCGCTGAACGACATGGTGATCATCGTCAGGATCGGCAGTGCGGCGAGGAACAGCACGATGGCGGCGAGCAGCGCGGTGGCTTTGCCGAGCTGGCCGGGCATGGTGGTCGGCAAACGCGGCAGGCGCAGGGATTGAAGTGGCGTGCTCATGCGTGAGGCTCCTCGGCGAGACGTTGTGTGCGGCGCACGAGGCGCTGCGACAGTGCCATCACGGTAAGTGTCGCGACCATCAATACGACGCCCGATGCCGAAGCGGCGGGCCAGTTCAGCAAGGGCGCGACCTGGTCGTGGACCAGCACGGCGAGCATCGGCACGCGGCGTCCACCGAGCAGCAGGGGCACGGCGAAAGCGCTGGCGTTGTACGCGAACACGAGCAGAGCGCCGGACACGAGCCCCGGCATGGCGAGCGGCAGCAACACATGACGCAGCGTTTGCCAACGCGTTGCGCCGAGCGTGGCCGCGGCTTCTTCATACGAGCTCGAAACCGCACGCATCGCGCTCGACAGCGGCAGCACGGCCAGCGGAAACGCCGTCTGAATCAGGCCCAGCAACACGCCGTGTTCGCGATACAGCCACATCACCGGGCGGTCCACGAGGCCGCTGCCGAGCAGCGCGTGATTGAGCAGACCGGCCGGGCCGAGAATGATCAACCAGCCATAACCTTGCAGCAGCAGATTGACGAGCAAGGGCAGCAACACACCCGCGAGCAACAGCCGCCGCGCGAGCCGCGACTTGGTGCGCGCCATCGCGAGAGCGACGGGAATCGCCAGCAGCACGGCGCAGACCATGCTTTGAAAGGCGAGCCGCAACGTGAGCCACAGCGACTTCAGGAAATAACCGTCGATGAGATCGGCATAGTTCTGCAGCGTGAAGCCGCGCCATTCGTTGCCTTGCGTACCAAAGCTCATGCGCAGCACGACGAGCGCTGCCGCGCCGAGAATGGCGAGAAACAGCAGGATCGGCGCGAGCAGAATCCAGGGGCGCGCTTTCGCGAGCGCCGAGGACGCCTGCTCGTCCGGTGCGCGGGAAGCGGCGCCGGGCGAGCCGGAAGCCGCGCCCGGCGCATCACCCGACGCAGCATCCGACGCCGATGAGGCACGCCGCGAAAAACGCGCGAGCATCGCGGTCATGCCGAGAAAATTTCGGTGTAGCGTTTGATCCACGCAGGCTGCACGACGGCGAGCGCCTTGTCGTCATGCAGGATTGCTTTCTCGGCGATCTGCTTCGGGCTCGGCACGAATGCGCGGCTCTCAGCCGGAATCACCGCTTTCGAGTTGACCGGTCCGTTCAGCACGTCGGCAGCCATGCGGCCTTGCACGCCGGCATCGAGCGAATGGTTGATGAAGGCGTGGATCAGATCGCTGTCGGCGGGGTGCGACTTCGGGATCACCGTGAACATCAGTTGCGTGGCGAAGCCTTCCTTCATGCCGTAGGTCACGCCCATCTTGTACTCGGGCTTGCGGATCTGGTCAGGGAAGAAGGCCGGCGAATAGATGCCGCCGATATCGAGCGAGCCGGTGCGGAACAGATCGGCTACCTGATTCGGGTTCTCGCCGAGCGTCATCACGTGATCTTTCAGTTCCATCAGCTTCTTGAAGCCCGGCTCGATGTTCTGTTGCGAGCCGCCGTTCATTTTCGCGGCGATGATCGCGAGGTCCACCGCTTCGGCCCACTCGGGTGGCGGCAGGAAGAGGCGTCCGGCGTACTTCGGGTCCCACAGTGCTTCGTACGAAGACGGCGCCGTCTTGACCGTCGACGTGTTGTAGATCAAGCCATCCGACCACAGCAGATAACCCACGCCGAAGCCATTCGCGCCCGTGCGGTATTGCGGCGCGACCTCCTTCAGGTTCGGCAGCTTGTCGAGATCGGGCTTCATCAGCAGACCCGCGTCGCCGAGACCCGCCGCGCCGACGCCGGCCAGCGTGATGACGTCGTAAGTGGGACGATCGCCCGCGGCCTTGACCTTGGCGACCATGCCGGAGGTGCCGTCGGCGCGGTCGGCGATGACCTTGGCGCCGGTCTTCGCCGTGAACGTGGCGGCGATGTTGCGCAAGGCGGCGGCGCCGGTGTCGTCCGACCAGGTCAGCAAGCGCAGTGTCTTGCCGGCGAAGTTGTGCTCCTGTGCCCGCAGATTGACGAACGGCATCGGCAAACTGGACGCCGCGAGTGCTGCGCCGATTGCCTTGATGGCCTGCCTTCTACCCCGTTTGATCTCTTGCATGGCGGTCTCCTGTGTTGAACGCCTGTTGCCTGGTGATATTCGCTCTGACCGCTGCCGCTGCATCGCCCATTTGCGCTGCCTGCCTTACTCGACCCCACGTACCCAACCTCACGCGCTACCGGCTGCGTTGCGTGTTGATGCACTCTAGGTTTGTCAAAATCCCTCAACAAACGAAATATGCGCATGGAGCGCATGACGGAATCTCATGGGCTGGCGCTTGTGCGACGCTAGCCGCGGCTTGGCTGCGATCCGTGGGAACGCCAATCCAGTGGCGTATCGGGGTTAACGTCCATGATTTTTTCGCGCGGGCGGCCCGCTGGGAGGTATGAGGAAAGCTCGGTTCTGGTGCGGTGTCTGGCGGCATCTGCCCTGAGTCGGTGCAAGCGGGCGCGCTCAGGCCGGAATTGACAGCCCTGTCATGAGCGAAATGCATGCATATTTGCTCGCGCGCAACGCGTGAAAAATATTCTTATCGCGTATTCTGTTGGTTCAAGGGGCGTGACGGCAGCCAACACCGCCCGCCCACGCAATGACTTTTCCTGATCCCTGACCGGACTCATCCAGATGCGACGTCTCCCGCCGCTCAATGCGCTGCAGATTTTCGAAACCGTGGCGCGGCATCGCAGCTTCACACGCGCCGCTGACCACCTATGCCTGACACAGGGCGCGGTAAGCCGGCAGATCATCGCGCTCGAGGACTACTACAAGTTTCCGCTCTTCAAGCGCCATGCGAAAGGCCTGACGCTGACCGCCGAAGGCGAATTGTTGCTGCCCGCGGTCAAGGAGAGCTTCGCGCGTATCGAAGAGATATCGCTGCGGCTCACGCGTCAGCGTACCGATCTCGCGCTGAAGGTGCCGACCTGCGTGATGCGCTGGATGTTGCCGAAGATCATGCGCTTCCAGGCCGAGTATCCCGAGCTGCATGTTCAGATCACCACCACCTGGCAGCACGACGTCGACTTCCAGCTCGAGCCGTTCGACGCGGCGATCATCTATGGCTCGTCACCGGGCGCGGACGTGCAGGCGGTGCCCTTATTCGAGGAGCGTCTGACGCCGGTGTGCGCGCCGGATCTGTTGAAAGACAAACCGTTGAACGAGGTGGCGGATCTGGCGCGCCACACGCTGCTGCATCCAACGCGCGACCATCGCGACTGGAAGATGTGGCTTGCCAGGGTGATCGAGGTGGATGCTGCGAATGCGCCGGCGATCGACGCTGAACACGGCCCGAGCTTCGACACGCTCGACATGGCGACCAACGCCGCCTTGCAAGGCTTCGGTGTCGCCATCAGCGATCTTGCCCTGATCGACGAAGACGTCGCGGCCAAGCGTCTCGTGCGGCCGTTCGATACGGTGCTCAAGACCGGCTGGCGGTACTACTTCGTGTATCCGGATTCAGTCGCGCATCAGCAGAAGCTGAATCTGTTCCGCGACTGGATTGCGGAACATTGGGAGGAGTAAGGAGAGGGGCCGCTCGTTTGCGAAGAGCGTGGCCCCGAGCCTTATCGTCAGGGCGCGAAGGACAGAAACAGATACGCCGCGAACAGCGACAGATGCACGGCGCCTTGCAGAATCGTCGTGCGTCCGGAACTGAGCGTCAGGGTGCCGACGATCAACGTGAGCATCAGCAGCACGGTTTCCTTGCCGTCGATGCCGAGAATGAGCGGCTGAGCAGTCCACAAGAACACGGCAGCGACCGTCGGAATAGTCAGCCCGATACTGGCCAGCGCGGAACCGAGCGCGAGATTCAGGCTGTTCTGCAAGCGATCGGCGCGCGCCGCGCGCACGGCGGCAAGCCCTTCCGGCAAGAGCACCAGCGCGGCAATGATGATGCCGACCACCGCCGGCGGCGCGCCCGCGTTCTTGACCGCTGTTTCAACCACCGGCGAGAGCACTTTCGCGAGCAATACGACGGCGACGAGGCACACCACCAGCAAGCCGCCCGCTGCCAGCGCGACACCGATGCTCGGCGGGGCGGCGTGGACGTCCTCGTCGGGAACGTCGGCAAGAAAGTAGTCGCGATGCCGCACGGTCTGAACGAACACGAACACCCCATACAACACCAGCGACGACACCCCCGCGAACGCCAGTTGCGACGATGACAGAACCGGGCCGGCGCTAGTCGTCGTGTAGTTCGGCATCACCAGAGTCAATACGGACAAGGACGCGAGTACCGCCAGCGCGGCCGCCGCGCCACGACTTTGAAAATCCTGCTCGCGATGCCGGATGCCGCCCACCAGCAGGCAGATGCCCACGATCCCATTACAGACGATCATCACCGCGGCGAACACCGTGTCGCGCGCAAGCCCGGCCTTTTCCGGGCCGGAGGTCAGCATCACCGAAACGATCAGCGCGACCTCGATCACCGTGACGGCCACCGCCAGCACCAGGGTACCGAACGGCTCGCCGACGCGATGCGCGACCACTTCCGCGTGGTGCACCGCTGTGAACACGGCGGCGCACAGCGCGACGCCGATCAGCGCGAGCAGCAGCCCGTTGCCCGGCACGGCATACGCGATGCCCAGCACGATCCAGGCAACGAAGGGCGCGGCGATGGTCCAGCGGGGCAAAACGGTCGCGGGTGTGGTCATTCAGGACTTCCTTTAGATGCGTGTTCTTGTTGCTTGTACGGGACTGATGCGGCGTGCACGCACGGTGTTGACGAGACCTGGGAGCGAGCGAAGATGCTAAACCAGCTTGTCAACAACGTGCTCTAACGCATTAAATTATAAAGGATAATTCTAGGCGGTCCGGATTTTGTCATCCGGCACTACAGACGATTGTGCCGACGCACTGGCGAAGGTGACAAGGCAATCGGCGGCTGTTCCGCATCTGAAGGATTGAGTGACGCAGGATTGCGCGGACAATGCGGCGCGGTTTTGATGAGTGAAACACCATCGGCAGACTAAAACTGCCGGGTTGGCAGCGTCAGGCGTCAGGGAAAGAAACAGGCTGCTTCGGTTCGGACGCACCGCCTCGTGATGAAGCGATGCGTCCGGATAAAGCGTTACAGCTGACCGACGCGGTTTACTGGCCGACCGGACGGATCGAGAGGGCGTTCTTGACCGACGTCACGCCCGGCACGGCTTGCGCGGCCTGGGTTGCCAGGTCGACTTGCGGCTGCTCAGGCACTGTGCCGGCCAGCGTCACTGCGCCGCCACGTGCGCGCACGGTGATGTTGGTCACGCTCAGGCCCTTGGTCTTCGACAGCGCGCTGCGCACTTTACGACCCAGTGCGCGGTTGGCCGCCTTGTCCGCCTTGGCGCTAGGGGCGGACGAAGCCGCGGGAGCCGCCGGAGCTGCAGCGTCGCTGCTTTGCGCGTACGCATTGATGGACGCCAGAACGATCAGCGCACCGCCGACCATCTTGATTGCCTGGAATGCTTTCATTCAACTCTCTCCTATTGTCATGAATACGACGGCCCCGGGATGGGCCGGTGTACTGCACCAGCGGGTACTTCGGGATCAAATCTGAATGGAACGTTGCTGCGGTCGTGCGACTTCTTGCAATCTGTAAGCGGATCAGGCGCGCCTAAGCACACGCATGCCGGCAAAGGCTGTCCTGCAAGCCGGAAACACACGATACTCCAATTAGTGCCATGGTGAATGCGTCGGTGCCTGGAAATGAGGTTTTGGTACAACGAATGGTCCGATGAAGGCAGGCCGATGGCGCTTCGCCGCTTGATGCGGCGCGGGTTGCACGCCCGTTGGCGTGTCCGCTGCACGGGTAGGCCGCGCATTTATCGAACCCAGCGCTTTGCGCTTAACGACTCGTCCGCATTGCATGCCGAATCAGCCTCTACCCATCCTCCCATTGCTTCGTGACGATTTACCGCTCGATACCGTCGCGCTGTCGCGTTTCATGATCGGCAAATATCTGGTGCACGACCTCCCCGAAGGCCGTATCAGCGGTCGGATTGTCGAAACCGAGGCGTACCCGCTCGGCGATTCGACCAGCCACGCATTTGCAGGCCGGCGTCCGTATAACGGTTCGATGTTTCTCGCCCCCGGCCACGCTTATATTCGGCTCACGTATGGGCTTTCGTACATGCTGAACATGTCCGCGGAAGCGGAAGAGGTTGGCGCGGGTATTCTGATTCGCGCGATCGAGCCGCTGGAAGGTTTGCCGCTGATGGAGGCGCGGCGGCCTGGCGTGCCGCTGCGCGATCTCGCGCGCGGGCCCGGCCGGCTCACCGTGGCCTTGGGAATCGATCAGTCGTTTGACGGCCGCGATCTTTGCAGCGGACATGGCCTGTGGATCGGTGTGATCGAGACGGGCGATGTGCCGATCGGCGTGACGACGCGCATCGGCTTGTCGCGCGAAATGCATCGGCCGTTGCGGTTTTTCGAACCCGGCAGCGCGTTCGTTAGCGGACCGCGAAAATTGCTGCTGCCACCGCATGCCGAGGCGTTGACGAGTCCGTCAATCTGACCATTAGCGTCAGGCAGCAATGCGGCAAAACACGTTCTGTGGGGACGCATTTTCGAACCATCAGACAGAAAGGTTACGATCCCGACAATTATTACGGTAAAACGAAGCCTTCAATCGTCTTTGGCGGTAAGTTTCGCCACACTCTTGCGTTTTGAACAATTATCTATCTCACAATTAAGGGTTTTCCCGCGATGATTGGGTGACTAGACTGAAATCACTCGCTTCTCACATGGTGTGGCAAGCGAAGCTAAAAAACAGATCTGGAGGTAAGTCATGAAATCGCTCATCAAGGCAATCGCCGTTGCAGCCGTTCTCGCCGTCCCAGTAGCTTCGTTCGCTCAATCGGGCGATCAGCCCGCGACCCGCGCAGAAGTCCGCAGTCAGTTGATTCAGCTTGAACAAGCGGGCTATAACCCGGCCGCCAGCAACGACACGAACTATCCGAGCGACGCTCAAGCCGCCGAAAGCCGTGTGCAGGCGCAAAATCCGGCAGTCGCGCAAACGCAGGAACCCGTCGCGGATACCAGCGGTTATGGTGGCGCGGTGAGCGGTTCGTCACAAGCGGGTGGCGTCTTGCAACCGACGTCCGGCCCGAAGTCGGTTTATTTTGGTAACTAAGTTTGGTAACTGAGTTTGGCAACCAAGTTTGGAGGCCGGCTGGTCCGGCCGGCAGTTGATGTGACCGAAGCGGGGCGTGCGTAAATTAGCTGAGCGCACGTTCCGCCGTTCCGCGAGCAGTCAGCAGTGATGCGGCGAGCCACATGCGCGCTTTATGCGGCGCGCATTCTCGCGGTCCACAATTCAGGAACCTCCGCTGCCGAAAGGTAGCTTCGCCCAACCTTTTTCAAGGATTGGGCTTTTTTTGCGCCCCATTCGGCAGTGCGCGAAGCCCGCCGTGTGGCGCGACCTGCGATATGCCGCGAACCTCAGGGGCGTTCGCCGTGGATATAGAACTCGAGTTGCTGAATGGTGAATTGCTGTTCGGCGATGATGTTCTTCACCAGATCGCCGATCGACACCATGCCGACCAGGCGGTCGTTTTCGATGACCGGCAAGTGGCGCATGCGCCGTTCGGTCATCAGAGCCATGCAATCATCGGTGGTCTGGTCAGGGCGGACAAAGCGCACGGCTTTGCTCATGATGTCGCGCACCGGCGTAGCCTTCGACGAACGATCCATCAGGACGACCTTCCGCGCATAGTCCCGCTCCGTAACGATCCCGGCGATGCTGTCGCCGTCCGTCACGACCAGTGCGCCGATGCCTTTTTCAGCCATCAGCTTGATCGCGTCGTAGACGGAATCGTCGGCCCCGACGGTAAAGACGGTGGTGTTGTTCGGTTTAGTTTTAAGAAGCTGTGCAACGCTTGTCATGGAGCAACTCCGTTTCGCAGTGCAGCACGCCGATGCGGCGCGCTGTCGTGAGGGACAGGCTATTCCAGTATAGGCGCGGCGCGCGGCGGAAGGACCTCGGGAATACCTGTGGCGCGCAATGCGTTTAACTCAGATAGCCATGTGATGCGCGTTGGTTTGGCGCGCGGCACGCGGGCATCCGGGCGCGGTGTGCCGATTAGCGGTAAACTGCCGGTCCATACCGCATCCCAATTTTGCGGGTTCATGTCAGCACCATTGTCCAACGCCATGCTCACGTCTCACGATCCGTCGCAAGCAACAGACGGCGCACCCAGCGGCGAGTGCGTCGTCCTCGACGCTACCGCCACGCTCCCCACGCGCTACGGCACGTTTACCTCCTACGTGTTTCGCGTGGCCGATAGCGGCGCCGAACATCTCGCGCTCGTGATGGGCGACGTCGCAAACCAGTCGTCCGTGTTGACGCGCCTGCACTCCGAGTGCCTGACGGGCGACGTGCTCGGCTCGTACCGCTGCGATTGCGGCGAACAACTCGATCTGGCGCTGCGCTACATCGCGGCTGAAGGCTGTGGGGTGCTGCTGTATCTACGCGGCCACGAAGGGCGCGGCATTGGCCTGTCGAACAAGATCCGCGCGTATGCGTTGCAGGAGCAGGGCCGCGACACTGTCGAGGCCAATCTCGATCTCGGCTTGCCCGACGACTCGCGTGAATACGATTCCGCGGCAGGCATTCTGCGCACGCTCAAGGTCACTTCGGTGCGCCTGATGAGCAACAATCCGGAGAAATTCGACACGCTGTCGAAGCATGGCATTCCGGTATGCGAGCGGGTGGCGCTGGCGATTCCGATGCGCGAGGAAAACGAGCGCTATATCCGCACCAAACAATTGAAGTTTGGGCACTACTTCGACGAAAACGAATAATCGGCGCATGCATGCCGGCCACCGTTTGTTTGCAAACGGTGGCCGGCGTTGTGGCGTCGGTTTCGTCAATGTAGTGCGGCCTTGACGCGGTGATGACATCTCTGCGGCGTGTCTACGGCGTATCGAGCCGCGAGCCGCCGCGAATCAGAACAAGCCAAAATCGTCGTTGCTATCCGGGATTGCGTTCAGCACGTCCCGAAGCGCTCGCCAGCCTGTCAGTCCCGCAAGACTTGCCCGGATCGCCATCCAGTGGCGGACGCTCATGGTCGCGCGCGTTCGCGAGATTCGACGCTCCACGATCTTCCGCGATTCCATCGATGCGCGCAGCAAAGGGCAGGTATGCATGTCATTCCTCCTGATACGAGTGCCGTTTAGCGCGCAGTGGCGTTTGCATTTGCAGCTGAAGTTTCAGCGACACGCGCCAGGATCGACGCAAACACGCCCTCTAGCGCAGTCGCGCCGAAGCGCCGCTCGCTGATCTCCGTTTCGACGTCGATGCGGCCCGCGTTATGTGCGTCGTACAGATCCGTGATGAGACGCGCGTGGTTCTCGCCGAGTCCCGCGCCATGAAGCATGGCGGCCCATTCGCTGCGTGGCACTTCGTAGGCCGTGATCTGACGGTGCGCCAATGCACCGAGTGTGCGTGCGACATCTAACGCGCTGATGCGCGTTTCACCTTCGATACTCACCACTCGTGGTGACACCTTCGCCGGCCTGTCGTCGAGCAATAGTTCGGCGGCCAGCAGTCCGACATCCTCTGCAGCAACCGTCGGAAACATCTTGCTCAACGGATGATGCAGACTCGGCAGCACGCCTCTGGCGAGTGCGACCGGCAGCACGCGCGCCCAGTTGTGCATGTGTTCGGCTGCGCGCAGAAACGTCAACTGCGAGTCAATGGGCGCAAGTTGCGTTTCGAGGGCGTGGAAGAGCGTCGTGATGCCGGTGCCGCTCGCGTGTTCCGCGCCGTAGTCGGACAGCGCGAGCACGCGTTGCGGCGGGTTGGCGCGCAAAGCGCCCGCGCTCACGTCGATCATGCGCCGCATCGTGGTTGCGGGATCGGCGTCCGCGTGCGGCACTGGACACAGTATCTGTACCGCGTATGCGCCCTCGATAGCGCGCGCGACCGAAGCCGGATCGAGCAGATCGGCGATGGCGATTTCACAGCCGATTTCCGCTAACGCCTTGCCTTGCCTCGCGTGGCGCACGACCGCGCGCACTTCGCGGCCCGCCCGGCGCAACGCCGCCGCACTCACTCTGCCTACATTGCCTGCTGCTCCAAAGATCACGTACACGTTGAGCTCCTTCCTGGGTCGGTATGCGGCCATCTTAGGGAGACGCGGACGGAGAAACGCGCGGGCACGGATCGTCATGCGCAGATTCGGATGATTGTTTTTCCTTGTGGCGGCGCAGCACGCGTGTTGAGGCGGTGCGCGCCAAGCGAAAGAGCAAAAAACGCAGCACAATGCACACACATTGGCCGCCATCCACGAGGGAAAGCAATGAACGCCGTGACACCGATACCGCAGCCGCACAGTGGCTCCCGCATCGCGCTGCTCTCGAGCAAGACGCTCGGCTGGCAGGGCTTCGGCGCGGAACTGGTCAACGTGTCGGCCGGGCTGCACCGGATTCCGGCGCTCAAGCATCATCGCGTGGGTGTGCATGTCGGTGCGCCGGTCAAGGCGCGTTGCGTGTGCAATGAGCGCCGCTATTCGCGGATTCAGGCGCATGGCGATGCGGATGTGATTCCCGCGGGCGTCGACGGGCAGTGGACCGATGAAGCCGACTGCACGATTTTCAGTGTGTGGATCGGCGAAGACTTCGCGCAGCGGACCGTGGAACAGCTGGAATTGAAGACGAGCGAAGCGCGGCTTCGTCCGCAGTTCCAGATGCGTGACCCGCGTTTTCAGCATCTGGCCTGGGCGTTACGCGCGGAACTCGAAGCGGACGATGCGTCTGATCCGCTCTACGCCGAAAGCCTGTGTACAGCAATGGTGGTGCGGCTGATCGGCAACGCGCCGGCGCTCGACAAACTCGAAAACAAACGTCGCACGCTTGCGCCGAAAACTGCAGCTCGCGTGATCGAGTTTATCGAAGCGAACCTCGATCAGCGCCTCACGCTTGGCGAACTGGCAGTGCATGCTGAGTTGAGTGTCCCGCATTTCAAGGCGCTGTTTCGCGAAACGCTCGGTATGCCGGTGCATCAGTATGTCGTCCAGCGGCGCGTGGAGCGGGCGAGAGCGCTATTGCTTCAAGGCAGGTTGAGCGCGAGTCAGATCGCGCTGGAAACGGGCTTTGCGCATCAGAGTCATATGGCGCATTGGATGGGGCGGTTGTTGGGCGTTACGCCGCGCGAGTTGGTCAAGTCAAGCGCGAATCCAGGCAGCATTGTGGAACTCGACGCCTTCAATGCCCGTCGCATTGCAACACCGCGATAGACCTTAAAAACGCACTGCAGCATAAGCAGTTTGGAGGACCGGCTCTATTGCCCTCGATCGATTTGTATAGCTAAATACGCGGACTTCGCAACCGGAGGCCGTCACATGTCGAAATCGAAGGGTTCTCGCATCGTCGCCTGGGCGATCGCGGCCGCTCTCGCCAATGCGCCGCTCGCTGTGCTTCTCACCATCGCCACTCCGGTTGCCATCGAGCGCGCAGTCGCCGCGACGTCGACCACCAGCGCCGATGATTATGCGGCAACCCGCTATCCCATCGTCCTCGTCCACGGCCTCACTGGGACCGACAAATATCTCGGCGTGCTCGACTACTGGTACGGCATTCAGTCCGACCTCCAGCAGCACGGCGCAAGCGTGTATGTGGCGAACCTGTCGGGCTTTCAGAGCGATGACGGTCCGAACGGCCGCGGCGAACAGTTACTCGCTTACGTGAAGCAGGTGCTGGCCGCGACCGGCGCGCAGAAGGTGAATCTGATCGGCCACAGCCAGGGCGGATTGACCTCGCGCTATGTTGCGGCAGTAGCGCCGGAACTCGTCGCTTCGGTCACCACGATCGGTACACCGCATCGCGGTTCGGAGTTCGCCGACTTCGTGCAGGACGCGTTGCAAAAAGATCCGACCGGTCTTTCGACACCGATCATCGGCGCGTTTGCGAATATATTCGGCATCCTGACGAGTAGTAATCACAATACCAATCAGAATGCGGTAGCCGCGCTGCAGACGCTGACCACGGCTAACGCCGCGGCCTACAATTTGCGCTATCCCAGCGCCGGCCTCGGCGCGCCCGGTTCATGCCAAACGGGCGCCGCGACTGAAACCGTCAACGGCAACACGCATCTGCTGTACTCGTGGGCGGGCAGTGCGATTCAGCCGACCTCCGTGCTTGGCATCCCCGGCGCCACTGACACCAGCGTCGCGCCAATCGATTCCGCCAACCTCCTTGATGCTTCGACACTCGTCCTGTACGGCACCGGCACGATCATGCTGAGCCGCCGGTCGGGACAGAACGACGGACTCGTCTCGGTGTGCAGCGCACTCTACGGCAAGGTGCTCGGCACGAGCTATAAGTGGAACCATCTTGACGAGATCAACCAGTTGCTCGGCGTGCGCGGCGCGAACGCGGCCGACCCGGTGGCAGTGATTCGCACGCAGGCCAATCGCCTGAAGACGCAAGGCGTGTGATCGGATGCGGCGATTGGATCGGCAGCAGGGTAGCGCGCGCGGTCAGTGGCTGGTTTTCGTGGCGGTGGGTGCGGTGTCGGCCGGCGCGGCATTGTGGTTGAACCGCCCGCCGTCCGCGCATGATGCGTCAGCGTTGCACGCGGTGAATGCAGCGAGCTCTGCGCAACCCGCGCTTGCTTCGAGCAAGGACATGGTGGCCGGCACGTCGACTGCCGGCGCATTGCCCGCTTCGCTCGACGGTTCGTCGCCACCGCATCTTCCAACCGATGGCCGCGGCCACCTCGCGCGCTCGCGTGCGGTCCGCGATTTCTTCGATTATTTCCTGACGGTGCAAAACGAAATCTCCGCTGCGACGCTCGATGCATTGGTGCGTCGCCAGATCGCCGCGCAACTCGACGGCACGCCGGCCGCCGACGAAGCGGTGACCGTCTGGCAGCGCTACAACGCTTATCGCACGGCGCTCGACCAGTTGCCACAAACCTCACCGGTCCAAAGCCAGAACGGCGCAAAGCTGGACCTCGACGCGCTGCAACTCGCACTCGATCAGCGCGATGCCTTGGGCACCCGTTTGATGGGCGAATGGAACGAGCCGTTCTTCGGAGCCGAATCGCAGCAGCAACATACGGATCTGGCGCGTCTGCGCATCGCGTCAGACGATTCGTTGAGCGCGGCGCAAAAAGCGGCGCGTCTCACCGCACTAGACGCGACACTGCCGCCGGAAACGCGCGCAGCCCACGAACGAGCGCGCCAGCAACAGGCCGCACTCGACGCGATCAGTCAAGCGCAGAAGCAGGGCGGTTCGCTCGATACGATGCGTGCGCAGATCACGCAGACACTTGGGCCTGAAGCGGCGCAGCGCGTCGTGCAGATGCAGCAGGCTGACGACGCCTGGCAAGCCCGCTACGCGGACTATGCGAGCCAGCGCGCGCAGATCGACAAACAGGGTTTGTCGCGTCAGCAACGCGACGCGCAGATTGCGCAGTTGCGTCAGCAATTCTTCACTAATCCGAGCGACGCGATGCGCGCGGCGTCGCTCGATCACGGTAGCGGCTCGGCAAACTGAACCCGCTATCGCGATCTGATGCAGCATCTCAACCCGGTGCGGCGCCCGTCAATTGCGAGTACACGTCATGCGACAGTTGCAACAGCACCTTGCGATCGATCCCGCCTGACACCGCATAGCCGAAGTCGCCGTCGACCCAGTAGAACACGTTCACTGACCCGTCCTGATACAACTTGAACGCAGTGGTATTCGAATTCACCTGACGGTGCGAAATGCACAGCGTTACGCGTTCGCCATTCGGCCCGCGATACATGAACTGCGCGGTCGGTCCATCGGCGCCCGGCAACAGGCGGCCGCCCGAAAGATTGAAACCGCTTTTGGACAGCATCGGCGGATGCACGTTGGTGCCGAGCCGGTTTGACAGCCACTGCACGAAATCCTGCTCATGATCCGCAGTCATTTCGGCCGGACGGTCGACGGCGGGCATATAAACCACATGCGCCACCGCGGCCTGCCGCGCAAACATTTCCGAACTGTCCGCACTGACCGGGCGCGTGTTCGACTGACCGGCGACCGGCGCCACGACGTCCTGCCCCATATGCGTGCCGACGCCGATGCCCACGCCCAACACCAGCGCCGCCGCCATCCCGGCGAACTGCGGCCAGTTGGCGGCTATGCGCCAGCGGCGCCCGCTGGCCAGAGGCGTTTGCAGACGTTTGGGCACGGGCTCGCTCAGCACGCGGTCATAGCGGTCATGAAACATATTGTTCAGCGAGAAATAATCGCTGACGCGTGCGGCCAACTCGGGGTTCTGTTCGAGCGCGCGCTCCACCTCGACGCGTCGTTCGTCGGACAGCGTGCCGTCCACGTACGCGTGCAGTTCTTGTTCGCCGATCGGCGTGTGTTGGTCGCTCATCGCACCACCTGTAGTTTTGCACCGGGCTGCGTGCCCGCCATCAATGCCCGAAGCCGCTCACGCCCGCGCGACAGGCGCGACATCACCGTGCCGATCGGAATGTTCAGCGCCAGCGCCACGTCGGCGTAGCTCATTTCCTCGAGACCGACCAGCAGCACGACTTCGCGCTGCTCCATCGGCAGACGCTGCAGCGCGTAGTCGAGGTCGCGCATTTCCAGTGAACGGGTCTGGTCGGACTGCACGGCAAATTCGCTTTCGTGGACGCTGTCGTCGTCGACCGCCACGTGTACCGCGCGCGCCGAAGCCTTGCGCGCCTGATTGGCGAACACGTTATGCATGATCGTGAACAGCCACGCACGCAGGTCGGTGCCGGGCTGGAACATGCCGGTTCGGCCGAGCGCGCGTTCGAGCGTGTCCTGCACCAGATCGTCGGCGAGATCGCGATTGTTGATCAGCGCTCGCGCATAGCGCCGCAAGCGCG
Organism: Paraburkholderia sp. SEWSISQ10-3 4; assembly: GCF_030464785.1. NCBI lineage: Bacteria > Pseudomonadati > Pseudomonadota > Betaproteobacteria > Burkholderiales > Burkholderiaceae > Paraburkholderia > Paraburkholderia sp. SEWSISQ10-3 4. Next base: position 59,676 of record NZ_JALPRI010000011.1, read on the forward strand.
GCACATGCTCCATCAACTCGTCACGGACATCCATTTTCTATCCCAATCGTGGGGCTTCTCGTAGGCGCCGGGTGGGCAGCCGTCGATTGAACCACCACGCGTATTCGAGGTGCAAACACACGTGGGCACATTTTATTCCGTTGTTTTTGTCGCGTTGCGCAAAAATCTGGAAAGGGCTTAGCGCATCGTCATCACGTCGGCGGCGCGCATCAGGCCGTGGGTGCGGGCGTCGCCGGCGACCACGAAGCGCTGCCATTGCACCGTCCAGGTCAGCAACCTGATCTCGCCGATGCGCAGGGCGGCCCACTGCGGCTGCGCCGGCGCCAGCGGTGCCAGCGAGGAAATCAGCACGACGGGGCGGTTGTCGCCGTTCAGATAAATGAATTCGGTGGCGCGTTGGAGTGGACCGAGCGATAGGACCCTTTGATCCACCAGTCTCAACCCGATCGCCGCGAGGTTGGGCGCGGACACGTCGGTTCGCGTCGGCGAGGCAGCGGAATAGTGTGCGGTGGCGGTTTCCGCCAACGCCATTACGGCCGCATTGTTGAGTGCCTGCCGGGATACCTGGGTGGCGGCCAGCCAGCCGCTCGCGGCGATCAGCGTCAGAACGAGCGCCACGACAGCGTTCACCACCTTGCCCCGGCGTTTCCCGGCCTGTAGCCGCCCGAGTACACCGCGCCATCCTTCGGCGCGGGTCGAAACGGGTTCGTCAGTTGTTTGGAAGGCCTGCTGCATCTGCGCGTTGAGCCTGTCGTAGAACGCTACGCGGCGTGCTTCCGCCGGATCCTTGCCCAGATAGTCCTGCAGAAACGCAGCGCGTTCCGGCGTCAGCGTGCCATCGGCGTAGGCCTGAATGTCGGCTTCGGAAGGCGGTGAATCGGAGGGAGGAGCGGTTGAGGTCATGGTTTCGGCATTCGTCGGATTTCAGCTATCGAGTGGCGAACACACGCAGGTGTGAGTTTATTCCACGTTCGAAGTTTGTTTTTTACGAAGCGCCAAGGCAGGAATAAAAGCCGGAAACCCGTGGTTATCCCTCATGCAAACCCGCACAATACTCTCTGGAGTTCATCATGAAGAAGATCGCTTTTGCCGCATTGTCCCTCGTCGTTTTCGCTGCTTCGTCGAGCGTTTTTGCAGAAGGCAAGACACGTGCTCAGGTGTACCAGGAATTGATCGAAGCCCAGCAGAACGGCCTTGACTATGTCACTGATACATCGTATCCGGAAGTCAACCCCATCTTCGCCCAGCAGGTCGCGCACAACAAGGCAGCACTCGCCGCCAAGGCGGCCGCCGCGAACCATGTCGCGAGCGGCGCCGCGACCGCAGGCAGCGTCAATTGACCGTATCGATAGCCGGCGCGCACACGGAACGGACGCGCCCTACGTCGAATGGAATAGATCGCCGAATTCGGTGTTTGCCGATGAGTGCATCTTTCCGAGAGTCAAGGAGTCGTCGTGACAAAACCATCCGTTCCCAACGCTGCGCCTCCATGCATGCCATGCCGGCTCGCGGCAATTGGCGCGGTCGTCGCGGTTCTTGCCGGCGGCTTCGCTTACACGGCGGGCTGGCTGACACCTGCGCGGCTCACTGCGCCCCGTATCATCAACACTTTCGAAGCGGTGGCCGGCCAGGCTCATCCCGGCTATCGCCGCAACCATGCAAAGGGCCTGTGTGTGGCGGGGTATTTCGATAGTAGCGGCGACGGTTCGGTACTTTCACGTGCTGCCGTGTTCGCGCCGGGCCGCACGCCGGTCATCGGCCGCTTCGCGGTTCCAGGGGGCAACCCGTCCGCGCCCGACACGAGTTCACCGGTGCGCAGCATGGCGTTGCTGTTCCAACTGCAGAATGGCGAGCAGTGGCGCACTGGGATGAATTCGACACCTGTGTTCGCGGTTCATACACCCGAGCAGTTCTATCAGCAACTGGTCGCGGCGAAACCTGACGCCGCGACCGGCAAACCGGACCCGGCAAAGCTGAAAGCGTTTTATGCGGCGAATCCGGAGACCAAGCCGTTTCAGGCATGGGTGAAGGCGCATCCGCCATCGTCGAGTCTGGCGAACGCCGCGTACTACAGCATCAACGCATTCCAGTTCACCGACAGCGCGGGCAATACTCGCGCCGTGCGTTGGGCGATGGTGCCTGAAACGCCGTATGCATCGATCACCGATGCGCAGAAGGAAGAGAAGAATTTCCTCGAAGCCGATCTCGATCAGCGTCTGCAAAATGGACCGTTGCGCTGGCATCTGATCCTGACGGTCGCGCAACCCGGCGATCCCATCGACGACGCGACGATGCAATGGCCCGACGATCGTCAGCATATCGACGCCGGCACGCTGGTGATCGATCACACGACGTCGCAGAAAGACGGTGCCTGTCGCGATGTTAATTTTGATCCGACCATCTTGCCGGCCGGTATCCGGCCTTCCAACGATCCGTTGCTCGCCGCGCGCTCGGCAGCGTACGCGCTGTCATATAAGCGCCGCACGCGCGAAGAATCGTTGCATCCCGAGGTTCATCAAACGAAGTCGAACGGAGAGCGTTCATGACACAGACGCGTACCCATTTCAGTCCGCTAGCGCGACTCCTGCATTGGACGATGGCGCCGCTGATCATCGCCATGCTGTTTATCGGCGTGGGAATGGTCGCGACGGTGTCGCGGGCGCATACCACGCTGATCGCGATTCACAAGCCGCTTGGGATAGCGCTGCTGCTGTTGGTGATACTGCGCGCGGGCGTGCGTATCCGGCGCGGCAGTCCGCCATTGCCGGCCTACATGCCGGCGCCGCAGCGTTTTGTCGCCAGGCTGTCGCATCTCATCCTCTATGCGCTGATGATCGCGATGCCGTTGATCGGTTGGGGGATGCTATCCGCCGGGGGATATCCGATTACGCTATGCGGTCCCCTGCATTTGCCGCCGATCGCGCCGCATAACACGGAGCTGTTCGCACTACTCCGTGCCTTGCATACATGGCTAGCATTCGCGCTGTTCGCCACGGTGCTGTTGCATCTCGCGGCGGCGCTGTTTCATGGTCTGATCCGCCGCGATGGGGTGTTTTCGAGTATGGCGCGCGGCGGACGTTAGCCCTTCACCCGTTCCGAGCGTGGATCATAGGGCGCCTTCAGATGCACGGTCGCCGGCAGTAGATCGCCGGCTACGTCGATCATGTATTGACCGCTATTCAGATACGCGGCATCGGCGACGCCGTCCGGATTGTTGATATAGCCCATCGCCACCGGACAGCCGAGCGTGTGCCCGAACGCTGCCGAACTGACGAAGCCGACCGGCTTGCCGTCACGCAGAATGGCTTCGCCACCCCACAGCATGCGATCGGCGGCGCCGTCGGCGGTAAGCACTACCATGCGGCGGCGCAGCGGCTTGGCGCGCAATTTCAGCAACGCATCGCGGCCGCGGAACGGGATGTCCTTATCGAGCTTGCAGGCGAATGACAGACCCGCTTCGAACGGATTCGTATCCGGCGTCAGTTCGCGGCTCCACGCACGGTAGCCTTTCTCGATGCGCAAAGAGTCGATCGCGTAGTAGCCCGCGTTGACGAGACCGAACGCCTTGCCTGCCTGTTGCAAGGTTTCGTACACGCCGACTGCGAACTCGGCCGGTACGTACAGTTCCCAACCGAGTTCGCCGACGTAGGTGAGGCGGGTGGCGCGCAGCGTCGCGTAGCCGAGATCGACCTCGCGGCTCTGGCCGAACGCGAACGCCTCATTGCTCCAGTCCGCCTTCGACACGCTTTGCAGCAACTCGCGTGAACGCGGGCCCATTACAGCGAGCACGGCGTACTGGCCTGTGACGTCGACCAGCGTGCAGTGTTTGTCGCGCGGAATCGCTTTTTCGATGGTGTCGAAATCGCGCGTGGTTTGCGCGGTGCCGGTGACCAGCAGGTATTGATCGTCGGCGAGGCGCGTGAGCGTGAAATCCGATTCGTAGGTGCCGCGCTCGTTGAGCATGCCGGTGTAGACCGTCGTACCTGGCGGTACGGCTACGTCATTGGCGACGATGCCTTGCAGCACGCTTTCCGCATCGCGTCCTTTGACGAGAAATTTGGAGAACGACGTCATGTCGAATAGCGCGACGCCTTCGCGACATGCGCGATGTTCGGCGCCGCTCCACGGTAACCAGTTCTGCTGCCCGAACGCGTAATCGATCTGTGCTTCAGCGGGTGTCGGCGCGAAAAAGTTGGCGCGCTCCCAGCCCATTTTGCTGCCGAAGCAGGCGCCGTCATCGCGCAGCAGCGAATACAGCGGCGAGCGGCGGAACGGCCGCGCGCTGTCGAGTTCGCGATTCGGCCACGGCATCGCATAGTGCAGGCCGAGCGTTTCCTTCACGCGATCATGCAGCCAGGTGTCGTTGCCGTTAAATCGCGCAAAGCGGCGGATGTCGACCGGCCACAGGTCCATCGTCGGTTCGCCCGCGACGATCCACTCGGCGAGCGCCATCCCCGCGCCGCCTGCCGATGCGATCCCCATCGAATTGAAACCTGCGCCGATGAAAAAGCGCCGCAATTCGGGCGCTTCGCCGAGCATGAAGTTGTTGTCCGGCGTGAACGATTCCGGGCCGTTGTAGAACTGCTTTACTTGCGCCGTTTCGAGCGCGGGCACGCGCTGCAACGCGTTTTCCATCAGGATTTCGAACTGATCCCAGTCGTCGGGCAGCAACTGGAATTCGAAGTTGTCCGGGATGCCGTTCATGCCCCACGGTTTCGCGTTCGGTTCGAAGCCGCCCATCACGAGACCGCCCACTTCTTCCTTGAAGTAGATGAAGCCGTCCGGATCGCGCATCACCGGCAGGTCAGGATGCACGCCGGCAATGCGTTCGGTGACGATGTAGTAGTGCTCGGCCGAGTGCAAGGGCACGGTCACGCCGCACAGGCGGCCCACCGCCTTGGCCCATTGGCCCGCGCAATTCACGACGATGTCCGCGCCGATCGTGCCTTCTTCGCCTTCCTTGTTGCGCCACGCGAGGCCGCTGACTTCGCGTGCGCCTGTCGTGCCGTTTGCCTTGTCTTCGAGCGCGGTGCGCGTGTGAATCGCCGTGACCCGGGTGTTCTCGACGATGCGTGCGCCGCGCGTGCGTGCGCCGCGGGCGAGGGCCTGGGTCAGATCAGTGGGATTCGCTTTGCCGTCGCCGGGCAGCCAGACGGCGCCGAGCAGGTCGTCGGTGCGCATCACCGGCCATAGATCGCCGGCTTCCTGCGGGCTGATTACGTCGCACGCCACACCGTAGGCGCGCGCAACGGCGGCGGTGCGCTTGAGTTGCGTCATCCGCTCGGCCGTGCGGGCCACCGAGAGCGAGCCGCATTGCTTCCAGCCGGTCGCGAGGCCGGTGTCGGCTTCGAGTTCGGCGTAGAGGGCGGTCGAGTAACGGATCAGTTTGGTCATGCTTTCCTGCGCGCGCAGTTGGCCGACGAGGCCGGCCGCGTGCCAGGTCGTGCCACACGACAACTGACCCTGTTCGAGCAGAACCACATCGGTCCAACCCAGTTTGGTCAGGTGATAGGCGACCGAGCAGCCAATGATGCCGCCCCCGATGATGACGACACGGGCGTGGGTTGGAATGGATGTGGACATGTGTGGAAATAGGTTGAATTAACGTGCGTAGATTGCAACAAAATTTGGCAAAAAGCAACGATCGATTTGGCTGATGTGGGATCAAAGGATGTCGCGGATACGTCAGTAACAGACGGCCGCCCTACCTTTTTATAACCAAATAGGTTAATATCAATCGGAGGCAAGAGTGGAAAAAAATACGCCTCACTGCAAGTTGGCCGATGTCCAGGGCTTGGCGAGTGCAGGGAAGATCAGAATCACGAAATCGGCCGTGATCGGGGCTGCGGCACTCGGCTTCGGGCCTGCGGCGATTGTCGAAACGGTGATGTCCCTCGATCGGCGTGCTTTCAGAAAAAGCATGACTACGTACGCGGACCACCGGGTCTGGCAGGACGTCTACTGCGCCATGACTGAAGCAGGCATGGTCTATTTGAAACTGACGGTGGTCGATGACGTCCTCGTCGTGTCATTCAAGGAGTGGTGAGCATGAAGTGTCCGAATTGCGGAGCGGCCGAACTGGTGCGCGATACGCGCAATATGCGCTATGTCTACAAAGGGGAAACAGCCGTCTTCGAGGCCGTCACCGGCGACTATTGCCCGGCATGTGAAGAGGCTGTGCTCGACATGGACGAGGCGACCCGCACCGGTCAAATGATGCTGGCCTTCAACAAGGAGGTGAATGCATCGCAAGTGGATCCCGCATTCATTGCCGCCGTCCGCAAGAAGCTTGAGCTGGACCAGCGCGAAGCGGCGGAAATTTTCGGCGGCGGCGTGAACGCTTTTTCGCGGTACGAGAATGGCAAAACCAGGCCGCCGCTCGCGCTAATTAAACTGCTGCGAGTACTGGATCGGCATCCCGAGTTGCTGGCGGAAGTAAGGGCAGGTTGAGCTTTAGTGCGGGTTTAGCATGCCGATTGTGGATTTATATGGGAATGCGTTGAGATTTCTTGGCGAATTATGAGGTGTTTGCTAGACTGGCACCGTCTCCCGGTCTCGATCCTATGTTCTCCACCCAACGCCAAGCCGAAATTCTGCGACTCGTCCGCGACGAGCGTACCTGCACGATCGCCGATCTTGCCGGCCGCTTCGAAGTGTCTGACGAGACCATCCGCCGCAATATCAAGCCGTTGATCGCGGACGGCCTGCTCATCAAGGTCCACGGCGGCATCATGCTGCCCGAACGGCTCGACGAGCCGCCGTTCCACCGGCGCATGGTGGCAAGCCGCGAAGGCAAGCAGGCGATCGGCGCTCGCATCAGCGAACTGGTGCGGGACGGCGACTCGCTGATCCTTGAGGGTGGTACGACCTGCCTGCACATCGCCCAGGCTCTTACCGCGCGCTCGCGGCTCACGGTAGTGACCAATTCCATCGAAGTCGCTCGCGTGCTGGCGCCGCGCAACGGCAACCGGGTGTTCATCGCGGGTGGCGAACTGCGTGCTGACGACTCTGCTGCAGTCGGCGACAGCGTGCTTGCATTCCTGCGCCAGTTCCATGTGCGCTACGCAATCGTGTCGGTCACCGCGATCGACCTGCAGGGCCGTTTCATGGACGCACTGCCCGCCGACGTGGCGTTTTCGCTCGCCGCCTTTGCGCAGGCCGAGCGGCGCGTGGTCGCCGCGGATCACGCGAAATTCGGCCACAGCGCGCTGGTACATGCTTTCGGCCCGGATGCGGTCGATCTGCTGGTCACCGATGAGGCGCCAACGCCGACGCTCGCTCAGGTGTTCGCGGCAGCGGGACTGGAAGTGAGCGTCGGGGCATCCAGCGACCCTGCGCTCTGAGCGAAGCCAGGCCATCCGTCCCTTGCACTGCCTTGGAAGCCGTCTCCACAGCTAATTTCGTCCGACGCGTAAAATGGCCGGTTACCACGGGCAATCTATGCCGGGCTGAAACTGCGCGGGCAGTCGCCGTTCGTCGCCTGCCGCGCCGATTCCGCGTCCGCGCACGGTTGCCCCCGCCGGCTTGAAAAGGAATGGACCCTGATGTCGTCAGTTTTCTTCGATCGGGAACGGATTACGGAATGGCTGGGCGACCACACCGTCGCCAAGGCACGCTCGGTTGGCGCCGTCACGAACGTGAAATGGGATGGCGCCAAGCTCAGCGGCTATGTGCAGGGCTCACGGGTGCTGCCCTACCACACGCAGGTGCGGTTCCGGACCGATGGCGGCAGACCGTGGGCGCAGAGCGAATGCAGTTGCCCGGTCAGCCGCAATTGCAAGCATGTCGCTGCGCTGCTGCTCGCCGAGCTCGAGTATCACGACGAGATGGACCACATCACCAACGTCGACACTGGCATCGACTCCGATGAGCGCCCGTCCGCCGACTATTCGCAGGCGCCGTCCGGAACAGCGATGCAGCCGCCATCCGGCGTACGTCCCGAACTGGTCAGCTGGCTCGAGCGTTTTCGCGCGCGCGCCGAGGCCGCCGATGCAGTCGCCCAGAAGGCGGGCGCCGCACGCACCCAAACGCTCGCCTACCTGCTGAACTGGTCCAAGTTCCACATGCGCCACGAAGTCGTGTTGTACCGGGCGCACTGCAATCCGGACGGCACGATTGTCGAAGTCGATGAGCCCTGGGGCAATGTGGAAGCCGCCTTGCTCAAGCAACCCAAGTTTGTCTCCGACGAAGACCTGTCGATCCTGCGCGGTTTGTGGCTGGGCCGCTCGCGCGAGGATTTCGGCCAGTTTGTTCTGCGCGGCACGAGCGGCGCGGAGATGTTGCAAAAGCTGATGGCCACGGGGCGCCTGTTCTTCGAGTTCAAGCCGGCGCCGGGTCACGATGGACCGACGCCTTTGTCGCGCGGCGCCACCCGGCCCGGGCGGATCGAATGGGAGCCGCTGGCGGACGAACGCCTGCGGCCCGTGCTGTGCACTGAGCCGCGCGCCACCATGGTGCTGCCCACCGAGCCGATCTGGTACGTGGACGGCGTCGCGAATGAAGCGGGTTTCGTCGAATCGTCGTTGCCGTTCCAGCAGTTGCCCGACTACCTCGCCATGCCGCCGATCTCGCTCGCCGAAGCGCCGCTCGTCGCCTCGGTGTTGCGTGAGATCGCGCCCGATTTGCCGCTGCCGCCCACGCACGACGCCTCCGCGATTCGCGTGATCGACGTCGATCCCGTGCCGGTGCTCACGCTCAATAGCCACGCGCTGCCGTCGACGGTCAAGGCGGGGCAACGAAAATCAGAGGCTGTTGAACTGGCCGGCGTCAGCTTCGATTACGACGGCGTCAGTATCAATGTCGATAGCAGCGTCACCCTCGTGCCCATGCCGGGCGGCGACGTCATCCATATCCGCCGACGCTACGAAGCCGAAAAGAAGCGCTTACTCGAACTGCGCAAGACCGGCCTGCAGAAAGTCCCGACCAGCCGCGTGTACGCGTCGCGGCTTTTGCCTGACACGATGCTCGGCCTGCCCGATGCCGAATCCTGGTCCGCCTTTGTCAACGACGCTGTACCTGAGCTCGTGAGCAAAGGCTGGCGCGTGACGATGGCGACCGAGTTCCGCTACAACATCATCGAGATCGACGCGATCGACGGCACCGCGCAGCAGGCGGGCGACGGCTGGTTCGATCTGGAGATGGGCATCCGCATCGGCGAACGCAATGTGCGGCTCGAGCCGCTGCTCGCCGATCTGTTCCGGCGCGACCGGCGCTGGCTCGGCGGGGCGCTTGAAGCCATCGCCGACGACGAACCGATCGAGCTGAAGACCGAAGAAAACAAGCGCCTGCGTTTGCGCGCCGACCGGCTGAAGCCGGTGGTGCGCGTGCTGGTCGATCTGTTCGACGCACTGGGCGGCACGTTGGCCGAAGGCGCGCCGCTGCGGGTGCCCTCCGTCGATGCGGGCCGCCTCGAAGCCTTGAACAGCACAGGCCGCTGGCAATTCCAGGGCGACGATTCGATTCGCCAGCTGGCGCAGCGTCTGCAGGCCGGCCCGGGCTTGCACGAGGTGCCGGTACCGCGTGGTCTGAAGGCGGAACTGCGTGCGTATCAGCAGCAGGGCCTGAACTGGATGCAGTTTTTGCGCGAACACGATCTGGCCGGCGTGCTCGCCGACGACATGGGTCTCGGCAAGACCGTGCAGACGCTCGCGCACATCCTCGCGGAGAAGGAAGCAGGGCGGCTCAACCGTCCCGCGCTGATCGTCGTGCCGACCACGCTCGTGCACAACTGGCGCGAGGAAGCGCGGCGCTTCGCACCCGATCTGAAAGTGCTGGTCCTGAACGGCCCGCAGCGCAAGGAGCGTTTTGAGCAGATCGGCGAACACGACCTGATTCTGACGACTTACGCGTTGCTGTGGCGCGATCAGAAGGTGCTCGCCGAGCATGACTATCACCTGCTGATCCTCGACGAGGCGCAGTACGTGAAGAATGCCAGTACCAAAGCCGCACAGGCGATCCGCGGATTGCGCGCGCGGCATCGGCTGTGTTTGACGGGGACGCCGCTGGAGAATCACCTCGGCGAACTGTGGTCGCAGTTCGACTTTCTGTTGCCGGGCTTTCTCGGCAGCCAGAAAGACTTCACCAAGCGTTGGCGCAATCCGATCGAGAAGAACGGCGATGGGGTGCGCCGCGCGCTGCTGGCGCGCCGCATCCGGCCGTTCATGCTGCGCCGTCGTAAGGACGAGGTGGCGAAGGAGTTGCCGGCCAAGACAACCATCGTTTGTTCAGTCGATCTGGAAGGCGCGCAGCGCGATCTATACGAAACAGTGCGGACGGCTATGCAGGAGCGGGTACGTGCGGCGGTCAGCGCGCAGGGCCTCGCGCGCAGCCACATTATCGTGCTCGATGCCTTGCTGAAGCTGCGCCAGGTGTGCTGCGATCCGCGTCTCGTACGGAAAATCAGGGTTGATGAGGCGCCGGGGGAATCAGGCGAACCGGGCGGGAAGCGCGGCAAAGTGGAAAAAGCGGAAAGGGTCGAAAAGGGCGCACGTGTCACGCGTTCGGCCAAGCTCGATTTGCTCCTGTCGATGCTGCCTGAATTGATCGAGGAAGGACGCCGCGTGCTGCTGTTCTCGCAGTTCACCGGCATGCTGGCGCTGATTGCCGACGCGCTCGAGGAAGCCGCGATTCCCTACGTCATTCTGACTGGCGACACGACGGACCGCATCACGCCGGTCGAGCGCTTCCAGCAAGGCGAGGTGCCTTTGTTCCTGATCAGCCTGAAGGCAGGTGGAGTAGGTCTGAACCTGACCGCTGCGGATACCGTGATTCATTACGACCCGTGGTGGAATCCTGCTGCCGAGAATCAGGCGACCGACCGCGCCCATCGGCTGGGGCAGGATAAGCCCGTATTTGTCTACAAGCTGATTGCCGCGGGCAGTATCGAAGAAAAGATCGTGGAGTTGCAGGAGCAGAAGGCGGGACTTGCCGACAGCATTCTCTCCGAAGACGCCGCCGGCGCCGCCAAGTTCTCGGACGACGACCTCGACGCACTATTCGCGCCGATGCCCGAGATTGAAAGCAGCAGGTGAGGAATACAGGCTGCGTTCGCCGCAGAGCCTATGCAGTACTGTTTGGCGCGCAAGTGACACTGTTTCAGGCGTGCGCGGCGCGTTCCAGCACCTCATCGACCCACTGGTTGATGCTCTTGCCGGTGGCCGCTGCGGCGATTCCGGCCGCGGCGTGAACCTCGGGTCTAATGCGCAGCATCAGTTTTCCGGACGCAGGCTTTTGCGGATCGCGCCCGGTCTTCGCGCAGTCTTCCAGATAGTGATCGACCGCCTGATGAAACTCGTTGGTTAGTTCAGTCACAGTTTCCCCATGGAAACTGATCCGATCCGAAACGCCCAGCACATGGCCGACAAAAATGTTCTCGCGTGGGTCGAATTCAACCCGCGCAAAATAGCCTTTGTAAGTCATCGAATTCATCACGGTTCGACTCCAGGTTCGGTAAACCACACACGCAACTCTTCCACTCGATATTTCCGGGCCTCTTTACCGGGATGCGGGCGATGCAGATATCTGCGGCTGGCATGTAACTCGAACACCACGCGGGACCCGGCCCCCTCTCGTATCTCTGCGTCGAGCGCGAGGACCAATGCCTCAATATCGGCGAATACGATGCCGCCCTGAGTGGGCTGCTTGAATAGGGCGTGGAGCGTACTGAGGTGTCTTGATCGGCTTGCCTTGCAGTGCCTGCATCATGAAGTTCGACACGACGAGGCCATCGGCGGGATGCATACACGGCAGTCTTTCGCGCGAGCTTGCTGAAGACCGGATCAACGTCAATAACGTTGCGCCTGGAATGATAGAGCCGCCAGCGACGCAAGCACGGCTCGACGATCCAGAAAAGCGCGGGCAATCGATGCGGGTCGTTCCGTGGCACCGCTCGGGGCAGCCGGAGGAAATCGCGCGGGCGGCGCTGTTTCTGGCTTCCGACGATGGCGACTACGTCATTGGCCAGACCTGGACGATCGACGGCGGGCTTTCGATGCAGTGGGGCGGCGCATGACCCGCCGGAATTTTTACCATCGCCTCTTGAAATTTTCGCCGTAGGTTCTATCTTTGATTTCGCTCAGGCAGATGCACCGGCCACGTCCGGCGCGCTGCGTTTCGATTTGTTTGTCAGCAAGCTGGCAGGCGAACTGGAGCGCGTAAGCCCGTTCGCCTCCCCGCTGCATCGAAGGAGGATACGATGAGTGATCTCTTTTCCGGAACCGACCTGTTCAGTGAATTTGACCGTCTGCAGCGGCAGATGGACAGCCTGTTCGGCGGCTTTCCGTCCAGCATTCGTTCCGGCCGTTTCGGGGCCTTTCCGCAAGTCAACATCTGTGCGACCGACGACTCGATCGAAATCGTCGCGTTTGCGCCGGGCCTCAAGCCGACCGACATCGAGGTGTCGATCGATAAGGGCCTGCTGACCATCAGCGGTGAGCGCAAGCCTCCCCGCGTTGTGGCCGACGACGATCCGCGCGACGACACCCGTACGTACGCTCAGGAACGCTTCACCGGGAGCTTCCGGCGCGTGATCGAACTACCGCAGCACGCCGACCCCGACCGGGTCCAGGCGCGCTACACCAACGGCTGTTTGTCGATCACCGTCGGCAAGCGTGAAGCGTCCAAACCGCGTGCCATTACGGTTCAGTAACGCCAGTGATTCGAGGAGCAAATCATGAATGACAGAACCCAGGTTGCTGAGCGTGACCAGAACGCAGTAACGCAACGCGAGGGACGCGAAGCGGACCGGCCGACTCGCCGGGTAACGCTCACGCCGGCCATCGACGTGTTCGAGAACAGTCAGGGCATCACACTGTGGGCGGATCTGCCGGGCGTCCCCAAGGAAAAACTCGACGTGAAGGTGCACGACGGCAATCTCTACATCGAGGCAGAAGCGGTCGTGCCGACACCCGCCGGTCTGCGGCTACAGCACGCCGAAATCCGTGAGCCGCATTTCGCGCGGGCCTTCTCGGTGAGCCCGGACTTCGATACGTCGAAGATTGATGCGAACCTGCAGGACGGCGTGCTGAAACTGACCATTCCGCGTCGCGACGAAGCACGGCCACGTCGGATCGAAGTGCAGACAACTTGACTCACAGAGACCGGCAACGGCGACAAGGGAAAACCGGTGGCGGTCGCAAGGCCGCCGCCGGGTTCGGCACGCCGCTTCGATGGAGCCCGATTAGGGTTCGGCGCCCTCCCGGCATTTGCGACGCGCTTGAAAGGGAGTGAGTAGAACGGGTCGTTAGCTCAGTTGGTAGAGCAGCGGACTTTTAATCCGTTGGTCACTGGTTCGAATCCAGTACGGCCTACCAGACACGCGGGAATACGGTCCGGCCGTCGCCGGCCCGTACTTTCCCTGGTCCAGATCCTCCGCGGCACGGCGGTTGCGCGCTTGTCGGTTGCCGATACCGGCACAGCGAGACGAGGAGGCGCACATGTCTTTACCGATCGATGCTTCGTACCGTGGATACAGCATCAACGTGCAGGTGACGTCCGCGAGGACGCTGTCCTTTCACGGCGTTGGGCGCCGATACATGGCGTCATGGATCGTCACCGGGCCCGGGTATCCAGGCAAGAGGATTGCAAGTGTTCCAGAGCGCCTCGAATTCATGTCCGAGCATGAAGCGTTCAGATACGCGGAAAACCGTGCTCACACTTTTATCGACTGCGTATTGTCCGGACAACAGGGCATGCCGCCCGCGGCCGACGTTGCGCACGGTCGCGAGCGATCACTCGATCGTCGTGGCTAGCGGGCCGGGCTTGGTCTGAATGACTTTGCGCACGGTGCCACCGAGCCAGGCGGTGATCCCGGAACGGCCGACAATGACGAAAGCCCGGCGGGGTCCGAGAACAATTGTCCCGACGCACAGCGCGAGCAGCAGCGTGACGCGCGGTGCGTCCGCCAGCGAGGCGAGCACATCGGTTGCCGGCGAACGGGTTCGCCGGCCTGCGACCGGAACGGCGGGCGGAGCGCGGTTGGCCGCCAGCAATGCTGCGCGTGATTTAGCCATACGCATGAGGACGGCGTTTTCGGCTTCCTTATGGTTTCCTGTGCGGGTCATTTCAGCGCCTCCTTGAGCGTGTCGAGATCGCTCCGGATTTCCCTCTGCAAAAGAAGAAGCGGACCTCCAGGCTTCCTGGAGCGGGCGAAGAGCAGAGAAACAATCGAGACAAGCAGCCACATCGCCGCGACGCCCCAGACCACCGGAATGAAATAAGGCGTTCGCCATGCCGTCGCAATGATCGCAATGCACAAAAACGAAAGCGTGAACAGGCCGGCAACTGCCAACGCAACAAGCGCGCTCAACTCCCGTACCAGACGCCTCCTGGTTTCTTCGAGCTCGACTCCGATAAGCTCACCATAGTCGGTGGCCCGCTCGACGCAAAATCTTCCGACGTTTCGCCACTTCGTGACTTTCGAACGCATGGACATTGCGAAATTCCTCGGGAGCTGGCGTGTTGCGAAGGCGCCGTAGCGGCACGCCAGGTGCCTGCCGTCTACGACCGTTGGCGTCTCGTCGATGGCAAGACGCCAACAGCGTCAATCCCGATCTCTCCAGTCGCTCCGACTGGTGTCAGGCCTCGAGCGATTGGCTGCGCGCAACGCGCCAAGAACGAAGCCCACGCCGGCGGCAATCGCCAAGGCCGCGAACGGCCGTTCCGTAGTCGTGTCTCGTACTACCTCGACAAAATCTGCGTACAGTTGCTGCGCTTTGCCAGTCAATTCCCTCGCCGCACCACTTACCTGCATGCCGGCGTCGCCCAGAAGATCGCCGGCTGCCTGCTCCACGTTGCCTGCGACTTCCTTCACTACTCCTTCTGCCTTCGTCGTTTCCATTGTCTGCTCCTCGAGTGAAGCGGCACGGCGTGCCGGGTGTTGCATAGGGATGGCGCATGATCGTTGGCGCAAGAGTCGGACCTGACCGGGCCATTCGTCGACTCACGCACTTGCAAGACCGGCGCTCTTTTCTTTGGGCCGCAGCACTTCGCCAACTCCTTCCAGTTCACTGCGGCCAACAATGTGTTCCGGACCGAGACTTCGACCGCATGCCGGGCAGCCGGGCTTCGTCTTTGCGAACAACCTGTCTCCGCCTTCATATGTGCCGGCATGATTCAGGTTACGTAGCCACGTCCGATGCTGCGGACCTTCAAAATTGTCGACGTGCAAGCTTTCGATGACGGCTCCGCAATGTCCGCATGGACATTCGACGTAAGTAAAAACGGGCATTTTCATGGCGGCCTCCTGCCGGGTCGCACAGAGCGCAGCACGAATCGGGCCACGCAGGGCACCACGAGCGGATCCGCGCCTGCATAAGTCTTGACGAGGCGGCGCCAATCTCATTCAGATCGCAGCCGACCGACGCCCTGGTGCGTCTGACGTCGAGCGCGATTTGCGGCACCGATCTGCGCATGGTGCGCGGCATGCTCGGCGACACGGTGCCGGGCACGATTCTCGGTCATGAAGGGATTGGCGTGATCGAGGAAGTGGGGCGCTCGGTGGGTAATCTTCGTAAGGGCGGCCGCGTGCTGATTCCGTCTACGATCTCGCGCGGATTCTGCTCGTATCGCCGCGCCGGCTACACAGCGCAATACGACAACGCGAATCCCGACGGCGCGGCAGCAGGCACAGCATTTTTCGGTGGACCGAAGATGTCAGATCCATTCCAAGGCTTGCAGGCGCAGTATTGAATGCATGCCGTGATAGATGCACCTATTTCTTTTGCGGCACGAAGATGAACATGGGTCTCCCTACCAATAACTGCCACTCAAATAATTAGGAGGAGACTGTGGTGCCACATTGGTTTGCAGCAACAACTTCCCCGTCGAATCTCAAAGCAATCGCGCTTGCGTGTCTGCTGACTGTCGCCGGAACGTCCGAATGCATGGCGGACGCACAGGTGCATGTGAATACGTCCGCGCCGAATGCTTCCCTGGCGCAATCGGGACTAGCTCCGGCGGTTCCCGCACCGGAAGGCTTACCGCCGATGGGCAATATGGATTGCGCGAAATACGATAAGTACAACACCCGTATCATGAGCACGATCTATTTGCCGTCAACGTGCGATACGGTTGCCCCAAAGCTGTTCGGCTTTCGAGATCTCCTTGCAGAGCACGGCTGGGGCTTCCAGGCATCGACTTCTCCGGTTGCCGAGTACGACGTCTTGAATGGGCATCGTGGCGGGGCGCAACATTATGCGGGACAAACACCAAGCGCCTATGACATTACCAGTGTCTATGTTACGTACGATTTGAGTCGAATCGGATTTCCAGAGGGCGGCCAGTTAACCGGCAGTGCGTCGAATATCTTTTCTAATGGTCGCACGGGTGAGGCGCCTGTTCTGCACCCGGCAATGACCACTTTGGGCATTGTTCAACCGCTGTTCGGGAATACGCTGGAGCTCAAAGCAGGCTATCTGCTGACGATTCAAGACTTTGTCGGCATGAATCTGACTGGGAATGCAGGATCCGCGGCGCAAGGTCTGTCCAGCGTGATTCCGGCGCTCGCCGGTCTCAGCGTATATACGCCGACGCCGACCGCGGAAATTACAGTCCGCGACCCGTGGACCAAGAATTTTTACAATCACTTCGGAATTTCGCGAAGCGTTAGCCCTGATGGCTCGCTGGTGGAGCTGGCGGAAAATCCCACTGGTTTCCGCTGGCATACCCCGGGCACAAAGGCTTTATTTATTGACGAAGTCGGATATAAAACCGGAATGACTCAAGATAGTCTGCCTGTCTGGGCTCGGGCTGGCATTATCTACAACACAACGAACTATACGAAGTTCAACGGGCAAGTGGCTAACAACAACCATGCCTTTTACGCTGGCCTCACGGTGCAGCTGACAAAAAATTCCTATAACCCCGGCGGTCTCAATCTGGATATCAAGGTTGATGCTGCGCCATCGGATCGAAATTTCTTTGCGAAGGATTACTCGATCAACCTGTTCTGGGTGGGCCCATTTGCAACTCGTCCATTCGATATGGTTTCGCTTGGGTTTAGCCAGACTTTCGAGAGCCGCGACCTGCAAGCCATCGAAGCGGCTCATGGTGTTCAGAATACATCGGCTGTTTCAACCGACGTGTCGGTTTCATATTCCTATCGCATGAGACCGGGCATTTATCTCATCTCGACGGCATCCCTGGTGACCAATCCGGGAACCGTGATGGCGCCGAAACTTCCGACTGCCCTGATCGTCAATGAAAAAATAATCTTCTCGTTCTAAAGAGTGTCTGAAATGCGGAGCTGACCGGTTCCGGCCGGTGAGCTTCATTTGTTTTGGATCTCGCCGAACGTCAGATACAAGCCGCTCCCGAAGCGACCGTCGACGGAGAATCAACCATGCAAAAAGAAGCGAGTATGTCCACTGAATCGCAATCCTATATTTCTTCACCTCAGGAAATCATCAACGAAGCGCGCAACGGACGCATGTTCATCCTGGTCGATGACGAGGATCGTGAAAATGAAGGCGATCTTGTCGTTCCTGCCCAGATGGCCACGCCAGAAGCGATCAACTTCATGGCAACCCACGGCAGGGGGCTGATCTGCCTCGCCTTGACTGAAGCACGCGTTGAACAGCTCAAGCTTGAGCCAATGAGTCGAACTAACGGAACGCGCCATGAGACGGCTTTCACCGTATCGATCGAGGCACGCGAAGATGTTAGCACTGGCATTTCAGCCGCCGACCGCGCGCGTACGATCTCCGTCGCAATCGATGCCGCGAGAGGGCCGGATGACATCGCCACGCCCGGCCATGTCTTTCCCCTGTGTGCACGCAATGGTGGCGTTCTGATTCGAGCGGGCCATACCGAGGCCTCAGTGGACGTGGCGCGCCTGGCCGGACTCAATCCTTCGGGAGTGATCTGCGAGATCATGAAGGACGACGGCAGGATGGCCCGCATGGACGATCTGATCGAATTCGGTAAGCGACACAATCTGAAGATCGGCACGATCCGTGATCTGATCGCCTATCGGTTGTGTCACGATCATCTGCTCGAACGCAAGGTCACGGCGACATTCAGGAGTAAATGGGGCGGCGAGTGGCTGGCCTATGTATTCTGGAATAAAGCTACCAAGACTGAGCAGGTCGCCCTCGTCAAGGGAATCATTGATCCGGGCCGCCCGGTTCTCGTGCGGATGCACGCCCTGTCCATCTTCGCGGATGCCTTTGGCGAAATGGGTGAGGAATCAACCTATTTAGCCCGTTCGATGGCGATGATCGCCGAGGAAGGGGCGGGGGTAGTGGTCATCATCAACAAGCCCCGTGCCGACGCGTTCGCTACGGCAGTCCGGCTTCGCGATCAGGATGACGAGGACGCGGAAATGCGCGAACTTCGCGACTATGGTGCAGGTGCCATGGTGCTTGCCGAACTCGGTATTCAACAGATGATCCTGCTATCGAATCATCGGCGCAGTCTGGTTGCCGTTTCGGGATACGGGTTGTCGGTGCTCGGCGAGCGTCCGATCATTGTGTCAGCGTAGTAGGAGCCGCGTAGGTCCCGATCGCAATGCGGTCAGTCAATCGACCGCTATTCTATGAAGGAGGGTGCGATATAGCACCCTCCTGATGTCGGAACCCGTTCAAGCACGGGTATGGCCACGTGCTTCAGTCACCGGGTGAAATGGGTTCTTCGCTTCCGATCGCGGCTTTGCTGTTCAGCAAGAGCATGGCGGAGCAAGCCGCCAGCACGATGATCCCCAGTGACCAAAGAAACGTGTGGCCAAATACCTGTCCGCGTGTGAGTGGGAGGTAGTCGCTTCCTCGAGAAATGACGCCAGTATGTAAGTTCCCGGTGTCGTCCGCCGGGGCGACGCGCGATATGCCGCGCGTCAGGACTACAGCGAGCAGCGCTGTGCCGATTGCGCCACCGGCACGCTGTATCGCGTTCAGTCCGCTCGTTGCCCGGGCAATCTCGTGCTTTCTCAATGTGCCTAGCGCTGCACTTGTTGCCGGCATCATCGTCGATCCTTTGCCAAGCCCCTCGAGGAATAGCGCAGCTTCAATGGTCCAGATGGGCGTTGCGTCGCCGATCATACTCAGGATCAGAACGGAAAGCGTAATACATGCAATCCCCACCAGAACGATTTTGCCAGCGCCGATTCTGTCGGTCAGATAGCTCGCCAATGGCATCGACGTCACTGCCCCCAGTGCCTCCGCAGCCACCAGGACACCCGTGTCGAAGGCCGAATACCCGCGCACCAGCTGAAAATACAGAGGAAGCAAAATCGAGATGCCGAAAACGGCCGCGCTCAACAGAAAGGTGGTGCAGGCGGCGCTTGCAACGACCCGGCGACCAAACAGCCGTACATCAATCAGCGCGTCGTCGCGGCGCAGAGCGTGCAGCACGAATCCGACGATCAGTGCCAGACCTCCGAGCACGCAGCCATCGCCGATCAGCGACTTGAAGCTGCCTGCCGCTGCGGTTTGCGCAAGGCCGTAGACGAAAATCGCCAGCCCTGGGGAAAGAAGCAGCAGGCCGAGCCAGTCCAAAGTGTGGTGAGGTTTGGGATCGTCGCGTTCGAGTACGCGATGCGCCGCATACAGTGCGATCACGCCGACCGGAAGGTTGATGAAAAAGATCCAACGCCAGGAAACGTCGTCGACCAGCCACCCACCCAGAGTCGGTCCCAGAATGGGGCCCAGCACGATCGGCATGCCTACGATGCCCATCAGGCGTCCCATGCGTTGAGGGCCGGCGAGATGGCTCAGTAGCGTCATGCCGGTAGGCAGAATCATGCCGCCTCCCAGCCCCTGCAGCACGCGGAACAGAATCAGTGTCGGCATCGACCAGGCTGCTCCCGACAAGACCGATCCGGTCACAAACAGCATGATGGAAGCCAGGTACAGGCGCTTGGTGCCGAAACGGTCGGCTGCCCATCCGGCAAGCG
Source organism: Paraburkholderia sp. SEWSISQ10-3 4 (assembly GCF_030464785.1). Lineage (NCBI taxonomy): Bacteria > Pseudomonadati > Pseudomonadota > Betaproteobacteria > Burkholderiales > Burkholderiaceae > Paraburkholderia > Paraburkholderia sp. SEWSISQ10-3 4. Next base: position 79,561 of record NZ_JALPRI010000011.1, read on the forward strand.
GGATGATCGTGGTGAGGGCCAGCATATAACCGGTCGATATCCACTGGGTCATTTCCAGTGGAGCCTGGAAGGCCTTCGTGAGTCCGCGGATTGCGACATTAACGACGGTCGTGTCGAGAATCGACATAAAGGCGCCAAGTACGACTACGCCTGCGACGCGTAGTAGATGCGGATCCAGTTTGTCAGACGATGCAGAATTCGAATGGGTGAGACGAGAAATAAGCCTGGCAATGCTCACGAAACCCTCTCGATTTCACGTCTCATCAATTCGCATTTGCGCTCAGCAGCGCTGACGGCGGCTGTCGGTTCGCCCATATGGATGGCCTGGGAGATTTCCAGGCTGCAGGTGCGCATCGCTGAAGCCACATCGGATGAGAATTGCGCCATGTCCACCAACGTTTTACTGAACACGGATTGCAGCGCCAGGCTGCGCACGAAGATGGCGAGGATCGGGTTGTCCATGATGTCGAGAAGTGTGTTCTCGATGTCGATAAGGTCGATCAATGTGACGATTTTTTTTGAAGGAAGATCTTTGGTTGGAGAAAGTGGGGCGCCACTGTTGCGTTCGGCAGCCAGGCGAACCCCTTCTGTCACGAGCTGGCTCGCCAGCTCGAAGTTTTGCGCGGGAGAGATGCCGCAACTCGCGATACCGGAGCTGATCAGACGCACGACCGCTTCAATCCTGGGCGACGTGCTGATTACGCCGCCGCTGCGTCCACGGCAGCATGCAACGATGCCGAGGTCCTCGAGCATCCGCAGGGCGGGGCGGACGATCTCGCCCGCGTAGCCGTAACGGTCACCGATGTCCCACTCCGACCCGAGCTTGAACGATTCGTCTGCGGCATGCGCCAGAATTTCCTCGACGATCAAGCCCGCCAATCGTCCGGAGGATTTCTTCAGGTCGAGGAAGGTGGTTGTTTGGACGAAGCTGGTCTGATCCATCGGCTGGCTTACTGCGAACCCGTCGAGTGCTCGTATGTGATTCCGGACCAGGCGACACGCGGTTTCCGCATCACCCGACCGGATCGCCTGAATAAGGGCATTGTCCAGCGGCTCTGTGTGGATATCAGCCGAAGCGGCTGTGTTCTTGCGATTGGCGGCAGCATAGCGTTGCTGTACCTCATCCAGAAGATCCATCAGGAAAGCGATCGCCGGATCGCCGGACGCCTGAGCTAACTGGCGGTAAAAAGCTGATCTCGGCTCCTTGCGGGCGATGGGTAGCGCATCCCTATAGACGAGATGCGCGCCACATCTGATCAGTGAACGGATGGCAAGCTGGCAAACGATGATGCGCGAATCGCGCAGGGCGCGCAGCGGGGTACGGCTGAGAGCCAGATGCAGAATGAGCGCGTCGGCGGTATCGCTCAATCTTGGGCGGGAGACATAGAGGCCGCCACCGACACCTCGCCGGACATCGATGAGCCGGCGCGTCTGCATGATTGTAATTGCTTCCTGGCAGGCCTTTCGTCCAACGCCGAAACGTTGGCGAACTTCGGATACCGAACCAATCAGGTGACCTTCCGGCCAATCGCTGGCGGAAATATCTTCCACCATCGCAGCAGCAGTTTCATAAGCCAGCTTATGTGGCCTGCTGTCGAGGCCCACGATGCGCTCACCGAACTCACGTCGAGCGTCAGTTCCAGTGTCTGGACAATTCATCACGTGTCTCCTGGTTTTATATTTTTTTTGCGAGCGCTCGATCGAGCGCTCGCAGAGTGCCGCTACTTCCATCCTTATGGACTACAGCAGTAAGCTGTCTTGGATTTCTATCCAAGCTCGGGCGCGTCAGCGCCGCGCGTGAATCGATCCTGTTCCGTACGATGGGTCCATTCGGCCGGATATGGCGGCAGTAGAAACGCGAACAGCACGGCCAACGCGGTCAGCGCGGTCAGCACGCCGAATGGAACCGTATAGCTGCCTATCGCGGTTTGCATGGCGCTCACGAGAAATGGCGCGAGGCCGAGCGTAAGCGTTGAGATGGCGAGTGTCAGGCCCTGGAGCTGGGCGAAGCATTTCAGACCGAAATAGCGTGCGATAAGGAATGGCCCCAGCGACGACTCTGCGCCTGTTGCAAATCCCAGAAAGGCAGTAGAGACGAACAGAAGCAGGACGTTGCCGTGATTGAAGTAAGACAGCACTAGGCCGGTAGGCACAGTCGCAAGGAGCGGGACGATGACCCACGGGCGGCGCGAGCGATCCAGAATCATGCCGCCGAAGAACAGACCTACGATCGAGGCCACGAACAACACGGATTGCGATACCGCGACGGTTGCTGGATCGAAGCCACGCTCGGCAAAGAAGTTGACCGCGTTCTGACGCACCGCCATGGGGCCAGCGGCTGCCAGCGCCAAAGACAGAGCGATGAAGATCCAGGTACGGCTCCGAAGCGCCTTGCCCATCGGCACACCGGGAATATCCTTCAGATTGACTTTGCTCGGTGGTTTGGGAAAGGCCGGCTCTGACGTTTCGAGGGCAGGTTCAGAGAGCAGAAACAGTGCAGCCGGAACCGCGAAGACCGCAATCGCGGCGGCAACGGCATAGTAGGTACCGGTCCAGCCGAGGCCCGCGAACCCGGACTCGTCGCCGTCAATCATCCATTGGAACAACGGGGAGAGCAAGGCGTTCGCGAGACTCGACACCGCGCCGATCAGGGCGAAGCCGACACCACGATGGCGTGGGAACCAGCCGGTGACCACCTTAAATACCACGGCGAGGCTGGCCATGAAGCCAAACACCGATGTCAGCACGATAACAACGCCGAGCAGCCCGGGAAATGCACTGCTGATTGGCACCAGTGCGGTAGCTGCTGCATAGAGGATTGAGGCTGGGATGGCGACCCGCTTTGCACCCCATCGATCAACCCATGCGCCTGCGATTGGAAGGATAAATGGCGAGATCAGCAGTGGAATCGCGACAAACACCAGAATTGCCTCAGGCATCGGCTTCCCTGTGTGATGCGCGAACGACGCCGTGATAAAAGGCATCATTGCCGAAAGGCCCGCGGGGCTGAGCGTCATCAGGATGAAACAGCCCACGAGCGCCGCTTTAGCTTGGCGCGGTGCGCGTAGCAGATCAAGAACATAGGTCTGCCACGTAGTTCCGGGCAAAGAGCGGCCGGAAAAAGAGGATTGGTCCATAGTCTCCATAGTCTTCGTTATTTCTACGGTTCAGGATAGGGCATATCCGTATCCGCCTGACCGGACGTCCAATCGATGCCGTTGGATGGCGGCCTGGCGTTCGGTGCGCGTTATGCTTTCTGGGGTGCCGGCGGCATCCCGGACCCTGCTCCTGGCGGCCCTCCTGACGGTGCGCCCGACGACGGTGTCAAGGCGGCCATCATTGCAAACGGCTCCAATCCAAGCATATCGCGGCCGTTGATCTCGGCCATCGGATCCACGCGGAAAGCGCCATGGGTTGCCAGGACGTGGATGTCACGAACGAAACGCTGGATCGGATTGGTCACGCTCACCGTCGACGAGCCCAGTGCAAGCTGGAGACCATCGATGGTCTTGAGGCATTCGTGAATCTGATGAACCAGATCCATGGTGATCTCAGGCTCATCTGTCGGCAGGAAATCTTCACCTGCGATAGCCCGGCGGTCGATTTCGTCGGCATGACGGTAGAGCACAGCTTCGGCCGAATTGATGACCGCGCGCGCTTTGCCTGCGACAACCTGGATACTTGCCATTTCGGACATCGTGGCGTACGGGACGTTGAAGGGAGGTCGCTTTTTTGCCTGTGCGATGAATGCGGACAGTGCGCCTTTGGCCATACCAGTGGCGAGTGACGTGAAGGCAACCGTCATGGCCACCATTGAACCGATCGGGCTATGCATGAAGGCGACCCCCTGATACTTTCCGCGGAGTCCGTTTATGTGCCCGATAAGCTCATCCATGTGAACGACGCGGTAGTCGGGAGCGAATATTTCTTCGGTCGCCTGCACGCTGTTACTCGACGTAGCCTTCAGCCCCATGACTTTCCAGTCATCGACGATCTGGTACTGATCCCGCGACAAGATTGCCATGGCGCGGCGCGGAACACCCGTGGCCGGGTCGACGTAGGCGATGCCAACCGATCCCCAGGCTGCGATGCGACATCCGCTGCCAAACGGCCACTTGCCTTTGATCATATAGCCGCCTTCGACTTTGCGGCCTTCGCCGACATGAGGTGCCAGGACCGTCGCACCGAACATGAGTGGGCCGACCCAGCTATCGACGACGCTGAATACCTCGTTGCGCGCTCGTTCGGAGAAGGCGAGCGTGTTCCGGGCCGCGCTCGAGACTATTACCGTCCAGCCGGCGGAGGCGTCTGCTTGGCCGAGGGCTCCGACAATCTCGGCGGTGTCGCGTGCGCCGAGCGCATAGCCGCCCAGCTCGATCGGCAGCGTGATCTTGAATACACCGGTCTCGTGCAGGGCTTGAAGCGTCGCAGGTGCGAGTACCCCCAGTTCCTCGCCTTCGACGGCATGCGCGCGCAGCAGGTCAAGCTTCTGCATGACGGCATCGCGGATACTTTTCCCGGTTTCGCTCAGATGTCGCGATTCCGGAAACTTCGGGCTTGGCTTCGGAAAACCAAAGTGATTGTTCATGGCAGAGCTCAATCTTTTTTTGGCGGGAACGGGTCGGCCATCTTCTTGAAGGTGCTCCAGTGTTCGGCCAGCTTGCCATTGCGGACACGGAACACCGTGATCATGTACCAGTCGTAGGTCTGGCCCGGTGCAGTCGGGTCCGGCGTCGGCTCCTTGAACATGACCGTGCCAAGCTCGCCTTCGACGATCACGCTAACCACCGGCGGCGGCGTAACGCCAGCGAGCGGGACCCGGCGGAAATGCTCGATAAGCCGTTCGCGGCCATTGCCCGGGGCATTCGGGTCGTGCTGGATATAGTCGTCCGCGATAAACCTGGTCATTACTTCGACGACTTTTTCCTGGACGGTATTGTCTCGAACCATACGGCTGAGCTCTGCCTCGAACTCGATCAGGAGCCGTTTGATCGCGGTGACTTCCGGTGACGGCGAGGCGGCCAGCGCCTCGATATAGTCGGGCCGGTCGAGCCAGGTGTTGTACAGCTCGGGATTGTGGATCTGGGCTACGCCATCAACGATGGTGAAATCACTCATTTGTTTACAAGCTCCATTTTGGGGTGATTGCCGCGCGCTGGCACGGCGCCGCCGAACATTGGGAACGGTTCGCGTCCAAGAATGCGTCGGCCGTTCTGTTCCGACTGGGGGTCGACCCGGATCGCGCCATGCGACGTCAGAACTCGGACGTCACGGGCAAAGCGCTGGATCGGGTTTTTCAACGACGCCGTTGAAGAGCCGATCGTCTTTTGCACGAGGGTGATGGCGTCTTCGCAAAGATTTCCTGCATAAGCGAGGCTGAGGCTGATTTCGGACTCTTCGTCGACCGTGAAATCTAAACCTGCCGCCGTACGGGCATCCAGTTGATCTGCGCAACCTTCGATCGTGGCAGCCGCGACCTTGATCATGGCCAATGCTTTACCTGCAGCGACCTGGACCGAGGCCATGTCGGCGATGGTGGCGTAGGGCAGGCTGAACGGCTTGCGCGTCTGTGCCTGTTCAGCGAAGCAGGAGAGCGCGCCGCGTGCCATGCCCAGTGCAATTGCAATGTTGGTGAGCGTCACCGTGAGCAGTTGTGCAAGACCACGCTGCTGGAAACCAGCCCCCTGGAAATGATCGCGGATAAGCTGCATGCGCAGTGGAAATTCGGCGAGATCAAGGAAGCGGTGGTCGGGAACGAACTGCTCGGAAACAATCTCGATGCTGTTGCTCGCCGAACCCGACAGACCCATGACGTGCCAGTCGTCGAGAATTTCGTACTGGTCACGCTGGGCGACGACCACGCCGCGGCCGGAACCGCCCGGCGAGGTTGCATCGTATTCAACGCCGAGCAATGCCCACTTTGCGTGCTTGCAGCCGCTGCCAAAGGCCCAACGGCCTTTCACCATCCAGCCTCCGTCGACCTTGCGGGCGTCACCAACCTTCGTCGCATAGACCGAGGCACCCACAATGGTGGGCCCGGCCCAGCCTTGCGTATCAGCGCGCACTTCTTCAATGACCTCCGGGTTGAGTGCCAGCAGGTTCTTGAGCCCTACGCCGACAAAGCCAGCCCAGCCGGCCGAGCCATCGCCCTCGCCAAGAACGCTGATGATTTCGACGAGATCGCGCGCGCCGAGCGCGTACCCACCCCATTCGATCGGCATGCCCATCTTGAAGATGCCGGCATCGGTGAGCGCGTGGAGCACATCCTGCGTGAGGGCGCCGATCTTTTCACCTTCCTGAGCCTGTTCGCGGATCAGCGGAATCAGTGCACGCACCTTGGTCGCGATGGCGCGGCCGGTATCGGTGAGCCACGGGGATTCGATCGCGCCAGTCGGTACCATCGGCGGAAACGGCTTGTCCATTTTCGGAAGAGACATAACTGGTATTCCTAAGCGTTGTTCAGTGATATTGACTGCGCTGCGTAATGTGCCGATGAAGTCGCGAATTCGACGACCTGGAGACCAACGAGGCGGAGTTGATTGGCAGCGGCCTCGTTCTGGCAGGCGCCTTCGGAGAAGACGCCTCCGCTGGTATTGATCGCGGCGCCCATTGGCGTAGGCCAGCCGCGCAGTGCATGAACGATCGAGCGCAAGGCACCGAGCGTTCCTCCGGTTGCTTGCCAGCCATAAGCGGTGGCAATCAAGCCGACGGGCAGCCCGTCCAGATAGACCCGGTCGTCCTTGGCTGTTTCCTCGAGATAGTCGATTGCATTCTTGACGAGTCCCGAGATAGTGCCGTGGTAGCCGGGACTAGCGATAATTAGACCATTCGCATTACGAACGGAATCGACCAGTGCCTGACCGTTACCGTTCCGCCTGAGACTCCCTGGCACATAGTGCGGCAGGGCCAGAAGTTCCTCACCGCCGAATAGCTGCGTTCTCGCGCCGGCCGCTGCCGCGGCTGCCAGGGCAAGACTCAGTGCCTGTTCGGTGGACGAACCCCTAGCCGTCGTGCCGCCGATTCCGATGATAAAGGGTTGGGTGGCGGAGGAGTTCATGACTGGAACCGTCCTTCCATGACCAGATCTTCGACCGGCCGGCGACCGTTCGGTTGCTCACGCTCTTGAAGTGGCGGCGGCAGCACGCTTCTATCGCCCAGACGGCCGATGGCGATGGCCGTTTCGACCCGGAAGGTGTCCGCCGGCACACTCAGTACATCGTAAGCGTCGTCGACATTGAACCCGGCCATTGCGTGCGTATACCAGCCAAGCTTCGTTGCCTGCAGGGCAAGGTGGGCCCACGCGGCACCGGCATCGAGGGAGTGGCTGTAGGAGGGGACCGGCCCCGGCGCTCCCGGTGGCTGGGCGTTTTTGGCCGATACCAGCACGATCAGTGCTGAGGCACGTGCCGCCCAACCTTGGTTCATGGGGACCAGCAGATCGAACAGACGAGACCATTCCGGCGTGTCCCGACGTGCGTAGATAAAGCGCCACGGTTGCGAGTTGAAAGACGAGGGCGCCCAACTTGCTGCCTCGAAGATTGTCATCAACTCCTGGTCGGAAATGACGGCTTTCTCATCGAATGCACGCGGGGACCATCGATCCAGAAATATCGGATCGATGGCGTATGAAGACGAACGATTATTCGCGGAAGTGGACATATGGAGTTCTCTTGTGAGGGTTATCAACGCTGTGCCAGGCCGCCAGCGAACATATTGAAAGGCGGAATACCGAGGACATGCCGTCCCGCGATTTCTGCTGCCGGATCCCGGCGAATGGCACCGTGGGTCAGCATGACCCGTACATCACGGGCGAACCGCTGAATCGGGTTGCGTAAGCTGGCGGTCGAAGAACCGATGCAAAGCTGCATCTCGTCGATTGCCTCGCCGCATAGATTGGCGGCATAGACCAGGCTCATGGTGGCGAGCGATTCCTCGCTGGGCGAGAAGTCGTTGCCACGGAGGGTACGCGCATCGACTTCGTCAGCCGTCTGAAGAATCACCGCTTCGGCCACCTTAACCATGGCGTGCACACGTCCTGCAACGACCTGGGTCGACGGCATGGTCGCCACCGTGTCGTACGGCAGGTTGAACGGCACGCGCTTGTTGGCCTGTTCGACAAAGCAATCGAGACAGCCTTTGGCCATGCCGAGGGCAATGGCGATATTGGCGAGCGCGGTGGACAGCATGGTCGCCAGTGGGCCCAACCGGTAGGTGAGTCCCTCATATTTTCGCGGGAGCGCGCCCAGTGCGACGGGCAGATCGGCATGGCGAATCACGCGATATTCCGGAATGAAGATTTCGTTCCGGGCCGTGATGCTGTTGCTTGAACTCGCGGCCATGCCTGAGACGTGCCAGTCGTCCAGGATCTCGTATTGGTCCCTGGAGATCAGCGCCAGGCCGCGCACGGGCTTATCGTCTTCTTGCCATTCGATGCCGACGACCGCCCATGCGGCATACCGGCAGCCGCTGCCATACATCCACTTGCCGGTGGCCATGAATCCCCCATCGGAGCGTCTGGCCTGTCCGACCGTACTGGAAAAGATCGAAGCCCCCACCGCGACCGGACCGACCCAGTCGGTGAGCTGTGCGCTCACTTCCTCGACTGCGCGCGGACTGAAGGCCAGAACCAGGCGTACGCCGGACGCGGCGAACCCGCTCCAGCCGGCAGATCCGTCAGCATAGGACGCGGCTGTGATGACCTCGACCAGATCACGCGCGCCGAAGGCCGAACCGCCGAATTTCTCGGGCAGCGTGGTGCGGAAAAAACCGGTCTGGTCTAGTGCCTGCAACGCTTCGGGTACGAGCGCCGTCGATTTTTCGCTTTCCCAGGCGGTTTCGCGCAGAAGCGGCGTCAATGCCCTGATCGCGTCGCGCATCTTTATGGCTTCCGGACTCGGTCCGGGAGCGCCTGCCAGCCGCGCATCGGATACGGCGCCGAAATCCTGCGGCTTGCTGAGTTGGGTCATGTCGTTTTCGTTGTGGGTTGAACACGCCGCAACGGTACCGCAGGCCCAACGGGGCAACCAAGTCTCAGAGGGTTACGTTCCATCGGTCGCTTTTTGATTTATTTCGGCTGCGGCTTCGACGGAAATGTGTGACGTGTTGTGACCTATTGGGGGGCGATATGCGGCATGACCCTAATCGGCATATCGCCTTATATGTGGATAGAATCGAGCGGTTAGTCTGCAAGGTCCGAGAAGCGTATGGTCCAAAGTGTCACCCCCCCTCACGAATTGCAAGACGAGCACGTCACGGCAGCGCTTCACGCAGTGCTGGAAAGTGAAACCTTTCGGCGCGCGAAGCGCCTGCGCGAACTGCTGCAGCATCTCGTCTCCGAAACGCTGGCCGGCCGTGGTGAGCGCCTGAAACAATTCACCATCGCCGTGGACGCGTTCGGTCGCGACGGGGCGTTCGACCCGCAGGTCGAGACCAGTGTGCGAACCGAAGCCTGGCGACTCAGGGCGCGGTTGGAACGCTATTACCGGACCGAGGGCGTGATGGATCAGGTGCAGATCTCCTTGCCAAAAGGGGGCTTTACACCAAGGTTCCAGTTTCGGGTCAAGAGTGCCGGATCGCCAGCAATTCAATCTGCGATCCGCGAGGAATCCCGGCCGCGGCTGTTGATTCTGCCGTTCTCGGGCCTGAATATCGGCGACCCAGACATGGTCGCCGCGTTTCATGACGAGATCAGTCTGTATCTCTCCGGTTTGCCGGTCGTTGCTGTTCTGTCCCGGAATTCCAGCCAGAAATTTGGCCAGATGGCGATGGAACTGCCGCTGGTGGTTCGGGCGTCACAAGCGTCCTATGTCATGGAAGGAAGCCTGTTCCGGCAGGGGAAGACCTATCGGCTCAATCTGCGCATCGTCGACCCAGCCCGGGATGTGTCGGTCTGGTCCGGACGCCACGAGCAGCAAGTGGAAGACATGATGGCGTTTCAGCGAAAGGTCGCCACCGATGTTGCCGCTTCGGTTCAGTCCTGGCTCAGTTCCAGGCCAGCGACCATCATCATCGAGGATGAGTTTGCGCCGCGTTACGTCATGCGGGACAACGTGCTGCTGAGGGAATATCTGCGCAGCGCCATACGGGACCAGACGGCTGGCGAGCAGGTTGCCCTTGGCGTGGGGCGCCTTACATCCGGCCGTGCCGACGAGGCCACATTGATGTTCAGCCAGGCGATCATGGCTAGTCCGGAGGACGGCCTGCCGCATACCGCCATGGGATTGGGGCACCTTCAGTCAGGACGCTTGCGGGACGCATTCGATGCTGCTGCACGCGGAGTGGAACTGGCCCCGCGGTCCGCCTTTGCGCTTTCCTCGCTGGCCGCGATCTGTTTACATATGCGCGATTTCGACAGCGCGATCATGTTTGCCCAGAAGTCGGCGGCGCTGGCGCCCGAGTTCGATGCGGTGAAGTTGTTGCTGGGAGACTGTTTTCTCTACGCGGGTTTCCCCAACACCGCCGTCGATCAGCTGGAGGAAGCCTGTCGTCTGATGGACGAACACCCGGTAGCCTTGGGGCACGTGGGTTACGCCTATGCCAGGACTGGGCAGCACGGCAAGGCAAGGAATCTTATCGAGGTTCTGCGGGGCGCAGGCGGCGCCACGACGGGGCCTAACGCGGCCGCGATGACACTGATTCACGCCGGACTGGGCGACGTCGAGCAAGCCTTTAAATGGCTGGATCGCGCACTGACGTCCCGCACGCACATCCAGGAACTACTGTTGCTTACGTCTCCCGCCTACGATGTTCTGCGCGCCCATCCAGACTTCGAATCGCTCGCCAGCCGACTGAACGTCGCCTAAGCCTGGTTGCAGGAAGTAACCTGACGCGACCTTCTGTGACTTCCGTATTCGTGAGCCGGTCGGCCACACTCTCCATACAGAATCCCGATTTGCCGCAGTAGCAGGGTCACCATGCCCCGCCGCTCGGCAGGCTATGTGTAGTTCTGACACGGAAGATGGAGACTATGACCAACCCGACCCAATCGGCGGATCAAGCGGCGCGCAACCGCCAGCTTGTGATTGATTTTTACAGACATGTTTTCGATGCCCGGAACCCCGCGGCGGTGAAGGACTTCGTCACGGAGGACTACCATCAGCACGGCTCCCATCTGCCCAGCGGCCGCGCCGGCCTGGAAGCTTTCGTAGCTGAAACCTTTCGCGGTCTGCCGCCGCAGCCGGTCAAGCCGAATCTGATGATGCCGCCGGCACTTCTTGTCGCAGACGGCGATATGGTCGTTATCGCGGGCGAATTCCCCCAGCCCGAACCGGGCGATCCGACGCGGACTTATCCATTTTTTGTGTTTGATGCCTATCGTGTCCGCGGCGGAAAGCTTGCGGAGCACTGGAGCGGTATCAACAAGATCGCACCGCCCAAACATCCTCAATAAAACCCGTTAAAGAAAGAGAGGACAAGTGTGATTACTGTCGAGGATATCGCATACGTGCGTTACCAGGTAACGGATCTGGAGAGCATGGAAAAGTTTCTGACCGACTTCGGCCTACATCGGATTGCGCACACCGGCAATGCTCTATACATGCGTACGGCCGGTTCTGTGCATCACTCGCATATCAGCGAGTTGGGCGCTTCCAACGCCACGCTTGGCTTTGGATTATTTGCTGAGCAATGCAAAGATCTTGAAAAACTCTCGGCGATTCTTGGCGCGCCTATCGAGGACAACCCTGAACCAGGTGGTGGCAAGCGGGTACGCTTCCGCGATCCAGCCGGGTTCGTGGTCGACGTGCTGCACGGTCAGGCTCGCCATATGCCGATGACGGTGCGCGATCCGCTTGCCATGAATTCGTCGACGCGGTGGCGGCGCTTCGGCGACAAGGTGCGCGTCACACGCAATCCGAGCTCGGTCGGGCGGCTCGGGCATGTTGCCTTGCTGGTGCCGAATTTCGAGGAAACGTTTGCGTTCTATCGCGACATACTCGGCTTCCGCGTATCGGATACCTACTGGGCCGAACGTGAACAGAATTTGATTGCCGCTTTCCTGCATTGCGGCCTCGGCGAGCGATGGACCGATCACCACACGATCGCACTGGTGACGACGCACGGTAACGCTGCGCGTTTCGACCATGCGGCCTTCGAGGTTCTGGATCTGGATGATCTGTTTCAGGGGAGCGAGCACCTCAAGTCCCGCGGGTACACGCATTCGTGGGGCGTTGGGCGCCATGTGCAGGGCAGCCAGATCTTCGACTACTGGCGCGATCCGTTCGGCAACAAGATCGAGCACTGGACGGACGGAGACCTGGTCAATGACGAAACCCCTGTGGGGCACGCAGAGATCTCTGACGGTGAGCTGAGCCAATGGGCTCCTCCGCTGTCCCCCGAATTCTTTGACTGATTGCCTTCTCTGATATTTTCTTCAGGAGCTCCTTGTATGAAACTCGCACGCTACACCCACGGTGGCGTCACAACCATTGGTGCGGTCGTCGGTGATCATGTCGTGCCGCTTGCTGACCTCGATTCCGCGGCGCCTTCGACGATTCGCGAAGTATTGGCCGCGGGTCCTGCGCTGATCCAGCAACTGACGCAAAAACTCGTCGGCGTTTCGGGTGGCATTCCGCTTTCCGAGGTTCGGCTCGAGGCCCCGATTCCAGATCCGCGGAAGTATATGGCGATCGGCATGAACTATCACGACCATGCGGAAGAGGCTGCGCGTGCCGGCGTGCCGGTACCGGAGAACCAGCTGTGGTTTAACAAGCAGGTCACCTGTATCACCGGCCCGTTCGATCCGATTTACAAACCGCGTGTGTCGGACAAGATGGACTATGAGGCCGAGCTTGGCGTCGTGATCGGCAAACGCTGCCGCTACGTGTCGGTCGAGGATGCGCCGGCCGTTGTAGGCGGCTATTTCGTCGCCAACGATGTGACCGCACGCGACTGGCAGTTCAGGAGTCCGACCTTCACGCTCGGCAAGTCGTTTGACAGTCACGGTCCGATCGGACCGTGGATCACGACGGCCGACGAGATTGCCGATCCGCACGCGCTGCAGATGAATCTCTCGGTCAATGGCGAGCCGCGTCAGAGCGCAAGCACGCGCGGCATGATCTACAACATCTGGCAGCAAATCCATGAGCTCTCGCAGGTTATGACGCTGGAGCCGGGCGATCTGATCGCGACGGGTACCTGTGCAAATGTCGGCATTGCGCTGGGCAAATTCTTGCAACCGGGTGACGTGGTGCGTGTCGAGATCGAGAAGCTCGGGCACATCGAGAATCCCGTCGCCGCCGAGTTTGTGTAAGTGACAGTCAATGAGCGGCGCACGTCACGCCGCATGATGTGCGTCGATGGCGGGCTACGCCTGTGTGAATCCGTTCATGACGTAAAGGATTATTCATGTTCGAAGTCAATCTAATGATCGGCGGGAAGACGGTGCCGGCATCGTCCGGTATTACGTTCGAGCGTTGCAATCCGCTCTCGGGGGAGGTCGTCTCACGTGCCGCCGCGGCAACGGTGGCGGATGCCCGTGCCGCGGTCGATGCGGCCGCGCGTGCGTTTGTGGAGTGGTCCCAGACTGGACCGGGTGAACGCCGTACATTGCTGTTGAAGGCGGTGGACGCCGTCGCCGCCCGGGAGTCACAGTTTATCAAGGCGATGGCCGAGGAAACTGGTGCGAGCCCTGCGTGGGGGAATTTCAACGTTCATCTGGCGGCAGGCGTGCTGCAGGAAGCGGCCTCAATGACCACGCAGATCTGCGGCGAGGTGATTCCCTCGGACCAGCCCGGTAATCTCGCGATGGGCGTGCGTCAGCCGGCCGGTGTGGTGTTGGGCATGGCGCCTTGGAATGCGCCCGTGATTTTGGGTGTGCGCGCCATCGCTGTGCCGCTCGCCTGCGGTAATACCGTGGTGCTCAAGGGTTCGGAGCTCTGCCCGAGGACGCACGGTCTGATCGCGGAGGCTCTGAACGAAGCCGGCTTTCCTCCGGGGGTAGTGAACTTCGTGACCAATGCGCCAGCCGATGCCGGCGCTGTGGTCGAAGCAATGATTGCGCATTCCGCGGTGCGACGCGTGAATTTCACGGGGTCGACGCGTGTGGGTCGAATCATCGCCGCTACGTGTGCACAGTACCTGAAGCCCGTGGTGCTGGAGTTGGGCGGCAAGGCGCCCCTGGTCGTTCTTGATGATGCTGATCTGAATGCCGCCGCGAACGCTGCCGTATTTGGTGCCTTCGCTAACTCCGGCCAGATCTGTATGTCAACCGAGCGCATTGTCGTTGATGCGCGGATCGCAGACGAATTCGTTTCTTGCCTTGCGGCCCGCGCGAGTTCTCTGCCGCTGGGCGACCCGCGCGGCAAGGAGCCGGTGGTACTCGGGTCCGTAATCGATATGGCGACGGTCGAGCGCTGCAACGCACTGATCGACGACGCGCTGGAGAAGGGCGCCAAGCTGCTCTGCGGCAACAAGGCGACGAGCACACTGATGCCGGCGACTCTGCTGGATTACGTTACGCCGGACATGAAAATCTATCGCGAGGAATCGTTTGGCCCTGTGAAACCCATCGTTCGCGTCAATGGCGTCGAAGAAGCGATCGCCTGTGCCAACGACAATGAGTACGGGCTTGCCGCCGCGGTATTTGGTGGCGATATCGCCCGAGCCTATCAAGTGGCAAAGCGTATCGAGTCGGGCATCTGCCACGTCAATGGCCCGACCGTGCACGACGAGGCACAGATGCCATTCGGCGGCGTCAAGTCCAGTGGCTTCGGTCGCTTTGGCGGTCGCGCCGGTATCAACGAGTTTACCGACCTGCGTTGGATAACCCTGCAGACCACGCCTCGCCAATACCCGTTCTGAGTCTTTGAGAAATTGGACATATTTAATGACAGTCGAATTCAAACCCGGCGTGCGTTATCGCATGCCAGCCGTGTTCGGACCTGCGCCCGGCCCCCGTCAGAAAGCCGATGGCACCCTTTGGATGCCGGAGGAATCCGGCGTGATGAAAGCACAATGGATGACGGTGCGTTATCGCACCGAGGCCGCGAGCATCGAGCGCATTCTGCCGCCCGGTTTCTCGCTGCGCGGCCGGCCGGAGGTGCATGTGTCGCTGGCTTTCTTTAGCAATCTCTACTGGTTGGCAGGCCGTGGTTACGGCATTCTTAACGTTGAAGTGCCGGTTACCTATACTGGTAAGACCGAGACGATTGACGGAGCGTTCTGTCCGGTCCTGTTCGAGGGTCTCCCGGATGCGATTCTGACTGGCCGCGAGGAACTCGGTTTTCCTAAGTTGTTCGCCGAAATACCAGACTTGAACGTCGATCTGAGCGCGGGTACTGCCAGTGGAAGCGCGTCGTGGTTCGGCTTCGAGTTTTTTGAAATCGATCTGTACGGCTTGACCGAAATATCGGGGGACAAACGGTTGCCGGGCCCTGGCGGCGCGACGCTGTTCTACAAGTACATGCCCCGAAGCGGTCAGTTTGGCAGTGGCGGTTGCGACATCGCCTACGCAACCACGTCGCAGCCATTGCCGGGTGCAGCGGGCGATACTTCGCCAATCAAGTTTAGCGATGCCAATTTCCGCAAATGGGGGGGCGAGGGCGGTTCCGTGAAATGGAATCGCGCGACGTTCGAGCAACTGCCCACGACGTTCCACGTGATCAACGGCCTCGCGGACCTCGAGATCATCGAATATCTGGGATGCGAGATGATCGAATTCTCCGCACCCGGTATCGCCGTTTCGGCCAACGTGATTCGCCCGGTGGATCCTGCTGTCTGAATGGATGCGTTTGCCGCGGGAGACCGCCCTGTAGATTCGCGATGAAACCGAGAGCGTCAACGGCAACGTCGACGTTCCTCGTTTATGCGAAACAAGAAAGCCTGAATAATGAAGAATTCAGGTGGAATCGTCCGCCCCGCCGAGCGCGTTATTCAGCGTAATCAGTTTGAGCGTTTCGAAAGTGTATCGTCACTAGGCAGAGACCAGGTTAGTGGCGCTGAGGTACGGTTGGCGAAAGATAGGCGCACGGGAGATTTTTGTGTAGATGATATGCAGACATTGCTCCATGCATACGAATGCGTAGCTACTACCGGCATCGATGAGGCGGCTACAGGTCGCTTTCCCGACATTCGAGCCTCGGCAGCCGCGAACGTGAGCTAACACTTCAAGCGACACGCACTTGTGACCATAAGCGGCAATGCTCCCTTGGCGATGAATGACCGTTATTCTGCGCGGCAGATTGGGGATGCACCCTAGATTGAATCATTCAAAGACTGATTTCCGGCTAACCCCGTAACGGCAGCCGCGCAACTCTCTCCGCCTCGACCTGCTTGAGTCCAAGTGCCTGTAGCACGACCGCCGCTGCGCGCTCCGCGAAGGTCTGTTCTCCGAGTCCACATGCCTTCTGCCCTTGGGCGGCTGGTGTGACGGAGGCGGAAAAGTGCATTTCAGCGGCGATCGCCGCCAAGATGATGCCCGTAACGGAAATGAGACACAGAAAGTGGTCCGAGACGACAAAGCGCCTCGCGGAAATGCCACTTTGACTATCGCGCAGCAATCGCTGACCGAGCCCCCAATTCAGCGCATGCACCGAGAAACCCTCGCGAATCAGGAGCTGTCCCCACACCGGCTCGCGGCGGGCGCGCATTAGCGTATGGCGCACACAGACAGCGACCACTTCGGCCGGATCGGACAGTCCGCCGGCCAGGCGATCAAGCGTACCGGCGAACTCCTCGTATACCCACTCGACAGCCGCGGCGAAGATCCCTTCCTTCGACGAGAAGTGATTGTAGAAGGAGCCGAAACCGACGTCGGCGGCCTCGGTAATGTCGTTGATAGCCACTGAAACCATCCCTTTTTCGGCCATTAGCTTGAGCGCAGCGTCGAGCAGGCGGGTTCGAGTCTCCCGCTTGCGGCGGGCGCCGCGCGGCTGGCGCCCTTCGGTCGCTTCGGCCGGAGCTGGCAGCTTTTGTGTGTGCTGCCTGGTTGCACGGGAGTTCGGGGTATCAGGCATCTCGGTTCCAGATTTCTGTAACGTCGCATTGTAGATTTATACGTCATAATTGACAATATCATCAGTTATGGGGTGTAATGTCACTGTCGCGAACGGATCAGCGACCGTATGGACAGACGAATTGAATTCCGACGGTGCCCGGAGCAGCGTGTTGCAGCGCTGAAGATGGGCCGTCCATTGCCGTTCAGATCCACCAGCGCCGGGCTCGGGGCGAGGATCTATTTTTATGTTCGTTCTCTAGCTGTTTCGTGGGGAGTGGCCGCGTGCGATGACGAAGTACGAAGAGTTGCAAACGGTTTGTATCAGATGCAGCGAGTAGGAATACTAAGTTATAGGGATACCGAATCGAGCGCTAACGCGCTTGGCAAGGCATGCCGCTAGATGCACCGTGTCTTCCGATGCCTCGCCCATTTTTATTGCTGGACCATCACCTGCCTTGTGAACATCGTGAAACTTTCCTGTCTTAACGCGCAGACGCTTGCGCGCCCCTTCCTGTCGTCCGCCGCCCGACCATCTCACCGAGGACGTCTTCTCATTGCGGCTTGCGGCGCAATGCTGCTAGCGGCCTGCCACCCGCGCGAAACCGTCGCTCCCGAGCCCAAACCTGTCGTCGCTGTCAGGGTTCATCCCGACGCGCGCACGGCGAGCGCCTCGTTGCCGGCTCAGGTACAGGCGCGGTATTCCACGCCTCTTTCGTTCAGGATTGGAGGCAAGGTCACCGAACGGCGGATGCGCATCGGCGATACCGTCAAGGCGGGGCAGACCGTTGCACTGCTCGACCCAACCGATCTGCGCATTAACCTGGTCAACGCGCGAGCGCATCTCGACGCCGCCGAACATCGCCTCGTGTACGCCAGGCAGCAGCTCGATCGCGACCGCGCTCAGGCGCAGGCAAACCTCATCGCAACGGCGCAGATGGAGCAGACCCAGGACGCCTACGCTTCCGCCCTCGCACAGCGGGATTCGGCGCTCGCCCAAATGGCGCTCGCCACGGATCACCTGCGCTACGCCACGCTTACGGCAGACCACGACGGAGTCATCACATCGGAGGACGCCGACACTGGCCAGAACGTTCAGGCAGATCAAGCCGTCTATCACCTCGACTGGACGGGAGACGTGGATGTTGTCTGCGACGCGCCCGAGCGGACGCTTGGCGTATTGACCGTCGGCAGCAATGCGCAAGTAAGCCTGTCCGCGCTGCCCGGCAAGACTTTCGAGGCACGCGTGCGCGAGGTGTCGCCGGCTGCCGACCCGCAAAGCCGCACCTGGCGCGTGAAGCTTACGCTGGCCGCGCCGAGCCCCGAAGTTCGCCTGGGCATGACGGCCAATGTCACGTTCGAAGCCGGCGGCGATGTGCCAACTGCACGTCCGTTTGCGCTGCCTGTGACGGCGCTCTTTCACAAAGGCGAGGACCCCGCTGTGTGGGTGGTGCGCGCGGGCAGCGACACCCTTGAGCTGCGCCCTGTCAGTATTGCGCGCTACGACGAGCGCAAAGTCTCCGTCACCGGCGGCCTGCACGACGGCGATCGCGTCGTGATGCAAGGCGTGCACGCAGTGAGCGCTGACGAACACGTGCAGGTGATAGCCCCGTTGCACCCCGAGGATTTTTCGTCATGAACGCACGCGACCGTGAAACTGCGCGAGGCAGCGTGCCCGTCACCCCGTCCGACGCCGAGGCACGTGGCGAAGGCGGCTTCAATCTCTCAGCGTGGGCGTTGCGCCATCAGCAGCTCGTGATCTTTCTGATCGGGCTTGCAACCCTGTTCGGCGTGATCGGTTATACGCAACTTGCGCAGTCGGAGGACCCGCCGTTCACGTTCCGGACGATGGTAGTCAAAACTTACTGGCCGGGCGCAACTGCCCGCGAGGTGCAGGAACAGATCACGGACCGGATCGGCCGCCAGTTGCAGGCGGCACCGTATGTCGACAACATCAAGAGCTACTCGCGGCCCGGTGAGTCGATGATCTTCTTCGCTATGAAGGATTCGGCCCCGGTCAAGGATGTCCCAGAGACCTGGTACCAGGTGCGCAAGAAAGTGAGTGACATTGCGGCGACGCTGCCCAAGGGGACGGTTGGACCGTTTTTCAACGACGAGTTCGGTGATGTCTACACAAACATCTATGCGCTTGAAGGCGACGGCTTTACGCCCGCGCAACTGCACGACTACGCGGACCAGTTGCGCGCGATCCTGCTGCGCGTGCCCGGCGTCGCCAAGGTCGACTACTTTGGCGACCCGGACCAGCACATCTTCGTCGAGATATCGAATGCAGAGCTGACGGGGCTCTCCATCACGCCGCAGCAGCTCGCCCAGGCAATCGACGCACAAAATACCGTTGCGCCCGTGGGCACCATTACGACGGCGGACGATCGGGTGTTCGTGCGACCGAGCGGCGCGTTCAAGGACGTGCAGGCGCTCGCCGACACACTGATCACCGTGAACAAACGCACGTTCCGGCTCGGTGACATCGCGAAGATCACGCGCGGCTACGACGATCCACCCGTTACCCAGATGCGGGTCGGCGGACAGGCGGTCCTTGGAATCGGCGTCACGATGCAAAAGGGCGGCGACGTGATCAGCCTCGGCAAGGCGCTCGACGCGAAAGCCGCCGAACTGCAGGCTGCCATGCCGGCGGGACTCAGGCTGGCTCCCGTCTCGAGCATGCCTCACGCGGTCAAGCATTCAGTGGACGAGTTCGTCAGGTCGGTCGGCGAAGCGGTAGCCATCGTACTGGTCGTGAGCCTCGTTTCGCTCGGCCTGCGTACTGGCATGGTCGTCGTGATCTCGATTCCGATCGTGCTCGCTGTGACGGCGCTGTGCATGCATATGTTCAATATCGGGCTGGACCAGGTATCCCTCGGCACGCTCGTGCTCGCGCTGGGGCTGCTAGTCGACGATGCGATTATCGCCGTCGAAACGATGGCCGTGAAGCTCGAGCAGGGGTGGAGTCGCCTGCGCGCGGCGGCCTTTGCCTACTCGAGCACCGCGTTCCCGATGCTGACCGGCACGCTCGTGACGGTAGCGGGCTTCCTGCCGATCGCACTCGCGAAATCGAGTACGGGCGAATACACGCGCACGATCTTCGAAGTGTCGGCCATTGCGCTGATCGTATCGTGGTTCGCGGCCGTCGTGCTGGTCCCCTTGCTGGGCTTTCATATGTTGCCCGAGCGCAAGAACCATGAGAGTGGCGGCCACCATCATGAGCGCGATGTTTACAACACTGGCTTCTACCAGCGCCTGTCGAGGTGGGTCTCGTGGTGTATCGAGCGTCGCTGGGCCGTGCTCGGCGTCACTGCCGTGCTCTTTGCCATCGCGATGGCGGCCTTCACGCGCGTGCCGCAGCAGTTCTTCCCGAACTCGGAGCGGCCAGAGTTGCTCGTGGACTTGCGACTGCCGGAAGGCGCTTCGTTCGAGGCGACGCTGCGTGAAGCGAAGCGCCTGGAAAAGGCGCTCGACGGCAATCCCGGGATCGACCACTTCGTCGACTTTATAGGCACGGGCGCACCGCGCTTTTATCTGCCGCTCGACCAGCAGCTTCAGCAGCCTAACTTTGCGCAGTTCGTGATCACGGCAAAAGGCGTCGAAACCCGCGAAGAGTTGATGCGCTGGCTCGATGCCAAACTCGGGAGAGAGTTCTCCGGCGTGCGCACGCGTGTGGCGCGGCTCGAGAACGGTCCGCCCGTGGGTTTCCCGATCAAGTTCCGGGTGAGCGGCAACGATATTGCAACCGTGCGCTCCATTGCTGAAACGGTCGCCGGGAAGGTCCGTGCCGACTCCCGCACACGCAATGTCCAGTTCGACTGGGACGAGCCGGCGGAACGGTCGATCTCATTCGAGATCGATCAGAACAGGGCACGCCAGCTTGGCGTCACGTCGGAGGACGTATCGAACTTCCTCGCCATGACGCTCTCGGGGTACACGGTCACGCAGTACCGTGAACGCGACAAGCTGATCAACGTCGATCTGCGTGCACCGAAGAGTGAGCGTGTTGATCCTGCGCAGCTCACGAGCCTCGCGGTTCCGACGCCGAACGGCCCGGTTCCGCTCGGTTCCCTCGGACACGTTCGGGACACGCTCGAGTACGGTGTTATCTGGCAGCGCGACCGGCAGCCGACGATCACCGTGCAGGCTGACATTCGGGGCGACGCGCAGGGCATCGACGTGACCCGCGATATCGAGCACTCGCTCGCCGGGGTACAAGCAAGACTGCCGGTGGGTTATCGCATCGAAGCAGGCGGCGCGGTCGAAGAAAGCGTGAAAGGCCAGACCTCGATCAACGCCGAGATGCCGCTCATGATCATCGCCGTGCTGACGCTGCTCATGATTCAACTCAAGAGCTTCGTGCGGACGTTTATCGTCGTACTGACAGCACCGCTCGGGCTGATCGGGGTCGTGGCAGCGCTGCTCCTGTTCGGCAAGCCCTTTGGTTTCGTCGCGTTGCTCGGCGTGATTGCCATGTTCGGCATCATCATGCGCAACTCCGTGATTCTGGTCGACCAGATCGATCAGGATATCGCGGCGGGGCATGGGCGCTTCGACGCGATTATCGGTGCGACGGTGAGGCGCTTCAGGCCGATCATGTTGACGGCCGCCGCCGCTGTGCTCGCCTTGATTCCACTCCTGCGCTCAGCGTTCTTCGGACCCATGGCGACTGCGTTGATGGGTGGTATCACGATTGCCACGGTACTGACTGTGTTTTTCCTGCCGGCGCTCTACGCGACGTGCTTCAAGGTCCGGCGCGACGAGTGCGCGATGCAACCGGTCGTCGTCGAGCATACGGAGATCTGATCATGAAGCTTACCTATAAGACGTCCTTTCTCGCCGTGACTACGGCGCTCGCACTGACAGGCTGCTCGTTCGGCCCCAGCGGCGAGCCGCCGGCGATGCCTTCGCCCGAGCACTACGGGGCGCAGGCGCAACCCTCGAAGACCGTTGCCGCAGGCGGTATTGCGCAGCGGTTCGATATCGGCGCGACATCGGTGCCGCAGTGGTGGCGGCTTTACCGGTCCGACGCGCTTGATGCACTCGTCGAGGAAGGCTTGCGCAACAGCCCGACGCTTGCAGGTGCGCAGCGAACGCTCGCGGCCGCGCAAGAGGAACTTCGCGCGCAGGTCGGCGCGTCCACGCTGCCGTCAGTCGACGGTGTCGCCCAGGTGGAGCGCGCGCGTTCACCCGTCGTACCAGGGCTCGGCCCTGAGCAGGTGCAGTACAACTTTTTCGCTGGGCAACTTCAGGCGCGCTACGCATTCGACTTCTTCGGCCAGACGCGCTACGCCAACGCGGCGGCTGCCGCTCGCTTGAATGTGCAGGGGTTCGAGCTGGAAGCGGCCCGGCGCGCGCTCGCCGCCAACATCGTCGGCACGGCGATCAATGTGGCGGCGCTCGATCGCCAGATCGCGCTCACTGAACGGCTCGTCGCCGTGGCGAGCGAAACCGCAAACGAGGATCGGCAGCGATATGCGCTCGGGTCCATTTCGCACGTGCAGGCGCTCAACTCGACGCAGGACTCAGATTCGATCGCGGCGAGTCTTCCGGCCTTGCGCCAGCAGCGCCTCACAGCCGTCCACGCGCTGTCGGTACTGATGGGCCGGACGCCCGATAACGCACCGATCGTTCCCGACCTCGACAGCATGGCGTTGCCCGGCCATGTGCCGGTCGTCGTGCCGTCGGATCTTCTGCGTTCGCGCCCGGACATTCAGGCAGCCGACGCCGCCGTGAAAGCGGCCGCGGCCGACGTTGGCGCGGCGACCGCGCAACTCTTTCCGAGCCTGTCACTGACGGCCTCGATGGGCCGCGGCGGCTTTAGCTGGCCGGCGATGCTTTCAGGCGCGGGCGGCCTCTGGGCAATCGGTGCGGGCCTGTCGCAGCCGCTCTTCCACGGTGGGGCGTTGTTCGCGCAACGCAGAGCCTCGATTGATACCTACGATGCCGCGGTTCTGCACTACAAGTCGACGGTCCTGTCGGCATTCCAGGATACCGCGGATTCGCTTGCCGCACTGGACAATGACGCGCAGACGCTGGCATCAGCCGAAAGAGCGGCACAGGCAGCCCATGCTGCATTCGACGAAACGGCGTCGCGCGCCCGTCTGGGTTCCCTGCCGTCAACCGCACAGCACGCCAGCGAGCAGCGATTTCTCAATGCACAGCTTGGCGCCGTACGCGCCGGGCGCCAGCGCATGAGCGATACCGCCGCACTCTTCCAGGCGATGGGCGAACTGCCGGACGATCAGCCGCACGTGACGTCAAGGGAATGACCTTGACTTCGTGAGGTCGGGGAGAGCCTGCCACGAGTGCGATCTGCTATCCGCGGCGTTGGTGACACATTTGCCGATCGTACCCGGTGACCCCAATTCCGTAACGTACGTTGTCGCCGCCCGCCTCATTCCCCATCGACTTCCGCCTCGATGAGCGGCAACGCTCGCATTGCAATCTTCTCTGCCTCGGCGCGCTTGAGTCCGAGTGTTTGCAGAATCGTTGCCGCCGTGCGCTCGGCGAAGTGCTCTCCGCTGAAGCCAAGTTCGTCGAGCAACTGCGCCGCCGGCGCGCTCGGCGCGACGAAATTCAGCTCGGCTGCAACTGCCGCGAGCACCGTGCCGCCAACCGAAAGAAAGCCGATGAAGGGGTCGGCGACTATAAAGCGCTTGGCGGCGATGCCATTTCCGATATCCCGCAGCAGCCGCTGACCCAGCCCGCGGCTCAGCATACCCGCAGAAAACCCTTCGCGTATTAGGAAGCGTCCCCATACGGGGTCGCGCCGCGCACGCATCAGGGTATGACGCACCGAGACGGCGATCACTTCTGCGGGGTCGGACAGGCCCCCCGCGAGTCGATCGAGCATGTCGGCGAACTCCTCGAACACGTTGTCCACAAGCGTCGCGTAGATGGCTTCCTTCGACTCGAAGTGGTTGTAGAACGATCCGAACCCGACGTCGGCGGCCTCGGTGATTTCGTTGATGGCTACGCCTTCCATGCCCTTTTCGGCCATCAGCCTGAGGGCCGCGTCGAGGAGGCGGGCGCGCGTCTCGCGCTTACGACGGGCACCGCGCGGCTCGCGTTCTTCGGGAACGGCAACCGCGGCAACTGACGCCGCACGGGAAGGACGCTTTGCTGTCGGGCGATTTGAAGTGTTCGGCATGATCGGTCCAGTTTTGGCCATGCCGAAGTATAGATGCTATTGTCTATGTTGACAAAATCATCATTTATGAATTTAATGTCACTAACGGCCATGTAGCGCCGGTCCAAGAAACAACAGACGGAGTGACTGTGGAGACAGCAGCAAAAGATGGTTCCGTGCCGCACAGCCGGGATGGCGAGGGGTGTGCGCCGATTGGGGCGTTTCCGCGAGCCGTGGACGTTTTATTGGTGGGTTGCGGACCGGTGGGTGCAACGATTGCCAATCTGTTGGCACAGCACGGCGTGAACGTGATGGTTGTCGACAGGTCGACTGAAGTATTCATGGCGCCCCGTGCGATCGCGCTCGATAACGAAGCGCTGCGCATCCTTCAGCTTGCCGGCGTTGCGGAGAGCGATTTCGAGACGATCGCCATACCGCACGTCCGCATGAGGTCACCCATGCTGGGACTGTTCGGTAGGGTGAATTCGCTGGGCAGCCTGGATGGCCATCCGAAGCTCGTCACCTTCTACCAGCCAGACCTTGAGCGGTGCCTACGCGCCCGGCTCGCGACATACGACTGTGCGCATGTCGCCTTGGGGGTTGAGCTCAAGAGCTTCACAGAAGAACGGGATCACGTGCTCGCATCGTTAGATCTTGGCGAGGGGCGCACTCATGTGGTCCGGGCCCGCTATCTGGTCGGCGCGGACGGGGCGAGTTCATTGGTGCGCCAGCTCATTGGGCAGGAATTCAAGGGCAAGACGTTCGCCGAGGACTGGCTGATCGTCGATGCCCGCAACGTACCGCGTCCGATCGATCACATCGAGTTCATCTGCGATTACCGTCGGCCGATCCCGCACATGGTCGCGCCTGGTGGTCGCGAACGCTGGGAATTTATGCTCCGGCCTGGCGAGCGCCGCGAGGATATGGAATCCGAGTCGTGTATCCGGGATTTGCTTTCCCCCTGGGGCAGGGCGGAAGACATGATCATCGAGCGCAAGGCCGTGTATCGCTTCCATGCGCGCGCTGTCGATGCGTTCAGCAAGGGCCGGGTGTTCCTGGCGGGCGACGCGGCCCACATCACGCCCCCATTCGTCGGGCAGGGATTGGTCGCAGGTCTTCGGGACGCCGCCAACCTTTGCTGGAAGCTCGCATGGGTGGTGCAAGGACGTGCCCATCCAGAGATTCTCGATACCTATGACGAGGAGCGGCGCCCCCACGCGAAGGCGATGATCAACCTCGCGAAGTTCATGGGCAAGCTCGTCATGCCCCGGAGTGGCGTCGTCGCCTTATTGACCCACGGGTTGATGCGTCTGTCGAGATTGGTACCGCGCCTACGCGCGCAATTCGAGGAGCTGCAGATCAAGCCAAAGAATGTATTCCGCCGCGGGCTGTTCGTCAAGGGCCGCTCGTCGACGAAGCTTGTTCGTGGCGCAGTCATCGCGCAAGGCTGGGTGAGAGGTTCGGATGGCACCACGCGTCTGAGCGACGACGTGCTCGGGCAGGGTCTCGCATTGATCGGGTTTGGCGTGGACGCGGCTGCTGCGCTCGAGCACGCGACGGCCGCAGCCTTTGCGCGTGCCGGAGGGCGCGCTGTCCAGATTGCTCATCGGGGGCAACGACTGCATCTTGCCCCGCGCGACAGCTGGGAAGACCTCGAAGGCGTATTTCTTCCCGGGCTGGTGCCCCTCGGGTGGGCTGCCGTAGTGCGGCCCGACAAGACGATCGTCCACGACGGCCCGGCCACCGATGCAAACCGTATTGTGCGCGAGAGTCTCGCCTTGCTGGGTAATCCCTTGAGCGTGCGGATGCCGGAAGTCGAAACCGCTATTCGAACCGCCTGATTTCTTATTCGCTATGAAACTGACCACTGGACAGCCGGCTCGTCACCCCGATCCCACGACGAAAGCGTCGGCATTAGCCTATCTGATATTCGATCGGCCAGACCTCGGGAAGGCCGAGCAATTTCTCAATGATTTCGGGCTGCAGACCGTATCTCGCGGTGAAGCGCAATTGCTCCTGCGGGGAACGGGTGTTTCGCATTTCTGCTATGTCGTCCAGAAGGCGACGAAATCCCGGTTCGTCGGTTTCGGGCTAAAGGTCGACAACAGGGCCGATCTTGATGCACTTGCAAAACTGTCTGGCGCCTCTGAGGCCGAACGGTCATCCCTGCCCGGCGGGGGTTATATCGTACGGCTAACCGATCCTTCCGGCTTTCGCGTCGATGCAATATGGGGCCAGGCGCCAGCTTCGACGCTGTCTCATCGGCCGCCATTGCCGTTCAACTCCGTAGACGCAGCCGTCCGGATTAACGGGACGCAGCGACCGCCCGAGCGCGCGCCTGAAGTTATCCGGCTCGGACATGTCGTGCTCGAACTCGCCGACTATCAGGAAACCTGCGCATGGTATACGCAGCATTTCGGCTTCATCCCGAGTGATGTGCAGGTGCTTCCCGATGGCTCGCCCGTCGTCGTATTTATGCGGCTCAATCTCGGCGACAAGCCGGCCGATCACCATACGCTAGCGCTTGCACAAGGCTTCCTGCCTACCTACAGCCACAGCGCCTACGAAGTCGTCGATGCCGATGCGGTCGGTATGGGTCAGCGCGTCCTGCGCGAGAAGGGCTGGACGCACGCGTGGGGGATCGGCCGACATATCCTGGGCAGCCAGATTTTCGACTACTGGCAAGACCCGTGGGGCGACAAGCATGAGCACTATTGCGACGGCGATCTCTTTACGGTCGATGCTCCGGCAGGTGTGCACGCGGTGAGCCGCGAAGCAATGGCGCAGTGGGGACCGACGATGCCGCGCAGCTTCACGAAGCCAAAATTCACGCCGGCAAGCATTGTGGCGCTCTTCAGAAACCTGCGCCGCAGCCCCGACCTGACGCTGAGCAAGCTGCGGACGCTGGCAAAGCTTTTCGCTTGAACCCACCCCTTCCATAGAATCCGGAGATCGATAAATGGCACTTCACGTTCTGCATTATTTGCATCAAGACCGCGCCCAGTGGGGCGTGGTCGCTAGTGGCGCTATCACGCCGATTCCCGGCGAGTTCAAGTCGACCGCTGAGTTTATCGAGGCCAACCCGGTCGAACGGCTGTTCGTGCTGAGCGGTCCGACGATTCCCGAATCGGAAGTCCAATGGTTGTCGCCCGTGACCGCCAATCAGCAGTTCGTCTGCCAGGGCGCAAATTATCGCCAGCATATGATTGAGTCCGGGATGGACCCGGATGTGAAGAAATTCAACATGATCTTCACCAAGGCGACAAGCTGCATCGTTCCCGCCGACTCTCCAGTGGTCAAGCCCAACGAGGTGCAGTTCCTCGACTACGAGATCGAACTCGGTCTCGTCCTCAAACGCGACATTACGTCGCGCGAAACTGTCACCGAGGAGAATCTGCACGACTACATCGCCGGCGCCGTGATCGTCAACGACTATTCCGCGCGAGATATCCAGATTCCGCAAATGCAGTTCTACAAGGGCAAGAGCTATCGCTCTTTCGGCCCTGTCGGCCCTTACCTTTGCCTCCTGGAGAAACAGGATATTCCAAAGCTAAAGGAGCTCGTGCTGACGCTGACGGTGAACGGAAGTGTCCGCCAGAATGACTCCACGGCTGGCCTCGTCTACGGCCCGGCAGAGACCTTGACGGAGCTTTCCGCCATACATGACCTGCGCGCCGGAGATCTGCTCGCCACCGGCACGCCCTCCGGTTGTGCGCTGAGTATTCCGTCACCCGAAAAGCAACGGGCCGCGGCGCAGCTGCCTGATGCGGAAAAGTGGCGGCTTTTCCTGAAGATGCAGGAAGAAAGGCCTCAGTATCTGCGCGTGGGTGACGTCGTGGAGGCGCATATCGCCAGCCATGACCACTCGATCGATCTGGGCGTACAGCATAACGTCGTTATGGAACAGGCGGCATGAAAGGCGTCGCAAACGTACACGATGTCCTTGACATTGAAACGCAAGGGCATCCTGCAGATCTCCCGTCCAGTACCTACGAGATGATCTGTCGGGGCGCCGCCATCAATCCGCTGGCACCGGCCCTTTCGTTCTTTGCAACGGCCGACGACTACCGGAACGCCGAGTGCTGGACGTACAGCGAACTGATGCGTGATGTCACGCGAACTGCGAACATGTTTGCCCGCCTGGGAGTACAACGCGACTCGGTCGTCGCCTACGTTCTGCCCAACCTCCCTGAAACGCATTTTGTGATCTGGGGCGGGGAAGCCGCCGGGATTGTCTGCGCGATCAATCCGCTGCTTGAGGGCGACGCCATCGGCGAACTGCTCAACGCCTCAGGTGCTACCGTGCTCGTCACCCTGGCGCCGTTTCCCGGAGCCGACCTTTGGCAGAAGGTGCAATCGGCGCTGCGCAAGGTTCCTTGCCTGCGGCACCTGGTGCTCGTGAACCCGGCCGACCGCATGCCGGGCGAAAAGGGATTTGCGGCCCGGATTCTTCAACGCGGCGAGTGTTCAAAACTGCATGGGCCTGGCGGCGTTCGCAGTGCCGTTCCTTCGCATATCGGCATCCACGATTTCAGCACGGCAAACGCGCGGGAGTCAGGGACGGCGCTCGGCAGCGTGCGTCGAATGAGCATTGATGATGTGTCGTCGTTCTTTTGCACGGGCGGCACCACCGGGCTGCCGAAGATTGCGATTCGACGGCACGGCAACGAAGTGGCCAATGCGTGGAACGCAGGTCAATTCTTCGGCGAAAGCATTGGTCCGGGGAAAACGATTTTTTGCGGACTGCCGCTATTCCACGTCAACGCGGTGATCGTGACAGGCCTGCTGGCGTTCTCGCGTGGTGCCCACGTCGTGCTCGGGACACCTCAAGGGTATCGGGGCGACGACGTTATAAAGCGCTTCTGGGAAATCGTTGAGCATTACCGCGTCAACTTCTTCAGCGGTGTCCCGACACTCTACGGATCGCTGCTGGATGTCCCGGTTGGCGATCACGATATCAGTTCGCTCGAGTATGGACTGTGCGGCGCTGCCCCGATGCCGGTGGAATTACTTCGCGCTTTCCAGGATCGTACAGGAATCAGAATCCTTGAAGGTTACGGCCTCACGGAGGGTACCTGCGTTAGCAGCGTTAACCCGCCGCTTGGCGAGCTGAGGGTCGGTTCGATTGGTCTTCGTCTGCCCGGTCAGGCGATGAAAGCCGTGGTGGTCGACGAAAGCGGCCGGTATGTACGGGATTGCGTTGCGGATGAGGTTGGCCAACTGGTTATCTCCGGACCAAACGTGTTCGTTGGCTATACACGGCCGGAGCAGAACAGTGGCATCTGGATGGAGGGTGGTGACGGCAGGCTCTGGCTCAATACCGGAGATCTCGGCCGCTGCGACCCAGATGGTTACTTCTGGCTCACCGGCCGGAAGAAGGAGCTGATTATCCGGGGCGGACACAACATCGACCCTGCGGCAATCGAAGAACCACTGCATCGCCATCCCGCAGTCCAGATCGCGGCAGCCGTAGGGCGCCCCGATATGCATGCGGGCGAGTTGCCGGTTGCCTATGTCCAGCTAAAGCCGGGCACAGCGGCAACGGAAGCGGAATTGGCCGAGTTTCTGCGTCGCGAGATCAACGAACGCGCCGCATTGCCAAAGGGGATACGGATCGTGGACAAGATGCCGTTGACGGGCGTCGGCAAGATCTTCAAACCGGCGCTGAAACGGCGCGAAACGGCGGACGCGCTGGAGTCGGCCCTCGTAGAGGCCGGCGTCGAGGATGTAATCGTTAGCCTCATTGATGACAACTCGCTCGGAATGTCACTCCACGTCGAACTTGCCGACCCCGCGTTCGAAGCATTGGCGACTTCCGCGCTCGGGCGCTTTCCGTTTGCATTTTTGATCTCGGTCGCCGCGAGGCCATCACGGGCGGAGCAACCGACGGGGACAGCCCCAACGGCAACAGATGCGTAGGGCAGGACAATGTGACACGAGCCAAAATATCAAAGGGACCTGTTCGGTCGTGCGACCGGATTAAAGGTTGATCGGAAGTACCTGTCGCGATGCTGCATTGAAATGCGTGTCAGTGCATTTTATTTAGTAAACCTATTCGTTTGGGAGGAATGGAGGGTGAGTATTGCATCGGAAAGGTCTTTGCGTTCGCAGGTTGAAAAATGGTTCGGGCCGACCTCCTCGACACCGGTTCGGGTTACCTGATTCAGCCGCGCGCGCTCGAATCAGAGACCGTGCGTGCGTATCGAGCTACTGCTACCGACAGGCCCGCTTGGATTCTTTTTCTTCCAGCACCGCGACGGTAAGTGGTACGTGTTCTCGCCCGAGACGGAACGCCTGGCAATGCACGCTTACTAGAGTGCAGGGCGATTGGAGTAGGCGGCGTAGCTATACGAAAGACGGACAACAATCAATTAAATAGTTCGAACGGAAACACCACTGATTCACAAAATTTACAGACAAAGAGGCAGGAGAAGAGACATGAGGAATTACAAACGCACGATGAGTTCGGTCGGTATGGCGGCTTGCATCTGCCTAGCTGGGCCTGTCGATAATGCCAATGCGCAGTCGGCCGGAAGCATAACGCTGTCGACTGGATGGCTTCACATTGCGCCGCAGGGCGACGCAACGCCACTAACCGTGGAAAGCATTGGCGGGGTAGCGGTGAATCAGCAGCTATCTGGTAGCGGAGCGCATGCGAGCTCAACCGATACGGTGGGAATTACCACTGAGTACTACGTCACGGACAACATTGGTGTCGCCGTGCTTTTTGGACTACCAATGAAGGTGAATCTGATTGGCGACGGGACGCTGCAGAAGTACGGCAAGCTCGGCACAACAAGGCCAATGCCGCCCGCCATCGAACTTCGATACCATCTGTTTTCGGCCGAATCGAAATTCCGTCCGTTCATAGGGCTCGGTGTGAGCTATACGTGGTTCACCCAGGTTCGGACAACCAATAGCCAGTTTGTCACCGATAGCCTTGGTCCAGGCGGCTCGGCACGTGCGACACTCAGTTCATCGTGGAATCCTGTGTTCGAGGTCGGGGCAAACTACGCGATTGCGAAGCATTGGTCGGTCGGAGCCTCCCTTGGCTACGTTCCAGTTAAGACCCGCCTGACGTTATACGGGCAGACCGCGACTGGAACGCAGATCGTTTCCAAATCGACGCTTCGGCTCAATCCGCTTAACGTCTTCCTGAACGTCGCCTATACGTTCTAGCACGTACGGGTCGTCGATGCGCCAATCGACGGGTTTGAACGCTCATCGAACACTCGGAAATTATTCTTTCGCCACCAGGACCTGACTGCAGGCCGCGACGTCGCGGTCGATTACACATATTGCGACACACACTGCCGCAAAGAGGCCCGGCGATGCCGGGTCTCGGGCCCACAGCCTGAGCCCGACGACGACTGGATCAACTCGACCCACAACCGCCGGTCGCGTCCGTGCGCCTTCAACGGCCGCTTGCGAGGTGCTACGGCCATTCATTTTTCTAGTTCGTGCGGCAGCATGTCGGCCTTTGCCGCCGTTCGCACATCCTGGCTTGCACGTCCGCTAACCAGGAGGCAAGAGTGTGAGAATGTGGCTAAGCAGAAACCTGATCTCGGCAACAGTCTGCAAGATAGCAATTCAAGAATTGCCTCAGCGCCTGGTGGATCATCGTTGTATCCCTTTCGGATACAACAGGATCGTCCTATCAGCGAAGCGGTGGAACATACCAAAATCGTAGCCAGTATCTGCGGATGATGAAATCGCGCTTCAGGTGCGCATTTCGGACGGTCTTGACTGCAGTAACGTACTAAGAAGCGGCAACCAACGGCTATGAAATGCTAAGGATCGACGAAGTCACGGATAGTGAAGGTTTCCCCGATCGATGCGATGTCGCGGTAATTGGCGGCGGCATTATTGGCGTCAGCACCGCGTATGAACTGGCGCGACGCGGCGTCCAGGTGGCTCTGCTGGAAAAGGGCGTCATCGGCTGCGAGCAGTCGGGGCGCAATTGGGGCTGGGTGCGTCAGCAGAACCGCGACCTCCATGAGTTGCCGCTCGCGATGCAGAGCCTCAAGCGCTGGAGCGAACTAAGCGAAGAACTGGGCGAGGACATTGGGTTTCGTAAGGCGGGCATCCTGTACGGCACGGAGCATCAATCAGACATCGCGCAGTGGGAATCGTGGCTTGCCCGCGCCCGGGAAGTCGGCTTTAACAGCGAGATCCTCAGTGCGCGTGAACTGGCAGCGCGCATTCCGTCCGGACGTGCGAAGTGGGCTGGAGGGCTGTGGTCTGTCACGGACGGCCGCGCCGAGCCGTCGAAAGCCGCGCCTGCGATTGCTCGCGGCGCGCAAGGTCTCGGCGCGATGGTGTATCAGAACTGCGCGGTACGAAGTCTCGACACGAGCGCTGGGCGTGTCTCTGGTATCTGGACGGAGCGCGGCCGGCTGGCAGCCGACACCGTCGTTCTCGCGGGAGGCGCCTGGAGCGCGTTGTTCTGCCAGCATCACGGCATCGATCTGCCCGCCATCAACGTGATGGGAACGGCGTTGCGAACCGCTGAGGCGCCGGGGGTCATTGAAGGCTGTTTCTCCGGGCCTAACTTCGCGCTGAGGAGGCGCTTGGACGGGGGCTACACCATCGCTGTTCCCGGCTACGGACGCGTGGAACTCGCGCCGCAAAACCTGCGGCATTCGGTGAAGTTTCGCACCATGTTCCGCAGCAAGCTGAAGAAAAAACTGAAGATTCGCGTCGGCGCCAGCTTCTTCCACGGACCGGAGGCAAGCGCAACCTGGCGCGACGATGAAGTCTCGCCGTTCGAAGAAACGCGGGTGCTGAATCCCCGGCCTGATACCGAATGGCTCGAACGTGCCCTGCAAAATGTGTCCAGCGTGTTTCCCGAGCTGGCGGGCTTGCGGATCGCTCATGCATGGGCGGGCGCGATCGACACGACGCCGGACCTCGTTCCCGTCATCTCGAAGGTTAATGCGAAACCCGGTCTTGTGATCGCATCCGGCTTCAGCGGACACGGCTTTGGACTGGGGCCAGGCGCAGGCGTTCTCGTGAGCCGGCTGGTAATGGACGAGGCGCCGCAGTTCGACATTACACCCTACAGACTGGCCCGTTTTTCCGACGGAACGAAACTGAGCAGCCCCGAAATGATGTGAGTCGAGGCCGCGGGCGGGTTATCGCGGCAACCCACTTCGGGAGATTGAACCTCCAGCATGGTGCAACCGCCTGGAACGCAGATCACGTCCAACGGTGGACAATCCTCGAATGTCATTGTGGGCAGAGTGCTTAAGCCACGGTCAGATGAAACCGGATCAAGCGTCTTCCACAGAAGGTGTACTTCGGCGCCTGGCATGCGTCCGAAAACTTCAGCTGGTCCCGTCAAATCCAACTGAGTCAATTTGCGAAAGAGAATTAGTCCGATCCGAGTCTTCTCAATGTTCACGATCGTTTCCGGTTGGTGGGGTTACCAGCTAGCCAACAAAACCACATTCAGGCTCACCGCTCCCCGCAGCCCGTGCGACCTAGGTGCGACCGTACATCTCCCGACTAAACTGACCCTATGGGCACGGCACAAGGCCAACCGTCGATCCAAAGGTCTGTGAGCACATGTGCTGCTGATCGGGTTGCGTCCGCTGCGGAGTTTGTCTCTTGAATGGCGCGAAGTTCCGGTCATTCTCTTCAATCGACCGCGCATTTTGGTCCCACAGCGCCCTCGCTTCAGCGGGATGCGCAGTAGCCCACTTCGACGCTTGTTCTTGCTGTTGCTGGAGCTGAAGGTGATAGAGCTGCACTTCTTCGGGGGTCATTTTGTATCTATTTTGGGCGGGTGAGCAGCCCACGATCGCCAATGCCAGCAGGATGACTGCCACCGCCTTGCGCTTTCTCGAAGACATACACTTACCCCCACAGCATCATCGTTATTTGCATGGCCCTCACGAGCGCGCCGGAGATCGTTCTCGCGCTCTGCGCCGGCAATCACCAAGCCAGGTGCCAAATGATACCGATTGGTCTATCTTGAGGTCAAGTCCGAACTCCCTCCATGATTGATGTGCTGTCCTTTGCGCCTACCGCCCAATTGCCGAAGCAGAGATGTTTCGCATTGGCCTCGTCGGCGGAAAGGGGAAACTCGGCAAAGCGCCCCCGAGATTGACCGGCGGAGAGGAGGCGTTCGATTACGATCCCGTCGACCGTGCCGCGTTGCAGATTGCGATGGTGCACCGGAAACGCCGATAGGTCGTCCGTCAGTTATGCTGACGGTCATTCGGCAAATCAGAAAAAACCTGCCGGCTGCGCGGCATCGTCCCAATTAAAAAAATAATCTCTTATCGGAGGGGGTGAACAGGTGCGCCGAGGGTCGGCAGTTCCCCGGCTCCGCGCAGGTGAGTATCGCAGATGTCCTGCAACCAGCGAACGAGCGGGCACTGATAGTCCAACCGCCAGCCGACGGTGAATAGCTTCGCTAGAGAGTCTGAACCGCGAAGAGCCGAAAGTTTGAGAAAGTCGGGCGCCATGTTCGCCGATGTCCGGCCGAGTTCGGCTCGCGCCAACCAAGCGCCCTGTGCGCCGTTGGAGTCCGTCCACATCCGGGCGGACTCGACGAGATGGTCCGTACGCATCCAAGCGCCCGTACGGGCAGACGGACACTCAAGCGTCGGCTCCGCCCGGATAGCGGACTTTCAGTCGTCACTCGAACCCGCGTCGCCATCGTCTGAATCGGCGAACATTCCAGTCTTACTGACTACGGGCTGCGACTTCTGACAGGTTACGTTGCCCGCTCTTTGCAAGGATCTCGCGAAGGCGGGCGATATTGATATAGCCACTTGCTAAGTCGATGATGACATTGTGGTCGAGCGTGAGCTTCATAACTCGGACCTACTTCCGACTGGATTCTGAGCACCGAAGGATATGCACTCACCCACGGTGTGCCGACGGTGCGTCAGTCCACGAAAGGA
The DNA here is from genome assembly GCF_030464785.1 of Paraburkholderia sp. SEWSISQ10-3 4. Taxonomy (NCBI): domain Bacteria; kingdom Pseudomonadati; phylum Pseudomonadota; class Betaproteobacteria; order Burkholderiales; family Burkholderiaceae; genus Paraburkholderia; species Paraburkholderia sp. SEWSISQ10-3 4. The sequence goes on from NZ_JALPRI010000011.1 coordinate 114,539, forward strand.
AGCAGAGCATGACGCTCCAAATCGCGGCCCTGCGAGCGCCGGCGCTGGACCACTCTGTGCGGCACTGTCGGTCAGACAGCGCGAGTCCCCCGGGGCTTTGCAGATCTCACCTGACCGCTTTGAGCTGGCCATGCTTGCATGGCGACATCTGCGATCGCCTTCAGCTTTTGCGGGCCGCCTCCGTCTCGTGCCTGGACGGCCATTCCGCGGGTCACGGCGCTGTAGAAGGCAGCAAGTGCAGGCACGTCGGTGTCAGGCGGTAAGTCGCCGTCTTCGACCCCCTTGCGCAACCGCTGCGCCATCATCTCTTCAGCGTTTGCGCGGTGCTCGGCCATCGTCTCACGAATAGAAGCGAGTTCGGGGGGCAGGTGAGTGCCGGCCAGAGAGATCATGCAGCCCGATGGGTGGCTGTCTCGAGTGAACTCCACGACGGTAGCATCGAGAAGCTTCTTGAATGCTTCTCGCGTGTCGGCCGTGCCGAACAGTCTGCCAGCGAACCAGACTTCGGACATGCTCAGGTATGCGTCAGTCGTTTCCTTATAAAGCTGCTCCTTGCTGCCAAACGAGTTATAGAAGCTCGAGGGGCTGATCCCCATGGCATGGATCAACTGGTCAAAGGAGGCGCCTTCGTATCCCTGCTCCCAGAAGAGCTTCATGGCTCGGTTCAGGGCTTCCGTACGATCAAAGGTTGAGGGTCTGCCGCGGCTGCGCCGGGGTTGGGTATCGTTTTTTGTAGTCATGGCTCCAAAATTAATTGACATGCTGTAGAGATGAACCTATTCTGCCATAACGGAGCGATCGCTCCAATAATCATATGCTTGCGAAAGGAGTCTCTGATGCAGCGAATTGTTCACACCAACCATGGCGAGCCCGCCGAGGTGCTCACGCTGGAAGCATTTTCCGATGCCCCTTCTCTTGTGAGCGGAGCGGCGCTTGTGCGTGTGTCCGCCGCACCGGTTCATCCGGGCGACTTGCTGGGCGTCTCAGCTTCCCCCGCCTTCGGGGCGGCTCCCTTCATCCCGAGGGGGGGGCGAGTGCCCGGCGTCGAAGGTGTAGGGGTGGTGGAAGCGCTGGCCGCTGACATTGCCCCTTCACACCGGATTCAAGTCGGCACACGTGTGGCCTTCTTTCCCGTCAACGGTGCCTGGAGTTCCAGGATCGCCGCGCCTGTCCAGTCGCTGATACCCGTGCCCGATGAAGTGAGCGATGAGGTCGCAGCGCAGATGTTGGTCAACACGTTGACGGCACGCCTTGCGATGAGGGCTGGTCACAACGCGTTGCCCGAAGACAAGCGCGAAGATGTCACGGTTATTCAGACGGCTGCCAATTCCGCCGTCGGAAGGCTGCTCACTCATCTGCTCGTCGAAGCGGGCGTCAATCCGATCCTGCTCGCCGGCTCCGCGGCGAGCGCGCAAGCGCTTAAAGCTGCTCGCCCCAGCCTTTCTATCATCGCCACGGAAAACCAGGGCTGGAAGGACGAACTTCGCGCTGCGCTTGCGAACAAGCCCGTCTACGTGGCGTTCGATGGCGTCGGCGGTGCGCTCTTGCCCGACGTAGCGGGCTTCCTGGCCCGGGGCGGAGCGATCATTAGCTACGGCTCCCTGGGAGGAGCGGCGACGGACATTCGTTCCATCGCCCCTCAAGCGTTGACCATCAAGGGGGTGTCGTTGTTCAGTTGGCAATTCGAAGCTGCGACGGTACGCGAAGCGGACCTGGCCAAGGCGCTCGAGTTGGCACGCAACTTCCCGAGCCTTTTCCCAGTGGCGGAACGATATCAGGCGAGCGACTACCTGCGAGCGCTCGAACATACGTACCGCAGGGGAAGGACCGGCATGGTGCTGTTCGCGTTCTAGCGCTACGCGTCCTGCGCAATGTGAGGCGCTCCTCGTCGTGAGGGGCGGCCTCGTAGCGTTCACCCCGGTCTTTGCACGATTTCGAAATGAGCGCCGAGCGCCGAAGTATTGCCTCTCGGCTTTCCAGCCAAGCATCTTATGAAAGGACGCAAGCCATGCGTGCTATCCAGAACACCGCTTTCGGCGACCCCGTCGAGACTCTGAAACTCGTTGATCTTCCGGAGCCGGCCAGCACCGGCCCGGATGAAGTCCTGATTGCGATGGAGTATGCCCCCATCAACGGCAATGACCTGGCCGTCATCACGAATCGCTTTGCCTACTCGACTCCGCTGCCCTCGATCGTGGGCAATGAAGGCGTCGGGCGAGTTCTGCAGGTAGGCTCGAATGTCTCCAACGTGAAGGTCGGCGACCGCGTATTACCCCCGCTTTATGCGTTGACCTGGCGCGAGCGCCTGGTGATCCCGGCCAAGGGGCTGATTGCGCTGCCTGCCAGCGTCGATCCACGTCAACTGGCCATGCTGCGCATCAATCCTCCTACGGCCGTACTTCTGCTCGGGCGCTTTGTTGACCTCAAAGAAGGCGACTGGATCGTGCAAAATGCGGCCAACTCCGGCATCGGCCGCACGGTGATCGCGTTGGCGAAGAAGCGCGGCCTGCGGACCATCAATTTCGTACGTCGTCCTGAACTGGTCAAGGAACTGGAGGAAGCTGGTGGGGACGTCGTTCTCGTCGATGAGCCGGGCGCCACTGACAAAGCCAAGGCCGCGGTCGGTCCGGGCAACGTCCGTCTGGCCATCGATGGCTTGAGCGGTTCGGCTGCGGTGCGCCTGATCGACGTGCTGTCGCAAAACGGTACGCTGGTGAGCTATGCGTTCACAAGCGGCGAGCTGGTCACTCCGCTCAAGGCCGTGGACCTGCATCTTCGCGGCATCGTCGTGCGCGGCATATACATCGACCTTCCCGAATATCTGCCGTACATCATGGACGCAATCAAGGAGTCTGCCGAGCTGATGGCTCGCGGCGAGCTTGAGCTGCCTGTGGCTGCCGTCTATCCGCTTGCGGACTTCCAAAAGGCCGTCGCGCACGCAATCAAGGGTGGCAAGGTGCTGCTCGACTTGCGCTCATCGAACTGACCTGGCTGTTCTACCAGGTGCCGTGCTCCTGGACGAGCATGGCTTCATTGACTTACGTTGCCGCTGAGGTGTCGAAATGAAGATTGGTTTTATTGGAGCCGGTGCTGTAGCGCAGTCCATCGCCAGGAGTGCCATTCAAGCGGGACATGAGGTTCTCCTGAGTGCTCGTCGTGGGCCGCAGGCTTTGGGCGATGTCGTGGCCGGACTCGGTCCGAACGCGTCGGCAGATACGGTCCAGGAGGTGGCTCGGCTCGAGCTGGTCGTGCTCGCCGTTCCGTGGCTTCAAGTCCCGTCGGCCTTGAGTGGGCTGCCCAATTGGGCGGGCCGCATTTTGGTGGATACCACTAACCCTTTTACACAACTGGAGCCGGAGCTCGTTCTGGCAGACTTGGGGGGCACGGGCGCCAGCGAGATCGTCGCGGCACACGCGCCAGAGGCTCGCGTCGTCAAGGCGTTCAATGCTATCCGCATGGAGCACTACGACAAGGGCCCGAAGTTTCATGACGGAAAACGCGTCATCTTCGTCTCCGGTGACGACAAGGACGCAAAGGCGGTGGTGATCGGACTCGTCAACGATTTTGGCTACGCACCAGTGGATCTTGGCGGTCTGGTTTCGGGCGGTCGCATGCAGCAAGCGGGTGGTCCGATTGCTGGCCGCGACTGGGTCGTCGCATAGGACTGCAAGGTATGCAAACCAATGTCGCGTTATGTCGGGAAGCAGAGCGGCTGGATGTCCGGTTGTCTTTGTGATCTGCCGTTGGCGGGACGCCACTTCGACTGTCGAGGCCAGAGGGGTCAGCCGCGAGCCACCTGGTCCTCGCACGGCAGATGTGTATAGATGGATTGCGGTGATAACGCGGGTTATCGCCGCAAAACTCGCCAAGGCATTGTGGAGCAGAGCGGTGGCGATAACACCCGTTATCGTGGCAAACCTCGGCGAGGCGTTGTAGAGCAGGGCGCTCTAAGCGGTGTTGGCGCGATTTTGCAACGCGCAGGGCATGGAAAGTCTGCTGGTCGGCGAAAGCCGCCACTCGCATGTCGACGCTGGGATGCCCGCTTTCTGCGGTACAGCGGTCGTTCGACAGCAGCCATCGCGAACGACCGCTGTGACATCAACGAATGCGTACTTTCGACCCTCAACTGCCTCTCAAAAGAGGCTTCGGAAGGTCTCAACCTCGGAGTAATGCGGACGGTCGTGAGGGCGACTACGGCGGCTTCGTCAGCCGCGCTTGTCGGGAGGCTCCCTAACTCCTCGCGCGCGGATCGGCCCGGCGCAGAGCTTACGCGCCCCGCACTGTTCGCCAGATGGGCGGCTTGGAATGTTTCGTCCTCGAAAATAAGCTAGCATTCGCAGTGTCTGGTCATGCTGGCGCTGTGGGGGCACGATGGCATAACGTTGAGGACGGTCGCCGAGCGAGTGTTCCTGGCCTCCGCCACGCTCACCCTACTTCTGAAACGTCTGGAAGCGGCTGGGCGCGTCAATCGTTCACACGAATCCACTGACGAACGTCAGGTGCTGATTACCCGGGGCGAAGATGACAGAGCGCTCAAAGCAGCGGTCGCAATCATTTCGACGACTGCCCTGAGAGCCACCGGCATCAACCGTCAGTCATTTGAACAATTGTGGGCTGATCTGATTCAATTACGCCGTAGCCTTGACATCGCCATCTGATGTCGCGCACTGACGAGCAATGTCGTCTGCTGTCAGGGAATGAAGGACGCAGACTTAACATGCCGCTCCAACGTTACCTAATAACGGAGTCTCCATGAGTACAAAGAGTCCGCCTACCGATTCCCGCCCACGCAGGACTGATCCGAGCGGATCGTCCTCATCGACGATCACCTATCACCGAGCGGAAGTTGACGGTGTTGGCGTCTTCTATCGAGAGGCGGGCCCCAAAGACGCACCAACCATCGTGCTTCTTCACGGGTTTCCATCGTCGTCACGGATGTTTGATAGCCTCATTCCGCTGCTCGCGACACACTATCACCTTATCGCACCAGACTATCCTGGCTTCGGCCACAGCGACGCACCACCACCTTCGCAGTTCGCCTACACGTTCGATCACCTAGCCGAAACGATCACTGGCCTGCTCGAACAGCTTCACATCGACCGCTACAGCTTTTACCTGCAGGACTACGGCGGTCCGATCGGATTCCGAATCATGCTGGCACATCCCGAGCGTCTTGAAGCGCTAGTGATCCAGAACGCCAATAGCCACGAGGAAAGTCTCGGGAAAAAGTGGACGGCCATCAAGGAGTACTGGGCTGATCCTGCCGCGCATCCAGAAGTGTTCACCGCGTTCACATCGTTCGACAGTACAAAATATCGTCACGACGGTGAGAGTCCGAACCCCGAACGCTACAGCCCGGACACCTGGACGGACGAGTACGCCTTTCTCAATCGTCCGGACCAGTCTGAAATCCAGGCCGCGCTGCTTTATGACTACCGTACGAACGTGGCGGCCTATGGAGCTTGGCAAGAATGGATGAGAACGCAACAGCCTCCCGCGCTCATCCTGTGGGGACGCTACGACAGATCCTTCATTGCGGCCGGAGCTGCTGCCTACCAGCGTGATTTGCCAAATGCGCAGGTCCATCTGCTCGACGCAGGCCACTTTGCACTTGATGAAAAAGTGGATGACATAGCGGCACTGATGAACGAGTTTCTCGACGCGTTCTATCTGCGACAAGCGGATGAATGACCATCGACTCCGGGCATTGATCGGGCACGTCAGCACCGGCGATTGGTTGCTGACTGACTAACCGCGGGGAGTCGGCGCGGATGCCGGCGGCATGCTTGAGGTGCGCGCCGAGCGTCTAATGCAGCACCAGTGAGAACTCAGTTCAGGGGTAGCAGGTAGCTGGACTGGTCCCACCAACGCGAGGGCTTGGCCACAGAAAGGTCTGCACCCGCAAACAAGTCCACAAATTATCTGGCGCAAGCCCCGAGAAGACAGCTTGCAGCTTATCAGCAGACGTTCACCGGCCCAACCCGAAGGGCCCTTCTTGGCCGATAGCGCCAGTTCGATAAACGTGCCACCGTGAGGACGCTGGAATTGTCAATGGCAGCTTTCCGGCGGTATGTGCGGACGCGTAGTGCCGGCCACGAACAGACGTCCGTCTAAGTATGTCGAACGACCGAAAAGCATTCCGCAAACAGCCATTCAGAAAATCCGGCGATAAGGTGAGTTTGCCGCGCAGTTGGCCCGACGCCGTGCTTTCCATAGTATTTCAGTAAGCTTTCGACTGTATATCTGGCTGCCGAGATTCCAAGTCGCCCGTCGCGAAATTTGTATTGAATCGTGTATAAATACGGAGACCGCAATACGACATAACAACCGATTCATTTGCGCGCAGGACGATGGGCAAACCGATAGACGATATTCCTCTCGCACAACGTAGGGCTCTTGCCGCCAGGCTTCTGTTGAGCGGTGATGGTATTAGCGAAGTTTCCAGGAAGGCTCGACTGAGTCTTCCGACCGTGAGCAAGTACAAGGACCTGGTTGAAAGGGGCGGGGCTGACGCCCTTGCTCGCCTTCGCATCCACGGGGGGCCCTCGCGACTGGATGATGCTTCGCAAAGCTGGCTCGTCAGCGCGATCAAACACTCACCAGGGCTTCACGGCTATCCAGGGCCGACCTGGACCATAAGCCAACTGCGCGAATTGATCTTTCGGCATTTCGGCGTCCAGTTTTCACCTTCGCATGTTGGCTACCTCGTTCGGGGTTATGGCCTCGCCTATCGACTCACCTATTCAACTTCAGAAAAGGCGTCACCTGCTACCGCTCATAAACCACCGAGCGACGTCCATGCCGCGCGCCGAAAGGTTGCTGCGAAAATGTTGCAGCATGGTCGACGTTTTGCGAAGCTTCGAGCCACTCACGCTGACGCGTCATCGCGGCGCGCACCGTTATGACGTCTTCAGTCCGAAACTGGGGCGACGTCTGGCGCTATACAGACGCAGCGCTTTCGATGCGGACTGAATTCTGTACGCGCGAGGCCCCGTCGGTCTGGAAGCGGTGATCAGGACGCTCGCACGCATCTCGTCAATTGTGACCGACGCGGGAACACATTATGAATGCTCAAACAGGGAAAGTTTCTTCGTTTTGACCAAGGATCTGACTTTCGACACGAACGAAGCGTGCGGGTCCAGGGTGCAGGCTTCCATTACGGTCTCTCCCACAGGATGCGCAGTATCGACTACCAGCGTGTCTGTTTCCTTGACGCCGAGTTTGTCGACGCCGGCAACCCAGTAAACCAGGGCCGGTCGATACGCTTCGTCGACTGCAACATAGTCGGCACAGCTCATTTTCGCGGGGCTTACTTTTTTCTCCTGTGCGCACGCTGCTTGAGCAGCGGCTAAGCAAATCAAAACCATGAGAATTTTGGCGGATTTCATAAAACACTCCAAGAAAGGAATAGGTCGAGCCCGTCGCGAGGCTTGCGACTGACGAGATGAAAGACCGACGAATGCGCGTCTGAGCCGACAGTCCTGTGTATCCTAGAGTTCCAGAATTAGGCCAGCGTTAACCGGCGAAGATTTGCCTTCGACCGTGTTGCCCGACTACCTGAAGCTTCGGCGCGCGCTGGTGGTTTGAGTCATGAATCCGGCATGTTCAGGACACACTCAAAAATTTACAGTGGAAAGATATTGACGACGTGGTTGCTTGCTGTCATCATCTTTCCACTGTAAAGCTTATTTCGCGCTGCACGCCGTTGAGCGGACGTGGACGCAAGGTCCGCGGGTAGAAACAATCGTTGCGCTCGGCAAGCCGCATTGCATCGAGGTCCGATCAGGACCCGTCCGCATTTTCCATGCGGATCGGAATGATGCTCCGAAGAGATTCGCTCCAACACGGCGCCAGGTAGCGGGTCGCGCCGATGACGATTGGTCAAAGGAAGATTGCGGTCTGACCAGACAAAGTCATCAAAGGCATTAACGAAAGCTCCGCCGGTATTCAACACCTTAGGAATGCGATGCGATGTCGAATTGAATTTCGACGGAATCGTGTCGCCTGTACGTACGCCAACACATTCTTTCCGATTTGACAGGACATCTCATGTTGAGCTCCAGATTCTTTTCCTCCAGCAGCAACATCGTTCCGTTTCCAATGCGGGCGTGTACGGCGTCAATCCTTCAGTCGTTCGCGCTTCTTTCCATCGCCGGCGCTAGTGCTGGCCTGTTCGCTGTCCCCGCCTTTGCACAAGGCGCATCTGCCAACTCAGCGGCCGCTTGCAGCCCAGCCAGCGGCACGCCATACCAGATCATCCTGTGCGGTAGTGGCGGAGGCAATAGTCAAACCGGACAGTCACCTTCCCCAATCGTTGTATCGGTTACTTCGCCACAGACTTTGACTGCGACGCCCACGTGGGGCGCAATGCAACTGGAGACGTATGGCGGAGCGGGAGGCTCAGGCAACACAGACGGCAGCGACGGCGGCGCAGGCGCGGCGGGAAGCAGTATCACTGCCGCCGTCGGGGCAAGCGTCAACGCGTCCGGGGCGAACCCGGGCGGCATTCTGCAATTCATCTCACAGGGCGGCGCCGGTGGCGGCGGGCAAGGCGCCAAGATTGGAACGGTTGGAAAGGGTGGCGCGGGAGGTGACGGTGGGCAGATTCAGGTGACGATGAACGGTTCTGTTTCTTCCACGGACGCCTCTTCACCAGGGCTGACCGTGCTCTCTCAAGGCGGATCGACGCTGTACGGCGACGACGGCAGCCTTGGCTACTATCCGTCGAAGTCCGGAAACGCTGGAGGTAGCGGGCCGGTGAGCGTTGCGATTGGCGGAGTGATCTCGACGGTCGCGACCGGTGCGATCATTGGAGCCTTCGGCGGCACCGGCGTGAAGGGCGCGGACGATAACGCAGGCGTCCTGTCGGCGGCAGGCAGCAATGGGGGCGATGGCGGCTCGTCCAGTTCGCCCGTAGAGGCTAGCGTGACGGGCACCATTCAGTCCTCGGCCGGGGATGGCATTGACGTCCTTGCGCAAGGTGGCACCGGCGGCCAGGGCGGTTTGGGTCAATATTCGTCGGGAGCAAGCGGTGGCGCCGGCGGGGGCGGCGGGTCGGCTCCGCAGAGCACCCTGACTATATCGGGCAACGTCAGCGCAGCGACACGTCTCTATCTGGGTGTCGTACCGTCCAACGGCGCGCTGGTGCGAAGTGCTGGCGGCCAGGGCGGCGACGGAAATACGGGAAACGGAGGTGACAGTGGTACCGGCGGTAACGGTGGCAACGGCGGTCAAGGCGGTAACGCTACGTTGACGCTTCAGTCCGGAGGATCTGTTACTGGCGGAGTAAATGTTTTGAGCGCAGTTTCAGTCGGCGGAGACGGTGGCGCCGGCGGTGATGCATCTGGCACCACGACAACGGGCGGCAATGGAGGCCTGGGTGGCGTCGGCGGCAATGCAATCGTCGACGTCGGGCAATCGCCCACGGGCGTCGCGGGCGCCGCGACGTCCGTGACCGGCGCGCCGCATCAAGCGACGGTAGGGGTCTCAGCGATCAGCTATGGCGGCGCAGGGGGGGCGGGTGCGTGGGCGGCGGGCAGCAATTATGCGGGAGGTGGCACAGGCAATACCGGGGGACAGGCGGGATCGGCATCGGTCACCATCGAGAGCAACGGCATTGTCATCACTCAAGGCGACGATACACCTACCACTTCATCCACGGTGGCTCCAGCGGTGCTGGTTCGCTCGAATGGCGGGGTGGGCGGGGCGGGCGGCAAAGGCGCAGCGATTGGTACCAACGCCGGTGACGCGGGTCAGGGCGGCGCAGGCAGTACCGCAACCGCCGTTATCAATGGCGCAGTGAGCACGAGTGGCAGTTTCGCGGATGGCGTGCTGGCACAAAGCGTCGGTGGCATGGGCGGTAAGGGTGGCGACGCGAGTGGCATCTTTTATTCGCGCGGCGGCGCAGCCAGCAATGGCGGTGCGGGCGGTGAGGTCTACGTATCGGGCAGTGGCGGCAGCATTACCACAACCGGTACGGGCGCTGATGGCATTCTTGCGCAGAGCGTAGGGGGCGGTGGCGGAAGTGGCGGGAACGCCGCCTCACTCGGCAACCTGGCATTCGGTGGCAATGGCGGTGCCGGCGGCGACGCACAAGCCGTCACGGTCGGCTTCTCAGGCAGCGACTCCAGCTCTGCGGCTCTCAACGACACCATTATCACCCGAGGCGACTCCGCCGCCGCCATTGTCGCGCAAAGCATCGGCGATGCGGGTGGCAACGGCGGCAATGCTTTCGCGGCAGGCATCATCGCGCCTACCCTTGCCATCGGTGGCGACGCCAAGGGCGGCGGTAGCGGCTCGACTGTCACCGTACAGAACGATGGCCTTGTCACGACCTTCGGTCAGCAGTCAGGCGGCATCGAGGCACAGAGCATCGGCGGCGGCGGCGGCAACGGCGGCACTGCCGTTGCGCTCAATGCCGGTGTTCAGGTCTCCACGTCTTTCGCGCTTGGTGGCTCCGCAGGCTCCGGGCAATCCGGCGGCGCGGTGACGGTGACAAACAATGATCAGGTCTCGACATACGGCGCCGATGCTTATGGCATCAAGGCCCAGAGCATCGGTGGCGGGGGCGGTCAAGGCGGTTCGGCGCTGGCAAGCGCCGTCGCTTTGAGTGGCGATCCTGAATTTCCGACGACCTCGGTCAGCGTCGCCATTGGCGGCGGCGCGGGCGCAGGCGGAGACCAGACCAAAAGCCCGGTCACAGTCAATAACGCGGGCCTCGTCACGACCGCCGGAGATGGCGCGATCGGCATCATCGGGCAGAACATTGCCGGCGGCGGTGGCAACGGCGGCGACTCGACTGCATCGTCGTATGCGAAGGCGTCAAAAGACGGCACCAGCATCTCGGCGAGTTCGAGCGTTGGTGGCAAGGGCGGAGCGGGCGGCAGCGGCGGCGCGGTCACCGTCAACGGAAGCGGAGGCCTGGTTGCGACGATGGGTGCTGACGCATACGGCGTCCTTGCGCAGAGCGTGGGTGGCGGCGGTGGCGTAGGCGGCACCGGCGACTCGACGGCGTCCACTAGCGGCGGGACTCAAAGCTTCAGCACGTCGATTACTGTCGGGGGCTCCGGTGGCACGGGCGGCAGCGGAGGTTCCGTCAACGTCAATAACAACGGCAACGGTACCGGCACCAACATAGTTACCGCGGGCGACGGTGCAAATGCCATCCTCGCGCAAAGCATCGGCGGTGGCGGCGGCGCGTCAGGCGGCGGTACGGGCGCGGCAAATGGCAGCAACAATAGGCTGAAGCTGGCCGTAACCGTGGGCGGCAACGCCGGCAAGGGCGGGACCGGTGGACAGGTGACGGTCGACAATAGCGCAGCCTTGCTGACGAAGGGTGCGGATGCCGATGCCATCATCGCGCAAAGCATCGGCGGCGGCGGCGGTAAAGCGGGCAAGGGCGCCTCCACGACCGGCGGCGCGCAAAACCCCGAAACGGTGATCAACAACATGACGAATGCGCTTGCCAACGGGTTGGGCTTCGGCTCGGGCGGTGCGACCAAGGTTGCGGATGGCGTGTACCAGATCAGTAACGACGTGCTGAAAGGCATTAAAAACATCTCGCAGTTGAACTCGGCGATCACCGGCGGTGATTCGGGCGGTGTTCAAGCGGTGCGTGATAGCGATGACGATGACGACGCCGGCTCGGCCGGTAGTCTCACCCTGCAGGCGACGATTGGCGGAAAGGGCGGCACTGGCGGGATAGGCGGAAGCGTCAGCGTCGCCAATACGAACGCCATCGAGACGGACGGCGTTAAGTCCGACGCCATCTTTGCACAGAGCATTGGCGGCGGCGGTGGCGTGGGCGGCGCGACGACCTTTTCTGGCAGCGCTAACGGTGGAGACACCGGAGACAGCAGCAACACTAGCGCGGGACTCACGCTTGGCGGCAACGGCGTAAGCGGCGGCGACGGTAACTCGGTCACCGTCGCCAACAGCGGCTCTATCGTGACGAACGGTGTTTCATCGTATGCGATCGATGCGCAAAGCGTCGGCGGTGGTGGCGGTAAGGGCGCCGTCACCGGCTCTCAGGACGGCGCGCTGAAGAATTTCAACGTGACCGTTGGCGGATCGGGCGGCGCGGGCGGCAACGGCAGCACCGTCACGGTGACCAATGATGGTGTGGTTGCCACCTCCGCAAACGAATCGTTCGGCATTCTCGCTCAGAGCGTTGGCGGCGGCGGCGGAACGGCCCAGGTGCTGTCCAGCGACGTGGGTGCATCGGATAGTGGAAACAACCCGAAAATCAGTGTGACACTCGGCGGAAGCGGCGGTGCCGGCGGAGCAGGCAATACGGTGCAGGTCACCATGGGCCAGGATGCGCCCGGCAGCGTCACCACGAGCGGCGCGGATGCGATTGGCATCGTGGCACAGAGCATTGGTGGAGGCGGCGGCACGCTCACGACCACCAGCGCGACCAACTCGACCACTGGCGGCGTCCAGCAGACAACAATCGTACCGCTTCAAATCGGCGACAAAGATGGCGCGAGCGGCAACGGCGGTGAGGTTGACGTGACGCTCGGCGCAGCGCCGCATTCGAGCGACTCGTATGTCCTGACAACGGGAGCCGGTGCGTACGGCATTCTGGCGCAAAGCGTGGGTGGAGGCGGAGGTTTGTTCGTTGGCGCGACGCCGGGCAGCTCTCTCGCGACGCTGTTTGGCGGTACGAAGCAATCTGGTGACGGTGGCGCCGTCACCGTAAACATGAACAACACGTCCTGGATCTCGACAAGCGGTGCGGGCGCCGTCGGTGTTTTCGCGCAAAGCGTGGGCGGTGGCGGCGGCGTGATCGGCAGTATGCAAAACGTCAATCTGGCTTCCGGGTTGCAAGCGACGCCGACCGTCGAGAGCGGCCAGGGTGGCAATGTTTCGGTCAATATCGGAAGCAACAGCAGCATCGTCACGGCCGGGGACGGTGCCCATGCGATCTTCGCGCAAGCGGTGGGCGGAGGCGGTGGCGTTATCGCAGGCGCGAATAACTCAGGTTATGCGTTCGCAGGAGCGAGCCCGGCCAAGTGCAGTAGTTCGCAGCCCTGCACGGGGAACGTCAGCGTCGCGCTGGGCGGGGGCTCCATCGTTCGGACTTCAGGCCAGGGTGCGTATGGCATCTATGTACAAAGTCGCGGAAACGGCTCAAACAATACGTCGATCAACATTGGAAGTGGCGGCGCTGTCGAGTCGTGGGCCAACTCGGCGGGTGGCATCTTCGTTGACGGCGCGGGGACGAACACGATCGACAACTCCGGCACGATCGACAACGGCACGCTCACGAACAAGAACACGCCGAGTGCCAACGGAATTGTCGTGGCATCGGCATCGACGACACCGGTGGCGATTACCAACGAGGCGGGATCCAGCTTTTACGGCAATACCACGCTTGCCGATGGCAGCACGATCAACGGAAAGCCTTCCTCGACGCTGAGCGCGACGTCGCTCGACCTCGGTGGATCCCATAGCACGTTGATCAACGGCGGCACGCTTGAAGTTGGCGGTTCGGCGATCTCGTCCTTGCAGATCAACGGCAACGTCGTGCAGCAGCAAAGCGGGCAGCTCATGATCGACAGCGACCATGTCGCGGGAACGAGTGACCGCGTGACCATCACAGGTAACGCGACGCTCGCGGGCGAGGTGGTCATGCGTCCGACGCGCCTGACCAACAGCACGCTCGACGTGATGGACGTACACGGCGTACTCGACGCGTCGCAACTGCAGGCGAGCAATCCGTATCTCGTCAACTATACGCTGGCGGCTCGCAACACGCCAAATTCGCAAGACGCGGGTGAGTCGCTGTATGTCACGCCGCACGCGAACTTCGCCGGGAGCGCGGCAGGTCTGAGCGCGAGTGCACAGTCGGTGGCGAACCACCTGCAGGCGAACTTCGATTCGGGTGCAGGCGCCAATGCGCTGGGCACCCTGTTCGCGCAGTTGGCGAACGGCGTTCAGAACCACGCCGCTTATAACGCTGCGCTCAACAGGCTGGGCAATGAAACACAGCAGGCCGTAGGCAATGCAGGTCTCGTGGCAAGCCATGCGTTTGTCGAGCGCATGTATAGCTGCCCGACCTTTGATGGGACCGCAGATACGATGATGCACGAGCACGACTGCGGATGGGGGCGCGTCATCGATAACCATACGAGCGCGGATGGCTCGGACGGCCTCGGCTACAACGCCAACACCTATGCCATGCAATTCGGCGGCCAGCACGGCTTGGGCGATGGCTGGTTCATCGGCGGCAGCGTGGGATACGGCACGACGACTCTGGACGGCTCGGACGGCGTGGGCGACGTCAACGCACACGGTCCGCAGTTGGGTATCGTCCTGAAGAAGGAAATCGGCCGCTGGACGATCTCCGGCGGTGCCGATGCGGCCTATGGTTGGGACGACTCCACGCGCAACGTCACGTTACCGGGTTCTGCAGTTCAGGCGAAAGGTGACTTCAATACCTACGAGGCCGGACTGCACTCGCGCATTGCCTATACGATTCCGATGAATGACTGGTACATGAAGCCGTATCTGGACGTTCATCTCGTCCATTTCCATACGGGCAGCTACACCGAGCAGGGTGCGGGCGCGCTCGATCTCGCTGTCAACAGTTCGAGCGGCACGACGCTTTCGGCCTCGCCGATGTTCGAACTGGGCGGACGATGGGCTTTTGCCAATGGCATGGTGCTGCGCCCGGACGTCGCGGCGGGCGCGGTTTTCCACGACCGGAACCATTGGGCAACGGACGCGCAGTTCGTCGGCAGTGCGCCGGGCGTCGCGCCTTTCACCGCTGTCTCATCGGCTCCGTCGGCGCTGGCGAAGGTGAAGCTAGACATGAACCTCAGCGTTTCGAAAAACACCGAGATCAAGCTGGAATACGGCGGCCAGTTTGGAAGCGGGTATCGCTCGAACGAAGGGATTTTGCGCGTCAATCATCTGTTCTGAGGGGGTAGGTGATTGAGGCGGGCGCGGATATCGCGCGCTCGCCATCAAGACGCGGCGCGAGGTTCGCGTTCATGAGCTGAGATAGATCAGCTCACTCCTGCTACGGGTTCGCTAATTCTTCGCTCATTTTTCGAGCGCATGATGCGTCAGGTGTAATTCAAGTGTCGGGCCGCGTTGTTCGCGGGCAGCCGACGCTCCTACCCCTGCAGCTCTGAACCCTATCCCACTACCCAAGAGGTCGTCATAGAAGACAACGGACACGTAGCCTATCGGTCTTACATCGACGCATTACTCGATCAATTGAAGACGCGAACCGATCAGGGGGTGTTGCGCTATCAAAAGAGCAACGTAACGGGCGATGCGCTACGTCGCGCAATCTTTCGCTATGCGCGTACGCTTGAGGCGCTAGGCATCGGTCGAGACTCGCTTGTCGCGCAGTTTGCCTCGAACTGCCCTGACGCACTCGCGATTCGCTATGCAGCGAACCTCCTGGGCGCAGGGACGATGTTCCTGCCTGCGCTCGCGGACGCCGATCGCCGTACCGTGCTGCTTGAGCGGATCCAGCCTACGCTGCTGGTCGTCTTCGAGCCGACCGCGCAACTCGTCCCCGACGCGGTGAACACGCGCGTCGTTTACGTCGGCACCGGCTCTGAATCTGCCCGACTCGACAAGCTCGCACAGGCGCAGTCCGATCTACCGATGCATAGCCGCGCCATGGCTGACGATCGTGCTGTGATTGTCTCGTCAGGGGGCACGACGGGCGTGCCTAAAGGCAGTCATCGTTCATTTGCGGCCTATTCCGCTATGGTCGGTGAGGCGGATGCGAGAGGCAGGCGTCAACTCATCAATGGCCCGCTCGCGTATCTTTCCCAAGTGCTGGTCGACAGGACCCTCATCGGCGGCGGCACGATTGTGCTGGAGCGCCGCTACGACGCCGCGCAGACGCTCGCGACGATTGAAGCGGAACGTATCACCGATATGTTTCTGGTCGAGCCGCAGCTTTTCGAAGTCATGGATCATCCGGATGTCCGCCGACGTGACCTGTCCTCACTTCGGTCCCTCGCGCACATCGGCGGATCATCGCCCGCGATCCTGCGGCGACGCGCGATCGCGCGTCTGGGGCCTGTTCTCACCCATATGTATGGAGCGAGCGAGGCGGGTCTCGTCAGCGTGCTGCCTGCGGCCAGCTATGGGACGGCCCCTGAACTGCTAGCCAGTGCTGGCCGCGTTCGGCCGGGCGTCGAGGTGCGCTTTCGTCTCGCCAATGGAACGCTCGCGCGGACCGGGCAGCATGGAAAAATCGAGGTAAGGTCCCGCGCGGTGGCGCAAGGCTATTACAACCAGGCAGTCGAATCGGCTGAGAAGTTTCAGGACGGTTACTGCCTGACGGGCGATATCGGCTTCCTCGACGAAGCCGGCAACCTGCATGTTCTCGGTCGCGCAACGGATGTCGCCGAGGTTGACGGACGTGCGATCGGTCCCACTCCGATTGAAGAAGTTCTGTGCGAGCTTTCCGACGTTCGCTATGCAGCGGCTTTCGCGGCGAACGCTGATGCTAGCGAGCACGGATGGATCGCCGCGGTCGAGCCGTGGGACGGAAAACGGGTGGGCGTCGTGCAATGTGTGCGCGCGCTCGAAGCCACGTTCGGCGTGTTCATCGGCAATGCAGTGCGTATCTGCGTTGTTGATCGCCTGCCTCTTACTGAGCAAGGGAAAGTGGACCGCGCCGCGATTGCAAGTCTTGGACTGACACCGTGCAATGCGCACTTCAGGGAACTGGCCGAATAATGGCAGACGCGGCAGATCACGATGCACGAAGACAGGCAGGCTAACGCACCGGTGTCGCGCGCGCTGATTACCGATTCTCCGACGTTATCGACCAGCCAAGGCCCCGGACGTTCCGGATCAAGGATTGCCCGTATTTCTTTCGGATTGCATGGATCAATACATCGACCGCGTTGCTTTCAATCTCTCTGCCCCAACCATACAGTCGCTCTTCAAGTTGGCTACGCGAGAGTACCGCGCCCCGACGTTCAAGCAAGGCGTGCATCAACGTGAATTCACGCGCCGACAGCTGCGACTCGACACCATTCAGGAGAAGGGTGCGCCTTTCAAGATCGAGACCAAGAAATTCGTCGCCGATTCTCGAGGTCGCATAGCCTGTCGTGCGCCGCAGAACTGCGCGAATGCGTGCAAGTAACTCACGAATAACGAATGGCTTGAGTATGCAATCGTCGGCGCCGGTATCTAGACCGCGTGCATGCGTTTCCGGATCATCGTGTGCGCTAAGGAGCAGGACGGGAACCTTGTTGCCGGCAGCACGTGATGCCTTCAACAACGCTATGCCGCCAATGCGCGGAAGACTCAGATTAAGGAGCACGACCGCGTAATAGCTTGCTGCGATTGCAAGGCTGGCGGCACGGCCGTCCCGTACCCAGTCGACGGTGTATTCCGCATCTCTCAAAGCGCAAAAAAGACTTTGACCCGTATGCAGGTCACTTTCAGCCAGTAGTATTTTCATCTTTCTCTCGATGTTGTGCCCCAAGCGTTCCCTTTATCGGGTTCCGAACGCCGTGGGGATTAATAGCCCCGTTCCTTTTGTAAGACGATTTTTTAGATTGATTGCTTCGCTATCCGAGATCGTCTCGTTCTACCGGATAAGACAACCAGGGACTGTCGAAATGCAGTCACCCTCAAACGAGCTCAATGAGCAGAGGTCCAAGTAACGCCAACAGCACGCTTGCGATTGCATACGTGACTGCAAAGGGCACGGTCGGCACCGCGCTTTCAGACTTTTCCAACAGCTGACCGAACGCCGGATTGGCAGCACGTGAGCCGGCCAATGCACCGGCGAGCAAAGCTGAGTTGTTGTAGCGCAATACGTAGCGGCCGAATAGCATGGTAAGAAGCAACGGAAAGAGCGCGACAAAGATACCGAGTAATAAAATGGTTATCCCGCTTTGTCGGATCGTTAAGAGCGCCTGCATTCCGGAATTGAGACCGACCGCGGCAACGAATGCGGACAAGCCAAAATCCTTTAACAGTTGTGCGGCAGCCGAAGGCATTGCCCCATACTTCGGATATTTGCCGCGCACCCAGCCAAACACCAGCCCCATCAGGAGGCAGCCCCCACCTGCACCGAGCGTCAACGCGAAACCGCCGACATAAGTTACGACAAGCCCTAGTAGCAGACCAGAAACCAGACCTAGTCCCAGATAAACGAAGTCGGTTTTATCCGAGCAGGGCAAGTCATAACCCGCTACCTCGACCGCTCGTTTGGTGTTTTCAGGCGTTCCATAGAACGTAATGACGTCACCATGCTGCAACTCGGTTTCCCAAAGGAGAGGCAGTGGCCGCTCAGCCCGCGTTATGCCGAGAATAAACACACCACGACGCAGCGCCCGATCGAGTGAATTGCGGGCCTTCGAAATCGTCACATGGTTCATGCCTTTTCTGGCAAAAACCGCTTGCCGACTCTCCATCTCGACAGATATGCCCTCGGCTTCCGCGACCTCTTCTCCAAGCAGTGCCGCGGCAACTGCCACCCACTTACGCAGGCCCACAATCAGAACGATGTCGTCCTTCTGCAGCACCACGTCCGCCGCCGGATCGATCAGTCTGTCTTCCCGACGAATACGCTCGATATTGATCAAATCCTTTTGGCTTACTTCGATTTCCGCGATCGTTCGGCCTGCAGCTGGCCCCGCGCGGTACGCCCGGCCGACGAGTCCTGGCATTGATGCGCTCCGGCCGGGCCGCAGCCGCATGCCGCCGTCAGCTGCATTCTCGACTTTGATCGCCGCGTCATGCAGACCTTCGCGCATAAATCGCGGCACGATATTCACACAGACAAGTATCGCGCTTAGCAAGCCAGTCACGTAGGTCACGGCAAAGGCGATCGCCACTTCCGATTGCAGAAACTTTACTTCTGTCGGGGGCAGCCCAAGCCTCGCGATTGCGTCTCCGGCCGTGCCGACAATAGCTGACTGTGTCAACGCACCCGCCGCCAAACCCGCGGCGAGGCCTTTATTGAGGTGGAATAGCTTTGCGCAGGCAACCACGGTAAAGAGTGCCGACGCGGCAAGAAAAGCAGCCAGCGCGAATTCGCGGAGCGTCTTGCGATTGAATGACGCAAAAAACTGCGGGCCGGATGAATACCCAACCGCATAGATAAATACGCTCAGCATCAGCGCCTTGACCCCGCTGTCGATGGCGACACCGGCTTGACTGATGAGCACGGCCGCGAGCAGCGTTCCTCCCACGCCGCCTAGCTGGAAAGAGCCGAAATTGATGCGACCGACGTAATATCCGATCGCGAGCGAGAGGAAAAGCGCAACCTCCGGCGACCTCTGAAATAGGGCGTGTAACGCGTGCATTTGACCAACTTTTTAAGGGTCGCTGGCAATGTCTTCATGCCAGTTGAGGATCAGGAAGACGGAAGCTGCGCGGGTAAAGAAATCTCCACATGCGAGCAGAACAAGGCAATCCGGCACCGCTTCTTCGTGGCGGCATGCGATTCGCCCTGGCCGACCAGACTGCTGTATTCAAGGCGTATGAGCCCGGTCTTCTTCAGGATCGCCTTGTTCCATCGGATAAAAGAGCCGCGACCCGGCATCAGCTGTTTAAGGGCCAAATGGGCCGGCAGCGTTGAGGTGAGCGGCAATCTTTCCATCGGAAATATTAAGTGGGATTCTTCGTCGCGTCAACATCTTTCCAATGGGAAAATTTATTCGTCAGATGATTTCGAGGTATGGCGACCGGGTACGCGTCGATGTTCATTCGCCCCTTTCGAGGCTTCAATTGCGGCACTTCAGTGACGCGCAAATGAGCCGATCGCACGCGCCAGCGCGACCGGGTATTGATACATCATCGCGTGTCCTGCTTGCTTAACCAGCAGCAGATGGGCATGGGGCAATAAGCGCGTGAGCGCTGCGGCGTTCTCTTTGACGACGACGGCATCGTCGTCGCCCGACAGCACCAGCGTATCGATACGCACCGAGCGTAGCGCGTCGGGGGCCTTATCATCCGTTTCCCACGCTTCCAGCGCGACGGTTTGACCATCCGTGACCACGCCGGAAATGGCGGGCGACGGGTAGCCGGAGGGCTTGAACATATCCTTGGCGAAACACCGCTCGGCGTCTTTCACGCTTGATGCTGGGAACAGAACGGCCATGACGTCGTTGAACGTGACGCCAGGGCCGCCCGCCAGTTTCGCCATGACGTCCGCAGGCACCGGGGTGCCGGTTCGGCCTGGCGCCAAAGCACTCATCAATACCATTTTGCCGATTGCCTGAGGCTTGTCGATCGCGAGTTGCTGCACGATTGAGCCGCCCATCGACCATCCGACCACCGTCGCGTGCTTCAAGGCCAGCGTGTCGATCAACGCGGCGGTATCGCTTGCCATGTCGTCGATCGTGAAACTCGCCGCATTGGGCATCGAACGCCCGATGCCGCGGTTGTCGAAGACGATGACGTCATGATGTTTCGCGAGTTCGGCGAGGAACGTTGCGTCCCATTCGGACATTGTCGCGCGATAGCCGGTGACGAGTAGAAGCGGGCTGCCATGACCGAATCGGTAATAGGCGAGTGGGCCACGTGAAGTGTCCGCGATTTGTTCGTGATGACTTGCATAGATGGAGGACGTCTCGGGCGGCGCCACGCACGCCGCTTCATGCGGGTAGCTCGCGGTTCGCGCGTGAGCGGTGGTCGATAGTACGGCACACGCCAAGGTAATCGCGAGTACTGCGAATCTTAGCGGCGTATTCATGGGGAGGCTCCTTCGCTCGATGTCAGTAACGCGTCCGCCCAGAGCGCATCAAATGATATCCCGCGATCAGACCCATGTCGTAGGCGGTTTCGAGTGCGCGGACGATATCGACCGGTCTCACCGGGACGCGTAAGTCCGGCAGTTCAGGGTTTAAGGCGTAGGTATCGACATCGAAGCAATCGGTCGCAATTTCGCTCAAGATGCTCAGACGTTCTTCGGTTATCACACTCATTCGTATTCTCCTCTCTTGACTTAAGTACCCCGATACTCGGCACTGTCGCGCGAATCTATGACGTACCTTGACTCGGTTTGCTGGTCCATTGGAACGAAGAATAGGCGAGGAAAGTTAACCAGAAATTAGGCGCTAGAGATATCGATCCACGGACTCGGTTTGGGTCGTGGCTTGCCCTAATTCGCACCTCAGAAACGTGACGGACACTCTATTCCGGAAGCTCGCTTTAGATACCAAACGATGCGTTGCTTTCGATTCCCAACTGTCTGTTTGAAATAGGAGTGACTCATGTCTACGACCAACAAGCTGGATACATCCACGTCTCAAGGTATCAACGCCCTCATTACCACGCATGAAGAAGGATTCAAGGTGCCTGCGGACATCGTCACGGACGGATCGGATCTCGTTCCAACCTTGCAGTATCTGGCCTGAGGTCCAACAGCGGAGCACGTCATGGTTTTGTCGGTTTCAAGGCAATTGACGTGTCTCCGCGCTCCAGTCGCGGAGCCATCCATTCTTATGAAAACCATTTCTGAAACGTTGCAAGATCATTCCGAGTGGCGAGAGTTGGCGCTTCCGCGCCCTGGATCAGGCAGAGCGCTCCGGATAGAACTGCAGAGAAGGCTGAAGGACTCGCTTTTCAAAGTGCTGCAGGAGATTGAACGCGTCATTCCAGAACCGCTCACGCAAGAGCGCGCCCTGGTTGAGGCGCTTGATCCGTCGCGAAGATATGCGCCGGAGCCGTACTTCGCGTATTTCAGCCTGCTGGAGAGCATGGCTCGATCAGACGCGCTTGCTGTCGTTCAACGCTGCAAGGCATTGCGTGACTGTCTCCATGCGCCATATTGCGATGAGTTTGAAATCCGGCAAGGTGTCGACGACATCACGCTCTCTTTCACTCGCGCGCGCCACAACGCTGCCGAGTCCGATGTAAATCGTGCCGACTTCTCCAGTAGCGGGGTGGAGCGTCGAACACAGACCGGCGGTGATTTCTCCGCGGTTGACCCCTCAGTCGCGCAGACGGCCGGACGGCATTGTGCCGCAACGAAGACGCTCATTGCGGCCCGCTATCCCGATCTTGCAGACGAACTTGACAGTATTGTGTCGGTCGTTCAGTTGATGCCGCCGTCGTTTTCGGCGGAAGCGGCATCGAGCTTGTCGAGCTTCGGCATGATTCTCGTTCGACCGCTACAACACGCCAGCGAGCAGCATCAGCGGCTTTTCTATTTCGACCGGCTGGTTCATGAAGCGTCGCATCTTTATTTGAATCTGTTGATGACGTTTGATCCACTGGTGACGAACGGCTCGGCGCTGGCACCGTCGCCAGCGCGACAGACATTGAGACCGGTCAAGGGTGTACTGCACGCGCATTTTGTGTTCTTTCGCCTGCTTTATGCGTATCGAAGCGCACCAGAACTCGAGGGCTACGCGCACGAGCGTGGCAGGTCGGCCGAAACCGCTGCACATCTGCCCATTGGCGCGCTCCCGCTCTCTTTCCACACGCGACAAGCGGCCTACGCTGCAAGGTTCATGCAGGGTGATGCGATTCTTCGATCCCATGCCGAATTCACCGAGCGCGGCCGCATATTCCTGGAATCGATGAAGGAGGCCGTTCAGCATGTGTGATCCTCGCTTAAGTGTTGGTGACCGGCGATTGATGGAGCGCTTGTCACGATTGGAGCCGTTCCCCGCCTCCTTGCTGGAAATGGGATGCGGCGACGGGCACAAACTCGTGGCGCTAAAGCGCAGCCATCACGTCGACACATATGGTGTCGATACGCACGAACCTTCAGTGGTGTCGCTGCAAAGTGCCGGGGTGGACGCGATGGTCTGCGACATGCGACATCTGCCATTCGACGATTGCCATTTCGATTGGGTGCTGATTGCCAATTCGCTTCATCACGTTCCAAACCCCCAGGGAGCCATGCGAGAGGCGGCGCGCGTGACACGCCATGGAGTCGTTATTTGTGAGCCCTGGTGCGATCAGACCATAGCGTCACAGCGAACGACTTATACGCTCTGCCAGTGGTCGAATGCATTGGTTCAAAGTTTGGGTTATTTTCACCGCGAAGGTCTTTCTGCTGGCGAGATTCTGGATCTGGTCGACTTCGAGGCTGCGTCTGCCGATGTCAGTTACGAGTTGGGCATTGCGCGATGGGACGTCAACGAGTGGTTGAAAGACTTTCGCCCTCACATGGATCAGTTAGCCACGACACACTTTCTGCGATGGCGTCTCAAGCATCTCCTCGCGACGTTGCCAACAGAGACGGCAACTGAACCCGGGCAGGTGGTAGTTGTCATCCGGAAGTGTGCGGCATGAGCAAATTTCCCGCACTGCATTCCATTCAGATTCTGGAGAGCACATAACATGAAACAGCAAAGGCAAGCAGTTGTTATCGTTGGCGCCGATTCCAAGGGCTACTATATCGCCCCAACGTTGCAGGGGCGGGGCTATCAATGCATCCACGTCGATGTTGGCGATTTGTCGCGCAAGAAGCCCGGCAACTCCAGCTGTTTTACAACAGAGTTCCGGCTTCCCTCCGACGATGACTGGGCCATCACCGATCTCGTCGCCAAGTTGAACAGGTACAGCGTGAAAGCCGTACTGGCGGCAGGAGATACGGGCGTAGTGGCTGCGAACAAGATAGCCCAGTGTTTCGACGTTCCCAGGAATCCGGCGGGTAGCTGGCGGTTCCATCGACACAAATATCACATGATCGAAGCGCTCAGGCATGAGGGCGTCGCCTGCTCGGAACAGTTCGTGTCGAACAGGATAGACGGATTACTCTCCTGGTATCGCAGCAATGACTTTACGCGGGTCGTCATGAAGCCAAGTCTTGGCGGCTATTCGGACGGCGTGGGAATCTGTGAGAACGAGCGAGAGATTGTGAGTGTCTTCGAAAAGAATATCAACAAGATCAACTGCACAGGAAAAGTGAACGACGAATACGTGATTCAGGAATTTCTTGAGGGACGACACTATGTTGTCAACACGGTATCGGTTGAGGGAACACATTTCGTCACCGATGTCTGGCTGGATGTGAATCACCATGAGAATACCTTTCTGATTGACGAGTACTCCGATTCCGTGAGCCGACAGTCGCCGGAATTCGCCACTGTTTCGAGCTACGTCGGGGAAGTTCTCGACGCGCTGCAGATACGAAATGGTCCGGCTCATTCCGAAGTCATGCTCACTGCGGATGGCCCGCGTCTGATCGAGACAGGGGCGAGGTTGGCCGGCGGACTGGACTTCTCGATTGTTGAAGAGTGCCATGGATACAGCCAGATCTCCGTCCTTGCAGATAGCCTGATCGCCCCGCATCTTTTTTCCAGCAGGACAGCACTCTATTCAGACGCCCCGTCCAGGTTTGCGCGCTTCGTCTATATGTCCGCCGACGTCAGTGGTCGGATCAGATCCGAGATCGGTTTGAATGGATTCTTCGAGATCCCAAGTTTGATGAGCATCAAACTCGCAATCCAGGCGGGTGGGAATCTCGAAAGAACCCAGTATTCACTGGGTCACCCTGGCTATGCCATGTTCCTGGCGGACAGTCGCGAGGAGCTTTGCCGGGACTATGCCAGGTTCCGCGGGCTTGAACGGCGCTTCTTTGAAGACCTGATTGAAGAACCTGTGCGTGAAGATTCACTGACGTCTTGACTTCAGGCACGCTGATCGACGCAGTTCATCCTGCATCCAGGAGAGAAAATGATGCATACCCTGTGGCTACGCGCCGAAACCAAGCTGAACGAACGGCGAACCCCATTGATCCCCGCTCACGCGCGAATACTGGTCAAAAATGGCTATCGTGTGTGTGTTGAAGCGTCGCGGGACCGAATTTTTAGCAACTCGGCATATCGGAAGCAAGGCTGCATTCTTGTCGAAAAGGGTAGCTGGAGATTCGCCAGTAGGGACACGTTAATTCTGGGTCTTAAGGAGCTTCCGGAGGCGTCCTTTCCGCTGAGGCATCGACACTTCTACTTTGCGCATGCCTACGAGAGACAAACAGGTTCAGTTGATTTGCTCGAGCGATTCAAGAGCGGCGGTGGGTTTCTTTACGATCTGGAGCAGATCAAGGACCCCTCAGGCGCACAGCTCGTTACAGGCGGCGCCGGCTACCTGGCTGGATTGTGTGCCGCAACGGCCTGTCTGGACATCTGGAAGCAGAGGCAATGTGAACGCACAGGAGCGTATCGCGTGCCGTTGCAGTTCGCCAGTTGTGCCGAACTGGTCGCGTACGCGCGTTCACTGGTCACTGCGCATGTGCCAATTCCCAGGATCCTGGTCGTCGGACATCGTGGAAAGTCGGGCAGCGGGGTCGCGCATCTGCTCGACGAGGTTGGGCTTGGATTCGATCGGTCGCCGAAGATTACGAATGACTATATCCAGCGAAGGGCGTTGCTGCATCAGTACGACATCATATTCAACTGCATCAAGCTATCCAAAGATACGCCGATATTTTTGTCGAAGGACATGATCAACGCCGATACCCGCATCGCACTGATTGGCGATGTGAGCTGCGAGCCGACACATCCAGACAACCCGATCCCGATTTATTCGGCGCCGACTAACTTTGCGCAACCCGTGTTTCGAACGCCCGAGGGCATCGATGTCATGGCGATAGATAACATCACCGCGATGCTACCGGTGGAGTGCAGTCAAATACTGAGCGAGCAGATTTTTCCGTATCTTTGCTATTTTCTACTGGCTCAGGGCGTGCATGAGGCATCGCCGTTTGTGCGTGTTGTTGATTCGTTCAATTTAGCCTGTCGTGAGTCGCTGGGAAGAGGCAGTGACGATGTATCGGCCGGATCTGCCGACAGACCCGCACGAGCCGCAAAGCTGCCCACCCGTCACGCAAGCGCCTCATTCGGTTAGGTGATTCAGCGTATATTTTCGCCTATGCTAGGGCCAGCGAACGCGAGTTTCAAAACAAGCGTTCAACTCATATTAATCCTGCATGCCAGATAACGACGGTGCCTATGATGAATGGAAACGTATTGATTTCCGGTGCAGGCGTCACGGGACTGGCACTGGCATACTGGCTGGGTCGCGCCGGGTTTGCCACGACGCTGATCGAGCTGGCCCCGGCATTTCGCCGGGGCGGCCAGGCCGTCGACATTCGGGGCGTCGCGCTCGATGTTGTCAAGGAGATGGGATTGCTCGAGGACGCCCGTGCGTTGCGAACGCGCCTGAAGGGCATGTCGATGCTCGACGCCAACGGCAACGAGACACAACGTACCGAAGAACGCACCTTCAGTGCTGGCCGGCTCGACAGCGACGACATCGAAATTTTCCGCGATGACTTGTGCGAGCTTCTGATGGGCGCGATGAGCGAACGCGTCGAATTCGTCTACAACGACAGCATCCGCGCGATCGACGATCAGGGCGACAGCGTGGTGGTGACGTTCGCGAGCGGCGTGAACCGGAAATTCGATCTCCTGATCGGTGCCGACGGCATCTACTCGAATGTCCGCAGGCAGTGTTTCGACGATGAATCCACGGTGGTTCACCCATTGGGCGTAGTTCTCGCCCTTTTTTCGACGCCGAACCTGATCGATCTGATCGATTGGCAACTTGGGTACCGGGAGGAGGGCGTCGGCTACGTGATCTATCCCAGCCACGACAAGAGCGAACTCCGGATTGGCGTTGGCTTCGCGGCTCCGGGATCTGCGATGTCCCGCAGCGATACGAATGCGCAAAAGCAGCTTGTGGCCGGGCAGTGCGCTCACCTGAAGGGCGGATTTCCCCGCTTCATCGACGCAATGAAGACGACCGATCAGTTCTATTACAACGAGCTCGCGCAGATCCGCATGCCGTCATGGTCTAAAGGCCGTGTCGTGCTTGCCGGTGACGCGGCACATTGCGCATCCCCTTTCTCGGGTCAAGGCACGAGTCTCGGGCTCGTCGGCGCTTTCGTGCTGGCTTGCGAACTGGTTCGGTACTGGGATGAGCCGGCGCGGGCGTTTGCTGCATACGAACACCGTATGCGGCCGTATGTGGATCTGAATCAGGCTCTCGTCGATCTCACTCGTAAGGGCCCGACGCCGGATCACCTAATGGCTGAAGCCAAGAACGGTATCGACCTCAGCGACTTGCTGAAAAGGCGGGTATAGCCGTCGGAGGCCAGATGCTTCTGATCATCTGGCTTTCGTCTTTCCTCTATCCACGCGATATAGCGATACTGCCGACCAGAGCTCGGTCCCCGTCGTACCGGCCGATTAAGATCTACCGGAACTGACGATCTAGATTGGTTCGTAGGGACAGGTTAATTCTGGCAAGCAGGCCAAATGCGGTGTGTGGACAATCAGGTCGTGCGCAGGGCGCAGCGCGGTTCGATCATTCCAGGCACGTCCGTTTTCATTGCAAACACGCCGCCTGACAGCGGTAGTGCCTCGAGCTCGGCTGCCGATCGCCCGTGTCGCGCCGTCGTAACGTACAAAGTACGTAGGTCCGGGCCGCCGAACGCACACATGGTCGGGCACCGCGCGGCAAGCTCATACTCGGCAACGATTTTGCCGGCAGGCGAAATCCGCACAACACGACCGGCATCGTATAGCGCGGACCAATAGTAGCCTTCAGCGTCGACTGCGGCTCCATCGGGACGACGCTGGCCCGTTTCGGACGGACCGAAATTGACCCATGGCTCCCGCTCGCCAGCAATACCGGTAGTCGCATCGTACGATCGGCGATAGATGGAAAAGCGTGGCGTATCGGAGTGATAGAGCCAGCGTCCGTCTGGACTGAACGCCAGGCCGTTGGAATTCAGCAAGCCGTCGTCTATCCGGACCAACTGCTCGCCGTCCAGTCGATACAGTGCGGCGGCGTTGCTGACTCGTGTTTCGTCGATGGTGCCAACCCAGAATCGACCGTGAGCATCGCAACGGCCATCGTTGAAACGGGTCGTCTTCGCATCGCCAGGATTGGGACACAGTTGCCGCAGGGGCCGGCCGGCGCAATCGAGTAGCCAGATATCGCTTCGCATCGCGGCTACGAAGCCGCCATCTTCGGTCAGTGCAAAGCTGCCGATGTGTTCCGGCATCTCGATCGACATGTCTTCGCCGCTCTCAGGATCGTAACAATGCAGCGCCAGCGCGAAGATATCCACCCACCAAAGTCGCTGAAGCCTTTCGTCCCAGCGTGGACATTCACCGACCGCTGCCTGCCTTTCCAAAACGCATTCGAAACGTTTCATGCTTTCTTCTAAAGCCTCGGAATCATGGGGGGCACAGCACGGCCTCGGCCTCCGCGCGTATTGCACGTTTGCGAGCCGGTCAGGTATAAACGTGGGCTCCCGGCGCTGAGCGCATTCCCTGCCGTTCATGATGTTTCGCCGAGGGAATACGCAGCCATTTTTTGGTAGCGCTATCATACGCTAGTATCTCGAGCCATTGATATCGGCCAACCGGCATTCTCTGAGGAACAATTCTGTATGTCACAGCCACTCCGCAAACGACGCGGCGCAGGTCGGGTCAGGTTGCACGACGTTGCCGCACTCGCAGGCGTGTCTCACATGACAGTCTCCCGTTACTTCAATAGCCGCGATATGGTGGGACCGGACTTGCAGGAGCGCATTGCGGCAGCCATCGAGAAAACGGGCTACGTGCGTAACGTCTTTGCTGGCTCGCTTGCTTCGGCGCGCGGTAAATCGATTGGAATGGTGATCCCTCATATCGCGGGCGGTGTCTATGCGGAAACCGTTCAAGGCGTGACGGATACCTTGCGTTCCAATGGCTACCAACTGCTCCTTGCCACAAGCGACTATTCCGCGGAGGAGGAAGAGGCGGCCGTGCGCGCATTTCTTGGCTGGTCGCCCGCGGCGATCATCCTGACCAGTCAGCGGCATACGCGCAAGACAGGTGAACTGCTTGCCTCCGCGGGCGTGCCTATCGTGCATACGTGGAGCAACAAGCCCAAGGCCAATCAGATTGCGGTCGGCTTTTCCAACGTCAACGTTGGCCGCGACTGTGTACAGTACCTTCATGGTCGAGGGTATCGCCGAATCGTTTTTGTCCATCCGACGCATCAGCATGATGTTGGGGCCGATCGTCGTGCTGAGGGATACACGGCAATGATGGAAGAGCTGGGGCTCACACCGCTCGAATACCGTCCGACCGTCAAGAGCCCGCTCGATGCCGGGATGATTGCCTTCGAATCTTTGACCCGTGGCCGTCGTCCCGCTGACGCCATCATCTTCGCCAACGACAATCTGGCGGCCGGCGCATTGCTGCACGGTATTCATCAACGCATACCCATTCCCGAGACATGCGCGATCATGGGCTTTGGTGACCTTTCTATTTCGGACAAACTGGTGCCTTCGCTGACGACGGTCCGTCCACCGCGTTACGACATCGGCCGCATCGCCGCGCTGCGCATCCTCCAGGCGCTAGGGGAGGCGGGCAGCGGCACCTCGGCTGATGAACCCGAGCAACTTAGCGATTTGCCCTACGAGATCGTCGAACGGGAAAGCACGTGAGTTCGTAACATCGGCAACCGGGGGCCTTCCCTGACGATGGATGTGGGGCGCCGCAGAGGGGTGGCGGTCCATGTTTGCGGGGCCGTGTCATTCAGCGTCTGTGCGATTAGCGATGCTCGGACACGAACTTTGTGTTCAGATACGCATCGAGTGCCTCCGTCCCTCCTTCCGAACCGTATCCGGAATCCTTGATTCCGCCGAAGGGCGCTTCGGGCAGTCCAAGCCCGTGATGGTTGATCGATACCATGCCGCTTTCGATCAACACCCCCACCGCAGCAAGTTTCTCGCTCGAACGCGTGTAGGCATAGGCGGCTAAGCCGAACGGTAGGCGGTTTGCCTCGGCCACGGCCTCGTCGAAGGTCCTGAAGGTTGAGACAGGCGCAATGGGGCCGAATGGCTCTTCGTGCATGATGCGAGAGGACGAGGCGACATTCGCGAGCACGGTGGGCGCGAAGAAGTAGCCTTTGCTGCCAATGCGCGTACCGCCCGTCAGGACTTTGGCACCGTGGCCGACGGCGTCGGCCACGAGTTCCTGCATCGCCTGAAGGCGCCGCTCGTTGACGAGCGGACCCATCCGCACACCCTCGCCCAGCCCATTGCCGACCATGATGTCGCGCGTTTCGCTGACAAAGTGCTCGACGAATTCATCGAATGCCGCTTCTTCCACGAGAAAGCGCGTGGGCGAAACGCAGACTTGCCCCGCGTTGCGGAACTTGGCGGCGGCGAGTAAGCGCGCTGCCCGAGGCACGTCGGTATCCGCGAAAACAAGGGCGGGCGCATGGCCGCCGAGCTCCATCGTCATGCGCTTCATATGTTTGCCGGCCTGCGCGGCAAGGAGCTTGCCCACCGCCGTCGAGCCGGTAAAGGAGATCTTGCGGATGACGGGATGTGCAATCAGAAAGGCGGACACTTCGGCGGGCACGCCGAAAACGAGATTCAACACACCGGCTGGCAGGTCAGCGTCGGCGAATGCGCGTACGAGGGCCGCACAACTGGCTGGAGTCTCTTCCGGACCCTTCAGGATAACGGAGCATCCGGTTGCGAGGGCGGCGGAGATCTTGCGTACAGCCTGATTGATCGGGAAATTCCACGGTGTGAAAGCCGCGACAGGTCCCACCGGTTCGCGCGTGACGATTTGCCGGACGCCGTCGACGCGCGCAGGAATGACGCGGCCGTAGGTGCGCCGCGCTTCTTCGGCAAACCACTCGACGACTTCGGCTGAGGCGAGCGTTTCGATTCGCGACTCAGCGAGCGGCTTCCCTTGCTCCATCGTCATGGTGCGGGCGATGTCGTCGGCGCGTTCTCGAATCAGTTGCGCAGCACGGCGCATCAGTTTGCTGCGCTCGAAGGCGGGTACCCTGCGCCAGATTTCGAAACCGCTCTGGGCCGCCTTGACGGCTTCAGCGAGATCGGCTTCTGAGGCGAGCGATACCAGGCCGATCTGGACCTCGCTGGAAGGATCAATGACCGGCTGCGTGTGTGCGGTGGCGCGCCAGGTCTGGTTGATATACAGGTGTGTATCGGGATAGGACGGTACGGTAGCGTTCATCGATTGAAAATAGAGGTGAGGAGAAAGTCGAGCAGTGTGGCCTGTGCCCGCAAGCTCATGGCCGTGCGGCTATCTGGCGAGCCAGCGCTTCAATGTCAGGGGTGACACCGATACCCGGCGCATGACCAAGACGAACCCGGCCGTTCACAGGTATCTCGATCGGCCCGCAAAGGAGCGAGCGCAGAGGGTTCGGGTTGGCGTCCACTTCGAGCATGCCGCGGCCGTTGCTGTTTCCCGCCGCGGCGAGCAGGTGCGCCGATGCGAGCAAACCGACGCCGGCTCCCAGATAGTGCGGACAGTAGGTGAGTCCCGCTTGCTGGACGGCTTGCGCAATCGCCAACGTGCCCGAAATGCCACCCCATTTGGCAGCATCGGGCTGGATCACGCCGAAGGCGCCGCTGACTATCGCCTCTACGAACTCGGCCTGGTCCGCCATGTTCTCGCCGGCGGCAATCGGCACCGAACTGCGCGCGCTCAACATCTGCCACTCAGCAATGGGGCGATCGCAACGCAACGGCTCTTCGAGCCAGTCGGGATCGTGCCGCTCGAGCACTTCAGTCATGGCGAGCGCGGTGTCGATATCCCACGCCTGGTTGGCGTCGACCATCAGGCGGCGCTGTGGCCCGATGATTTCGCGCAGCGCCGCCAGATTTGCTGCATCGCGTTCGCGCCCGAAGCCGACTTTCAGCTTGAAGGCCTCAAAACCTTGTTCGAGTCGATCGGCGACGAGCGTTGCCACACCCGTCGGATTGAGGCCGCTCGCATAAATGGCGATCTCATCGCCACTGCCGCCGAGCAACTGCCAAAGAGGAAGGTTGGCGCGCCGTGCCTGCAGGTCCCAAAGGGCAAGATCAATACCGGCGATCGCCTGGGCAATGGGGCCCGGCTCGCCCGATTGCAGCGCGAGGACAGCAGTGTCCTTCGTCAGCTGCTCGAAGATCGCGCCCGGATGAGTGACATGTTGGCCTTGCAGCAGCGGCGCGAACAAGGTTTCGATGAGGGCCGCACGATGCTCGGCGCCGCATGACGGGAAGTTGCACCACACCTCGCCCCAGCCCGTTGCGCCGTCACGGTCGACGACTTTAACGAACAGCGCGGGCCGCTCGTGCATGACGCCAAAGGAGGTTCTCACTGGGGTATCGATCGGGCAGCGCAGAACATAGGTCTCGATACGCGCGATGGTGGTGCGGGTCAGAGGGGGATGGTCGGGTTCAAGATCGGTCATGGCGTGTATCTCACAGTCCGTCGGCGGGTGCGCGGATCCCCATGCAGGGTAGTAAAGTAATAAAGTATGGTTTATAGTACTATACAGGTATTCCAAACTCAACAGCATGCGTGCGTGATGGTGCGAATCGCCCATCGCGTGCAACGCTTCTGTCCACCAGTCTCATGCGAACCATGCGTGCCTCGTCGTCCAGTCCCATTCCTCTTTACGTGCAGATCGCCGGTGATCTGCGGGATCGAATCACGCGCGGTGTCTGGCGCAACGGCGAAGCTGTGCCGACACTGGAGCAGATCGCCGACGAATTCGGGGTGGCGCGTGTGACCGCGCGCCAGGCGGTGCAGACGCTGACGACCGAGGGCCTCCTGATCCCAATGCGAGGCCGCGGTACGTTCGTGAACGCGCCGGCGGCAGTGCACAAACCGGTCCATGTCGTCACCAGCCTCGACGAACTCGCGGACACGTACCGCGCGACCACACCTGAGCTATTGACCATCGAAGAGAACACTCGGGTGCCTCCCATCACTGCCGCAGACGGCGAACTCGCCGCCGCCTACACGTACATGAAGCGCGTGCATTCGACCGGCAACGCGCCCTATTGCGTGATCGCGCTCTATCTCGACGAGCGGCTATTCGCGCGGGCACCCGAGCGCTTTCGCAACGAGACTGTGATTCCGATCTTGATGGAGTTCGATCCCCGGCCGATGGCGCGTGCGCGACAAACGCTGAAGATCGCGACCGCCGACGCCGCGACCGCCCATCTGCTGCGCATCCCTGTCGATGCGCCGGTCGCCCGCATCCAACGGATCATCAACGACACGCAAGGCGTCGTTATCTATTACGCGGAAGTGCTATATCGCGGCGACCTGATCCAGATAGACATGGACATGGACGTGTGA
Source organism: Paraburkholderia sp. SEWSISQ10-3 4 (assembly GCF_030464785.1). NCBI lineage: Bacteria > Pseudomonadati > Pseudomonadota > Betaproteobacteria > Burkholderiales > Burkholderiaceae > Paraburkholderia > Paraburkholderia sp. SEWSISQ10-3 4. The sequence continues at coordinate 147,607 of NZ_JALPRI010000011.1, forward strand.
GCGTCTTGCGGCCGTTCCGACCGGGTTCATGCGCTTTCGCACTGATTGTTTCCGTCACGGCCTGAACTGTTTGCGCAGATACGTCACCTGACTAGGGCAAATCCTTAATGATCTTCGTTTGACTTGATGGGAGCGCTAACAGATACTGGAAAAAGTTAGCGCTAACTAGGTCTGTTTCTAAATTCCGCCAGGTTAGCTGCATCTTTTCTCAATCGAAGCCAGGTCAAAAGTGAAGAAGCGTCTCGAAGATCTCCGCAGCCAGCGTTGGTTAGCACCCGATAACACGCGCTCGTTTGCGCACCGGCAGCGGTTGCAGCAAATGGGCTTGCGGCGCGAGGAATTCATGTCGCGCCCGGTCATTGCGATCGTCAACACATGGAGCGATCTCTCGCCATGCCACGCGCATTTGCGTGAGCGTGCGGAAGCAGTGAAGCGCGGCATCCTGCAGGCGGGTGGCATGCCGTTCGAATTGCCGGCTATGTCGCTTGGCGAGGTGCTGGTCAAACCGACTACGATGCTCTACCGAAATTTCCTCGCGATGGAAGTGGAGGAGCTACTGCGTTCGCTGCCCATCGACGGTGCCGTGCTGCTGGGTGGCTGCGACAAGACGGTACCGGGTCTGCTGATGGGCGCGTTCAGCGCCAACCTGCCTTGCATCTTTGTGCCGGCAGGGCCGATGCTCAATGACCGCTACCGGGGTGAGAAGGTCGGCGCGGGAACCCATACGCGCAAGTTCTGGGATGAAAAGCAGGCCGGGCATCTGAGCGGCAAGGAGTGGATTGTGCTCGAATCGCACATGTCGCGAACGCCCGGAACCTGCAACACGATGGGTACAGCGAGCACGATGACACTGATTGCCGAGGCAATGGGTCTCACGCTGCCCAATGCCGCCAGCATTCCTGCGATGGACTCGGCGCATACACGGATGGCGTCCGAAAGTGGTGCCCGCATCGTCGAGATGGTGTGGGAGGACCTGAAGCCATCTTCATTCTTCAACGAAAAGTCGGTGCTCAACGGCGTTGCCGCCTATATGGCGATTGGCGGCTCGACGAACGCGGCGATCCATCTGATCGCCATCGCCGGCCGGGGCAATGTATCGCTCACGCTCGAGGATATCCAGCGGCTGGGGAAGGGGGTGCCGGTGCTGGCCAATGTGCTGCCGTCCGGTTCGAACCTGATGGAAGACTTCTACTATGCCGGTGGCCTTCCGGCACTGCTGCGACGCGTCCACGACCGTCTGTCACTCAATAGCATGACGGTGAACGGTCGCACGCTCGGTGACAACCTCGAAGGCGCGCAATGCGAGGACGACGAAGTCGTGCGGCCGCTTGCGCGGCCCGTCAGCGAAGCCGGTGCGCTTGCCGTGTTACGCGGCAATCTCGCGCCGGCGGGCGCCGTGATCAAGCCGAGTGGTGCGAGCGGGAAGTTCAGCAAGCACAGCGGCCGCGCGCTGGTATTCGATTCGATGGTCGACCTGAACGCGCGCATCAACGATCCCGAGCTCGATGTCGATGAGAACACGGTGCTCGTTTTGCGCAATGGCGGCCCGCTCGGCGGCCCGGGTATGCCTGAGTGGGGCAATCTGCCGATTCCGAAAAAGCTGTTGGAGAAGGGCGTACGCGACATGGTGCGCATCTCGGATGCGCGTATGAGCGGCACGCATTACGGCACCTGTGTGCTGCATGTGGCACCGGAGGCAGCCGCGGGGGGGCCGCTGGCATTGATCCGCACGGGCGATGTCATTGACCTGGACGTGGCGGCGGGGCGTCTTGACGTGCAACTGTCCGACGAGGAGTTGGAGCAGCGCCGCTCGCAATGGAAGCCGGATGTGAAAAAACCGCCGCGCGGTTACACGAAGCTCTTTCTCGAGCACGTCACACAGGCGAACGAAGGATGCGATTTCGACTTTCTGGCGGGCTGGCACGAGCCAGTAGAGCCACCGATCTACTGATAGCAGAGGTTTCCTGATGAGCAAGCACCAGCCTGACACAAACGCGTTTCGCACGTTGCTCGACCAGCCCGCTCCGCCGCTTGGCACGTGGCTGATGGCCGGAACACCGAGTAACGCGGAAGCGCTTGGGCATGGCGGATTTGACTGGCTGCTAATCGATATGGAGCACGGGCCAATCGACTTTCGCGACACCTGGCAGATGCTTCAGGCCGTCGATTGCACGCCTGCAACGCCGATTGTGCGCGTATCGACCAGTGACGATCCTGCCCTCGTGAAGCGGGCGCTCGATCTCGGCGCGCGAACACTGATGTTTCCGTACGTGCAAAGCGCCGAACAGGCACGTCGGATCGTGGCATCGGCAAAATATCCTCCGCTCGGGCAGCGCGGTTTCGCGGGCGTTCATCGCGCGAGCCGCTACGGTACATTCAGTGATTACGGCAAGCTCGCGAACGATCTGACTACGTGCATTGTGCAGCTGGAAACACCTGAGGCCATCGATCGTCTCGAAGAGATCGCTGCAGTCGAAGGCGTCGATGCGCTGTTCATCGGTCCGGGCGATCTGTCGGCGGCGCTAGGTTGTATGGGCAACCTGCAGGATGAGCGCGTACAGACGCTGATGCGCTCGGCGGCGCAACGCGCCCGCGCGGTTGGTATGCCGATTGGCACGCTCGGGCCTTCGCCCGAGATGGTCAAGAGTTTCGTCGAGATGGGTTATGACTACGTCGCCGTCGGCTCCGATCTCGTTTTCATGATGCAGCAGGCGAAAGCGATACTCGCCCGCATGAAGGGCTGTGCCGACCACGCACCGCTAAAGGTGGCCTACTGATGAGCGCAATCTATTCTTCGCTGGAGAACACCGTCGTGTTCGTGTCGGGCGGTGCATCGGGAATCGGCGCGACGCTGGTCGAGGCGTTCGTCGCACAACGCGCACGCGTTGCGTTTTGCGATCTTAACGAAGCCGACGGCCATGCGTTATGCGAGCGTTACCCGGCCGAGTCACGTCCGTGGTTCGCACGCTGTGACATTCGCGACGTCGACGCGTATCGGGCGACACTCGATGCGGCCGCAGCGGCGCTTGGACCAATTCGCGTGCTCGTCAACAACGCGGGGCGGGATGATCGGTGCCCATTGCAGGATCTGACGCCCGAACGCTGGGAAGACATGATCCGCACGAATCTCACGCATCACGTCTTCGCAGCGCAGCGTGTCGCGCCGGCGATGGCGCGCGAAGGCGGCGGCGCGATCATCAACATGGGCTCGATCTCGTGGCTGCGCGGCCGTCCCAACCTCATCGCCTATACCGCCGCGAAGGCGGCGATCAGCGGTATCTCCCGCACGCTGGCGCGTGAGCTGGGTGGCGACAACATTCGCGTGAATGCAGTGCTGCCGGGCCCCATCCTGACGGACCGGCAAAAGACGCTGTGGTTTGATTCCGGCGATGCGCATCAATTCATCGAACTGCAGTGCCTGAAATTTCCGGTCGAGGCGAAGCACATCGCCGATATGGTGCTATTCCTTGCGTCGGACCAGGCTGCGGCCGTTACTGGCCAGAATATGATTGTCGACGCGGGCCTGGCGCAAGTGTCGGTAGTCGGATGAAGGACCGCAGGCGAACGGGGCGCTTCGCGCGTGTTGCTTGCCTGCTTTTTTAGGAGGAAATCGCGGAGGTTAGGATTGGACACGACCTGCATCGCAAACTGACGCTGGAGTCCGGCATATGATCCGGGCCACGCAAATGAAACGAAAACATGGATGAGACAACAGATGGGAACTGACACGCTGACGTATTTTCCAACCAGGTCGCGCAGTCGCGCGCGAATCGCCTACCTTTTTGGCGCGCTTGGCGGCATTCTTTTCGGCTATGACAGTGGTGTCATTGCAGGGGCACTGCTCTTTATCCGCAAGGACATGGTACTGAGTGCGCAGTTGCAAGGGATGGTGGTGGGTGGGCTGTTGCTCGGAGCGATGGTGGGGGCCTTCGGCACGGGGCGTTTCGCAGAACGCTTCGGCCCACGCAAGATGCTGATCGCTGCGGGCAGTATGTTTATCGTAACGTCGATACTGTCCGCGCTTGCGCCGAATCCGCTGAGCCTGATCGTGGCTCGTGTGCTGATCGGCATCACGATCGGTGTGTCTACGGTGCAGGTGCCGCTTTACCTGGCTGAGATTTCGCCGAAGCATACTCGGGGCGGCCTGTCATCCCTAAACCAATTGGCGATTGCAACCGGCATTCTGATTTCATATGTCGTCTGCTACCTGCTGTCCGCGCACGGCCAATGGCGCTGGATGCTCGGTCTCGCGGCGGTGCCTTCAATCTTTCTGACGATCGGCATGATCTTCCAGCCGGATTCGCCGCGCTGGCTCGTGCGCCAGGGGCGCGTGCAGGAAGCGCGTCGCGTGCTCGAGATCACCAATACGCCCGAGGATGCAGCCGAGGCTCTGCGGGAAATCGAGGGGACCAACAAGGTGGGGTCGAAAGTGCGTCTCGTCGATGTGCTGAAATCCAGGGCCTTACGTCCTACCGTCATCGCTGTATTCGGTCTCGCGGTGCTGCAACAGGCACTGGGCATCAACACGATCGTGTACTACGCGCCGACCATTCTGCGCGCGGCGGGATTCGGCGAATCGACCGCATTGCTGAACAGCGTGGGCCTCGGTGTACTGTCGATCATCATGACGATCTTCGCCGCACGTGTGGTCGACCGCATCGGACGGCGTCCGCTTCTGATCGGCGGTTCTGTCGTGATGGGTTTGAGCATGGCGACGCTTGGCTGCGTGTTCCACTTCGGCGGACCGGCTACTGCAATGGGCAGCGTGGTGGCGGTAGGTGCGCTGGCGGTATTCAAGGCCGCGTTTTCTTTCAGCTGGGGACCACTGGTTTGGGTGATGATGCCGGAACTGCTTCCGATGCGCATTCGTGCTCGCACGATGTCGGCTGCGGCTTTTTCGATGTTCGTGATGAACTTCATTGTCGCGTCGACGTTCCCGGTTCTACTCGAGATGGGTGTTGAGTCCGCGTTTGGGACCTTTTCAGTCTGCTGCTTTGGCGCGACGCTGTTTGCGATCTATTGTCTGCGCGAAACGGCTGGGTTGAGTCTGGAAGAGATCGAGAAGGGCACGTGCTAATGAAAGGGCAATCAACCTTGCAGCAGAACGGCATTCGACCAGGCCAACAATTTTAACCTGATTTGTTAGCGCTAACGTAAAGGCGGGCGATTGCAGATCAAATTTGTGGAAAGCGGCTCGGTCGTCGACCCGACCGAGTCAACAAGTACTGAGGAGATCGTTGTGAAAATAAAGAACAGGCTGTTCGCTGGCTTGTCGGCAGTTTGCGTCACCGCAGTGCCGTGCATCGCTCATGCACAAACCAGTGTGACACTCTATGGTGTGATCGATAACGGCATTGCTTACTCAAACAGCCAGACGACACTGGGTTCCACGAGAAACGGCGCGCACAACGTACAACTCTCGCCTGGAATCTGGGAGGGCAGCAAGTTCGGCATGAAAGGGAGTGAGGATCTGGGCGGCGGCCTGTCCGCCATTTTTAATCTCATGTCGCGTTTCAATTCTGCAAATGGCAGCGCGCAGTTTCCGGGTGCTATGTTCGCCCAGCAGGCGTGGGTTGGCTTGCAGGACAAAGCATACGGTAGCTTGACGCTCGGTCGCCAATATATGTCGTACTACTGGATGACTTCGTCGTATTCGCCGACGACTTGGCTGACCGGGTTCTCCGGTGCACATCCTGGTGACCTCGATAACTTCGATACGGATTACAAGACGAACAACACGGCTTCGTATACAACGCCAATGATCCATGGATTGACGGCCAGCGCTTCCTACGCGCTTGGCGGTACGCCGGGAAGTCTGAATACCGGTTCAAGTTGGAGCGCCGGCGCGAAGTATCAGATGGGTCCATTCGGAATTGGGGCAGGCTTCGAACGCTTCAACAATGCTACCCCGGGAGGAGGAGCATGGAACGCAAACTCCACTGCCACAAATAACGGCCAGCAAGGCATCTCGTCTGTCACAAACGGATACCAGACTGCCGCAGCACAAAACCGGTTTGCGGTGACGGCGGGATACGCTTTCAGTCCTGATCTTGATCTTTCGGCGTCGTATTCAAACGTTCAATATAGCCCCGGAGCAGGTTCTTCTTTCAAATCGACTGCCGTATGGAATACGTTTGGCGCGGTGGTTCACGTCAGAGTGGCAGCGGTGTGGAACTTCGCCGCCGGCTACAGCTATACGCGTGCAAGCAAGGCCAATGGAATTACGGACGGTGCACAGTATCAGCAAGCCTCGCTATCGGAGTTCTATAGCCTCTCCAAGCGGACGGGGCTTTATATGGTGCAGGCCTATCAACGAGCTGGCGGACAGACGCTGGGGCCGAATGGAGCTTCCATCATTTCAGCGACTCCCTCCATCGGCGACGGATTTAACTCGACGCCATCGTCCTCACGCAGCATGGTCGCGGTTGCTGCAGGTGTGATTCACCGCTTCTGACGATTGCCCCGCTGTCGCGGGGCGTCATATACGCGGCAGTCTTACGGCGTCTGTCCCGCGGGGGCATCGGGAAGCATCACTGTCCACCCGAGCCCGCGCACATTGCGAATCACCGTCTGGCCGAACTTCTTGCGTACCGAATGAATCAGCACATCCACCGCGTTGCTTTCCACTTCCTTACCCCATCCGTATAAACGGTCTTCCAGTTGCTCGCGCGAGAGGATCGTTCCGGGCCGCTCGAGGAACGCCAGCATCAGTGCGAATTCGCGCGCGGACAGCACGGTTTTCGAACCCTTGCAGGTCAGCGTGCGTTTGCCGAGATCGAGGCATAGGGACTCGTCGCCCAGGCGCGAGGACGCGTAACCGGCTTTGCGGCGGATCACCGCGCGGATGCGCGCGAGCAGTTCGGGCACGTCGAAGGGCTTGATAAGGTAGTCGTCGGCGCCGACGTCGAGGCCCTGAACGCGCGAGTCGAGATCGTCTCGGGCAGTCAGTATTAACACCGGCACGGCGTTTCCCGATGCGCGCGCCGTCTTCAGGAGTTCGATGCCGTCCATGCCGGGCAAGCCCAGATCGAGCAATACGACGGTGTACTCCGTGCCGGTGAGGGCGGTGCGTCCGGCGAAGCCGTCTCTCACCCAGTCGACGCTGAAGTCGGCATCCTTGAGCGCGCGCAGCAGGCTTTGACCAATCTGCAGATCGTCTTCGATTAACAGAATTCTCATCTTTGTCCCCTCGGCAATTGTGATGCGGTGCCAGGCCACAGTGCGGGCGTTGCTCCTGCGATTCGGCTGTCGGCTGAGTGGCGCATCAGGCGGCCTTGTTCGGGGCGATCAGGAAACTGGCCGTGGTGATTAAGGGTTCGCCACGAGCGGGTCAGGTCAACCATCGCGGCGAAGCAGTGCGTCTTGGTTCAGCGGCAGGCGGCGGTACACAGTGCCGCTTGTTGCCGCACGGCGGGTCTCAGATGGCTGTCACCATCGCAACCATCAAGTAGGGAAACATTTCCTCATAAGTTGCCGGCTGGTCAGCGGCCTTCTTTTCATCGCCTGCGTCGAGTGTTGTCGATTGCGTCGCCATTTCACTGACGGAAACCTGGCCTGCGCCGTTGGCAGTTGAACGTGCGGGTTGGTTGAAGAATGAGAACATGATGGACTTCCTGTCGGTTAGGTGATGCGAATCGTCGATCCGCATCACCTATGTTCTCCGAAGGAAATGAGGTGAAAATTAGCGCAGGTCGATGCGCGATCCAACCTGATTCTGCGGTGTTTGCCTACCTGGAGCAGGCAAGTGGGTGCCGCCATGCGCGACACCCTGCAAGGCGGAGGGTTGCCAGGCAGTGGCGGCATTGAACACCGGCCGGTGTTGTGCCGCCGCCTAAAAACTCAAAATAGCGGTCTTTCAGGGCGAATCGCTCGTCTCTGCCTCGGGTTTCGGTCGCTTGCTGGCGGCTTGCCTGGCCTTAAGCTTGAGACTGGCGTCATGAATGAGTTGCATGTGCTCAATCGCGGCATCCACGAGTTCTTCGGTATTGCTGATACCTTCGGCGGACGCGGCCAACGCTTTGAGTCGACCGTCGATGAGCAGCGATGCAAGGCCGTGAACATACGCCCAGCCCGCAGTCATCGCAATAGCCTGCGCGGCATCCAACCGGCCGAACGTCGCGGATTTGCCCGGCGTAGGCTGGGGCTGCTCGTCGAAGGCACCCATCAACGCACGTGCGGATAGCTGTCTTGCGTCGACGAGCGACGCCCGCGTATTGTCGAGCATCTCGCTGCGAAACATCAGGCGAAGCAGATCGGGGTTATCTACCGCGAAGCTGACGTAGCCGCGTGCAATGGCCTTTCGACTGGCCGGCCCGGATGGGATGCCCTCCGCTTTGACTGCCATGGTCGCGGCCAGCCGCCGATGGCCGCTGGCGGCAAGTTCGCTGAGCACGCCTGCAGTGTCGCCGAAATGGTGCTGGGGCGCTGTATGCGAGACGCCCGCCTCACGGGCAATGGCGCGCAACGTTAAGCTGCCTATACCGTCGCGGCGTAAGACGGTTTCGGCCGCCTCCAGCAGCGCGTGCGGAAGCGACCCATGATGATAGGGCTTGTCTTGCACGGGCTCGGCGATATTTTTTCGGGTTTTTGTCTTTGGCGGCACAGGAGTCTTGCGGGCTGTAGACGGTCCGTTTTTCATGGCGGGATGGTGTAGGGGGGCGGTCAAGTTAACGAGTCTTATGTTTCCATGGGAAAGATTGTGGGTAAAAATTCCGCGTTGGTCAAGTGAAGAATGGTCGAAGCGAGCCGCGACCAGCGGTCAGCTCGCTGTTTGTTGGCCGTGAAGAGACGCTCAGCGGCCGGCCCTTGCGAAGACGCGGGGATTTTCACATGCGCACGGTAAACGCATCAGCCCAACGTGCACCGGCACGATGCGCCGATCTCGGGTTGCTCCTCGCGGCCGCGACCTGGATTGGGGTGCCGGAACAGCGTACGACCTCCGATGCCACGTCTTCACCTAACCAGCGCCACGGGGACGAACTCCGTTCGCCGAGAAGAATCAGGTCAGCACCCGTCTCATCGGCAACAATAGCGATCGCGCGACCGATTGTCATTCCGGACGCCGGCAGCGTAACCATGCGGACTTCCGCTGTGCAAGCCTGATTGTCCAGCACTTTCCTGACATGCGTGGTCACTTTGCGACCATGTTCCGTTATTGCCTCGACGATCAGGCCATAGTTACAGTCGGCGGCGGCCAGATAACAGGGCGTTGGGTCGACTACATGGAGTGCGACAATGTTTGCGTTGTACTTTCGCGCGGCTTCAATGGCAGACGTCAGGACGGTGTCGGCGGAACTTGCACTGATTGCGACGAGAATCTTCGTGAACATTCTGAGTACCTCGTAGACGGGTAACTAAGCCACGACAGCGGGCTTTCGCTGTTCGTGATCCCTAGCCGCATCATCACGCGGCAGGGCAAGAAGAAAATGAACTGGGGAAATCGAAAAGACCCGCAGCCGAAGCGTCACGGGTAGCCGTAAACGATGGCGCTTGGTGCGTACGCGGCCGGAACCGTCGTATAGACGGCCGGTTGAGAAATACTGTTGCCCTTTGAGGCCATGCATTGCGCGTAGGCTGCGTTGTATTGCGCCTGCAGGCCGGCCGAGGTGGCTTGCGCGCCGTTTGCACCGGCGGCGCCGCCAAACAGCAGACCCACGCCCGCACCGATCGCTGCGCCGACGCCCGCATCTCCCGCCGCGGCGCCGAGCAGCGCGCCAGCTGCCGCTCCACCCACGGTTCCGATCGCAGTGCTGCCGACGCCGTTCGGTATTTCACTGTGAGCCGGTGTGGCGCGATTGTCCGAGCGGAAGGCGTAGTCCCTGCATGCGTAGTCTTCCTGCTGGAACACGCCTATCGGTTTGCCACTTGGCGGCAATGCGACGACGGACGGGCCAGTCGGCGGAATGACCGCGCAGCCGGTGAGCGCAACGGTGATCAAGCCCAGGGGCAAGGCGATGCGTGTGATTCCTAAGAGCTTCATGATGTTCGTGTCCTCCAATTCGATGAGGCCATCATGAACACGCACAGTTAGCATTGAATTAGCCTGATGCTACGCAGGCCGGCCTGCGGCGGATGCTTTTGGCGTCGTCATAGGCTGGCCAGCCGCTGTTTTTCTCGCGTACCCCTTTGACGTCGAGCTGAGGATAATTGAAATCTAATTCAAGGACAGTACATTGAACTCTCGAACCATTCACAACCGTTGCGGAGAGTACATGATGCTAGACCTGTTTCAGCGAGCCAATTTGATCGATGCTACGAGCCGCGGAATGAGCGAGATCAATCGAACCATACAAAGGTTGAAGAAAGAGTGTCCGCAGGCCTTCCATACGAAAGAAACGTTGGCTTCACGGATGTTCTATCACAGACCGCCAGAGCACACGCCGTGCGGCGGCTTCGTCGATGGGCGGATGAACGATTGAGTACTGCTTTAGCGTTTCCCATCGAGCAGGTGGGGTGTCCATCCTATGAAGGGCTGTGCAGGTTGCCGGTCGCGAGCATCACCGCCGCCAAGACAACGATTCCGGCGAGAATGCCGGATAGCCGCATCAGCGCGGGTAACGGGGCGGCCGACCGATGATGATCCTGTCCACCCGCCGATGGGCAACGCGAGCATGCAGAGCATGGCTTGCCCCTGCATCAGCGGGAGTAGCGCTACACCGAGCATACCGGCCAGCAAGCAGCCGGCCACGCGCTGCACCATCTTTTCCATGACCTGCTGCCGGGTGCTGTCTGCGGCGAGCCCCGGCGGCACAATCAGCACCGCGATCGCCGTGACCATTGCTTGCGCGAAACCCGGCTGATGCATCACGTAAGTGAGGGATCCGAGGATGGGACTCGACAGTGCGGCCTGCAGGACCAGCAGCATGCGGGTCGGGCGCACTGATTCCAGTGGCGGTGTCAAAACCGCCGCGCGAGCGTTTGAAGCGTGTAAGGGCGCCCTGTTCTTTCAGTAGCACTTCGGTCCGAAATGAAACACGCTCGCCACCAGCAGGCAAGCAAGTGTCCCAACCGCGACCTCGGTGATCCGCAGCGCCGCAAATGATGCGGTCGCCCGGATGGACGCGAGGCTATGCGCTTCGTATGTCACCATCAGCGCCGTCACGCCGCCCAGAATCCAGGCGTAGGCCGCGTTGGACCCGTTGGCTCGGTACACCGTGACACCACCGACCCCTAACGCGGGCACGAACAACCACGGATGGTCACCAATCCAGGGGCCCACTACGGTGCCCAGCGCGGCACCGATCGCCGTGCCCATCTGCGGTGCGCGGTCTTGCTCTACGGAGCCGGCAAAACTCGTTTGCATGACAGCGAAGCCGCTAATCGCGGCCCACCCACGTCTCTGACAGCAAGCGCGACAGAGAGTGCGACCGAGAGCATCGCTTCGGTCGCGAATGTCGCGCGCGCTCTGGAATGCTTCCACGCCGCCAGTTCACGCCCGGGTACGAATAGGGGCGTCCGGCAGGTCTGAGCAAATGTGCCGACGGGCGTCATCGATGCCACCGCAGTTTCGTCACGGAAGCGTGAAGGACATGGCGAGAGAGGTGCTTCAAGTCATCTCCCCATGAACTTGAGCGCATCCATCATGGGCGTGTTCGACGCATTCACCATGCCCTGAAATGGCGTGTCGAGATCGAGAACAACATACACAGCTGTCGTGGCCGATACTGCGCAAAGAAGAAATACGACGCACATGCTCCAGTTTCTTGGCGCACTGAAGCCGAATATGCCAAATATGACGGTCAGCCAGCCAACCAGCACTGCAATGAGGGGAGCGGGAATCGAGCCTCTTCTGTGTTCGAGTGCGAGCCATCGACCCGCGAATATGTCGTCCCAGAGTTGCATCGCATGTTCACGGAGTTTGTCCTGCGAGAGGTCGGCGGTCTGCAAGGCGAAAATGCGTCCCTGGATGTCATAGGTACCACTGAGGATTTTCCGCGATTCTGCCTCTGCAGTCGTTCCCGTTTTGTTGGAAAACAGGAAGGAGATCCATTGGGCATAGTCGTTTTTTATGTCGGCGCGTAGACCATCGGCCGATGGGCCAAACTGGGACAAAGTTCGATCCAGTTGGATCATGGCGACACTGTTGTGTTGGAGCGCGCTGTTGACCAGGTCGAGCGAAGACTTTCCGGAAGAAATCAGCAGGCTAAGCACTAAGGCCGAAAGCGTCGCCACCAGACCAACGGCAATGCGCATCGCGGCAAGCGAGTCTTCCTGGAAATGGTGATCGGCGAGGCGTGCACGCACATGCGATCCAAGCGCTGCACTCGCAAGAATGAGCACAAGCACAACGGCGGAAAAGACATAGTGACCCATGTTGAGCCGGCCTCGTTCGATTGCGCGGGTTGTGACGCTGACGTCGATCCTGGCAGCTATGGTGCAGATTATAGGGCTGGAGGCCCACGAGGCCACGCGTTTTCGAGCGCGCGGCCTGGCGGATTCGAATGGGTGGCTAAGCCGGGGTGACAGGGAGCGGCTTCAGGCCGGAACGCGTTTTCGCCATCCCGTCCGGGGTAAAGGCGATGCGCCTGGAAGGCGACACGGCCGGCCCTTCAGTCACTGCACTCGATGCCCGCGCGCGAGCTTGATCAGATCGCGTGGACGGGCACGGTCGGCGTGCTCCGGTAAATTCCACGCAGCGCACAACAGGTAAAGAAATCTGGCTTCTCCCTCGGAGATATGCCTGTCCGCATGAATGGCTTCCTTGCATAGCCAGATGACGTCGCGCCGGATTTGCGAGTCCTGCACGTCGGCCGCGAGTTGGCTGACGATGACGGGATCGAGGCTGCACGCGTCGTCCCAATTCAGATAGGCGGTGGAAGTCAGGTCTTCGCACAGCGTCTGCACGATGGCCAGGACCTGACGCGGGCGCAACGACAATCGCTGTTCGATGCCATGGCGATCGAGCGCTTCAATCACGTCCGCTCCTGCGTGTCCGTCAGACAGCAAGCAGGCCGCGACGATACGTGCCGCGGCTTCGGGACTGTCGCATTGATAGTGACGCATGTCGGTTCTCCTTGTCCGTTGATCGTTCACAGTTCGTTGTCGCGCGGCATAACGCTCGAATGCAGACTGAACGGATAGAAGCCCCTATCGAGATGACGCATGCGGCGCTCGAGATCCACGAGATCGGATGATGACGCCAGATATGCTTCGCGTTGTTCGAAGTGAGAAGGCGGAAACAACGACGTCGGATACGCATGGCGTTCGTCATGGCGAGAAGGCGAGAACAACGCCCCCAGTTTTTCGAAAAGTGCGGCAAACATGATGTGCTCCTTGAGTGGCGCGACGCATGTCGGGCCGGCGGTCCGTATCGTCGCTTCAGTCCGATGCGTGCCGAACGCGCTTTTCGCGTCTGACTGGGGGTTCGAATCTGAACCTGTGCATCGACGAACGGATCGTAGGCGCCGTGAATTAGGCGGAAATGAGGAGCGTGCGCGGCACGCTGCAAATGATCCACGGTGTGATTAAGCGCCTGTTTCATAAAACCACGGTCGCTCATTCTTTCCTAACTCTCAACGACCAGAATGCACGTCAACCGATGCAGCCAATTCGCTGCGCCGAAGGTCAAGGAGAAAAACATGAAAGGGATTCGCCAGATGGTAGTCGCCGCCGCATTAAGCGTCGGCCTCGTGAGTGTTGCTCAGGCGCATGTGTTCGTCGGTGTCGGCATCGGGGTGCCGGCGATGCCGATCATGCCAATAGTGGCGGCGGTGCCTGTCGCGCCCGTACCGATCTATGCACCGCCGCCTGCGCCCGTGTATTACGCGCCGCCACCTCCCGTGTATGTGCCGCCCGTGGTGGTTGGTTATTACGGACACCCGAACTGGGGATACCGGAACTATGGGTATGGATATGCCTACTGGCGCTAGTGCAGGACCACGCGCCACCTGCTGAATCACGTCCAGACGGCATCTCATTCTTTGCAAATTCTTGTCTACAGTGGAGTCCACGGCGTCGTTTGGAAGCGAGAAAGCGCCTGGTCGGGCGTGCAGAATCGCTTCACAAAAAAACCTGTCTCAGCCGTCTCTTGCGTTGCCCTGGGTGTTCCGGCGTCCCCGAATCGCTCGTTGGACGAAACACTTTTCCGCGTCTCTATGATCCAGTCTCTACGAAACCAGCTTGTCTTCGCTCTTTGCGTGCTGGTCAGCATCGTCGGTGTGGTGCAGGGCGTCAGTTCGTTTCAGTTGTCGAAAGCGGGCATGAGCGCGTTGCTGGACCTTCGGCTCGAACAGGTCGCCGGCCGTATGCGCGGCGGTTTCGCTGATTCGCTGCCCACCATTCCCGCGCGCGGCTCGCAACCGGAACGCGACATTGTCATTACGATCTGGAAGGACGATCAGGCCACGCCTTACCGGTCGACTGAACCTTCTCTGGCGCTGCCGCGCGAGGCGCCAGCGGGTTTCATGACGACAGCCGTTAGCGGCGAGGAGTGGCGCATCTACACGCTGCGTGAGCCGTCTATGGTGATTCAGGTCGCGCAACGCTCGGCGGTGCGGCACGAGCTTGCGGAAGAAAGCGCGGTCAATACGCTCTGGCCGATGATCGTACTCGTGCCGCTGGTGTGGATTGCCGTGCTGCTTGTCGTGCGCCGCTCGTTGCGCAAGTTGAATCGTTTGGGTGCGCAAGTGCAGGGCATCGACGTCAGTCATTTTCAGCAGTTGTCGACGGCGGGCGTGCCGATCGAAATACGTCCTTTCATCGACTCGATCAATCGGATGATCAATCGGCTCGCACAGTCGATCGAGTCGGAACGCAAGTTTATTTCCGACGCGGCGCACGAGCTACGCACGCCGCTCACCGCGCTTCAATTGCAGGCGGACAATCTGCAGCCGCTTATCGTGGCGGGCAACCAGCAGCGATTTCTCGAATTGCGCAGCGGCATCACCCGAAGTGGCGGTCTGATCACGCAATTGCTCAGGCTCGCGCGTGCCGATGCGGCGGTGCAAGCCGAGACGTTGACGCGCGTCGATGTGCCCGCCGTGGTCGTCGGCGCGGTGGCCGAAGTATTGCCGATCGCGATGAAGCGCGGCATCGATATCGGCGCCGACGAAATGGCGGGCGCGTTTGTCCGCGCGGTCGAAGCTGATGTCGGCATTGCCGTCCGCAATCTTGTCGGTAACGCGATCCGCTACACGCCGGAAGGCGGCAAGGTTGATCTGAGCGTACGGGTGCGCGACGACATGGTGTGGATCGAGGTGACCGACACCGGGCCCGGTATTGCGGAAGAACTGCTGCCACGGGTGTTCGACCGCTTCTTTCGAGCGAGCACGCAAATCGAGGGCAGCGGCCTTGGACTGTCGATCGTCAAGGCGATCGCGAGTAAATATGGCGGCGCGGCGAGTCTTCGAAATCGTCAAGACGGCACGTCAGGGATCGTCGCGTCCATCGGATTTCCGTCAGCCCCTTAGGTCATGTCAACTGACCCACTCGTCTCCAGTTCGCCGCGTTTAATTTGAATTCGTGGAAGCAGGCCGCATCACAGGCATCGATCCGTTTCCGGCGTTGCCAGCGGCAATCAAAGCTAGTGCGATTCCGTTGCCAATGCCTCGCCCAAACGGACAGAAGTTGAATATCAGCCCCATTCCGGAGCAGGCCCTTGGATTGGGGGCGGCAAATCAGGTAAGCACGATCTCAGGGCCAATCATTGCGGTGGCTGGCGACAACGACGTATTCCTGCGCAAGCAGATTCGTGAGCATGTGTACATTGACCGCGCCGCTTGGCGAGCGTCCCGTGCACTGGCGCACGCATTGTCCTCGCCCTACTGAGCGACGGATTAGAAACGCCGAAAGCCCGATCGATCAGGGTACGTTCAACTTTCAGGATGCGGCTAATGGCAGGAAACCTCAACACATGCGGCGACTATCGAATTGCGACGCATGGCAACTTTGGCGTCGATATCGCGGCATGGTTCAAAAAAGCCGCATTTTACATCGGCGCGTTAATGCGACAGAACCTGACCGGTCACGCACATCATCACTGGCTCACTCTGCTCGGACTCGGGCCGCTTCACCCGCATAAAGGCTAAAGCTCCGAGCTCGCTGGCTTCGCCAAATTAACACGTAATCCTAACGAATCCTGCATTTTTAGAGTGGAACAATTCCGCTCGCCTGTGTAACGCAAAAACAGCTATTTTTGACCCACGCCAAAAGTTTCGTTGGCAACCGCGTGAGATGACAAGACAGGTCGGAACGGGACTCACTAAACCTGAACTGGTTGCCGAGCTTCGAACTCGTTCTGGCAATGAGGTGTGAGTCAGCGGATTTCATCGGGGCCCGCAGCCGCAGTATCGGCTGCAACAAGGCCCGATATACAGCTGCAACCCGTTCTGTCGATGTCGGAGCACACAAAACACTAGCGCAATCGGGACGCGTTCATATACAACCAATTGACCGTCAAAATGGAGAGACGCGAGCGTCATCCAAGGCTCTTTGTGAAGTTTTGTTGTCAGGAATAGGAACGTAAATCTGCATAATTGCATTACAGTCGGCTGGATTCGTCGACGCACAATATCTTGTACCTACCGCAAGAGCTAAAGGCTCTGTACCGGAAGTCCACTGTGGTCCCTGGGGAAGAGCAACAACGTTATCCTTTGGTGTAAGGACCGTCTTGTTTTGCACACCCGCCGTGCCATACACACAATATGGAGTGGACAACCCGAAGGCCCTTTCAGCAGCGTTTTTGGTTGATACTAAAAAAGCCCCCTCAAATGCCGTAGGGATCTTCCTACCAGGCCCCATCCAAGCAAAGCCGTCGGCGTTGACACCGGAAATCATTGAGTGGCCCTGGGAGGTGGTAGTGGAAAGCTTCGCGATGTCTGGGCAAGTAGCCGCTTGCGCGCAAGTAAATCCAATAATAGCGCACACGGTACAAGCAGGCTTTACCACGTACTTCAATAACGTCTTCGCATTTCCGATCATCTTAATAATCTCCACTATCAGGTTGTCTGTAGCACACCAGAGCAACTATATATGTTGATTCTTAGCTGTGAATTAGCGTGCTTTGGGGTGGACAACGCATCCTTTGCATTCGCTGACGTGGCTTTGTCGGGTAAATGGGCGCAGTTATCGGATCTCGTTGGCGAATTCGCCGCCGCGTCCGAGGAACAGAGCAGGAGGATAGAGGTGGCCTCACCCGTTCGGACAGTCTTCTTCATCCTTTTCCGAAGATGCCACAGTGGACGCACCTGCCGCAGGAGGCCCAGCAGGAGACGGTGCGTTTGCTGGCGCAACTGCTGCGGCAACACCGTCACGGCCGGTTCTGTCGCAATAAGAAGGTGATGGCGATGCAAGGCAATCTTGCTAGGATGACCTGATGCGCTCCGTCGTCCAATCGTGCGGAAGCGGCTGTTTCGAAAAAATATTTGTCCACCCCGCCACCGTAGCAATTGCCAGAGAGCCAAGCGCCAAAGGGGTTACAGGCTAGTCGCCTACCGCCGGCGAGCGCGTGCTTGAATACAAAGGTGAAGTCACTTCATGGCGAAATGCGGTGCGTCGTCACCAGCGTGAAGGCGTCGAAGGACATACGTTTCTTTTCGGGTTGTCGGATGGGCGTGTGATCGACGGCAGCCGTGACGGCAATAGCGCGCGCTGGCTCAATCACGCTTGCGCGCCCAACTGCGAGACCATCAAGGACGAGGGACGCATATTCATTCATACGCTGCGGGCAATCGAGCCCGGAGAAGAACTGTTCATTGAATATCTGCTGGCGATTGACGATCCTGCGAGTGAAGAGGCTCGGACCCAGTACGCCTGCCGGTGTGCGGCATCGGGCCGCCGTCAGTCGATGCTGGCGGACGCAGCGTGAGCGGCCAGTTGTCCAGGTAGGAGAGGGCAGCGCCACTCCCGTGGAAAGCGATCTTGTTACGAGGCAGCCGAACGATGGCATTATCCGCATCGGCGTGGATGTGGTTATCCATCTCGATATGCTGAGCCCCCCTTACCAAAGGGAGATGCCTCCGACGGTCCCGTTGGCGCAAATAGGAAGAGAATGATGTCGCTGGATCTCGAAGATTAGCGGTGACGTTGACGCCAGCGCGCATCGTCGACGGATAGAGCGGAGCAGCCTTATGAAGAAGCGGAAGTTTGCACGGACGAGGGAAGATGAAGTGAGTCTGCCTGAACTGCTGGACCGGCTTGAACTGGCATTGACCGAGGTGCCACCCCGCATGTCGGACTGCAAAGTCCTGTCGGATCTGAACCGGCGGCTTGGCTCGACCAACGAGAAAGCTGCTGCGCGGACCGGTCGGATCACGCCTTCGCGACGTCGACGCCAATGCGCTGTCGAATCTCTGCCGCTGTTTTCGTGAACGTCGTAGGATCGGACGACCTGGCGATCTCAGCCAATCACCCAAGACGGTTCAGCGGCCTCCGGCTGTCGATCGGGCACCTCGCGCATGCTGGCAACCAGTGCTACATGGTGGTCAATGAAGAAAGCCGTGCTTCGGTAACCATGGCGGGCGATGAGACCGACGGCGCGCTGATGTGAATGCCCTACGACCCTATCCAGGACGAGCGGCTATAGTCAGTTGCACTATTTCCGTTGGGCCCCCGACGAATTTTGCCTTTCTTGTGATTGCCAATCCCGTCGCTTGGGCTTGGGGGTCCACCAAGGGTCTCACAATCCAGGCAGCACACCGGCTTTCGCGGCAACGACGAAAGGGAGCATCGGTTGGTCCGGCGTCGCGCTAGCCTGGTTCAGGAGATACGGTGATTTTCGTCATGAGCTCATTGCGTTTGCTGTGCGCCACACCGACGGTTTCATATGCAATGCCGGTGCTGTAGCGGCGCGTAAAATCGACCGCGCCAGTCGGTGCGCGGCGGTCCATTTCTTGCAGCATGCGCTTGATATAGCCATGCTCTTCCACGCAGTTACGTTCGTATTCGCTCCATAACGTGGTCAACTCAGCGAGTGCCTTTTCACCTTGGCTACTCGCCAGCGCGTACAGACCGCGAAACGCCCAGTATGCCGAGAGAGTGCCGTACTCGTTGCTGCCCAGCGTGTAACCTGGCGGCAGGACATCCATCGTGTTGAAGAATGGCATATACGGCGCGCCCAGGGGCGTGCTGATGACTTGCCAGATCACGCCTTGCAGTGCAACGGGCATGCTGGCGTCAAGCGTGATGATGTGGCTCTCGGCCGTGGCTTCGTAACCGATCGGCCTCTTGGCCTTTCCTTCGAGCACCGTGCCTTGATAGGTCGCGCGCAGCACGGCCATCACATCCTTGACGCCAAGCTTTCGGTCAGGCTTCAGGAACAGCGGATACTGCGGTTGCCCAGGCTGCTGCACCAGCGACGGCGTCAGGATGCTTTGCGCCAGCCAGATACGGTCTTCATTGTAGGGATTGCCGAGGATGCCGAAGGCGGCCGAAAAATTCAGGTGACGCCGGTCGGGCTGGTCCAGCAATTGATGCTGGACGATGAAAGGAAACAGTTCCTTCGAATGACGTACGTTGACGTCGTCCAGATCCACGCCATGCACGCGCATGCCGTTGGCCACCACGAGATAAGTTTCCGGTAGTATGCGCACGGCGATCCAGTGATGGGCCGAGCCGTTCTCGAAGTACCATGATTCCTCCGGATCGCCGAACAGCACGCCGTTGACTTCGCTGGTGCCGTACGTTTCCACATATTGTCCGAGCAGCTCGACTGCCTGCAGCGCCGTCTCGGCCTGCGGCAGTATCAGCGTCGGGATCACCGACTCCGCGATGCCGCCGCTGGCAAGCAGCGGATCAGCGGCATTGGCCTTGTCGTTGATCGCCAGCGAATTGGTCGCGGATACAGCGACGTTGCGCTGGTTGATACCGCGCTCTTCGTAAAAATAGCGGTCGCCAATCGCGCACACCGCCTCTTCGTAGCCGGCCCAGTCGGGGATCGCGCTGTAGCCATAGGCACGCTCGGGCACAGGCACGGTCAGCCCGTTACCCAACACCCATTGGCCCTGGCTAAGCGCGTGCTTGTCACCGCTGCGGTACTGAGGCAGCGTGCGGTAGACCAGGTATTTGTTCCAGTTGTTGCGCGTGAAATCCTCATTGCGCGAAAGCAGAATGATGCCGTCGGCCATCGCCTTTTTTCCGACCATGACGCTGGTGCACATGGGGTCCTCCGCGACAAAAAAAAGGAACCGCGGCGGTCGCCGCGATTCCTTGCGTCCGAATTATTTCCGGACCGTGGCGATGCGCGAGTTGATCGGAATGTTATTCGAGTTCAATCCTGGCGTCTGGCCGTGCATGTCGAAGTCGAGTTGCACTTCGGGACGGAAAATCAGGCAGTGCGTCGAGCCGCCGAAGTGGAACATGCCTAACTGCTGACCCTTCTGGATCTTCTGGCCTTCGTACACCGCGATCTGGCAGGTGGAGACCTCGGCCATACCGACCGCCATGAAGCACATCAGTCCGATGGCCGGGTTGTCGGCCTGGATAAAAATCAGCGCGCGCGTTGCCACTTCCGTGATGTAGCCCTGCGAATCGTTCGGTCCCGCGGGGTCGAAACCCTCGTACATGGTCTCCGAATAATAAGTGCCGTCCACCACGCGGGCCTTGACGACCCGGCCGCTGACCGGACTGTGCCAGCGATGATAGCTTTTGGCGCTCAGGAAAGCCTGGTAGACCGTACCGCCGTCGAACGCTGGCATAAGGCTGTCGTTGTCCAGCATGTGCGAGAGCGAATACCGCTGCGCCTTGATCCAGAAGTTGTCGCGTTGTTTAACCTGCCGCGCGATCTTGTATGGCGCCGATTCGCAAGCGTTGACGATCACGTCGTCGTCTTGTGGCGCGGCAATCGGGCGCTGGCCGTCGCGGAACTGGCGCGTGAAGAAGTCGTCCCACGAAGTGAAGCCATAGTGCGGCAGCTCGGGGTTGCACTGGAACTGTTCGACGAAATGCGGCATGGCCTTCATGGCGTCCGCGCCGAGCCAGCCGGTGCGCGGATCGGTGTTCAGCACATAGACCGAATCGGGCGAGGCCAGGTAGCGCCCCCATTCGTTGAGCACGTTTTTCAGCGCGCGGTTGACGTCGGCATTCAGAAAGCCAGCAAAGCCGCCCGGCGTGGCCATCGACCAATCGAAGATGGCGTTGATAGGAAAGCCGACCAGGCCGGTCTCATTGAATTCCGGCGCGCGCGTCATGATGGCGTTGACCAGTTGCAGCATCACACGGTAGTCGCGTACCTGTGGCTTGCCGGTCGGGTCCTTGTTGTAGGGCGGTTTGTGTGGCACCTGCTCAAACATCTGATTGAACAGCATGTAGACGGTCGGATCGGTTTCGATTAGCTGGCGCAGCGCGTCGACCACCGGATGCAGCGGCTGCGGTGCGTCCTCTACCTCGGAGATCAATCGGGCTAGCCAATTGTTGAGGAAGGTGTGGTCCGAGGGCAGCCAGTCGGCCACCCGGTATGGCGTTGTTGCAGTCATGGCGAATTCTCCTGTGCGCGCGGAAGAGGGGAGGCCGTCAGGACTGGGCCCAGCGCGGTGCGCCGTTCAGCGCCGCCTGCCAGTCGTCGATCACCTTGCGCGGGATGGCGCGTGTGCGGCAGTGCATGGCGTCGGTGCCCAGCCACGGGAACTCCGGTTTGCCTTCGATTCCGACGATGGTGTAGTCGGGTAGCGCCTCCTTGTAGACACTGAGCGCGGCGCGGTCGTACTGTTCGTAGCCTTTGCCTGAAAGCGGCACGTAGACGTGCTGGTTCAATATCAGGCTGTTGGTGTAAGCCGCGCTGGTGGCCGGCGTGTCCGCGCTGGCAACGTAGCTGTCCTGACACATGACGCGATAGACCTTGAACCCTTCCCTGGCGAACGAGGAGGCGATGCCGTCGAAGGCCTGATTGGTTTTCTCGTCCTGCGAGGACGCGATCAACACCTTGTCTTCCGCCAAAAACTTGCCCCAACAGTCGATATGCCCGATGTACGTGCCGGTCGGGTCGCTCAGCACGTGGTAGGTGTTGATACCCATGAACCGGTTCAGTTGGCTCAACATGTATTCCATGCGCTGCGCTACCACATCTTCGCACTTGCCGTTCTTACCGCCCGGCAGTTCGTTCTGGGTGGCGGCCAGGTAAGACGAGGCCAGCACGCCTTTGCCGTTAACCATGTAGTTGCCGCCCACGTCGAGCAAGCCGAGGTAATACCAGTCGTGCACCGCGATCTCCGGCAGCTTTTTGTCGCCCGGCCATTTAGCCTGATTCCATTTGCGGATCGGGCCGTTGAGGAAGTCCGACAGTTTGACCGCGCTGTAGTCGTCGTTGGGACGGAAGATGCCGAGCCCCTCCATTGGATTGACATTCTCGGCACCCTCGACCAGGCCGACGGCGCCGCCGCCCAGCGTCGTATAGGTATGCTTGGCGATTGCGTAAGTGCCGGTCTTGGGATTGAGCACCCACCACGGACCGTAGTCGCGAGTCCAGAAGGTGTCGGTGTCCCAGCCGATCAGATGCAGATGCTCGGGGTCGAACTGGAGCGATAGCTGATCGGCCGTCCGCTGCAGATCGCGTACGATGTGATCGCGCTCGTTGGGGGCGACGCACATGACGAAGATGTGGACCGGCCTGGCGGTGTCGTTTTGCTGCATGCGGACGATCAACTCGTTCGGAATGCCAAAGGAGCGTGGGCCGCTGGGTGGCTCCTGGCTGTGTCCGGGCGCGGGCGGCACGGTGCCAGGATAAGAAATCATCACGGCGCCCATGTCTGCAAATTCGGGCACGGCGGTCACTGGTGACGGCGTGTTGTCGTGGTAAATCTTGCTGGGGGGCGGCTGGTCGCAGCCGGTGCTGGCGAGGAAGTAAGCGGCGAGCTGTTTCGGGCTGGGTCGATTCAACAACTGGTGGTCTGACATGTCCATCTCCGCATTAGTGAGTGGAAAAACAGTGCCGGTGTCGATCAAATCGTGATTGCCTGGTGACAGGAATATAGTCCTTGGAAACCGGGTGGGTTATCCCTATTGGATACTTTTAGATTTATTTTCCCTGGGTAAAGATTAATGCCCCGATGCCGTTAACCGGCGCGTTGTTCAGATGAGGCGTTCAACACGGTTTTATGCAAATCGCATAAAGAGCCGAATAGACTATCTGGAAGACGCAAAAGCCACGGGATGGATGCAGTTCGACAATTCGGTTTGGCCTGCATGCTCGCGAGCATTGGCCAGTTTTCGCGGGCGCGAATCTGGCGGGTCTGCCATACACGTTGGGTACGCGGATAACAGTCGGCAAACAGTTGAAGGAAATTATTTGCCGTGACATCGCCGGCACCTTAGGTCAAGATTTGTGCCGGGGCCATGGCAAATAACTTCGACGGGGTGGTAAATTGGGGTGCGCAAATGCGCGTGCTCCATAATCCAGATGATGCCGCGTGAAGCATCAACAGTTTCAAAGCTGGAGCCTTGCCTGAGAAACCCGGTGAATCCTTCATTCTGGAAATAATGGACGCAACGAGAATACCTCCGCGGGGCGCCCGCACGTTGGTGCCGATCCGCCTACTCCTTGCCCAACTGTTCGCTCCTGCGTTGCGAAACCTGCAATACGTGAGCCGCCGGATGCGCCCCTTCTCGATCGTTGCGATCGTCGGCTTCCCGCTCTATTACTACATCTGGAACGATCTCTTTCCCCAACCGTACGAGAACCTGCCGCTGCGGCTAGTCGGCTCCGCGCTGTTTATCCCCATCCTGTTTTCCGAGCGCTGGCCGTCGTGGGCGAAAAAACTCTTGCCTTACTACTGGTACGCGACGATCTTTTACTCACTGCCGTTCTTTTTCGCGTTCATGCTGTTGAAAAACAATGGCTCAAACGTCTGGATCGAAAGCGCGCTGATTGCTGCTTTCGTGATGGTGTTGCTGCTCGACTGGCTCATGCTGATGCTGAATTTTCTCATCGGCATCGCTCTCGCGTATCTCGCTTATTGGGCAACGACCGACGTTGTCAGCATGAATTCGACTTATCTTGTCCATCTAGCGATTTTTTCGTTTGCCATAGCGATCGGCGTCGTCGCCAACTATGACACGGAGCGTATCCGGGTCGAGCAGGAGAGGGCAATGCTTGCAACTGCCGGTAGCATTGCCCACGAACTGCGCACGCCGCTGCTAGCAATTCGCGCAGGCGCGGCGGGCCTTGGAAGCTACCTGCCTTCGCTGCTCGAAACGTACGGCATCGCTCAAGACGGCGGGTTGCGTGTTCCCCGGATCCGCGTCGCTCACCTTCACTCCATGCACGGCGTACTCTCCCGCATTGAACAGGAGGCTGTACATTCCAATACCATTATCGATATGCTGCTCGCGAACGCGCGGTTCACCGGCGGGCATTCCCAGAAGATTGCACAGTGCTCGATCAGGCAATGTGTGGAGACCGCGCTCGACCGCTATCCATTTCGCGGTGGGGAGCAACAACGGGTGCTCACGGATCTCATCAATGACTTCACGTTCGAAGGCTCGGACATGCTGGTGGTCCATGTGCTCTTCAATCTGCTAAAAAATGCGTTCCGCGGAATGGCAGAGGTCGACAGCGCTCTGATCTCGATCCGGCTTGCGTCCGGGCCACGTGCGAACCAACTTCTCTTTCGCGATACCGGCGTCGGCATCGCGTCCCATGTACTTCCCCACATCTTCACGCGTTTCTATACGTCGTCGACTGACGCAGATGACGCCTCCGTCGGGACCGGCATCGGACTCGCATTCTGTCGTGACGTCATGCGTGTGATGGGCGGCTCCATCGACTGTACATCTATCGAGTACATGTATACCGAATTTGTGTTGACCTTTCCCAGGCCATGACGATGGATACGATCAAACCATTCTATTTTCCGACAACGGTCACGTTCGTCGACGACAGCGCGGCATTCCTGTCGAATCTGTGCCTGCAACTCGAACCGAGTCTGGCCTTCCGGCTCTTCAGTTCGTCAAGAGAAGCCCTGCAGTTCGTGAATGAACACCATCGTCCCGGTGCGGCTGAGGAACAGATCTTCACACCGTACCGGGACCGAACCGATGAAGACGAGGCTCAGCAGGTCATCGCGATGAGCGTCGACACCGTTCGCAATCAGGTGTTCGACAACAACCGGTTTCAGGCGACATCGGTCGTCGTTGTGGATTACGACATGCCGGGGCTGAACGGTCTTGAATTCTGCCGTCGTATTACTGACCCAGCTGTACGCAAG
Organism: Paraburkholderia sp. SEWSISQ10-3 4; assembly: GCF_030464785.1. Classification (NCBI taxonomy): domain Bacteria; kingdom Pseudomonadati; phylum Pseudomonadota; class Betaproteobacteria; order Burkholderiales; family Burkholderiaceae; genus Paraburkholderia; species Paraburkholderia sp. SEWSISQ10-3 4. The sequence goes on from NZ_JALPRI010000011.1 coordinate 172,740, forward strand.
ATCATGCTGACCGGAAAGGCGAACGAGCACATCGCGGTGGAGAGCTTCAATGAAGGCATCATTCATCGCTTCATTCGCAAGCAGGACGCCTCGGCCATCGGCGCCTTGAATCGCGCGGTGCGCGATATGCAGCATGCCTACTTCGATAACAGGTGTCAGTCCATCCTCGACACGCTGGTGGCATCAGAATACACGTTTTTGCGTGATGACGCGTTGGTCGCGCGGGTACGGGAACTCTTTGATTCGCTCGGTATTGTTGAACATTACCTTTCATATTCGCCAAACGGGCTACTCATGCTCGACGGTACCGGCAAGTCCTATCTGCTGATTGTCCACACGAACGATACGCTGCAGGGTGTGCGTGAGATAGCCAGCGTACAAGGCGCACCAGTAGGCTTTTTCGACGCTCTGGACAATGGCGGGAGTTTGCCGTACTTCTGGCAAACCAGCGGATACTTCCCTGCGGACGGCATCGCGTGGGAGAGCTATATGCACCCGGCAATCCGGTTTACAGGGCAACAGGATTACGTCTATACCGTGATTCCCAACCCGCCCGGGTTTGATCTGAGTCAGGTGCTGAGTTACGACAGCTATATTGAGTGGCTGGACCGCGAAATACAGAAGACATGGAGTTCACTCGCGTGAACTCCATGTCGTGCCACTATCGGACCGCGAACGCACCGTCTGCCGTGCTTTGCTCGTGGCTGTGTTCGCGGGACGACAGCCGGTCTCCGAGGCGCCGGGTGGAGGGCCATCTGTTAAGCTCAACTTCGCCGCGAATGTCACGACAGACACTCACAAGCCTTTCGATCTGGGCGTCGCTCAACGCGGCGTGAATCGACAACCGGATCAGCGCACGATTGCGCGCCGTCGCTGGTGCACAAAACACGGAACCGAAAATTCCCCGTGCTTCCAATGCATCACGTAACACGATCGTGCGCTGTTCCGTACCCGCTTCGAGCGCGATGATCTGGCTTTCCCCGGCATCCAAGTTATACCCAAGCTCGCTCAACCGCTCCCTCAGCCAGGCGGCATTCGAAGCAAGTCTCGTGCGCCGCCGCCCGGCACATTCGATCACCGACAGCGCCGCGTCCAGCCCACTGATCTCATGTGGCAAGAGCGTGGAACTGAAGATCGCAGGATTCGACTCGAACTTGAAGTACTCCTGGAAGCTGGCAGGGCAGGTGATGAAGCCGGCCCGGCCGACAAAAGCCTTGGCAAGGCTTGCTGTGCGGAATGCGACACGGGACTCGAGTCCAAGCTCGACAACAAGTCCCGCTCCACGCGGGCCATGCGTGCCGAGCGAATGCGACTCGTCGACCACGAACACGCATTCATGCATTTCGCATACTTCCGCGAGCGCGACAAGCGGGGATACGCCACCGTTCGTGCTGTAAATCGAGTCGACCAGCACAACCCCTTGCCCGTACCGCGCGATCTGCTGCTCGAGGTGCGCCGTGTCGTTGTGCCTGAACGGTATCGGGATCGCGCCCGCACTGCGAATACCTTCCCACAACGACATGTGCGCCATCCTGTCCACGTAGACGGGCGTTTGTGCCGAAGCGATCGACTGAATCAGCCCGATGTTCGCCGTATAGCCGGACTGACATAGCACCCCGGCCTCTGCGCCCATGAACGTCGACAGCCGGGTTTCGAACTTCAACTGCGGGCAATCACCGTGCAGGAAGATGCCCGACATCAACAGTCCGTTGCCGTCCGAACGCAATGTTCGACGCATGCTGCGAATGATGTCAGGGTGGCGCGCGATCGCGAGATAGTCGTTGCTGGACAGATGCAACGCATCCGCGCCCGGGATGCGACCGCGCATGATGTGCCCGCCTCCCCACGTATCCGTTACCCGCTCCCGGTAATATTTCTCAATGCGCGACGCCACAAACGCGGGAAGCGATGGCAAGGGTTGGGCTTTTTTCAAGCGGTCAAAAGCGGCTTTCATTTCGGCTCCTTAAGGTTGGCTGCTGCCCGTAGCGGACAACAGCCCCATAGTGAGCCAGTCGTTTTTCCCCCGCGTGCCCTGTCACTGGCACATCTGCTGGATTGACGAAACCGTGCTGCGAAGGCAACTCTCACTTGCGCAGGCAACAGCGCCTATGAGCATCTCTGAAATTTGCATCACCGAGCTGGTGGTGGAAGCTTGATACCCGGTGTCACTAACCTTTCCACACACTGAGGCGGCAGATACGAACGGCCGCTTCGGAGAAGTTCCGATATTAGATGACGGCCGCGTTATGCTTTTTGCATAGAAACTGGGCGCGGCGATCCCCCGGCGCCTGCGTCGGACCGGTTTCGGTCATGAACCAACAGTCCAGGCCGGAAGCTGAACGGCCGCTGCTTTAATTTTGCCCGCCATTGATGATAGGCCGCCTTAGTTTGACCTGTAGGACGAGACGAACGGCAAGTTACTGCAGATTCTTCGAGAGCTGCCCGCGCAAGGTATCGGCTATCTTATGCAAGATGTCAGGCAAAAGAATCTGCGCCTCAAGTGGGCCCACCACGGAATATCCTGATCCCAATTCGCCGTTGATGACGATCACGGCTGCGCAGCGCGCGCGTGTCGTGTCTCGCACGTGGTTGCACGCGGTGTCGAATAGCCCGGCCGAGTCCCCAGCTGGCGTGACCGTTGAATCGAAGTCTGATGTCATTGCGTCCTCGCGAAACGATTGACCAATCCACAGGATGAAGTGTCAACCGGCAGTTGATGGTCGGCAAGAGGAGGTCCTGCCCGCGCGACTGCGACCGCTCACGGACCCGGTGATGCACTCATCGGGGACGAGAGCACAATTACAAATTCGTTTCCTGATCGGACTATCAGGATAAGTATTCTTATCACAATAGTAGTTTTACTGCGCCAAACTCCGGTCATGAAGACGCGCCTGACCGGACACCTTCACCCAAACCTTGTTCCGTCAATTTCCCCAATGGCGATGAGCGGGCCGTGCTGCACTCCTAGTACGAAGAGAGACACATGTTCCATTGTTAAAGTCTGTGGCAGAAACTATCGCGGTAGCCCAGCAATTTTCGACATGTCGAGGATCGAGAGATGCCCATAATCAGATTCCGCCACGGCCTCAAAAGCGAAATCTTCAAGACCGAAAAACGGTGGCAACTATCCTTGCCGAAGGTGCCAGGGCAATTCGGCGGAACAATCGCATCGACGGTTGAGTATCCTTCCATTGAGGACTTGCTGATTTTCACCGTCGATCAGCGCTTTGCGGATTTCTTGGCGGACGACGGATTTCCATTTGAGGTCGACTAACAAAGCTCGGAACCATGTTTCTTGTGGTAGCGATTGTTTCGATGCTTTCGCTCTCTTGCTTCCGAAGTCGAGGGGATGACGCCAATCAGGAGGATTCGTTGGGCAGCTTCGTCGGCGCTGCGTGATCGGCCTGGGCGGCGGTTTCATGGGTTCCTGCGGCGCGCGCATAGGCCCCACAGGTCGAGGCGAATGGACACCGGCGACCATCCTCCTTATCGAACCAGTGGTTCGACTGGCAAATGCCGCTGTTGAAATCCACCTGGTCCGCGATCTTCATTTTTCGCATATAGACCCGGTCGAACGAGAATGCGCACACCACGTCGACGAGTTCAGTCTCCAACCCTGCATTGAGGAAGTGGAACACGCGCCCGAGAAATTCGTCCGCCCCCCGCACAAACACGTCGATCTTCTTAAAGACGTTGTCAATTACGAGCGGCGCGTTGTTTCGCTGGACCCCATGGTGGATATAAGAGATCTCGTTTGTGTCCGAGTCCAGGTGGGATGCGCCGATGGTCGAGTGGGTAATTTCGTCACGAATGGCTCGCAGCTCGTTGAACCATGTGGCAGCCCGTAAGGCTGAAAGCAATGGTTCAGGGAAGTCGCTGCCAAGCTCACCCTTCGCCGCGTGCAGATGTCGAGCTATGGTGCGATCGTCAAACTAGTTGCATCGGGTGCCGGAATTGGCATCGTCGCGCTCTCGACCGTCAAGAGATTCAGGCAGCAACGTCGTGGTACTCAAACTCGCGAACCCTGGGCTCGCCGCGACCTGCGCGGATGCGTGCTGCGCAACACACCGGTATTGAATCCGTTTCGGGACCGCTTGCGCGAAGTGCTGACGGGCGCGGGGGGCGTCGCCGCCTGAGGGCGCTGCGCACCACAAGACTTAGCGCGAGACGACGCTCCAGCACTTGGAGATCACCAACGTGCAGCTCGTGTGGGCCAACTCCGCGTGCACCGGTGCCCTCCAGGGCGGCTCAGTGCCGGGCCGCTTGTAAGCTACGGTCAATTGAACAAAAAGAAGAGTGGTTGAAGGGAGGGAAAGGCTATCTGCGTGTCGTGTCGAGGCACGCGCCACACAATGGACATGCGTTCGTAAAGCCAGGTATGCTTCTCGCAGGCGAGCCTCGTGGCCCGCCCATTCGAGTCCAGACTCACTTCCCGGTGCGCTATCGCATGCATTTTGGCCTTGTCGACCTTCAAACCTTCGTTGCTGTCGTCGAAGCTGGCAGCCTTACGCACGGCGCAGCCCGCGTCAACCTCTCGCTCGCGGCGGTCAGTGCGCGTATCCGGCAGATGGAGGAGGCGGTTGGTGTGCCCCTGCTGGAGCGTCGGCCTCACGGCATACGCGTTACGGAGGCCGGGCAGACCTTCCTGCGCCACGCGCGGGTCACCCTCGGCGCGCTACAACGCATGACGGACGACCTCGCACAGTTCTCCCAGGGGATGCGAGGGACCATCCGCATCCTCTCGAACACGAATGCACTTGTCGAGACGCTGCCTGGCCCGCTTAGCCTCTTTCTCTGCGACAACCCCAACATCAACATCGAAATCGAGCAGCGTCCGAGCGATGAGATCATCGCGGCCATTGCGGAAGGAGTGGCCGATATCGGCATCATCGCTTCGCCGCCCGAGGGCGTGGCGCTCACGACGTTCCCCTTTGCCACCGACCGCCTGTGCGCGGTTGTGCCCGCAGTCGACGAACGCTTCGCGCTGCAGCGGGAGATCGCCTTTGCCGATCTTATCGAAGCCGATTTCGTTGGTCACGAACGCGGCTCGTCGATTCAGGTGTTCCTCGAATATCAGGCGAAGCGGCTGCATCGCACCTTGCGGCACCGCATCCAGCTTGGCAACTTCGCGTCGATTTGCCGCCTGGTCGAAAACGGCGTGGGCGTCGCGGTACTCCCTGAGTCGGCGGCGCGGCGGTTTCAACGCTCGATGCGGGTGCGTCTGCTGCGCATCACCGACGCGTGGGCCGTGCGCAAGATACTGATCTGCGTAAGCGACCTCGAGCAGCTGCCTTCCTCCACCCGGCGGCTTGTCGAACATCTCGTGCGCCTTGGCGCCGCCACCGGCTGATAAAAAAGCACAAGAAGCGCCGGTTTCGGTTCGGGTTGAGTCTGGCTTCGCCAATCAGCGATTGTTCAGGAGCCGATGGGGACAGAGAATGAACCCCGTTGGCAATCGAACTTCTGGAGGTGAAGCAATGAATGCTCGCGACGTCGAGACGAAAACCCGGTCCTGGCTGTTCACTCCTGCGACGCGCCCCGAGCGTTTCGGCAAAGCCGGCCCGGCGGGGGCCGATGTGCTGATCGTGGATCTGGAGGACGCCGTACGTCCCGAAGAAAAGACCATCGCGCGTCGCCAACTCGCCAACCTGCTCAGCCAGCCGTTCAGTTCTACCGCCGCGCTCGCGGTGCGCCTCAACACGCCGAACTCGCGCAACGGTCTGGACGACCTTGCCGTGCTGCTCGATGCGGCATTTCAACCGGCTTTCATCGTGATTCCCAAGGTGGAGGCAGCACATACGGTCCTGCAGGTCGAAGCGCTGCTGCGCGAAGTCGCGAGCGACGCGCGCGTGGTGCCGCTGGTGGAATCGCGCAAGGGCGTCGTGGTGTTGCCGGAGGTGCTTGCCAGCGCCTCGCATGTCGCGGCAGTCATGTTCGGTGCTGGAGACTATGCCGGGGACGTCGGCGTGCAGCCTGCGTCGTTCGCGCTTTCTGTCGCACGCGTGCAGATTTCGGCCGCGTGCGTGGCGAGCGGGATACGCGCCATCGACGCGCCATGCTTCGAAATCGGCAATAGCGCCGCACTCGAGCACGAAATCGGGTTTGCCGTCGCGAACGGGTTCGACGGCAAGGCGGCCATCCATCCTTCCCACATCGGGCCCATCAACGCGGCTATGACGCCAGACGCCACAAAAATCGACTGGGCGCATCGCGTGATCGAGGCCGCGCGAGAAGGCGCTGCGGTCGTCGACGGCCGCATGGTCGACGAGGCGATCGCCCGCGAGGCGCGGCGCGTTCTGTCGCGTGCCTGAGCGTTCGCCGCTTTCTTCAATTTCAACCAGGAGCATGTCATGAGCGAATCCATCGCTGCATATCGCAAGATCGCGGAGAACCGCTTTCGCGAGGTCTCCGGCCTTTACTACGAAGACTTCGAGATCGGAAACACCTACGAGCATCGTCCGGGCCGGACGATCACGGACGTCGACAACATCTGGACGACCCTGCTCACCATGAACACGCAGCAAGTGCACTTCGACCAGGCCTACGCGAGTCACACCGAGTGGAAGAAGATGCTGGTGGACAGCACCTTCACGCTCGCGCTGCTGACGGGCATGAGCGTTCGCACCGTGAGCGCCAAGGTGGTGGCCAATCTCGGCTGGAACAACGTGCGCGCGACGCATCCGGTCTTTGCGGGCGACACGCTTTATGCGGAATCGACGGTGCTGGAAAAGCGCGAATCGAAAAGCCGTCCCACGCAAGGCATCGTGACGGTTCTCACGCGTGGTATCAATCAGGACGGGAAGCTGGTGATGTCGTTCGAGCGCACGATGCTGATCTACCGGCGCGGACATTCCCCGGAAGCGGAAGCCAACTACTAAGGAGCACGGCTATGAATAACGAATCCGTCTATTCCTCAAAATTTCGTACACCTGATGAAGTAGTGTCGTCGATTGCGAGCGGTTCGACTGTGGCGCTCGGCATGGCGATGTCCCAGCCGCCTTCGCTGCTGGCCGCGCTGGCGGCGCGTGCGAGTGCGGGCGATGTCGATGCGCTGAAGGTCTATTACTTCCACGCCGAATCGTTTCTCAGCAAGACGCTGCTGCGATACGAACTGATGGGGCGCATCCAGCCGCACTGCATGTTCCTCGGCGAGCCTGAGCGCAAGCTGATCCGCCAGGGCGCCGAAGACGGCGACCGCAAGGTCGTATTCTTCGTGCCGAACACCTTCAGCCAGTCGCCGCGTCTTTTCAGCGACCAAATTCCGGTCGATACGATGCTGGTGATGGTGTCGCCCATGGATAGCAACGGCTATTTCACGTTCGGTACCAACAACGATTACACGAGCGCCGTTGCGCGCTCCGCTCGTCGGCTTGTGGTCGAGGTCAATCCGAACATGCCGCGCGTGTTCGGCGATTCGTTGCTGCACATTTCCGAGGTCGACGCCATTGTCGAATCGGATCATCCGCTGCCGCAATTGCTGCCGAAGCCGGCGAGCGAAAAGGATCATGTGGTCGCGGATCTGATCTCAAACCTCATTCCCGACGGCGCCTGCCTGCAGATGGGTATTGGCGCGCTTCCCAATGCCGTGTGCGGCGCGCTGTATGGCCACCGCGACCTGGGCGTGCATACCGAACTGCTGACGCCTGGGCTCGTGGACCTGATCCGGCGCGGCGTGGTGACGAACCGCAACAAGGCCGTGAATCGCAGCAAGTCGGTCTTTACCTTCGCCATGGGCGATCAGGCGATGTACGACTTCATGAACGACAACCCCTCCATCGAGAGCTACCCGGTGGACTACGTGAACAATCCGGCGGTCATCTCGCAGAACCCGAAGATGATCTCGGTGAATTCGACTGTGGAGATGGACCTGACCGGCGCCTGCAATTCCGAGCATGTGAACGGGCATCAGTACAGCGCGACAGGCGGCCAGCTCGACTTCGTTCGCGGCGCCTACGGGTCGGCAGGCGGCAAGTCGATCATCGCGTTCCATTCCACGGCGAAGGGCGGCGCGCTTTCGAAGATCGTGCCGAAGCTCTCGGGGCCGGTGACCACGCCGCGCACGGACACGCACATCGTCGTGACCGAGTACGGCGTCGCGAATCTCAAGGGATTGTCGTCGACGGAGCGGGCACGGGCGCTGATCGGGCTCGCGCACCCCGATTTCCGCGCGACGCTCGCGGACGAGGCCAAAGCCCTTCATCTGATCTAATCACAGGAGCACGATCATGACACGACAGACCATTGCCGATTACCTCACGAACGCGCTTGCTGCCGCGGGTGTCGAGCGCATCTGGGGTGTGACGGGCGACAGCCTCAACGGACTATCGGACAGCTTGCGGAGGCTCGGCAAGATCGAGTGGGCCCATACGCGCCACGAAGAGTCGGCAGCCTTTGCCGCGGGCGCCGAGGCGGCGCTGACCGGGAAGCTCGCCGTGTGTGCGGGAAGCTGCGGACCGGGCAATCTGCACCTCATCAACGGGCTGTTCGATTGCCAGCGCAACCACGTGCCCGTGCTGGCCATCGCCGCGCATATTCCTACCTCCGAAATCGGGCTTGGCTACTTTCAGGAGACGCATCCGCAGGAACTCTTTCGCGAATGCAGTCACTTCGTCGAACTGGTGACCAATCCGCAGCAGTTTCCGCGCGTGCTAGACCGTGCCATCCGCACGGCGCTGGAATCGCGCGGCGTGGCGGTCATCGTGCTCCCGGGCGACGTGGCGCTCGAAAGCGCGCCTGACGACAAGCCCGGCGTGCTCTCGTTGGACGCTTCGGTAACGATTCCCGAAGCGGGTCAGATTGACAGGCTGGCGCAACTACTCAATCGCTCCGAGGCTGTCACACTACTGTGCGGCAGCGGCTGCGAGGGCGCGCACGACGAAGTGGTGGCGCTGGCCGACGCTCTCGGCGCACCGATCGTTCACGCCTTGCGCGGCAAGGAACATGTGGAGTGGGACAACCCCTTCGACGTGGGGATGACCGGTTTGATCGGCTTCAGTTCCGGCTATCACGCGATGAAAGCGTGCGATACGCTCGTGATGCTCGGCACCGACTTCCCGTACCGGAACTTCTACCCCAGCGAAGCGAAGGTCGTCCAGATCGACCGCAACGGAGCCGCGCTCGGACGCCGCGTGCCCCTCGAACTGGGGCTCGTAGGCGACGTCAAGGCCACGCTGGCCGCGCTCCAGGGCCGCCTCGAGCGTAAGCCGGACCGGCGCTTTCTCCAAGCGGCGCGCAAGCACTATGCCGAAGCGCGGGCCGGTCTCGATGCATTCGCGAGGCCGTCGCCGCCGGGCAGCCCGATCCACCCGCAATATCTCACGAAGCTCGTAAGCGATCTGGCGGAAGAGGATGCGGTCTTTAGCGTCGACGTCGGCACGCCGACCCTATGGGCCGCGCGCTATCTGCGCATGAACGGCAAGCGCAGGTTGCTGGGGTCCTTCAACCATGGTTCGATGGCGAATGCCTTGCCGCAGGCGCTGGGCGCCCAGGCGGCTGCACCGGATCGTCAGGTGGTGGCGCTTTGCGGCGATGGCGGCATTTCGATGCTGATGGGCGATCTGCTCACGGCACGCCAGGAGGCGTTTCCGTTGACGGTCGTCGTGTTCAACAACAGCTCGCTTGGCTTCGTGTCGATGGAAATGAAGGCCGGCGGCTATCTCGACGACGATACGCAGCTCGCTTCGACCGACTACGCCGCGATCGCGCGTGGCGCGGGCATCGAGGCGACACGCGTGGAGGACTCGGAAGAGCTGGAAGGCGCACTCGCGCATGCGCTTTCGCGGCCATGGCCGGTGCTGGTGGACGTCGTAGTCGCCAGGCACGAAATTGCGTTGCCGCCCAAGATCGAGTGGGCCCATGCGAAGGGCTTCAGCCTCTATATGCTGCGGGCCGTGCTCAACGCGAAAGGCAATGAAGTCGTGGAGCTGGCCACAACCTGGCTGCGCTAATCGTCCCCTCGGTCCGGGAAATAGTCGCGGCGGCACCCTGCAGAGGGGGCTAGCCGGACAACACCGTCTTCCGCGCTGCCTTTGTATATGGCGCTTCGCAACGAAGCTGTTGAGATTCGCTAATTTTTCCACTGGGTGCGCCAATTCCGCTAACAGAGCCTGTGCCAGGAGAGGTAAAGGCCGATGCCAACATTGGGGCGCTGGCCAGGATGAGACCCGTCTTCCAGCAGGAGAGCGATCAGGTCGCCAATCTGGACATGACATTGCACGCTGAATGAACAATGTGTAGAAATCCAAATTAAATTTAGAAGGCGTGAGACCCGGCAACTATTAGCGTCAAACCTAGTAGGGTGTCAGGTATGCCCTGATCGGAGATTGTCTCGAGTCGAATTGCTTGCTTAGAACGCGTCTTAGAGGCCAGCGCTCTTCGGCCAAAGATGTCTTGCAACCGTCAGCCGGACGTATAACGCCGCGAGTCCACGGAGACTTCGATCGCTATGGCTGCGGCGACTATGCTTGCCGAGTGCGGGTAGTGTCAGGCGCTGGCGCTGCTGCGTACCAGTTGCCCCATCCGCAGCAGGGCGCCCAAGAGGAGCCCTACTGCGAACCATAACGCCACATCGTGCATCAGTCTGGTTGCGAGCCCCCCGAACACAGCACCGGCGAAGAAGCTGAATCCTGCCGCTCCAAGCAGCGACGCGTCGTGAAGAGCCGACTTGTCGTATCTTGGGATCAGTCCTTCGAGCAATTTCTTCGCTGCGCGGCGAAGGTTTCCGGTTGTCATCACAGACGTGTACGTAAGATTCTCGATGTGCGTGAAGGACAAGGTCTGCAGCGTAGCGACGAATGTGATACCTGGGATCAGCCAAAGCTCTGAGCGTCCACACACACCGCTAGCCGCTACAGCCAGAAAAAGAATTTCAAGCAAAAGGCAGACAAGTGCAGGGCGCGGGAGCGAGTTCGCGACGGCGTCGAGGCGCAGCAGGTGAACCATAAATACCGCGAATACAAAGGCGACAAGTGGGGGAATGTGCAGCCGCGCCTGGGTCCAGTCACCAGCTGCTATGTGGATGCCGAGGAGTGCCACGTTTCCCGTCATCGTGTTCGCAAATACACCGCCGTGACCAACGTACGTATACGCGTCGAGGAAGCCTCCGGACAGCGTCAAGAGTACGGCGACACCGCGGCTTCTACTTGCCGCATCGAGATCCATCGTGTTCGCTCCTGCGCAAGGTACGTCCGCGCATCTTACCAGCCAGAAATAGGGCAAAGGGAAGGTGGACGAGACGGCTCGTAGTGAAAGCAAGGGGGACACTCAGCTCTGTTCTGGCGCGGGCCTGGCGGCGGCGCTCGGATTGAGCGTGCGTCAGATGCGCCGCGTTGCGCAGATCAGCGAAGTATCTCGGCGAGGTTGAACGGCTTCGTCAGGTAATCGTCCCCGCCCGCGCGCAAGCCGCGAATGCGTTCATCAACGTCGCCTGGCGCGCTGACCATCAGCACAGGTGTGTGGACGCCCACGCTGCGAATGGCAGTCACAATGATCAACCCGTCCACGCCGGGCAACATGCGGTCGAACGTGATGATGTCGTACTCATCGCTCATTGCCCGCGCAATTCCTTCGCGTCCGTTGTTGACCCAATCGACGCTGAAACCGCGTCTCCGCAACTCCACTGCGATATCGCTCGTGGTAGTTTCATCGTCTTCGATCGTAAGCGCTCTTGACATGCAGCTCTTCCTCAGCCAGCGAAATTCGCCGATACAAATGTCCAAAACACCGAATCGGCCCGCACCCTCGTGCGCCCTTAATCAGAGACGACTGCGCAGTCCCGTTCAGTCTTGCCTGGGTCTTGGGGCGTCACACTTCGAGCGGCACGTGTCTTTCATATGCGCCGCAATGACGGATGCCGTGAGCGCACACAGCAGCCCAATGGCGCTGCCGACTGCCACGTTCAGCAGGCGTTCGCCTCCAAAAATCCACGGCTTTCCCGCTAATACAAAGGCTATAGCCGCACAGGCGCACCGGACACCGAATGCGAGCGTGTACGGACGAATGCAGATGAGCGTCAGCATTGCGGCGAACACAACGAGCACACGCATAAATAACGCATGAGGGATCATCAATCCGACGACCACTCCGAAGGAAACGCCGACAACAGCCCCGGTGAGCCGGCTGCGAAACTTCTGCCGGGCGCTTGCTGCATTTCCGGTAACGACGCTGGCGGCCGACCAGATCATCCACTGACCATGATCGACGTGCCGCCATTCGACAAGTACGGCAGCGCAAGCGACCGCGAGCGCGACGGTGATCATCAGCTCGATATATGCGTTGCGCTCGCTGTTTGGGGAGAGGCGAGTCCACTTTGCGAAATGCGCAAGAGTCGGCTGGCCGGTCTCACGCGAGCGGAAGTGCTCGACTGACGCTAGGAGCAGGATCGGCAACGCGGCTATCAACAGGAACGGCAGGACCTCAACGCTCCGGGTAAAAAGCGCCTGCCGCGTGACGCCTTCCCCACTTTCGCAGGCAAGATACAGCGAGGGAATGAACGTGAAGTTGCCGAGCGAGCGCAAGGCACTGCCGCCCGCGGTCACCAGCACGGATCCCATGCCCAGCAGGACTGTGGCTACAACAAAGAGCAGCGGGTGCGCGAGCGACGCCATCAGGATCACGAAGCCCGCGCTGATCGCCAAAGCGTGCGCGAAGACGCTGAGCGGCGCAAGCTGCGAGTGGTCGAGCGCGATGAGCATCGCGACCGGCACGATTGCAGCGGTAAGCCACTCGGATCTGCCTGATATAACTGCAAGGAGGAGCAGCGGGACGAGCGCAAACATGGCGCGACCCAACGCCCGCCTGTCGAATACGGTTTCGACGCGGCGCAAGAGCGACGAAGCTCCGGTGTGACGTTCGCTGCTCATCGTCTCTCTCCGGCCACGCTGCGCTTGTCCATCGGGCGTCATCAGGTTGCGAGCGCCTCGAGTACGTCGACGGATCGCCGCACGAGACCGAGCCTCGGGAAGATGTAATTCAGCGACGCATGGTGATGCTCGGGCGCGCCGCAGCTCATTGCGTCCTCGACGAGCACCAGCGAGTACCCGTGCTCGTGCGCGGCGCGAGCCGTCGACTCGACGCCGATGTTCGTCGAAATCCCGCCCAGCACAATGGTTTCGACGCCGCGACGCCGCAATTGCAGGTCGAGCTCGGTGCCGTAAAAAGCGCTCCATTGGCGTTTCGTGATCTTGATGTCGCGCTCCTCTACCGCCAGTTCGGCGGGAAAGTCCCACCAGTTCGAGGGCAGTCCGCCGGGGGGAAGCGCGATGGGCTGATCGATGGGCTGCTTCAGTGCATCGCCGAAGTCGGCGCTCCAGCCCACCCGGACCAGGACGACCGGCGCGTTCACTTCCCGGAAGCGCTTTGCGAGCGTTGCCGCAGTACCCACCACGGCTGTGGCGGGTCGGGGCGCTTTCCCGAATCCGAGAATGCCCTCCTGAAGATCGATCAGAACGAGAGCGGTAGTCTTTGGGTCAAGGTTTTGCAACATGATGGTCTTCCATTGAAAGCGGCGAGTCGCTGGTGTATTGTGAGGGGGTGCTCACAAACAGTATATGAGAATGGCCTCACAAAAGTCAACACCGAATACGGGCGAGGCGAAGGCGCCGCGCCGCGCCCGCGGACATGCGCGGGTGGCGTCGTTACTGGAAGCCGCAAGTGCGGAATTCGCCGAAAAAGGGTACGAAGCAACGACGATGACAGCGATCGCCGCGCGCGCGGGGGCGTCGATCGGTTCGCTTTACCAGTTCTTTCCGACGAAAGAGCAGGTCGCAGGTACGCTGATCGAGCAATACGTGACCGAGCTTGAAGCAGCGTTCGACCGGCTGAGCGCGGAAGTGCCGATGCTTGATGTATCGGTCGTTGCGGGCCGGCTGACGACGTTTTTCGTGGCGTTTCGCACGACGCACCCCGCTTTCGTGGGGCTGGTCGACGCGCGTGATGTCGCATTGCCTGGCGCCACCGGAGTGCGCGAAAGATTGCGCAAAGGAATCGCATCCGTGCTGGCCGCCCTCGCGCCGCGATTGTCCGTGGAAGAAGCATTGTTCCGGTCCGTGGTCGTCCAGCATCTTATGAAGGCAGCCGTCACGTTGAGCTACGATGCGAGCGTGGTTGACCATCACGCGGCGATGCTGGAGTTCCAGCGCGTGATAGAGCACTACCTTGAGGACGTGATGGAAGCCACGTGTGGTGGGCGAACCGGCGCAGCACAACGAGGCGCAACATCCAAGGAGCGTTCCGCTTCGGGCAAAGGCGTCGGTCCGAAGAGCAAGGGCAAGTCCGGCGTCTCGGCGTGAATGCTGTTGCTGCCCTGCGCCTCATCCCGTCGCCGCGCAACGAACACGTCCGGCAGCGCGAACCTGGACGCCTTCGCAACCGTTTGGATGTGGCGCGTCCCGCGCGCCGGGCTCACTGCCGCCGCCGGACATTGGTTTCAGGCATCTGTAGATAGACGAGCAACGAAATGGCGGCCCAGATTGTGACGTACCAGAAGAAGCACGACTCGTGGCCGGACGCCTTGAACCGCAACGCGACAAATTCCGTCGTGCCGCCGAGGACCGCGGTTGTCAGCGCGTAGGCGAGCCCGACCGCAAGTGCCCTGATCCGCGCCGGAAAAAGTTCCGTCTTCACCAGCATGTGAATGGAAGTGAATCCGCTCAGCATGAGCAGCCCGGCGAAACAGAGCATGAACATCGTCACCGTGCTTTTCGTGCGGCTGAGGGCCTCGAAAAGCGGAGCCGGGAACAGCGTGCAGCAACTCGCTCAGAAAGAATGTAGGGACGTTCCCGACTGATGAGTGCGACCAAAATTCGATGTGGTATGGGCTTTACAAGCAGGTCGAGAACGACGTTTCGGTGCTCGAGAGTCATCAGAAGTACCTGATGTTCCGGGACATCGCCGCGATCTCGCTGTTGCTCGTGCCTCTTGTAGCACTTGGTCTGTTTTTATTCGGGAACACAACCTCGGCTGTTGCGTTGTCCGCGGTGGTCTTCGCGGTCCAGTACGTGATTGCGGCATTGGCAGCGCGAAACTCTGGAATCCGCTTAGTTCAAAACGTCCTTTGTATTCATGCTACAAAGAAGGTCACCGGCGCTCGGCGCGCTGCTAGCAAGAGAACGCCCGAAGAGAAGATCTGAGCTGCGCTCGTCATATTTGATGTATGAGGTCCGCCGTTGGTTCGCATGATTTTGTTTCCGCGCTTGGCCAGACGAATTGCAACTGACAGCGACGTCGGGAACAAATCTGCTTCAACAGGTTTTGCAGAAAATTGTTCACCGGACAAACGTTTGAGGCGATTTTGTGGCTTCAGGCCCCAAGCGTAGTACCAACTTGAATACCGATGAAAGCGCTCCCGCTTGAGGGTACCCCGTGCAGTGACAGGGAGGCAGAGCCCGTGGTATCACGCGGCGCTTGTTTCACCTCTAGAGCTAGAAACAAATTTCTGCAAGAAGCGGGAACAGTTTTATGCAAACCAACGGAAATCGACCGCCTGAAGGCCGCATTCCCGAAGACACGCGAGTTGTACCGTGAAGTCTGCGCGCTGCTGTTCTTCCGCTTCGGGATCACGCCGACCGCGAACCGGCTGTATCAGCTGGTGAAGCGCGGCAGCATGAGCACGCCGACTCAGGTGCTCGGCGAGTTCTGGGTCGAGTTGCGCGAGAAGAGCAGGGTGCGGATCGAGCATCCCGATTTGCCGGTGGAGTTGCAGGCGGCTGCAGGAGAACTGGTCGCGACGCTGTGGGCGAAGTCCACCACATCGGCGCAGGCGGTGCTCGAGGCTCTGCGGATTGACGCCGAGGCAGAGAAGGCCAGCGCGCGCAACGAGGCAGCATCACTGCAGGCTGAGCTTGTGCGGACCGAAACGGCGCTCGAGCAGCGCACCGGCGCGTTGCTGGCGGCACAGGTGCGCATTCAGGAGCTTGAACAGGCGCAGGCCGCCGGGGAGGCGATGCGTCAGGCGCTTGAGGCTGAAGTCGCGCGACAGCAGGACGAGATCGGTGCGCGTGACCGGGCACTGGTGCAGGCGAGGGCCGATTTTTCGGGTGAACTCGACAAACTGCGGAGCAGCGCGGAACTCGCAGGAGAGCGTTTGCGGGCTGCCGAGAAGCGGGCGCTGCTTGAGATCGAGCGCGAGCGGGGCGTGAGCGCGCGGTCCCAGAAGGAGCTTGAGGCGGCCGCGCGCAGGGCGGAGCAGAGCGAGACCCGGCACCGGGAGGAAATCCAGGCGCTGCAGGTTCAGCTTGGCGACGCGCGTCATCGCGCAGGCGTCGTGGAGGGAAATCTAGAAGCGCTTCGCAGCTCGAATGTGGCATACGTCAGGGAACTCGACGCGCTGAGATTGCGACTCGCGACCACCGTCGCAAACCAGGCGGCGACGCGGAAGCGCCCGCTATCCTCTCTCGAGACCAGCAAGCCTCGCCGCGCTGCGCCTAAGGTCGCGACGAGGAAGCGATCGCCATCCTGATTTTTGCAGTTTTCTTCGGCAACTTGATGAATAACAAGAGCGAGACCGCTAGTACATGGCGCTTACGAAGGCCGAACCGTCGCCAGGCGCGTGCCAGCGAACGGATCCCGACTCCAGTCAATCGCCGGACGTCCGCGGCTAGCCGATGTAGACGACTTCTCGACAGCAAAGTGTGCCAGTGACTGCCCGGCGCTTGTGGCTTGCCTAAGCCACTGAGGCATATCACCCTTGCCATCCCAAGTGTCGCCGAAAGCACTGCGGTAACGTGCCGACTTTCGGTGCGCTCTTTCTTCGGCGATGGCCGACGCGACGTCGCCGACCTTGATGCCAACCTTAGCCATCTTGCGACGAAGGTATGCAATCATACTTTGGCGTTTTTGCTCATCCATGTCGGTTTCCCCTTCGAAATTCCAGCCTCGTAGCGGCCTCGTGTCGTCTCGCCGACGCGCGCTGCTACCAGATGATTTGGACATGCGAAGTATCCTGTTGAGAAAAGCTGCCGTCGATGTGCGATTCCTGAAAACACTGTTGCAGGCAGAGTGGCAAAACCGGCTGGCTCGTTCGTCTCAACTAGTTTGATCATGAAGCGTACCGAGACCGCGGCATCTGTGCCGGTGGATGTAACTCGTTGCTGCTGGTGCTACTGATGGGCCTTTCGACTGCGTTGTTACGCGGCGTCTACTCTCGATGTCTCGTCCACAATGAGAAGCAGTCGTCACCCTTCTAGGGGCGCAGGCTTTGTCGCGACAGTCGCGCGGCGATGATGCCGCCAATCGCGCCACCAAGATGGCTTGGCCACGATACGCCCGGGTAGAGGGGCAGCGCGCCGAGCAGCATACTCAGTCCGTAGCTACTGGCCACGAATAGGGCGACGAGAATCGAGATGATGCTGCGCGTGTAAACACCGCGTGCGACGAGATACCCTGCGTATCCGAACACCAGGCCGCTCGCGCCGATGTGCACAGAATAGGGCGCGCCCAGCAGCCATGCACACAATCCCGCGCCGAGGATGGCGCCGGCGGTCGCCTGCCAGAAATTCGCAATGCGCGGCCACATCGTGAGCCAGCCGAGCACCAGCAGCCCGCCTGTGTTGGCGGTGATGTGCCACAGCCCGGCGTGCAGCCACGGCGCAAACAGGATGCCCTGCAGGCCGCTCAGCGTGCGCGGGACAACGCCATGCCGATTCAGATGCAGGAAAGGCATCGAAACCGACAGGAAGAACGTCGCCCAAATGGAGCCAACAAAGACGGCGAGCAGCACGACCCTGGCCTTGAGCTGGTCGACGAATGAACCAGCGGCTCGCGATGGGGCGAATGAAACACCGGGTTGCGACATGTCCGATTCTCCAAAGATTTCGGCTCAGCCTCATTTGGTAAAGGACTACCGCGGAACTCGGAGGAAAGCCTACGGCTGATCGATACACTGTTAAAAGGCCAGTTCCTCAAGGCGGGCGGCCAGCTTCGTGAGCCGCTCTCGCTTTTCGGCATCGTAGGTATAAAGGTTGTAGACCCCCACGATACCCGGCTTGATGTGTCCAATTATCTCTTCAGCTACCTCGTTTGCGCATCCCATCGCGCCGAGCATCGTGCGCGCGGTACGATGAAGATCGTGTGGCGTCCGTCCCGTCACAGGGATTGGACGATCAGTCACCAGCTTGTTGTTTCCCTTCCAGTAGGGTTGGCAGCGGGCAATGATCTGCCGGACACTCGCCTGAGTAATGCATTTGCGTGACTTGGCTGGGCGGCGTCCCGGTTTCGGCGCAGTGTAAGGAAATAAATAGCTGGCGCCGTAAATCGCTCATCGCCTCCGGACGATCAGCTCAGCCCGACCGACGAGCGGTACGCGATGCGCAGTCGCACGTTCTATGCGCTTGTTTTTCGTAGCAGTGATCTCGGGGCCAGTCAGTCACCGAACGGTATATGCACTGAGACCATGTTTGGCGTCCAGTACGGCGACGTGCCCCCTGGCCCGGCGTCGCGCGAGGGCGGGATCTTCGCCAGTATCACGGATGCCCCGTTTTGTCTCCCACCGAACGACTGCGGCGGCGAGAGGCATTGCTGGCCAATCCCCGAGCTTGATTTGTCGCATGTTCCCGTCGAGAGGCGATCGGTATCGGTACGTCCAAGTGCGTCGCGTCGCCGTAGCTTCAAGTCGTAAGCCGGGGAAGTCGTCGCACGCTCTATGTTGTTGCGGCTGGAGGAGCTTGGCCCATCTGGCGTCGAACTTCATCTTCGGTCTGATGTCGGTTTTCGGACTACTTTCAGTTGCAAAAAAACCTACGCTAAACGTTACGCTGGCCGCGAAGTTTTGCAACGCGATAGCGCACGTCGCCACTACGTTGATTGATCCGATTTTTGTCATAAGCGATTGTTTTTAAAGTTGTTTTTGTGGTGTCTATGTGTTTCGATGTATATCTGCAATCGCACCCTCAAACCGATCTAACAATTCTTAAACGATTTATTTTGAGACTGTTCCTATACTGACTCGCAAATTGTCAAATCGCTGTTTCCTGAACGCCGGGGGGCACAGCCCGATAGGACAAAAGGCAGACGGGGCCAATCACCGTGCGAGCGAGACCAACTGACTCGTATAACGACCCATTGAGGTCGATTTCAATAACAGGCAGAACCTGAGAGACGTCGGGGAAAATCCCATAGAGCGGCCCGCAGTGGCCGAGCCGGGCCGGATAGCTGCATAAGGGCATAAGTGCATCCGGGAAAAAGAACGGCCGTTTTCGATTATGATGATCTGCCCCTTCGGTAATCAGCGCGTTAAAGCCAAAAAATGCGCGCTAATTTCGAGACAGTGGGGCGGCAGAGCTGAACAGGGCGCGAGGCAAAGGACCGTTAATCGAAAAAGAGTGCAGCCGAAGATGAAAACAGGAAGCTGGATCGTCGGTGTTCGCACCGCCATCCCGGCCATCTGCCGGCTCACCGGCCAACAGTTACGAAGGACGATGTCGCGTTGCGGGGTTTTATGAGAATTGCAGTCCTGGATGACGATTCGGCTCAAGCCGATCTAGTTTGCCAAACGCTGTCTGCGGCCGGCCACGTCTGTCATGCTTTCGGCGCGGGCCGTGAACTGGTGCGGCAACTGCGGCGCCAGACCTTCGACCTGCTCGTGCTCGACTGGAACGTGCCCGATATGTCGGGCGAAGAGGTGCTGCGCTGGGTGCGCGAAAGCCTCTCCGAGCGCTTGCCGGTCCTGTTCATGACAAGCCGCGGCCGCGAAACCGATATCACCTCGATCCTCAACACCGGCGCGGACGATTACGTCGTCAAGCCGGTCTCTGCGGCGGTTCTGCTGGCGCGTGTCGGCTCCTTGCTGCGCCGGGCGTATCACCTGAAGCCGGCTGCGGCGAAAGAAGTTTTCGGCGAATTCGAATTCGATCTGGGCGCGAAGCACGTAGTGGTGCGCGGCGCGACCGTCGCCGTGACGCAGAAGGAGTTTGAGCTCGCGCTGCTGTTGTTCCAGCATCTGAGCCGGCCGCTCTCGCGCGCGCACATTCTCGATGTGATCTGGAAGCAGGCGACGGACATTCCGTCGCGCACGATGGACACGCACGTGTCGATGCTGCGCAGCAAGCTCGGCTTGCGCCCGGAGCATGGCTATCGTCTGACGCCGATCTACGGCTATGGGTACCGGCTCGAACGGATCGAATCCGGCTCGCCGCCCGCGGCGACCGAAGAACGCCCCGAAGCGGGGGATGCGTGACGGTTGCTTTCGATGGGGTAGTGTCCGGCCGTGCAGGTTCAGCGGGCTGGCGCGCCGGCGCGATGCTGGCCGCCGGTCTGATTGCAATGACGTGCTTCGCGCCGGTGTCGGCGGATGCGCAATCGTCGCGCGCGCCGAAGCCACGAAGCAAAACGACCGCGCCCGTCTATGTGTCCTACGTGACTCACGATGGCGACACGTTGTACGAAATCGCCGGCCGCTATCTGCGCGACTCCGGCGATTGGGCCATGTTGAGCCGTCTGAATCATGTGCCCGCGCCACGCCGCATGCCGGCCGGGATCACGCTGCGTCTGCCGGCCGACAGGCTCAAACAGGACCCCGAGTCGGCGCGCGTGATCGCGACGAGCGGTCCGGTGGAGCACGCTTTCGGCAAGAATCCTTTTACGCCGCTCACTGCGGGCACGACGCTCGGCGAGGGCGACCGCATTCGCACCGGCCATAACGGCTTTGTCACGCTGGAGTTGCCTGATGGCTCGCACATCACGGTGTCGCAGGACGGTGTGCTCGATATCGGCACGCTGCGGCGTACCGTGCTGACCGGCTCGGGCGATCGCGTACTCGATCTGCGGCATGGCGAAGTCGAGAGCCAGGTTACGCACGCCACCAAAAAGGACGACCGCTTCCAGATCCGCTCGCCATCGGTTGTAGCGGGCGTGCGCGGCACGCGCTTCAAGGTCGCCTACGACGGCGCCGCCCAAACGACGGCGGTGGAAGTGCTGGACGGAGCGGTCGGCGTCGACCCGGCGGCCGTCAATGGCCGGATCGCCGCGCCTCCACCCGGCGTACCGCTGCAGGCGTCGGCGCAACTCGTCAAGGCGCGCTTTGGCAGTGTCACGCGGGCCGGCGGCGCGATCGGCGGTCCGGTGGAATTGCTGGCCGCGCCGTCGCTTACCGACCCGGCCAAAGTGCAGGACAGCAAAACCGTCGCGTTCGACCTCGTCCCCGCTGAGCGCGCCGTGGCCTATCGCGTCCAGATTGCGCGCGATGCCGATCAGCTCGACCTGATCCGCGATCTGCGCGTGAACGCGCCGCATGCCGACTTTGGCGATCTGGCCGACGGTACATATTTCGTGCGCATCGCCGCGATCGACTCGAACGGCCTCGAGGGCCTGCCGCAGGTTTACGGTTTCGAGCGGCGCCAACTGGGTCTGAATGCGTCGGCAGGCCCACGCGCCGGCAGTCGCGATTACGAGTTCCGCTGGTTCGTCAGCCGCTCCACGGTCGAGACGCGTTTTCGCTTTGTGCTGGCCACGACTGCCGACCTGCGTCACCCGCTTGTCGACAAGACCGATCTGACGGGCGGCCAGATCGTGGTGAGCGATCTGCCGGGCGGCGTCTACTACTGGACGATCGTCGCCGAGCAGTTCGAAAACGGCCGCTTCTATGAGAAGAGCAGCGCGGTCCGCTCGTTTACGCTTGCACGCTGACGCTGGTAGATTCACGGGGCCGGGTCGACAACCGACCCGTTCCTTGGCTCTCAACCACGCCACGCCTTGCCGACCACACACACGCGCCTGAGCCTCGACCCGCGCGCCCGTCTCGGACGGCGCGCCGGCCGCCGCTTCCTGCTCGAGTGGGTGGCGATCGGCTGCCTGGGCATTGTGGTGATTCTGCTCAGTTCGCTCGGTCGGCTGACTGCCGGCGTCGATCATCTGGTCTACGACCGCTTTCTGAGTCTGCGCGCGCAACCGTTGCTGCGCGATATCGTGGTGCTCGAAATCGACAACGCCAGCATTGCGCAGCTTGGCCGCTGGCCATGGCCGCGCAGCGTCCACGCGAGGCTGCTCGAACAGATTGCGAAGGCGAAGCCCGCCGCGGTGATCTACGACGTGCTGTTTACCGAGGCCAATGCCGAAGACGCGGAGCTGGCCCGCGCGGTCGCCCTGAGTCCCACCTATCTGCCGATGCTACTGACGCCGCCGGACAGCGCCGGTCAGCGCGTCGCGGTCGAGCCGGTGGCGCCGCTCGCGCATGCGGCAGCGGGGCTTGGGCATATCAACCTTGAAGTCGATAGCGACGGCATTGTGCGCAGCGTCGCGCGTTTCGAGGGCGACGCGAATTCGCGCTGGCCGCAATTGATGGTGCCGGTCGCCCAGGATGTCGAGCGTGGTGCTCCGCAATTGAACGAGCGGCCGCCCCGGCCGTCTTCCCGCGAGGCGGCGCCCCAATCCGATGACCATGACGAAGGCGAGGGCCGCTTCCTGATTCCTTTCGGTCCGAACGCGCAGAGCTACGCGAAGCTGAGTTTCGCGGATGTGCTCGCCGGCAATGTCCCCGCGGACAAGCTGCGCGGACGCATCGTGCTGATTGGCGTGACCGCATCCGGCTTGTATGACCGCTTTGCTACACCGGTGTCCGGTGAGCTGGGACCGCTGCCCGGTGTCTATATCCACGCGAACGTGCTCGATACGCTGCTGACGGGTCGCGAGCTCGAACCCGCCAGGCCGTGGGTGCTGTTCGTGGTGTCGCTGGTGCCGCTCGCCGCGCTGCTCGCAGGCTTTCTGGTCCTTTCGCCGCGACGGTCGTTGCTGCTGACCGTCGCGTTGGGCGCGCTTGCCACCGTCGGCAGCGCGGCGCTGCTGTACGGCGCGCGGCTGTGGATGTCGCCGGTGCCGGCGATCGCCGGGTTGATCGTGGTGTATCCGATCTGGAACTGGCGGCGCCTCGAAATGACGATGGCTTATCTGCGCGAAGAGCTGCAGCGCCTCGCCGACGAACCGCACCTCCTGCCGGAAACGCCACAGCGCCGCCGCGAGTTCGGCGGCGACGTGCTGGAGCAGCATATGGCGCTGATGGCGCAGGCTGCGCAGCGCGTGCAGGACATGAAGCGCTTCGTATGGGACAGCCTCGACAGCATGCCCGAGCCGATCCTCGTGAGCGACGTGGAAGGCATCGTGTTGATTGCGAACCATGCCGCCAAGGCGCATTTCGCGCGTCTTGGCGCGCCGCTGCCGGAAGGCCGGCCGATGCGCGCGGTGTTGGGCGGCCTGACGCTGGTCAAGACCATCGACAGTGGCGCAGCGTCGGACGCCGAAAACAATCTTCTCGCGCATGCCCAGTGGCCGGCGCTGCTCGATCCCGCACGCAGCGAGTTCGCCGAGCTGATGGCGCAAGGCGTCGAGGTGCGCGACGCCGACGAGCGCGACCATCTGCTGCGCTATGCGAATTGCACGAACGAGCAAGGTGAGACAACGGGCTGGATCGCGGGCCTCGTCGACGTATCGGCCTTGCACGCCGCCGAGCGTCAACGCGAAGACGCGTTGCGGCTGCTGTCGCACGATATGCGCTCGCCGCAGGCTTCGATTCTTGCTTTGGTGGAGATCGAGCGGGCGCGCAGCGAGCCGGTGCTCGCGCGTGGCCTGCTGGAACGCATCGAGCGTTATGCGCAACGCGCGCTGACGCTCGCCGACGATTTCGTGCAACTCGCGCGCGCCGAATCGCAAACCTATGTGCTCGAGCCGGTGAGCATGACCGAGCTGTTGATCGACGCCAGCGACGAAGTCTGGCCGCAGGCCCACGCCAAGCGCATCACGCTGCAAACCGATACGGCCGACGGAACCGATGCCGACGACGGCCACTGGATCTGCGCCGACCGGTCGCTGATGACGCGCGCGCTCGTCAACATTCTGAACAATGCGGTCAAGTACAGTCCGCCGGACACGCAGATCAGGTGCAGCCTGACGAGCCTCGGCGGTCCCAGCGCTCCAGGCGGCCTTGCGCAAATGGCCGCGCCCGCTGCGGCAAAACGTGTATCGTGCACGATTCGCGACGAAGGCTATGGGATTCCCGAGGAGCAGCAGGCGGGCCTGTTCGAGCGCTTCCGGCGCTTTCACGAGACGGAGCGGCCGGAAGTGGGCGGCGCCGGATTGGGTATGGCATTCGTCAAGACGGTCGTGACGCGCCATGGCGGCGACGTCGAGGTGGTCAGCGCGCCGGGCAAGGGGACTGCATTTACGATTTCCCTGCCGGCACTCGACGAAGCACAAGCCGACGTGTCCACAACGCCACGCTTATGACTATGAACACTCATCTTATCGAAGCGAGAAGTCGGTGAAAGCGATATTGATCTGTGCCGCGCTCGCCGCGGCGAGTCTGACCGGATGCGCGGGTTTGAACGCCGACGTGCACACGGCGAATCCTTCGGCCGTGCTGCAGGGCGAGCGCACCTATACGATTGCGCGCATGCCGTCGCAGGATTCCAGTGCGGATCATCCGCAATTTGAAACCATGCTGCGCGATGAGCTGGCGAAGAACGGCTTCACCGATTCGGCGGCCAAGTCTGCGCACTATTTACTGTCGATTGCGTATGACACGCGGCCGGCCGCGATCGGCGTGGGTGCGACTGACTGCGCGCCCGGTGCGTGCGAACGCTCGCCCGCACCGCCGTTTTCGCTATTCGGCGGACGCGCTTATCAGCACGCGTTGACGCTGCGGTTCTTCGAGCAGTCGAGCGGACAGGAAGTCTACAAGGTGAGTGCGGCCAGCAGCGATCGAGATCCCGACCCATTGCATGCGATGCCGGTGCTCGTGAAAAGCGCGCTGGCAAAATTTCCGTTCGATGCGCCGCCGGACTGGCGCGTGAAACTGCGGGCCGATCAGGCGGGCGGCGTGCCGGCTGTGGTTTCGCTCAAGCCTCTCCAGCCATAGCAGTCGGACGTCTGCGCCCGCGTTACTCCAGCGCTTTGTCGTCTTCCGGCCAGCGATTTTCGAACACGCACTCGGCAAGCGGCATGCGGCTCGCCCAACGCTCGGTTTCCAGCATCGGCTCGCCGTAGAACTGATCGACGTGGCCGAGACACAGAATCGCCACCGGCCGTGCGCCCTCGGGCATATGCAGCAGCGTGCGCACCGTGTCGACGTCGAATAGCGACACCCAGCCCATTCCCAGACCTTCCGCGCGCGCGGCCAGCCACATGTTCTGGATCGCGCACGCCACGGAAGCCAGATCCATTTCCGGCAAGGTGCGGCGTCCGAAGATGTGACGCTCGCGGCCGTCCATCAGCGCCATCACCAGCAGTTCGCCGCATTCCAGCATGCCTTCCACTTTCAGCTTCATGAACTCTTCGCGACGCTTGCCGAGTGCGTCGGCAGTGGCGAGGCGTTCGCTTTCGACGGTTGCGTGCAGCGCGGTGCGCAAAGCCGGGTCGGTAATGCGCGCGATGCGCCACGGCTGCATGAAGCCGACGCTCGGTGCGTGATGCGCCGCATCGAGCAGACGTTGCAACACGGCAGGCTCAACCGGGTCGCGCACGAAATGGCGCATGTCGCGCCGCTCGTAAATCGCGCGGTAGACGGCTTCGCGCTCGGAATCGTTAAAAGGCTTCGCCATGGAACAGGGCGGCCGTGAAGGCCGGGTTGGAGGGCCAATAAGCATGCATATAGGTTGCCACGATCGAGCCTGCGCGGAACACGGCCTCGCCGGGGGCATCGAGATTTGGTCGGGTGGCTGTACGCAGCGGCGTGAGCGGCGTCGTCAGCTTCGAGTAGTGAAACGTGTGGCCGGTCATTGAACCGTGCAGGCTGTCGATCTGTTGCATGCCGAGCGCGGTGAAGCGCGTTTGCATTGTTGCATGGCCGGGCAGCAGGCCAAGCATCGGCGTTGTGGTGCCGCCCGTGTCGGTCAGCTCATCGAGCAGGTAGAGCATACCGCCGCATTCGGCAACGACCGGTTTGCCTGCTGCAGCGTGTGCGCGGATCGTTGCGGCACTGCGTGTGTTGCCAGCGAGCAATTCAGCATGCAGTTCGGGATAGCCGCCTGGCAGGTACAGGGCGTCGGCGTGCTCCGGCAACGCTTCGTCGGCGAGCGGTGAGAAGTAGTCGATGCGCGCGCCGAGTGTCTCCAGCAGCGTGACGTTGGCCGGATAGATGAACGAGAACGCGGCATCGCGCGCAATGGCGATGCGCTTGCCTTCCAGAAGACGCGGCGGCGCTTCTTCTATAGGCGTGCCGAATTCGACCGGCGGCGGCAATTCGGCCAGCGCGGTTTGCGCGAGCGCATCGGCGGCACGATCCAGACGTGCGTCCAGATCGTCGATTTCCGCCGCCTGATGCAGGCCGAGATGGCGATCGGGCAGTTCGATTTCGTCGTTGCCGCTGATGTGTCCGCACCAGCGCAGGTCTGGCGGCAAAGCCTCTTCGAGCATTTGCGCGTGCCTTGGTGAGCCGACGCGATTGGCGAGCACGCCGTAAAACGGTACCTCCGGCCTGAATTGCGCAAGGCCGAAAGCGACCGCGCCGAAGGTCTGCGCCATCGCTTTCGCTGAAATCACCGCGAGCACCGGCACGCCGAACGTAGTTGCCAGATCCGCGCTGCTCGGTGTGCCGTCGAACAGGCCCATCACGCCTTCGATCAGGATCAGATCCGCTTCGGCCGCCGCCTGCGCGAGCACGTTCCGGCAGGCGGTTTCGCCCACCATCCACAGATCGAGCGACAGCACCGGCGCGCCGCTGGCACGCGCCAGGATCATCGGATCGAGAAAGTCGGGGCCCGTTTTGAATACGCGCACGCGTCGCCCCAGCCGCCGATGGTAGCGCGCCAGACCCGCGGTAATCGTGGTCTTGCCTTGGCCCGACGCGGGAGCGCTAATGAACAGGGCGGGGCAAGCGGACATCGCTCAGAACTCCACGCCGCGCTGCGCTTTCACGCCTTGCTCGCGATACGGGTGCTTGACGATGCGCATTTCGGTGACGAGGTCGGCGGCTTCGATCAGCGCGTCCGGCGCGTGACGGCCGGTCACCACCACGTGCAGCATCTCCGCGCGCCCGGTCAGTACCGACAGCACTTCGTCGAGCGGCAGGTATTCGTACTTCAGCACGGTGTTCAGTTCGTCGAGGATCACCATCTGATAGTCGCCGCTTTCGATCATGCGGCGTGCTTCGTTCCACCCTTTGCGCGCGGTGGCGATGTCGGCGTCGCGATTCTGCGTGTTCCAGGTATAGCCGTCGCCCATCGTGACGAAGTCGCAATTGGCGATTGCGCCGAGAAAGTCGCGCTCCGACGTATGCAGCGCGCCCTTGATGAATTGCACGACGCCGAGGCGCATGCCGTGTCCAAGCACGCGCACGGCCATGCCGAACGCGGCGGTGGTTTTGCCTTTGCCGGTGCCGGTATTGACGATCAGCAGACCTTTTTCGACGGTGGCGCTGGCCTGCTTCTTCTCGTGGCCCTCGCGCCGGCGCTCGGTCATGCGTTGATGCGATTCGGGATCGGTCTTCATGGAAGGTCCTGTTCTTGAGTGTCGTTGTTTGCGTGTTCGCAGGCGAGGCGGGCGGTGGTCGATGCTATCGCGACGGTGATGCCGGCATGTACGGTTTTGCGCACGAGTAGCCGTGCGTTGGCGGTATCGGCTGCAAACGAGGCAACTGGGGTCATTGAGCTAATTGAGGCATGGGCCGCATCAGATTCGGTCGCCGCAGCGAGCAAGGCGCACGGCTCGCAGACGCCGTCTATGCCGAGGTGCTCGCGTGTGGCCGCCGACGGATCCTCCACGGAGATCGCCGCAATCTGCTCGCGGCTGAACAGCTTCAGCGGCAACGCATGACGTGCGCAAAATTCGAGCAAGCCGGTTTCGTGGGCTTTGAGGTCAACCGAGGCGATCGTACTGATTTCGTCGAATGAATGCGAGCCGAGCGTGGCGCGCACAGCCGTTTCGATTTCCTCGGCGGAGCTGTGCAAACGACAACCGATGCCGACGGTTAGCGTTTTCCTTGCATGTCTGTGGGATTCGCTGCCGGCATTCACCGCATCCCGCGCCAAAGCCAACGACGCCACACCGCCGATCACCACGATCGCCGGCGACCCGAGCCCGGCGCGCGAGACCGTTTCCGCGAACTCCCCGAGCCGCGCGAGCGCATGCCGTTGCTCGGGGCGCGTCGCCGATTCGATCGCGGCGCACGGCGTATCGGCGCTCATCCCGGCCGCGAGCAATGCGTCGACGATTTCGTTCAGTCGCCGCATGCCCATGTAAATCACCAGCGTCATTCGCGTAGCGACGAGCGCGGCCCAGTCCGGCTCGCCGCTGCCGGCGCCGTGTCCGGTGACGAACACCACGCCTTGCGCGTGATCGCGATGCGTCACAGGAATGCCGATTGCCGCGGGCGCCGCAATCCCGGCGGTGATGCCGTTGATCACGTCGACGCTAATGCCTGCGGCATGGAGCGCTTCTTGTTCTTCGCCGCCACGGCCGAACACGAACGGATCGCCGCCTTTCAAACGGGCGACGCTGCGTCCCGCCCGCAAATGCTCGAGCATTTGCGCGACGATGCCGGCCTGCGGCGTCGACGGATGCCCGCCGCGTTTGCCGACATACACGACCAGCGCATCGGCGCGCGCGAACTGCAGTACTTCAGGATTCACCAGATCGTCGACCAGCACCACATCGGCTTGCGCCAACGCGCGCGTCGCTTTGAGCGTCATCAGTTCGACGTCGCCGGGACCGGCGCCGATCAGCCAGGCGCGGCTCATCGCAGCGTGCATGGCGCACGCCATGTCGTGACGAATGGGAGCGGCTGAGGCGCGAAGAGGCCGGAGGCGGCAGAAATTGAGGTCATGCGGTGCAACAGATTACGCGCGACGAAAAACGCCGCTCGCCGCGTTTCCCACAGGAAAACGCCAACGGCCGCGCCACGTCGTGCTTCAGCGCCTTCACATCCGTCCCTCGCGGATTCCGGCGGCCGGCAGCGTGACGTTCGCTGCCTCCGCGTCTGGCCGGTATCCGGGCTGACGGCCTCATGCGTTTTGCCTTCCCGTCCGGATTCGTCGGACAGTGGCATCAAAAACGCATGCGCGATGCGAAAGCACCGCAGGTCGCTTACCGTTGCGGGGACAGCACAGGTTGAGCGCAGCGAGCGCGGCCTGTTTCCCGTTTAACTGCACATGCGATCGCATATGCGGGCACCAAACGCGCGCATACGATAGCACACGGCAGGCCGCGCCGGCACTGTGGAAAGGCCTTGCCGAAGCCCGCGTTTCCTTGACGGCAGGGGGCGCTCGGCCTAAACTCGCACGCACTTTGGTGCTCGTGTGCGCGCTCGTGCGCATGCAGTTAAACGGGAAACAGGGTGCCCACCTGCAATGGACCGGGTCAACCTGTGCTGCCCCCGCAACGGTAAGCGAAAAGCGGTGCGTTCTTGAGCGCCGCGGAGCCGGCTTCGATGTCCACGCGCAAGGCCGCGTCGGCATATAACCACTGGGCGAGAAACCACTCGTCCGGGAAGGGGAAGCGGCGCTTTCGCCAGCCCGGATACCGGCCAGACTACGAAGAACGACCATCGCGGGGATGCGGTGGCGCGTTCATGACCTCATTCTCGTTTCCAGTTTTTGGTTGCCTCGGCAACGCCGTTGTTCGTCCCCGTGTTTTGTTAATGTCGTGGTTTGGGGTATGTGCCCCGTTTGCCCGGCCTATACACGATGCCTCGGCGTGCACGAGCAACTCCTACGGATGGACCTCACGATGCAAACTCAAATGCGCAAGATCCCCGTCACCATCGTCACGGGCTTTCTCGGCAGCGGCAAGACCACGCTGCTGCGGCACATTCTTCAGCATGCGGGCGGCAAGCGCATCGCGGTGATCGTCAACGAGTTCGGCGAGCTCGGCATCGACGGGGAAATCCTCAAGGGTTGCGGTATCGGCTGCGATGAGAACGGCGTCGAGACCGAAGGGCAACTGTATGAACTCGCGAACGGCTGCCTGTGCTGCACCGTGCAAGAGGAGTTTTTCCCGGTGATGGAAAAGCTGGTGGAGCGCCGCGAGCAGATCGATCACGTGCTGATCGAAACGTCAGGTCTCGCGTTGCCGAAACCGCTGGTGCAGGCGTTCAACTGGCCGCAGATCAAGAATAGCTTTACCGTCGACGCGGTCGTCACCGTGGTAGACGGCCCGGCCGCGTCGAGCGGCCAGTTCGCCGACAACCCGGTCGCCGTGGATGCGCAACGCAAGGCCGATGCGAATCTCGATCACGAATCGCCGCTGCACGAACTGTTCGAAGATCAATTGTCGGCGGCCGATCTGGTGATTCTGAACAAAACCGATCTGCTCGACGAAGCGCGTCAAGCTGCTGTCGAAGCCGTTATTCGCGAAGAAATTCCGCCGCAAGTGAAGATCGTGCGCGCGCAGATGGGGCAACTCGACCTGCATACGTTGCTGGGTCTCGAAGCGGCCTCGGAAGAAACAATCCATCTACGCCACGACCATCACGGTTCGGCCGAAGACGCCGATCATCATCACGACGAGTTCGATTCGGTGGTGGTGCACGCGAATGTTTCGTCGCGCGAAGCTGTGATCGCCGCGTTGCAAGGGCTCGTCGAAACCAACACGATTTACCGCGTCAAAGGTTTCGCGGCGCTGCCGGGTGCGGCGATGCGTCTGGTGATACAGGGCGTGGGCCGTCGATTCGATAGTTACTTCGACCGGCGCTGGCAAGCGGGTGAAACGGGCGCCGAGCAACAAAGCCGCTTTGTGCTGATCGGCGAAGACCTCGACCAGGCCGCGTTGCAACAGGCATTCGACGCCGCCTTGGGCGCGGTGGCGAACGCTCAGCCGCAACAGGCGTAACCGGTCATGCATCTGCTGCGCACCACGCCGGGCGGTTTTGTCGACGATACACAGGGCGTGATCCGGATCGATCAGCAGCCCGCCGATATCGTGGTGCTCAGTTCCGCGGATACCACGCTGTCATTGCTCGCGAGCGTGTTTCCGCGTCTGGGCGAGGGTTTTCCGAGCGTGCGGCTTGCGAACGTCACGTATTTGCGGCAACCGGCTTCGGTCGATTTCTATGTCGAAGACGTGTTGCAGCATGCGCGTGTCGTGGTGGTCGATCATCTCGGCGGCGAGGCGTACTGGCCGTACGGCATTGAACAGGTGGTCGCCCTCGCCGAGCGCAAGCAGCAGACGCTCGCGATGTTCTCCGGCGATCTGCAGGAAGACCCGAACCTGCTCGCGCGCAGCACCGCCGACGCCGAACTGTGCCATCAGCTATGGCGCTATCTGCGTGAAGGCGGACCGCAGAATGCCGAGGCGTTCCTGCGTTTTATCGCGTACCGCTCGCTTGGCTGGGGGCGCGAGCCTGCGCTGCCGCGCGCCTTGCCTGCCGCGACGCTCTACCATCCCGAACGCGACACACCGACCATTGCCGACTGGCAGGCGCGCTGGCGTGATGACGCGCCGGTCGCTGCGATTCTGTTCTACAAGGCGCATTTGCAGGCGGCCAACACAGCGGTGTTCGACGCCCTGATCGATGCACTCGAAGCACAAGGTCTGAATCCGTTGCCGATCGCAATTACTTCGCTTAAAGATGTGATGAGCCGCGACGTCGTACAGCAGTTGTGCGCGCAACATGATGTTGCGCTGGTGCTGAATACAACCGCATTCGCCGCGTCTGCTATCGACGACCCCGAGCCGCTCGCGCTCGCCGGTGACGCGCCGGTGCTCCAGGTGATCCTTAGCGGCGGTAATCGTGAAGATTGGGTCAAGGACAATCAGGGGCTCAACTCGCGCGATATCGCCATGCATATTGCGCTGCCGGAAGTGGACGGCCGCATCATCACGCGGGCGATCAGTTTCAAGGGGCTCGCCTATCGTTGCCCGCATACCGAAGTCGATGTGGTCCGCTACCAGCCGGACCTCGAACGCGTCGGCTTTCTGGCCGAACTAAGCCGCCGCTGGTGCCGCCTGCGCACGCTCGACAACGCGGACAAGAAACTCGCGCTGATCCTCGCCAACTATCCGATGAGCGAAGGGCGCATCGGCAATGGCGTGGGGCTCGATACGCCGGCCTCGGTGGTCGGCCTTCTTTCGATGTTGCGCGATGAGGGATATCGCGTGGCCGAACTGCCCGCCGACGGCGACGCGTTGTTGAAGAAGCTGACCGAAGGCGTGACCAACGATCCGGTCGTGCGCGACTTGCGACCCGCGTTACAAAGCCTGGCGCTCGACGATTACCTTGTGTACTTCAACGCGTTGCCGGCGGAAGCCCGCAACGCACTGAACGCGCGTTGGGGCTTTCCCGAGCAGGATCCGACGCTGCGGCGCGGCCGTTTCATGATCGCGGGCTGGCGTTGCGGGCAGGTGTTCGTTGGGATTCAGCCGTCGCGTTCACGCGAGCAGGGCGATTACGCGAGCTATCACGACGCTGAACTCGTGCCGCCGCATGCGTATCTGGCGTTCTATTTCTGGCTGCGTCATCAGTTTGGCATCGACGCGGTCGTGCATGTCGGCAAGCACGGCAATCTCGAATGGCTGCCGGGCAAGAGCGTCGCGTTGAGCGATGCCTGCTGGCCCGATCTGATTCTCGGTCCAATGCCGCATCTGTATCCGTTCATCGTCAACGATCCGGGCGAGGGCAGTCAGGCGAAGCGTCGCGCGCAGGCCGTGATCATCGATCACCTGATGCCGCCGCTCACGCGCGCCGAAAGTTACGGGCCGTTGCAGGACCTCGAGCGTCAGGTCGACGAATACTACGAAGCGCTGATGGTCGACCCGCGCCGCTCGAAACTGTTAAGGCGCACGATTCTCGCGACCATCGTCGAGCATAAGCTGCATGACGAGCTGAGTCTCGCGGAGCCGAACGGTCAGGACGATGAAGATGCGTTGCTGACACGCGTCGATGCGTGGCTGTGCGAGTTGAAGGAGGCGCAGATTCGCGACGGTTTGCATACGTTCGGACAGTCGCCTGAAGGTGTGCAGCGGCGCGATACGTTGCTGGCCTTGGGGCGCTTTCCGGTCGGCGATGGCCAGGGCGGCAAGGCTGGTTTGGTCGACGCGTTGGCGCGCGATCTGCTGATGGATCATCTGTTTGATCCGTTGTCGGTGGATTGGGCTGCGGCGTGGGACGGTCCACGTCCCGAGGTATTGCAGCGGGTGAGCGATGCGCCCTGGCGGCATTGTGGCGATACACGCGAGCGTCTGGAACTGCTGGCGGCTGAGATGTTGCGTGAAGTGTGCGGCGATGAAACGTCCGGGACGGCGCCCGCAAGCGGGACTTTGCCGCAAGCCGAACGTGTGATCGAACGCCTGCGCAACGACGTATTGCCGCGGCTCGACGCCTGCGGTTCGCAGGAAATGCTGAACCTGAAGCGCGGTCTTGAAGGGCGTTTCGTGCCGCCGGGGCCGAGCGGGTCGCCGTCGCGCGGACGGCCCGACGTGCTGCCTACCGGCCGCAACTTCTATTCGGTCGATACGCGCGCCGTGCCGACGCAAGCGGCATGGTCGCTCGGTTTGAAATCCGCGCAGCAGTTGATTGAACGGCACTTGCAGGAGAACGGCGATTATCCGTGCGCGATCGGCCTCTCGGTATGGGGCACCGCCACCATGCGCACCGGTGGCGACGATATCGCCCAGGCACTTGCTTTACTCGGCGTGCGGCCGAAGTGGGCGCCGGGCAGTCATCGCGTGACCGACTTCGAAATCATGCCGATCGAGGCCTTTGACCGGCCGCGTATCGATGTCACATTGCGCGTATCCGGCTTTTTCCGTGATGCCTTCGCGAACGTGATGCATCTGTTCGACGCCGCCGTGCAGGCCGTGGCCGAACTCGACGAACCCGAGGACCTGAACCCGATCCGCGCGCGCGTGCTGCGCGAACGCGATGCCCTGATTGCACACGGCATGGATGCCGCCGAGGCGCGCAAGCGCGCCGGCTGGCGCGTGTTCAGCGCGCGGCCCGGCGCGTATGGCGCGGGTCTGCAGGACATGATCGACTCGCAGCAATGGCAAACCGACGCCGATCTCGCGAATGCCTATCAGGCGTGGGGCGGTTACGCCTACACGCAGAAAAGCGCCGGCGAAGAAGCACGCCAGGCGTTCGGCACACGCCTCGCCGCGATGGACGTCGTGCTGCAGAACCAGGACAACCGCGAACACGACCTGCTCGATTCGAACGATTACTACCAGTTCCAGGGTGGCATGGTCGCGGCGGTACGGCACCTGGCTGGCACTCAACCGCAGATCTATCACGCGGATCACAGCAATCCGGCCGCGCCGCGTGTCCGCACGCTGCACGAAGAGATCGCGCGGGTGGTCCGCTCGCGCGTGGTCAATCCGAAATGGCTCGATGGCGTGAAACGCCATGGCTACAAGGGCGCCGCTGAAATTGCGGCGACGGTCGATTATCTCTACGGCTACGATGCAACCGCGCGGGTGATCGCCGATCATCAATATGCGCTTGTCACCGATGCTTATCTGAACGACGCCGACACACGCGAGTTCTTGCAGCGGCACAATCCGCACGCCATGCATTCGATCTGCGAGCGTCTGCTCGAAGCGATGCAGCGCGGTTTGTGGCAGGCGCCCGGCGACTATCGCGCGCAAGTCGAACAGCATCTGCTCGCGAGCGAGCAGCAGATTGAAGGAATGCAAACATGAACGCTGCGACCCAACGGCCCGCCTTTCCCTTTGCCGCGCTGATCGGCCAGACGCCATTGCAGCAGGCGCTCCTGCTCGCTGCGATCGATCCGGGTCTGGGTGGCGTGTTGGTGAGCGGGCCTCGTGGCACGGCGAAATCGACCGCGGCGCGCGCGCTTGCTGAATTGTTGCCCGAAGGGCAATTGGTGAATTTGCCGCTCGGCGCAAGTGAAGACCGCTTGATCGGCACGCTCGATATCGAAACCGTGCTGCGTGACGGCTCGGTGCGTTTCTCGCCTGGCTTGCTCGCGAAAGCGCATCGCGGCGTGCTGTATGTCGATGAAGTGAATCTGCTGCCCGACGCGCTTGTCGATGCGTTACTCGATGCGGCGGCTAGTGGTGTGAATACGATCGAACGCGATGGCATCTCGCATAGCCACGATGCGAGCTTCGTGCTGATCGGCACGATGAATCCGGAAGAAGGCGAGTTGCGGCCGCAACTGATCGATCGCTTTGGTCTGATGGTCGGGCTGCAGAACTGTTTTGAGCCGCAGGTGCGTCAGCAGATCGTCAAGGCGCGCCTGGCGTTCGATCTCGATCCGCAAGGCTTTCGCGCGGGATATGCCCAGCAACAGGAATCGTATGTTCAGCGGATTCGCGCGGCGCGTGAAGCGCTGCCGCAACTCGATTTCGACGATGCTGTGCATGCGCATGTCAGTGCGCTGTGCATCGATGCGGCGGTCGATGGGTTGCGTGCCGATCTCGTGATGCTGCGCGCTGCGCGGGCATTGGCGGCGCTGGAGCAGGCGGATGCGGTGACGACGGAGCATGTCGAGCGGGTCGCTGAGTCGGTGCTGATGCATCGGCGCCACGATCGCGAGACGCGTGCAGGTGGCGACGCACGTGAGAGCGAAGCGCCGCGGCAGGCTGCCGACGCGGATGCAGCGTCCTCGTCATCTTCGCTGGATGCAACGCCAGGCGCTGCCGCTGGCGATGGCGATTGGGGTTACTTGCCACCGCAACCTGCTGGCGTCGCGCAGGTGAAAGGCGTCATTCCGCTCAACGCAAAAAAACGCTGAGCCATCGGAAGGGCGCCGCCGCTGACTCGCGCAGCGGTTTTCGATGGCGGCAAGGTGCCGGCGCAGGTCCGCGCAGCCACTTGCAAGGCGCGCCGGGCAAGCGCATTGCATGGCTGCCGACGCTCATCGCAAAGCGTCGGGACACGTTGCGCGCCGAGCAGCTGCGTTTCGCGCGAGAAGCACCACGGAGCGGTGTGCTGCATTGCTTCGTGCTCGATTGTTCCGGTTCCATGCTTGGCGGGCAACGCCTCGCGCTCGCCAAGGGTCTGTTGATCGCGCTGTTCGATCGCGCAAGCGCCGCTCGCGCCGAGGCGGCGCTGGTGTGTTTTGGCGGGGCTGGCGCTGATCTGCGTTTCGGTCCGGCTGTGCCGCGCTGGTGGAATGAGCGGTGGCTAAGGCCGGTGGGCGGGGGCGGTGGGACGCCGCTAGCGTCCGGTGTGCGTCAGGCTGCGCAGGTGCTGGAGCGCAGCGCCCGACGCAAGCCCGCGCAGCAGCGCTGGCTGTGGATCCTGACTGACGGTCGCAGTGGCGATCAGCCGGTGCGGCCGCGCCATGCGGACGAGGTGGTATTCGTCGATTTCGAACGAGAGGCGATACGGCTGGGCCGTTGCCGGACGCTTGCCGATGCATGGGGCGCGGCGCTGTTTACGCCGGACGAACTAATCGCCTGAGTTTGAACGTCACGGGCGACGTGCTGCTGCACGTCTTTTTCGTGCGCTTATTTCAAACCGTTGGACCAGTACTGCACATCGTCCTGGCGGTCGAATACGAAGACTTTCATCGCCATCTGCTGCGCGGCGTCGAGTCGATCGAGTTCGAGGCCGTGAGTCGACGGCTCGCCCGGCGCACTGCCTTTCTGCAGGTTGCGGATGACTGCGGTGGTTTCGATCTCCGTGTGCATTTCCGCCGATTTGAGGCTGAAGGCGATGCGCAGTCGTTCGCCGACTGCACCCAGCGTCCACGAAGCGGCCAGCGACATGCCGAGTGCGCTGATGCTTTTGGCGAGGCCCAGGCCGTCATATGAGTCACCGGTTTCGCCGATGCCGAAGCGCACCGCGAGGTGCGCGTGGACGCGGATCGACTTGCGTTCGCGCAGGCGGCGGATCACGCCAGGCTTCGATAGCACCACGTAGTCGAATGGGGCGCGGCACACGGCCTCGACCGTGCAGACGAAACGAAACACGGCATGACTCGCTATGGCGACGATCTCGATGTTTTCACCGAGGCGTAGCGGGAGGATGCGGCCGTCTTGTAGTGGTGGCGTGACGAAAAGCGCATGGTTGGGCGCGAAGCCAATGATGCGGCATGGATGCATCGGGGCGCCGCTGCCGAGTTGGGAGCGCACGCCGACTAATGCACCTATTGTCAGGTGCATGTCTTTTAGTGTGAGGCTGGCGGTGGTGGGTTGATCGGCCTGGGGCTCTGGTTGCGGGGCCTTTTCCAACAGGTCGCCGCGGTGCGGGTGGAAGTTGGCGAAGAGGAATTGGCGCTCGTCCGTGGTCGCCAGGATGGTGCCGGCGGCGAAGAGGAGTGTGCCGTTGGAGTCTGCGATCGGCCAGTCGAGTGGGGTGCCTACTGGTACGGCTTCCAGAGTCAGCGACGGGGTTGGGGCCGTCGCTTGGGCTTCTGTCTGGTTTTCCATGGTCGGTGGCTAAATATGTGGCGGGATTACTTGTTTACGGCTGTGCTGGCTGGGAGCTTTAGGGGTTGTTTGCTTAGGGCTTGTGGTTTTCCTTGAATTGTTAGTGGTCTATTAGCGTTGCCCCTGTGCGGGGCGGCACTTACTTTCTTTGC
>NZ_JALPRI010000012.1:0-198667 GCF_030464785.1 Paraburkholderia sp. SEWSISQ10-3 4
CGCTGCTGCCGCCGCCGCTGCTGCCACCGCCGCTGCTGCCACCGCCGCTGCTGCCACCGCCGCTGCTGCCACCGCCGCTGCTGCCACCGCCGCTGCTGCCGCCACCGCTGCTGCCGCCACCGCTGCTGCCGCCACCGCTGCTGCCGCCACCGCTGCTGCCGCCACCGCTGCTGCCGCCACCGCTGCTGCCACCGCCGCTACTTCCACCGCCGCTACCGCTGCCGTTACCCTTGCCGCCGCCACTGCCCGAGCCCGCTGCGCCGCCGGCGCCATTACCGCTCGCACCTGCGCCACCGCTGCCAGCGCTCGCCGCGCCGTTGCCGCCGCGATGCTGCGTGCACCCGCCGATACTGGTGGTTGTGCAATCGCGCGGACTGAACACAATGGCTGCGTCGTCGGCAGCGGTCGGTTCATCAGGCGCGGTGCCAGTCGCCGCTGCGCCCGCCGCCGAACTGTCGTCCTGCACGCTTTGCGTCGCTGCGTGCGCGCCGCTTGCAGGCAGCGGTGCATCGGCAACCGTCATCAACTTGGGGACCGCATCCGTCGACGCCGAATACGCGACCTGGGTGATCAGCAAAGCTACGCCCGCCGCGATTGCCGTACTCCGTAGTACCCCGAAGTAGTACTGATTGAATTTTGTGGTTTTCATCACGTCTCTCCCGAGGGGACGCCGACACCTCGCTGCCGCCATCTCCCACGCTGAATCGCCGACGCCGGGCCTGTCTGAACGCGAGCCTCGCCGTCCCCCGAGTCTGTTTTGCGGATGCAAGTCAAACACCATCACTGTCTTCCCGGCGCCGTAGCCGGTTTGCTGACAAACGCTTGCGTGCGCTTCAGCCGATACCGTTCAAACGCGCTTCGTCACGTATCGCTTCTTGTCACTGCGATTCGCGTAAGCGGCGCTCTCAGGCTCTCTTCCGATCTCTTCCGATCTCTTCCGATCTCTTCTGGATTCGAATGTCTGGACAGTACTTAGCGATATCCATGCCACGGTCCGCAAAGCCTTGCGGCGACGGGCGTCGGATAGGGGTGTGCGATGGCCGCGAGGAAAAAACGCAGGAAAATGTTTCGATGATGAAACGCGTGGCCGGAAAGTCGCCTTATTGCGCGTTATTCGTTGCGCGCGGCGTTTTCCGGTGTGTTTTCCGAGCCGCTGCCGGAGACCTTGCCGGCGTTGTCGCGCGCGGCGAATTGCAGTACACGCAGGTCGTCGACGGGGATATGACAGCGGATGCGATGCGCGGACGGCTGACCCGCGTCACCGCTGCCGGCTTCGAGGAAGGGCGGGTCTTCCTGCTCGCAGATCGCTCCGAGTTTGCGCGGGCAGCGCGTGTGGAACACGCAACCGGACGGCGGCGATGCGGCGCTCGGCAGATCGCCGGACAGCCGTATGCGGGCGGTGTTGTCGTGGGCGTCGAGGGTCGGCACCGAAGACAGAAGCGCTTCGGTGTAGGGATGATGCGGTCCGCCGAAAACCGCGGCTGCCGGTCCGATCTCCAGCAGCCGGCCGAGGTACAGCACTGCGATGCGATCCGACAGATAGCGCACCACATGCAGGTCATGCGAGATGAACACGTAGCTCACGCCGCGCTCGCGTTGCAGATCGGCGAGCAGGTTGAGGATCGCGGCCTGCACGGAGACGTCGAGCGCGGACGTGGGTTCGTCGCAAACCACCACGCGCGGCTCACCGGCAAACGCGCGCGCGATCGCCACGCGCTGCTTGAGTCCGCCGGACAACTGACGCGTGCGCGAACCGAGATAGCGTTCGGGCAAACGCACGGCCGCTGTCAACGTAGCGAGCCGTTCGTCGATTGCAGCGCCGCGCAGCGCGGTGAGGCGCGACAACGCACGACCGATCAGCCGCTTCACCGAATGCGCGCGATTGAGCGCCGAGTCCGGATTCTGGAACACGATCTGCAGCGACTTGACCTGCTCGTCGTTGCGTCGCGTGACGCGCGCGGCGAGCGGTGTGCCGTCGAGTTCGAGCACGCTGCCCGCGTCCGGTGTGAGCAGGCCGAGCATCAGTTTCGCGAGCGTTGTCTTGCCGCTGCCGGATTCACCGACAAGGCCGAGCGTTTCGCCACTGGCGAGATCGATCGAGACGTTGTCGACCGCGCGCAGCGGAGCGCCGGATACGTGGAATGTCTTCGAGAGTTTTTCCGCGCGCAGCACGAGAGCGGGGCGCTCGCTCTCGCGCAACGCATCGCCATGCAGAGGCAGTCCTTCCGCGGACGCACGCGGCAGTTCGATTGCGCGTTCGTGGTAATGGCAGCGCGACATCTGATCGCCGTGTGCGGCACTCACGCGATAGGGCGGCGGTGCTTCACGACGGCAGCGGTCGTCGGCGAGCCGGCAGCGGTCGGCGTAAATGCAGCCTTGCTTGACCGAGCCGGGCAAGGGCAAATTGCCCGCGATGGTGTCGAGCCGCTCGGTGTCCTTGCTGCGTCCCGTGGTCGGCAAACAGCGCAGCAGTCCGACCGTATAAGGATGACGTGGCCGTGCGAACACGTCCTGGGTGGCGCCTTCCTCGACCAGCTTGCCCGCGTACAGCACGCCGACGCGCTCGCACATCCGGCCAATCACCGCGAGATTGTGGCTGATGAACAGCACCGCGGTGCCGAGTTCTTCGCGCAGTTGCGCCACGAGATCGAGCACTTCGGCTTCGACGGTGGCGTCGAGGCCGGTGGTCGGTTCGTCGAGAATCAGCAAGGCCGGATTTGAGGCGAGCGCCATCGCGATCACCACGCGTTGCTGCATGCCGCCCGACAACTGATGCGGATAGCTGTCCATCACGCGTTCGGGTGCAGCAATGCGCACCCGCTGCAGTATCTCGACCGTGCGCCGCACGGCTTCGTCGCGCGAGACGCCGGCGGCTTCGAAGGCTTCCGTGACTTGCCGTGCGATCGTCAGTGACGGATTCAACGCGCGGCCTGGGTCCTGATAGACCATCGAAATCGCGTTCGCGCGCATCGTGCGTAACGCGTCCGCGTCGAGCTTCTGCACGTCCTGGCCGGCGATGATGATCTTGCCGGCCTTCACCTTGCCGTTACGCGGCAGATAGCGCAGCGCCGCCATTGCGACCGTCGACTTGCCGCAGCCCGATTCGCCGACGAGGCCATAGGCTTCGCCGCGCCGCACGCGAAACGAGACGTCCTGCAGCACTTCACGATCGCGTCCGCGCATCCGGTACGTGACCGTCAGGCCGACGACGGTCAGCGCATCCGTGCGATCGCTCTTCGAGACGTCGAAGGCGGGGAACGAGGAGGGCGGCGGGCCGTTCATCGGTCGAGCACTCCTTGCACGCTATCGGCGATCAGATTTACGCCGACCACGAGCGAAGCGATGGCGCCGGCGGCGAACACCACGGTCCACCATGCGCCACCGGCCATCAGCGTGTACGACTCGGACAGCGCGAGCCCCCAATCGGCCGAAGGGGGTTGAATGCCGAAACCAAGAAACGACAGCGTGGCGACCGCGAAAATGGCATACCCGAGCCGCACGGTCGCCTCGACGATGATCGGCGGCAGCACGTTCGGCAGAATCTCGGCGAACATGATGTACGGCGCGCGTTCGCCACGCAGTTGCGCGGCGGCGACGTAGTCCAGATGCCGTTCGGCGAACACGGCGGCGCGCACGGTGCGCGCGGTGATCGGCGTGAAGGTAATGCCGATCACGAGAATCACGGTGAAGTTCGATGCACCGACCGCGGCCAGCGCGAGCAACGCGACGATCACGAGCGGCAGCGCGAGCACGGCGTCGATTGCGCGGCCCACGACGTTATCGACCCAGCCCTCGAAGTAGCCGACGATCAATCCCAGCGCAGTGCCCGCGACCGTGCCGAGCAGGGTCGCCAAAGGCGCGATGGTCAGAATGTCGCGCGCGCCGACAATCACTCGAGAGAACACGTCACGGCCGAGCTGATCGGTGCCGAACCAATGCGTGCTATCGGGCGGCGTGAGCGAATTGAGCGGATCGGAGGCATACGGGTCGATTCGCACGATCCATTGCCCGGCGATCGCACAGACGACCCACCATCCAACGATCAACACGCCGACCACAAACGTGGGCGAGCGCAGCAGCACGCGCAACTGGTCGAAGCGCGGTTCGGTAGCCGGGCGTGGCGCGGGCGGCGCGGCCGGCGGAACGATGGTGCTCATTCGGCGCTCCTCACTCGCAGTCGCGGATTGAGCAGGATATGCAGTGCATCCGCGACGAGGTTGGCGACGGTGTAGACCACGCCGATCGTCAGCACGCCCGCTTCGAGCATCGGAAAATCCTTGGCCTTGGCGGCGTTGTAGATCAGCGAGCCGATACCTTGATAGTGGAACAGCGTCTCGACCACCACGAGGCCGCCGATCATGTAGCCGAGCTGCGTGGCGGCGACGGTGATGGTCGGCAGCAGCGCATTACGCAACACGTGTCGCCAGATCACGGTACGGCGCGGCAAGCCTTTGAGAATCGCGGTGCGGGTGTAGTCCGCATCGAGCGCTTCGACGGTGCCCGCGCGCGCCATTCTCGCGATGTAGCCGAAGAACACCAGCACCAGCGGCAGCACCGGCAGAATCAGATGCCGCAATTGTTCGAGAGCGCTTGCTTCGGGCGGATACGACGCTTCGATCGGCAACCAACGCAGCCACACGCCGAACACCAGAATCAGCACGATCGACGAGACGAACTCCGGCACCACGGTCGCCGACAAACCGGCGATGCTGATGGTGCGATCGAGCCAGCGTCCCGCGTGCATGGCCGACCAGACACCGCCCGCAATGCCGAGCGGCACGACGACGATAAACGCGAGCAGACCGAGCTTGGCCGAATGCGCCATGGCGTCGGCGATAAACGGCGCAACCGGTTCACGGTACGCATAGGAGAGTCCCATGTCGCCGCGCACGAAATGCGAGATCCACTCGACGTATTGCGTCATGAGCGGCCGGTCCGCGCCGAGCTGATGGTTGAGTGCGGCGACCGCGCGCGCATCGGCGAGCGGCCCGAGCACCGCGCGGCCGATATCGCCAGGCAGCAACTGGCCGCCCGCGAACACGATCACGGACAGCAGCCACAGCGTAATCAACGACAAACCGACCCGCGTCGCCAGAAATCGCGCGACACGGCCGGCGTTGCCGCTGGGGACCGGAGAGGCGGAAGGGGTCACCGTGGTCGACATCGTGATCTCCTGCCGAAGAAGTGCCGTGCGCTCATGCTTTCAATGGCTTTCGCGCCCACTGCTTTCGCGTTCACCGCTTTTGCATCCACATCACGCGCTCAACACCGCGCGGTCGAAATAGAGTTGCGCGAGCGCGGTAAAGCGCACGCCGTTCACGCCCTTGCGCATCGCGATCAACTGATCGTAAAAGAACGGAATGATCACGGGCGTTTCATCGAGCAGCAGCGTCTGGATCTGCCCAGAGATTTTCTTCTGCGTGCCGAGGTCGACTGCCGCGACGAACTGCGCGACCAGTTGATCGTACTGCGGGTTCTTGAAGTGCGCGGCGTTCCACGTGCCCGTGCTGGTGAGCGGCGCGTTCAGAAACACGTTCGGCACGCCGCGATGACCGTAGTCGGTGATGCCGAGCGGCGAGTCGAGCCAATCCGATTTGCCCGGTGTGCCCGCGCCGTAGTACAGCGACTGACTCTCCACCTTCAGATTGATGCGCACGCCGATCGCCTTCGCTGCGTTCTGCACAACCACCGCGAGATCGGGAATCTCCATGTACTTCTCGGTGGTCAGCGTGACGTCGAAGCCGTTCGGCACACCCGCTTGCGCAAGCAGTTGCTTCGCCTTCGCGATGTCGATCTTGCGTTGCGCGACGCCTGCATCGGAAGACGGAAATACCGGTGCGAACGGGCTGTCGTTGCCGATCTGCGCACGGCCCTTGAACAGCCCTCGCACCAGCACGTCGCGATCGAGCGATAACGCCAGCGCCTGGCGCACGCGCTTGTCCTTGAACAGCGGGTTGTCGTTGCGCATATGAATCTGGCGATGCGCGCTCGACTTCACGCCGATTGCCTTGTAGTCCGGATTGTTCAGAATACCGGCGCCGCCCTGCACAGTGAACGTGCCCATTACATCGGCCTGATGGCCTTGCAGCGCGAGCATTTGCGCCTGTTCGTCGGCGTAGAACGAGAACTGTACGCGTTGCGGTAACGCTTTGTCGCCCCAGTAGTCCGGATTGCGCACGAACGAGGCGCCGACCTTCGCCTGATACTTTTCGAGCTTGAACGGACCGGTGCCGATGAAGCTCTTTTCATAACCACCCGCATAGTTCGCGGGCAGGATCACGGCGTTGAAATTGTCCGAGGAAACGTAGTACGGGAAGTTGCCGTTCGGTGCATCGAGATGGAAGGCGACCGTGTGCTCGTCGACGACCTTTGCACCGCCTTTCGACAGCACGCCTTTCAACACCGAGAGCGCTGCCGAACCGCTTGCCGGATCGGCGAGGCGATCGAAGGTGGCGACGACGTCTTTGGCGGTGAACGCCTGGCCGTCGTGGAATTTGACGTTCGGGCGCAGCGCGAAGGTCCACACGTCGCCCTTGTCGTTCGCCTTCCACGACAAGGCGAGCGCCGGCTTCAGCATGAGTTTTTCGCCGTCGTCGTCGATCAGGAACTCGCCGGTCTGGTTCAGCAGCGCGAGGCTCGCGGCATCGTTCACGGTGAGCGGATCGACGGCGCCGGCCGGCGTCAGGTGGGCTACGCGGATTGTCTGGTTGGACGGACTC
Source organism: Paraburkholderia sp. SEWSISQ10-3 4 (assembly GCF_030464785.1). NCBI lineage: Bacteria > Pseudomonadati > Pseudomonadota > Betaproteobacteria > Burkholderiales > Burkholderiaceae > Paraburkholderia > Paraburkholderia sp. SEWSISQ10-3 4. The sequence goes on from NZ_JALPRI010000012.1 coordinate 6,720, forward strand.
GCTGCGTTTTGCGCGCGGGCTCGCGGCGCATTCAGCACGCCGCCGCCAGCCAGCGACAAACCGATCACGCTCGCATAGCGCAGCAGATCGCGGCGCGTGATGCGGCCGGCGATGAATTCGTCGATGGCGTGATTGCCGTAGGCGTCGGCGGTGCGGCGGGCTAGGTCGAGTTCGAGAAATCGGTCCGCGGGAGTCTTCATCGATGGAGTGTCCAGTCCGTTCTGCTGTCGGTTCTGAAGGGCCGCGCCGGATACGCGCGACAAGGCGACTTATTGCAATGACGAAAAGCTGCAGCGCGCTGCAGTGCTGAAAAGCGGTTTCAGTGTAAGCGATTGCCCGCCGGTTCGGCGCGCTTGCAGCGCGGTCCGGTCTCCGTTTGGCGTATAAAAGGGCCGGCGTGTGTCGTCACGACAACGCTCGTGGGCTGTCTCGCACGGCCTGCGCGAAGCGCACGATGCCGCAGCGCGGAAATTGCCGTTACGCCGTCGCCGCCGTGGAAACCTTACCGATCCTCCGCGTAGGCAAACTGGATTTACCGCGCAACCGTGTCGGCGCGGCGCCAGCGATGGAACAGTACCGAGCCGATCCAGCACGCCATGAAGGTTGCGACGATGCCGTAGCCCAGCGCGCCGAAGTGCTCGTTGAGACTCCCCACTGCATCCCAAACACCGCCGTTCAAACCGAGTTTGTCCGACAGCAGTCCCAGCGCTTCGACGCCGCCAATGACGATCGCCACCACCGCCGAAACGAACGTGATGCTCGCGTTGTAGTAGAGCTTGCGCTTCGGATCGTCCATGGCCCAGCCGTAGGCGTGGACCATCAGCACGTTGTCGGTCGAATCGACCAGTGTCATGCCCGCGGTGAAGAGCGCCGGGAACACGAGGATCGAATACAGCGGCAGACCTTTGCCGGCTTCGGACGCGGCAATCGCCAGCAGGCCGATCTCGGTCGCGGTATCGAAGCCGAGGCCGAACAGCACGCCGACCGGGTACATGTGCCAGCTTTTCGTCACGAGCCGGAACATCGGCCGCAATGCGCGCGACAACAGACCGGCGGGCGCGATGTTTGCCGACGTTTCAGCAGCGAGTTCGCCGCCGCGTTGGACGTGGCGATAGCGGCGCCACACGTCGCGCAGAATCACGAGGTTCACGCACGCCAGCACCAGCAGAAACACCGCCGAGACGACGGTGCCTATCGGGCCGCCTACCACCTTGAAGGTCTCGAAGCGGCCGTGCAGCGAGTGCGCCGTCCACGCAATGCCGATCGTCGCCAGAATCACGATAGTCGAATGGCCCAGCGAAAATGCCAGGCCCACGCCGAGTGGCCGCTTGCCCGCCTGCATCAGCTTGCGCGTCACGGCGTCGATCGCGGCGATGTGGTCCGCATCCACCGCGTGGCGCAGACCGAAGCCATAGGCGAGCAGCGCGGTGCCGAGCAGCAGCGGATAGTGGCGAAACGCGATCAGCGCCCACGCCCATGCGCCGAGATTGGCGGCGATCAGGACGGCATACAGCGTGATGAGGCGAGGGCGCAGCGAGGCGGTCGGCGTCATGGGTTGCGTGAAAGAGGTTTAGTGATCGTGCGGATGCTTGTGAATCGGATCGACCCAGAAGACCGTTTCCGGGGCTTCCACCGCGTCGATATTCAGATTCACCACCACCGCTTCATTGTCGCTGCGCACCAGCACGCATTCGAGCGGATCGTCGGTGCTCGCGTTGATTTCCTGATGCGGCACAAAGGGCGGCACGAAGATGAAGTCGCCCGGACCGGCTTCGGCCGTGAACTCGAGATGCTCGCCCCAGCGCATGCGTGCCTGGCCTCGCACCACGTAGATCACGCTTTCGAGCGCGCCGTGATGATGCGCGCCGGTCTTCGCATTCGGATGGATCGTCACGGTGCCGGCCCAGATTTTCTGCGCGCCGACGCGCGCCGCGTTGATCGCCGCCGCGCGGTTCATGCCCGGCGTTTGCGCGGTATTGCTGTCGAGCTGGTCGCCCTTGATGACCTTGACGCCGTGCTCGCGCCAATCGATTGGCGCCGCCGGTTGCTCGTCCTTGTAGTGCGGGTGTTCGTGATCCTGGCTCATGGTGCGTCTCCTCGTGGGCGTTATTCCGGGCGGTCAGCACGGCGCCGCCTGGCATTTTTGCACGTTCAAAAACGTGTGTGTTGCCGGCTGCCGCAGGCGCCGCCGCGCACGAAAAAAAGGCCCATCCACAGGGGACGGGCCTTTTGCTATCTGCTTTCATTGCGTCGCATTCGATTTCGGGTTGCAGCACATAGCATGTTGCAACCCATAGCGCTTATTTATGCTTCGCGTTGATCACGGCTTCCGCGACGTTGTTCGGCGTTTCAGCGTAGTGCTTGAACTCCATCGTGTACGTCGCGCGCCCTTGCGTTGCCGAACGCAGCGACGTCGAATAGCCGAACATCTCCGCGAGCGGCACTTCGGCGCGCACCAGCTTGCCGCCACCGCCGGCGATGTCTTCCATGCCTTGCACCATGCCGCGGCGGCTCGACAGATCGCCCATCACGTTGCCCATGAAGTCTTCCGGTGTTTCCACTTCGACGGCCATCATCGGTTCGAGCAGTACCGGCTTGGCCTTGCGCATCGCGTCCTTGAACGCCATCGAACCGGCCATGCGGAACGCGTTTTCGTTCGAGTCGACGTCGTGGTACGAACCGAAGGTCAACGTCACTTTCACGTCGACCACCGGATAGCCCGCCAGCACGCCGGCCTTCAGCGTTTCCTGAATGCCCTTGTCGACCGCCGGAATGTATTCACGCGGAATCACACCGCCCTTGATCGCGTCGACGAATTCGTAGCCCTTGCCTTGCGCCGACGGTTCGAGCGTGATCACCGCGTGGCCGTACTGGCCGCGGCCGCCTGACTGCTTGACGAACTTGCCTTCGACGTCTTCGACCTTGTTGCGCACCGTTTCGCGGTAAGCCACCTGCGGCTTGCCGACGGTCGCCTCGACGCCGAACTCGCGCTTCATCCGGTCGACCAGAATTTCCAGGTGCAACTCGCCCATCCCGGAGATGATGGTCTGGCCGGATTCTTCATCCGTCTGCACGCGGAACGACGGGTCTTCCTGCGCCAGACGATTGAGCGCGATGCCCATCTTTTCCTGGTCGACCTTGGTCTTCGGCTCGACGGCCTGCGAAATCACCGGCTCCGGGAAGATCATCTTTTCAAGGATGATCACGTGCTGCGGATCGCACAGCGTGTCGCCCGTGGTCGCTTCTTTCAGGCCGACTGCCGCGGCAATGTCGCCGCAGTAGACTTCCTTGATTTCCTTGCGCTCGTTCGCATGCATCTGCAGGATCCGGCCAAGGCGTTCCTTCTTTTCCTTGGTCGCGTTGTAGACGGTATCGCCCGAATTCACCACGCCCGAATACACGCGGAAGAAAATCAGCTGGCCCACGAACGGGTCGGTCATGATCTTGAAGGCGAGCGCGGAGAACGGATCGTCGTCTTTCGGATGCCGTTCGATTTCGTTGTCGTGCTCGTCGTGACCGGTAATCGCGGGGATGTCGAGCGGCGAGGGCAGATAGTCGATCACCGCGTCGAGCATGGCCTGCACGCCCTTGTTCTTGAACGCGCTGCCGCACAGCATCGGCACGATCTCGTTGGCGATGGTACGCACACGAATACCGTGCTTGATTTCCTCTTCGGTCAGCGTGCCGCCATGCAGATATTTGTCGAGCAGTTCCTCGCTCGCTTCAGCGGCGGACTCGACCATTTTGTCGTGCCATTCCTTCGCGGTCGCCTCGAGCTCGGGCGGAATGTCGCGGTACTCGAATTTGATGCCCTGGTTCTCTTCGTCCCAGTAAATCGCCTTCATCTTGACGAGGTCGACCACGCCCTGGAAGTGATCTTCCGCACCGACCGGAATCTGGATCGGCACCGCGACGCCCTTCAGGCGATCGCCGATTTGCCGCTGCACACGGAAGAAGTCCGCGCCGACGCGGTCCATCTTGTTGACGAACGCAATGCGCGGCACCTTGTACTTGTTCGCCTGACGCCACACGGTTTCGGATTGTGGCTGTACGCCGCCAACCGAGTCGTACACCATGCAGGCGCCGTCGAGCACGCGCATCGAGCGCTCAACTTCAATCGTGAAGTCGACGTGACCCGGGGTGTCGATGATGTTGATCCGGTGTTCCGGATAGTTGCCGGCCATACCCTTCCAGAAAGCAGTCGTGGCAGCCGATGTGATCGTGATGCCGCGCTCCTGCTCCTGTTCCATCCAGTCCATCGTCGCAGCACCGTCGTGAACCTCGCCGATCTTGTGGGTCACGCCTGTGTAGAACAGGATGCGTTCAGTGGTGGTGGTTTTGCCGGCGTCGATGTGAGCGCTAATGCCGATATTCCGGTAGCGCTCGATGGGAGTCTTGCGGGGCACGTGAACCTCCTTGAAATGGCGCGCCTGAAACGCTTGCCGGGCGGCAGTCTGTGCTGCCCGGGGAGCCTTGGATGCTGCTTTGCCAAGAATACTAGGATAGCGCGTCGGCCTGTCTTTTGCAGGAATCTTGCCAGCTGCGTGTGAAGGCCTGCTGGTATGGGCTCGCGCGACGCCGCCGGCCTCTACCGCGTGCTGCCGAGCATCGCCTGCCCCGCGCCGAATGGAAAAAAGCCGGTGCCTTGCGAAAGGCACCGGCTTTTTTCAAAAGCGGCTGCTGAAGAATCGGCAGGGTGTTGTCGTGGTCGACGCGCCTTTATTGCGCGGCCGGCAAGCCCTGGATCTTCATGCCCGGTTTGATGCCTTTCGACGAGAACCAGCCCTTGCTCATTTCCAACGCATACACGCCGTTGTTCTTCGGGCAGTGATTGTTGGTGGTCTCGGCCTGCATCTCGTCGATGTCGGTGACCGTGCCGTCGGCGCGCATGAACGCGATCGACAGCGGGATCAACGTGTTCTTCATCCAGAAGCAATGCACGGCGGTTTCATTGAAGACGAACAGCATGCCTTCATTCGGCGCGAGGTTCGTGCGATACATCAGACCTTGTTCGCGATCGGCGTCGTTAGCGGCGACGGCTGCGTCGATCACGAACATGCCCGCGGTCAGCTTTGCGCGCGGAAAGTCGCCGGGCTGCTTCGCACCGGCCGGCATCTGTTGCGCATGAGCGGGGGCAGCAGTGGTCGCGGCGAACGACATCGCGGCGAGCGGCAGTGCAACGGCAACAGCGAAACGCGCAATCAACGAGCGCATGGGAAATCGCACGGCATGACTCCTTGCTGGAATTTAACTCGCGAATGTTACGCGAGCGCGTCAAAAACAAAAAGGCAGATCGCCTTGCGGTGATCTGCCTTTCAACGCCGTAAGAACGGCAATGAAGCTAGTTCTTGACTGCGTTTTTACAACAAACTTACTCCGAAGCGCCCGAAGCTGCAGCTGCTGCTGCTGCCTTCTTGTGCGACTTCTTGTGAGCGTGCTTCGTGGTCTTCTTTGCCGACGAAGCTGCTGCTGCCGGAGCTGCCGAAGCTGCTGCCGGTGCCGAAGCTTGTGCGAATGCTGCCGTTGCGAAGAGACCAGCGACCAGAGCGGCGATCAGTTTGTTCATTTTGTAAATCCTCAGCTTTAGTTGATTAACCAAATGACCCGGTTATATGTAGAGTCATGTCGGTAAACGTGCCATCCACCTTTCGGTTGACAGCCGCATCGAACATTTTTCTCGACGCGTCTGCTTAGCGCTCAGACTCCCCGTACTCACCGCCAGAGCGGCGTGTGCAAAGGCCCTTAAGGCTGAATGCCGGATAGCTTCGGGCGGCATCTGCGTCGAATAACGCGTGAGCTCGCGCACCGGTTGACGTGAATTTTGTGGAAAATTTATATGCCAACGTGCTGAAGCAAATGAATGGCTGCAGAGCGATCGTGAGCGCAATTGTTTCACGCGTTTTTCATATTGGTTTCACGCGCTATTTTGTTTGCGGATACAACGAGTTAGCTTTTTAGACGCGGGTCGAAATAGCGGTTCGATGCAGGTTCAGTGCAGACATGGCGCGCATGCAAATGTGTTCAGGCGATGCCTTCCCATGGGGCCTTCAGCGGCAACTCGACACTTTCTCCTGGCTGCAACCCGAGCGAAAAAATATCGAGTGCACCGATACCGGCGCGCACGAGGCGCAATGTGGGGAAACCCACCGCGGCGGTCATGCGTCGCACCTGGCGGTTCTTGCCTTCGGTGATCGACAATTCGATCCACGTGGTCGGAATCGCTGCGCGATAGCGGATCGGCGGCGTGCGGGTCCAGAGCGAGTCGGTCGGCTCGACGTATTCGGCGCGGCAGGGCCGCGTCACGTAGTCGCCGAGATCGACGCCGCGCGCGAGCTTCTTCAAGGTGGCATCGTCGACTGCGCCTTCCACCTGTGCCCAATAACGTTTGACAAGTTTGTGACGCGGCTCCGCGATGCGTGCCTGCAGCGCGCCGTCGTCGGTGAGGAGTAGCAGCCCTTCGCTATCGGAGTCGAGCCGGCCCGCCGGATAGATGCCGGGCACTTTCACCCAGTCGGCCAGCGACGCCCGCGTTTCGTGCGGCGAAAACTGACAGATGGTGCCGAACGGTTTGTTCAGGGCGAGAAGTCGCATAGAGGAATCAATGAAGGTCGAGCGGCGGCGGGAGCGTGCCGCGCAGGCCAGGAAGGGCGCTGCTCGGTAGTAAATGGCGGAATAATAATGCATAATGAGCCACGCCAAGTCTTATGTCTTATATAAGATAGATGAGTAAGCGGCGTTGCTAACTTTGATTTTCGACAATGTTGGAAAACCCCGAGCCGTATGCGGACTCGGGCCTGCGTCAGCGTGGGCTAGAATAGACGACCAGGCCGCTCGCAGGCGTCCGGCATTGCGTAGCGAGGAGCACCCAGTTTCCGCAGTCTCCCATCAGCTTTCAGCACAGCCTTCACTGGAGTCCGATCATGCCGTACCAGCACATCAAGGTTCCGACCGGCGGTGACAAGATCACCGTCAACGCAGATTTCTCGCTCAACATTTCCGACCAGCCGATCATTCCGTATATCGAAGGCGACGGAACGGGCCTCGACATCACGCCGGTGATGCTGAAAGTGGTGGATGCCGCGGTAGAAAAAGCCTACGCGGGCAAAAAGAAAATCCACTGGATGGAAATCTACGCCGGCGAAAAGTCGACCAAGGTGTACGGCCCGGACGTGTGGCTGCCGGAAGAAACGCTGCAGGTGCTGAAGGAATACGTCGTCTCGATCAAGGGTCCGCTCACCACGCCGGTCGGCGGCGGCATCCGCTCGCTGAATGTCGCGCTGCGTCAGGAACTCGATCTGTATGTCTGCCTGCGCCCGGTGCAGTACTTCAAGGGCGTGCCTTCACCGGTGCGTGAACCCGAAAAGATCGACATGGTGATCTTCCGCGAGAATTCGGAAGACATCTATGCTGGCATCGAATGGCCTGCCGGGTCGGAAGATGCGAAGAAGGTCATCAAGTTCCTGCGCGAAGAAATGGGTGTGAAGAAGATCCGCTTCCCGGAAACCTCGGGGATCGGTGTCAAGCCGGTGTCGCGCGAAGGCACGGAGCGCCTCGTGCGCAAGGCGATCCAGTATGCGATCGACAACAATCGCCGCTCGGTCACGCTGGTGCACAAGGGCAACATCATGAAGTTCACCGAAGGCGCGTTCCGCGACTACGGTTATGCGCTGGCGCAGAAGGAATTCGCCGCGGAACTGATCGACGGCGGTCCGTGGATGAAGATCAAGAACCCGAAAACGGGTGGCGACATCGTGGTGAAAGACGTGATTGCGGATGCGTTCCTGCAGCAGATCCTGCTGCGTCCGGCGGAATACGACGTGATCGCCACGCTGAACCTGAACGGCGACTACATTTCGGACGCGCTGGCCGCGCAAGTCGGTGGTATCGGGATTGCGCCGGGGGCGAACATGTCGGATTCGGTCGCGATGTTCGAAGCCACCCACGGCACGGCGCCGAAGTACGCCGGCAAAGACTACGTAAATCCGGGTTCGGAAATTCTCTCGGCTGAAATGATGCTGCGTCACATGGGCTGGACTGAAGCGGCCGACCTGATCATCAAGTCGATGGAAAAGTCGATTCTGCAAAAGCGGGTCACCTATGACTTCGCGCGCTTGATGGAAGGCGCGACGCAGGTGTCCTGCTCGGGCTTTGGCCAGGTGTTGATCGAAAATATGTAAGCGATTCGCGCTGGTTTTTCCAGCCTGAGTCAAAACCCCGGCGCCGTAAGGCGGCCGGGGTTTTTTTACGGCCGGCGGCAGCGGTTGAGCATCGAAAGCGTTCGGAAAGAGAGACGGGTGTCCGATATTTGGGTATTCGCGTTATCCCCGCCTCAAGCAATGGTCACGATTTGCCGTAAATCAGAATGTGCCGCCCAAAAAAAGAAACCCGGCATGAAGCCGGGTTTCAAAAGGACGGGTAACGAACAGGTTCAGGCAGGTGCCTGGATGTTCGATGCCTGTTTGCCTTTCGGGCCTTGCACGACCTCGAAGGTTACTTTTTGACCTTCCTTGAGGGTCTTGAACCCATTCATCTGGATGGCCGAGAAGTGTGCAAACAGATCCTCACCACCTTCGTCAGGCGTGATGAATCCGAAACCTTTTGCGTCATTGAACCATTTGACCGTACCAGTTGCCATTCCAACTTCCCCTGTAACTCATGTCACTACCACGAGCCCTCGAAAAGCTCGACGACCGCGCGATGCAGCCGCTCCCTCCTCACAAGCTCACCATCGGCATTTTTTCGATTTATGGCGCAGTGAAAAAAGTGCCAGCTTGATTGTTGAGGCTCTTTATTCGAGTGTCAAGAAAATTTTGAGACGTCGTTGTCGCGTTGCAAACAGGCGTTTTCCAGGGTTTTTCCCGCTTTTGTTTTCTTATGTGCGGTTGCCCAAGCGTGCTGTCTTGAAAAGTCGCATAATCGACTCACATGCTGTTCTGCGGGTCGCACACCGTCCGCTGGCCGGGGGCGCGCCGTCAGCCAGTATGGGCAGGTTGTGCGATACTCGATCCGACTGCGGCGCAGCACGGCCGCGACGCATCACAGGATAGGGGCCGGCTCCGCAATCGGCTCGTCGAATGACGCACCGCTTTGGGGTATTTACCCATCAGGCGGGAGCGAACGGGCTCACCGGCCGGTCGGCTGGGTTTTGACAGGATTGCGGGCCTGTCCTAGTTGTTTAGAATGGGTGTATGGCGATTATCCCGGACAAGCAGGACGGCACCGTACTGGAGCGGCAGGAAAAGAAGCTGAAGCCGCCTTCCATGTACAAGGTAGTGCTGCTGAATGACGACTTCACGCCAATGGAATTTGTCGTGATGATCGTGCAGGAATATTTCAATAAAGATCGTGAAACCGCAACGCAGGTGATGTTGAAGGTGCATCGCGAGGGCAGGGGAGTTTGTGGGGTCTATACGCGGGACATCGCGTCGACCAAAGTCGAGCAAGTCGTTACCCACGCACGGCAGGCCGGGCATCCGCTGCAGTGTGTGATGGAGGAAGCATGATTGCCCAGGAACTGGAAGTCAGCCTGCACATGGCGTTCATGGAAGCACGCCAGGCGCGGCACGAGTTCATAACGGTCGAACATCTTTTGCTGGCACTGTTGGACAATCCAACAGCGGCAGAGGTGTTGCGTGCATGCGCGGCCAATATCGAGGATCTGCGCCAGAACCTGCGCAACTTCATTCATGACAACACGCCGACCGTGCCAGGCACGGACGACGTCGACACGCAGCCCACGCTGGGATTCCAGCGTGTGATCCAGCGCGCGATCATGCATGTGCAATCCACCTCGAATGGCAAGAAGGAAGTGACCGGCGCGAATGTGCTGGTGGCGATCTTCGGCGAGAAGGATTCGCATGCGGTGTACTACCTGCAACAGCAGGGCGTGACGCGTCTGGATGTGGTGAATTTCATCTCGCATGGCATTGCCAAGACCAGCAGCACGGACGCCGCGAAAGCGAGCGACGCGAATGCCGAGTCCGACGAAGCCGCCGCGCAGAAGGAAACGCCGCTCGCCCAGTTCACGCAGAACCTGAACCAGATGGCGAAAGACGGCCGCATCGACCCGCTGATCGGGCGCGAGTCGGAAGTCGAGCGTGTGGTCCAGGTGCTATGCCGCCGCCGCAAGAACAATCCGCTGCTGGTCGGTGAGGCAGGTGTCGGCAAGACCGCGATTGCCGAAGGGCTCGCCTGGCGCATTACACGCGGCGAAGTGCCGGATATTCTGGCCGATGCGCAGGTGTATTCGCTCGACATGGGCGCGCTGCTCGCCGGCACCAAATATCGCGGCGACTTCGAACAACGCCTGAAGACGGTCCTCAAGGAATTGAAGGAACGTCCGCACGCAATTCTGTTCATCGACGAAATTCATACGCTGATCGGCGCGGGTGCTGCGTCGGGCGGTACGCTGGACGCATCGAATCTGCTGAAGCCGGCGTTGTCGTCGGGCACGCTGAAGTGCATCGGCGCGACCACGTTCACGGAATATCGCGGCATCTTCGAAAAAGACGCGGCATTGTCGCGCCGTTTCCAGAAGGTCGACGTGACCGAGCCGACCGTCGAGCAGACGGTGGCGATCCTGCGTGGCCTGAAGTCGCGCTTCGAAGAGCACCACGGCGTGAAGTATTCGTCGGGCGCGCTGTCGGCGGCGGCTGAATTGTCGGCACGCTTCATCACGGATCGTCATCTGCCGGACAAGGCGATCGACGTGATCGACGAAGCGGGTGCTGCGCAACGCATCCTGCCGAAGTCGAAGCAGAAGAAAACCATCGGCAAGAACGAGATCGAAGAAATCATCTCGAAGATTGCTCGCGTCCCGCCGCAAAGCGTGTCGCAAGACGATCGCAGCAAGCTGCAAACGCTGGATCGCGATCTGAAGAGCGTGGTGTTCGGGCAAGACCCGGCCATCGACGCGCTGTCGGCCGCGATCAAGATGGCGCGTGCGGGCCTCGGCAAGCTGGACAAGCCGATTGGCGCCTTCCTGTTCTCCGGCCCCACCGGCGTCGGCAAGACGGAAGTGGCGAAGCAACTGGCGTTCACGCTGGGGATCGAGCTGATCCGCTTCGACATGTCGGAATACATGGAGCGTCATGCGGTGAGCCGTTTGATCGGCGCGCCGCCGGGCTATGTCGGTTTCGACCAGGGCGGTCTGTTGACCGAAGCTGTCACGAAGAAGCCGCATTGCGTGTTGCTGCTCGACGAAATCGAGAAGGCGCATCCGGACATCTACAACGTGCTGCTGCAGGTGATGGACCACGGCACGCTGACGGACAACAACGGCCGCAAGGCGGATTTCCGCAACGTCATCATCATCATGACGACGAACGCGGGCGCCGAGGCAATGGGCAAGGCGGTGATCGGCTTCACGAATCGTCGGGAAACCGGTGACGAAATGGTCGACATCAAGCGCATGTTCACGCCGGAGTTCCGTAACCGTCTGGACGCAACGATCAGCTTCCGCTCGCTCGATGAAGAAATCATCATGCGCGTGGTCGACAAGTTCCTGATGCAACTGGAAGATCAGTTGCACGAGAAGAAGGTCGACGCGCTCTTCACCGACGCGCTGCGTGCTCACCTTGCGAAACACGGTTTCGATCCGTTGATGGGTGCGCGGCCGATGCAACGTCTGATCCAGGACACGATCCGTCGTGCGCTGGCCGACGAGTTGCTGTTCGGCAAGCTGATGAACGGCGGCCGCGTGACGGTCGACGTGGATGCGGAAGACAAGGTGCAGTTGACCTTCGACGAGCATCCGGCACCGCGTAATCCGAATCCGGAAGCGGTCGAGGTTGAATAAGTCGGTCGAGTAAGCGTTTCAGTCTCACCTGAAAGCAGAACGGCGCGGGTTGAACCCCGCGCCGTTCTGCTTTTTGCGTTGTGCGAAGCGCTTGTTGCTAGTTGGAAGCAAGCGAAGCTTCAACGCTTATCGATACGCTTAGTGCTTGCCGGTGCTGCCGAATCCGCCCGCGCCACGCTCGCTGGTTTCGAAATCGTCGACGATATTGAACTCGGCTTGCACGACGGGCACGATCACCAGTTGCGCGAGGCGCTCCATCGGATTCAGCACGAACGTGGTTGTGCCGCGATTCCACGTCGAAATCATCAGTTGCCCTTGATAATCTGAATCAATCAGCCCGACCAGGTTGCCGAGCACAATGCCGTGCTTATGACCCAGACCCGAACGCGGCAGAATCAACGCCGCATAACCCGGATCGCCGACGTGAATCGCCAGACCCGTCGGCACCAGTGCGGTTTCGCCGGGTTTGAGGGTCAACGGTTCGCCGAGGCAGGCGCGCAGGTCGAGGCCCGCGCTGCCGGTGGTTGCGTAGGCCGGGAGTTGTTCGCGCATGCGCGCATCGAGAATCTTCAGGTCGAGTTTCATGCAGGGTCGAAGGTTTAAGGAGTGGAGTCCGGGCGTCCGAGTTGGAACGCGTCGGCGAGAAGTTCATAGGAGCGCAGCCGGGCGCGATAGCTGCCCGCTACGGTGAGCACGATCAATTCGTCGGCCTGGAACTGCTCCTGCAAGGCATGCAGCCGTTCAGTGACGGTTTCTGGCGTGCCGATGATACTGCGCGGCCTCTCGCGGTCGATCACCAGTCGCTCGCGTTCGCCGTATTCTTGCGCGATGCCTTGTTCGATTGTCGGGATCGGCTCGTTCAGCCCATAGGCCATTTGCACGCGACGCAGGTCGACGGCCTTTTCCAGATCGGCGGCTTCCTGCTCCGTGTCCGCGCAAATCACGAAGACGGCGGCGGCGAGATAGGGTTGTTGCGTTTCCAGACTGGCTTTGAAGCGCTCGCGATAGGCAAGCGCCACCTGGTGCCCGAAATGCGCGTTGATGAAGTGCGCGAATGCAAAGCGGATGCCGAGTTGCGCCGCCAGCAGGCCGCCGAATTCGCTCGAGCCGAGCATCCACAGTTGCGGGCGCGTAGCGATCTGCGGCTGAAGCAGTACACCGTGCGCAATGTGATCGGTGGGCAATGTGCCGTGCATCAGGCCGACGAGATCGGCAACCTGCTGCGGGAAAATGTCGCCGCGGTTGTAGGCGCCGGCCGCGACCGCCTGCGCTGTTTGCATGTCGCCGCCTGGCGCGCGGCCTACGCCGAGGTCGATGCGATTCGGGAATAACGCCTCGAGCATCATGAACTGCTCGGCGACTTTGAACGGGCTGTAGTACGGCAGCATCACGCCGCCGGAGCCCAGCCGAATGCGTTGGGTGACGCTGCCGAGGCGCGCCAGCATGACCTCGGGGCATGGGTTCGACACGCCGCGCAAGCCGTGATGCTCGGCGCACCAGTAGCGCGTGTAGCCGAGATCGTCAGCCAGCTGCGCGAGTTCGACGGTGGCGGCAATTGCGTCCGCCACTGAGTGCCCGCCGATCACGGGCGTTTGATCGAGCACGGAAAGTAGCGTCATGTCAGTACTGCTCCAGATAATTCGGTGCGCTAAAGGCGCGCGCGGCGAAAGCAGTTTGCGCCGCCATGCGCAGCTTTAGCGGATCAGACTTGTGTCGGGCAGACGCCTGGCAATTTCCACGATCAAGGCGCGCGCGAGCGTCTGCTTGTCGGCGCGTGGCAGTTTGGTTGCACCGCCTGCTTCGAACAGAATGACCTCGTTGTCGTCGAGACCGAAAGTGAGCGGGCCGAGATTGCCGATCAGGAGCGGCACGTTCTTGCGCGCGCGCTTTTCTTCACCGTGCACTTCGAGGTCGCCGCTTTCCGCTGCAAAGCCGACTGCGAACGGAGGATGCGGCAGCTTGGCGACCGCTGCCAGGATGTCCGGATTCTCGACGAATGTGAAGGTGGGCAGTGCACGCTCGGCGGTCTTCTTGATCTTGTGTTCGCTGGCGTGATCGACGCGCCAGTCGGCCACCGCGGCCACGCCGATGAAGATGTCGGCGTCCGCGACCGAGCGCATCACCGCGTCGTGCATTTGCTGCGCGGTTTGCACGTCCTGGCGGAACACGCCCCACGGCGTTTCCAGCGCGACGGGGCCGGCGATCAGATGCACTTCGGCGCCGGCTTGTTGCGCGGCGCGCGCCAGCGCAAAGCCCATCTTGCCGCTCGAACGATTGGTGATGCCGCGCACCGGATCGAGCGGCTCGAAGGTCGGGCCGGCGGTCAGCAACACACGACGGCCGGACAGGATCTTAGGCGAGAAGAATGACGCGATCGCTTCGTAAGTCGCGGCCGCTTCGAGCATGCGACCGTCGCCGACTTCGCCGCAGGCTTGCGGACCCGAATCGGGGCCGAGCACTTCGATGCCGTCCGCGCGCAACTGCGTGACGTTGCGTTGGGTGGCCGGGTTTTGCCACATCTGCCGGTTCATCGCCGGCACAACGAGCAGCGGGCAATCGCGCGCGACACACAGCGTCGACAGCAGGTCGTCGGCCATGCCGTGCGCAAGTTTGGCGAGGAAGTCGGTGGAGGCGGGCGCAATGACGATCGCGTCGGCTTCACGCGAGAGATCGATATGCGCCATGTTGTTCGGCACACGAGCGTCCCACTGGCTCGTGTAGACCGGCCGGCCGGACAGCGCCTGCATCGTAACGGGGGTGATGAACTGCGTGGCCGCTTCGGTCATGACGACCTGCACGGTCGCGCCGGCCTTGGTCAACAGACGCGTGAGTTCGGCGATCTTGTAGCAGGCAATGCCGCCCGTCATGCCGAGGACGAGGTGTTTTCCTGCGAGTTCTGCGGTTGCCAACGAAAGCCTCCGACAAAGCGTGGTCTACCTATACGCGTTACCGCGAGCCGCGCACGCGCCGCAACTCGTCGAGCACGAGCAGGATCGCGCCGATCGTGATCGCGCTGTCGGCGAGATTGAACGCCGGCCAGTGCCACGTGCGTACATGGAAATCGAGAAAGTCGATCACATGGCCGTACGCCAGCCGGTCGATCACGTTGCCAAGCGCGCCGCCCAGAATCAGCGCGAGCGCCGTGCAGAACATCTTCTGCCCGCCGTGGCGCTTGAGCAGATAGCAGATCACCAGCGCCGCGACCACGCCGAGCGCGGTGAACGCCCAGCGCTGCCAGCCACCCGCCATCGCGAGGAAGCTGAAGGCGGCGCCGCGGTTGTACACGAGGATCAGGTTGAAAAACGGCGCGACCTCATGCGGAACACCGTAGGCGAACACCTTCTGGACCGCGATCTTGGTGAGCTGATCGAACAGGATCACGATCAGCGCGACACCGAGCCACGGCGCCAGCGAACCACCGGCAGCTGACGATTTCGACATGGTTTTCGCCATTATGCCGCGCTCCTCACTTCACCGTTGCCGAACAGATTGCTGAAGCAGCGGCCGCACAGGGTGGGGTGCTCGGCGTTGGCGCCGACGTCCGCGCGGTAGTGCCAGCAGCGTTCGCACTTCAGATACTTCGAGGCGATCACCTCAACGCTTTCTTCCGCTTCGCTATCGACCTTCACGACGGTCGCCGCCGACGTGATCAGCACGAACTTCAGGTCGTCGCCGAGGCTCGTGAGCGCGTCGTAACGCGCGCCGCTCGCGCGGATTTCGACTTCCGCCTGCAGCGACGAACCGATCAGGTTCGCGACGCGTGCTTCTTCGAGCGCCTTGGTCACGTCGCTACGCGCGGCGCGCAGCAGCGTCCATTTGTCGAGCAGCTCGCCAGCTTGCGGCACTGCCGGGAACGCGTGATACGTCTCGGTGAAGATCGTTTCGCTGTTCGGCTGGAACACCTTCCACGCTTCTTCCGCGGTGAACGACATGAACGGCGCCATCAGGCGCAGCAGGCCGTGTGCGATGTGATACAGCGCGGTCTGAGCCGAGCGGCGCGCGACGGAGTCAGCCGCCGTGGTGTACAGACGGTCTTTCAGCACATCCAGATAGAAGCCGCCCAGGTCTTCCGAGCAGAACGTCTGCAGCTTGGCGACCACCGGGTGGAACTCGTATTTGTCGTAGTGCGAGAGGATGTCGTTTTGCAGATTTGCCGACAGCGCCACCGCGTAACGATCGATCTCGAGCCAGTCTTCGACCGGACGCGCGTGTTGCGCGAAGTCGAAATCCGACAGGTTCGCGAGCAGGAAGCGCAGCGTGTTGCGGATACGGCGATAGCCTTCCGTCACGCGCTTCAGGATCTCTTCGGAGATCGCCAGCTCGCCCGAGTAATCGGTCGAGGCGATCCACAGACGGATGATTTCCGCGCCAAGGCGATTCGCCACTTCGTGCGGGTCGATACCGTTGCCGAGCGACTTGCTCATCTTGCGGCCTTCGCCGTCGACGGTGAAGCCGTGCGTGAGCAGCGCGTTGTACGGCGGGCGGCCATCGAGCATCGAAGCCGTCAGCAGCGACGAGTGGAACCAGCCGCGGTGCTGGTCCGAGCCTTCCAGATACAGGTCAGCCGGGAATTGCAGTTCGTCTTTGTGCGAGCCGCGCAGGACGTGCCAGTGCGTGGTGCCCGAATCGAACCAGACGTCGAGCGTGTCGCGGTTCTTTTCATACATGTTGGCGTCGTCGCCTAGCAGTTCGCGCGGGTCGAGCGTTTGCCACGCTTCGATGCCTGCCTTCTCGACGCGTTGCGCAACTTCCTCAAGCAATTCCAGCGTGCGCGGATGCAGCTCGCCGGTTTCCTTGTGCACGAAGAACGCCATCGGCACGCCCCATTGGCGCTGACGCGACAGCGTCCAGTCCGGGCGGTTGGCGATCATGCTGAACAGGCGCTGTTTGCCCCACGACGGATAGAAGGCGGTGTTCTCGATGCCTTCGAGCGCGGTTTCGCGCAGCGTCTTGTCGGTGTCGTTCGGCTTCACGTCCATGCCGGCGAACCATTGCGAGGTCGCACGGTAGATGATCGGCGTCTTATGGCGCCAGCAGTGCATGTAGCTGTGCGTGTACTTCTCGGTGCGCAGCAACGAGCCGGCCGCTTGCAGGGCTTCGACGATCTGCGGATTCGCCGCCCAGATCGACAGGCCGCCGAACAGCGCGAGCGATTCGATGTAACGGCCGTCGCCCATCACCGGATTGATGATGTCCGAATCGGCCATGCCGTGCGCCTTGCACGACACGAAGTCTTCCACGCCGTACGCCGGCGACGAGTGCACCACACCCGTACCGGATTCAGTCGTCACGTAGTCGCCGAGATAAACGGGCGCCGTGCGCTTGTAGGCCGGATGCGCGGAGGCGAGCGGGTGATTGAAGCGCAGGTTGACGAGCTTCGCGCCCGGCGTGGTCGCGATGACCGTGCCTTCCAGCCCATACAGTTTCAGGCACGCTTCAACGCGTTCTTCGGCGAGGATCAGCAAGCCGCGTGGTGTATCGACCAGCGCGTAGACGATTTCCGGATGCAGGTTCAGCGCCTGGTTGGCGGGGATGGTCCACGGCGTAGTGGTCCAGATCACGATGCCGCCTTCATTGCGCGGCAGTGCGTTCAGGCCGAACGCCTGTGCGGTCTTTTCCGGCTCGGCGAAGCTGAACAGCACGTCGATGGTCGGATCGGTCTTGTCCTTGTACTCAACTTCCGCTTCGGCCAACGCCGAGCCGCAGTCGAAACACCAGTTGACCGGCTTCAGGCCGCGGAAGACGTAACCCTTTTCCATGATCTTCGCGAGCGCGCGGATTTCACCGGCTTCGTTCGTGAAGTTCATCGTCTTGTACGGGTTATCCCAATCGCCGAGCACGCCCAGACGGCGGAAGCCGACCTTCTGCTTCTCGATCTGTTCGGTCGCGTAAGTGCGCGCCTTCTGCATCACTTCGGCCGCCGGCAGCGACTTGCCGAACTGCTTTTCGATCTGGATTTCGATCGGCATGCCGTGGCAATCCCAGCCCGGCACATAGACCGCGTCAAAGCCCGCCAGATTGCGCGCCTTGACGATCATGTCCTTAAGGATCTTGTTGACCGCGTGGCCCAAGTGGATGTCGCCGTTCGCATACGGCGGGCCGTCGTGCAGGATGAATTTCTTACGGCCCTTGGAGGCGGCGCGGATCTTCTCGTAGACCTTGCGTTCCTGCCATTCCTTGACCCATTGCGGCTCGCGCTTGGGCAGGTCGCCACGCATCGGGAACGGCGTGTCGAGCAGGTTGACCGGGTAGCGTGACTGCGGTTTCGAATCGGCTTTCTTGTTGCTCATGATGAGGTCGCGGTGAATTCTTTCTAAGCGCAGCGAGGCTGCGGTAAGCGCAAGATGCGCAGGGCGTTGGGCGCGCCCGGCAGGCATGTCGCGTAATCCACGGACGCCCTCCGATGCGCGCAGCAGTGGGTACATGCAGCGCTTCAGCGCGCTCACATGTACCGCGGCGGCTATCTAATTCGGTCAGTGGCCGAAGTGGCGAAACCGGTGGATCGGCTGCCCGGCGTGCCGGCGCCGACGGCCGCGAACCACGCGCGCGCATTGGCGACGTCGCGCGCGATGGCGGCGGTCAGCGTTTCGAGGTCGACGTATTTTTCCTCGTCGCGCAGCTTCTTCAGGAATTCGACGCGCACGAGTTTGCCATACGCGTCGCCGTGCCAGTCGAGCAGGTGTACTTCGAGCAGCACGCGGCCGGAATCGTCGACGGTGGGGCGCAGGCCGAGGCTGGCGACGCCAGGCAGCGGTTCGTCGGCCACGCCATGCACGCGCACCACGAAAATGCCGGCCAGTGCCGGGCGTTTGTGCGCGATCGCCAGATTGAGCGTGGGGAAGCCGAGGTCGCGGCCGAGCTTCATGCCATGTACGACGTGGCCGCTGATCAGGTAATCGCGGCCCAGCGCGGCACGCGCGGAGTCGAGATCGCCTGCTACCAGCGCCGCGCGCACGCCCGAGCTGGAAATGCGCGCGCCGGACGGATCGGCCACGGTTGCCATCTGCTCGACTTCGAACCCGTGCAGTTGGCCCGCGGCCTTGAGCGAGGCGAAATCGCCCGCGCGCTTGGCGCCGTAGCGGAAGTCGTCGCCGATCATCACCCAGCGAGCATGCAGCCCGTTGACGATGATCCGTTCGACAAACGCATCCGGCGACTGGCTCGCGAAGGTATGGTTGAAATGCTCGACCACGACCCGGTCGACACCGTTGGTGCGCAGCGCCTCGAGCTTGTCGCGCAGCATGGCGATTCGCGGCGGCGCGCCGGCGGGGTTGAAGAATTCGCGCGGGTGCGGCTCGAAGGTCATCACGCAGACGGGCAGGCCGCGAGCATCGGCGGCGGCCCGGACGTGGGCGAGCAAAGCCTGATGGCCGCGGTGGACACCGTCGAAGTTGCCGATGGTCAGTGCGCAGGGCGCACGGCTTTCGGCATTGGGAAGACCGCGGAAGACTCTCACGATAGCGGGTTTGAGGTAGGGCGGCCGATATGCCGCAAAACAAACGATTATAAACGCTCAGCGCACGAGACGGCGGCGCGTCGCCGTTTCAGTGTTCCCCGAATGATAAAATCCGCGGATGAAAAAACTCGTCATCCTGATTTCCGGACGGGGAAGCAACATGGAAGCTATCATTCGCGCCTGCGCGGACGAAGGCTGGGCGGCGCAAGTCGCCGCTGTGATTGCCAACCGTCCTGACGCCGCGGGCCTTGCGTTCGCAGCGTCGCACGGCATTGCCACGGCGGTGGTCGACCACCGCCAGTTTCCCGATCGCGACAGCTTCGACGCCGCGCTGGCGCAAGAAATCGACAGCTTCGCACCTGATCTCGTCGTGCTCGCCGGCTTCATGCGGGTGCTCACGGCCGGTTTCGTCGACCATTACGCCGGACGCATGCTGAACGTGCATCCGTCGCTGCTGCCGAGCTTTCCGGGCCTGAAAACCCATCAACAGGCACTTGACGCCGGCGTGCGGCTGCACGGCGCGTCGGTGCATTTTGTCACGTCGCAGCTGGATCACGGGCCGATCGTCGCGCAGGCGGCCGTCCCCGTTGAGGCTGGCGACACCCCCGCCACGCTCGCCGAACGCGTGCTGGCAACCGAACACATTATCTATCCACGCGCGGTGCGCTGGTTCGTCGAAGGGCGTCTTGCTCTCGACGGCTTGCGTGTCACGCTTACGCCGCCGGAGCCGCAATGGCTCTTTGCCGGTCACACCGCCGGAGAGGGCGCATGAGATTACATGGTTTTTTGATTGGACAAACCGAGACTTTGCTGGCTGAAGTCCTGAAGCTGAACGGCCCCGCCGACGCCACGACGAGCCGCTTTTTCCGCGCGCATCCTAAGCTCGGCCACGGCGAGCGCGGCGTGATCGCCGAGGCGGTCTTCGCCGTACTGCGCCGCCGGATGGAATTTGCCCATCTGGCCGAAGGCGGCGCGGGCAGCCCGGCGCGCCGCATGGCCTTGCTGGGACTGATGCAGACAGCCGGCCGCACGGCCCTCAAGCCGTTCCTGACCGATACCGAATCGCACTGGCTCGAACACGTCGCCAAGATCGACCCGGAGAGCCTGCCGCTGCGGATTCGCCTGAATCTGCCCGACTGGATCTATCAGGCGCTTTCCAAGCGCTTCGAACCCACGGAACTGGCGCAATTGGCCGCCGCGCTGAACTATCCGGCGCCGCTGGACCTGCGCGCGAACCCGATCAAGGCAAGCCGCGACGACGTGCTGAACGCGCTGTCGAAGGCCGGCATCGAAGGTGGCGCCACGCCTTTCGCACCGTTCGGCGTGCGGGTGGTCGGCAAGCCGCCGCTTACCAAGCTGGACGCGTTCCAGCACGGCTGGGTCGAAGTCCAGGACGAGGGCAGCCAGCTGCTGTGCTCGCTGGTCGCCCCCAAGCGCGGCGAAATGATCGTGGACTTCTGCGCTGGCGCCGGCGGCAAGACGCTGGCGCTGGGCGCGGCGATGCGTTCCACCGGGCGTCTGTACGCCTTCGACGTCTCCGAGCGGCGTTTGGCCAAGCTCAAGCCGCGCTTGGCGCGTAGCGGGCTGTCGAACGTGAATCCGGTGCTGATCGATAGTGAGCACGATGCCAAGATCAAGCGTCTCGCCGGCAAGATCGACCGGGTGCTGGTCGACGCGCCGTGCAGCGGGCTGGGTACGCTGCGTCGTAACCCGGATCTGAAGTGGCGCCAGTCGCCGGAATCGGTCGCCGAACTGGCGCCGAAGCAGGCGTCGATTCTGGCCAGCGCCTCGCGTCTGGTGAAGAAGGGCGGCCGTCTCGTCTACGCAACCTGTTCGATTCTGGAAGCGGAAAACGAAGCCGTCGTGCAGCAATTCCTCGCCGACCATCCGGACTTCGCATTGGTGCCGGCGCGCGACGTGCTCGCTGAGCAGCGCATCGAGCTGGAAATGGGCGATTACCTGTCGTTGTGGCCGCACCGCCACGCTACTGATGGCTTCTTCGCAGCCGTGCTGGAACGCCAGAGCTAAACGCAACCGGCTATCTGTCGGCGCAACCGGGTTCCTTTTCTGAATTGAACCCCGCTGCGCCGGCGATTTCGGCGACATCATGCAAAACCGCATTTTTCCTCATATGTTCGGCGACCTCGCGCGCGACTTCGGCCAGCCGGTGATGCTGTGGCAGGTCGGCGTCCTGCTCGTGACGCTCGCCATTGCCTGGCTGCTCGCGCGCCTGTTGCGCCGCACGCTCGATCTGCGGCGCCAGACGCGTTACCAGACCCTGCGTTTCGGCGCGGAGAGCCTGAACCGCGCATTCTTCCCGCTGATTGGCGCGGCGCTTGTGTGGGTTGCACAGGCGATCACCAGCCAGTTCATGCACACCGCGCTGCTCGATCTGGCGCTGGTGCCGCTGTTCGGTATCGGCCTGATTTACATCGTGTTTTTCTTCGCGCGACGGGTCTTCAGTCAGGACGGCGCGAACCATCCGTGGCTGTTCCTCGTCGAGAAGATCGTTTCGCTGGTCGTCTGGATCGGCATGGTGCTCACCGTGATGGGCATCCAGGACGACGTGATCACGTGGATGGGCAGCGTGCGCTTCCGGGTCGCGAATGCGCACATGACGCTGCTTTCGCTTACCACGGGGCTTCTGTGGGTGTGCGTGACGATGATCGTCGCGATGTGGCTCGGCGCCACGTTCGAAGATCGTCTGATGCGCTCCAAGACGCTCGATGCCAACCTCAAGGTGGTCGTGGCGCGAGTCGGGCGTGCTGCGTTCGTGCTGGCGGCCATCCTGGTCAGCCTGTCGCTGGTCGGCATCGACATCACGGTACTGGGCGTGTTCGGCGGCGCGCTGGGTGTCGGGCTCGGGTTCGGTTTGCAGAAGATCGCCAGCAATTACGTCTCGGGCTTCATCATCCTGATCGATCGCTCGCTGCGCATCGGCGACACGATCAACGTCAGCGGCTTGCAGGGCATGGTCACGCAGATCCGCACACGTTATACCGTGGTGCGCGGCCTGGACGGCATCGAAACACTGATTCCGAACGAAAAGCTGATTACGGACGTGGTGCAGAATCAGTCGTCCTATTTGACGCGCGGCTACGCCAAGGCGGCCGTGCAGGTCGCCTACTCCACCGACGTCGAGCAGGCCATGGCGTTGCTCGCCGAGGCCGCACAAGGCGTCGCGCGGGTGTTGCAGGAACCGGCGCCTACGCCCTATCTGGTTGGCTTCGGCCCCGACGGGATCAACCTCGAACTGGGTTTCTGGATCGAGGATGCGGCAACAGGCACGTCAGGCGTGCGTTCGGCCGTGAATCGCAACATCTGGCGTCTGTTCTCCGAACACGACATCGCAATTCCTTTCGCGCAACGCGAAGTGCGAATCGTCGGCAACATCAGCGACGCGATGCCGCAAGCGGTAACAATGACCGCTCCCGCGGCCAATCAGGCGGACAGCGCCCACTGACGGGCACTGCGAACGCGCCGGAGGTCCAAAAAAGACCTCCGGCGCGTTCCATCTGGTTGATAGCGCACAAAAAATCCCTATTTGTTACAAACACTTGGAACGCTTCAAGTAGAATATCGTCCAATCCCGCTGTATGCTTTCACTTTCTTGACACGCGCATTTCGCGTGTGTCTGGCGTCTCTTGTTCCACAGGTAAATTGCCTTGTTGAATTCCTTGCTCGATTTCCTTGCTCACGGTTTGCTGCACTTTTCGTGGTGGCAACTTGTGCTGTACACGCTGGTCGCGACGCACATCACGATCATTGGCGTAACGGTCTATCTGCATCGCTGCCAGGCGCACCGCGCGCTGGAGCTGCATCCGATCGTCAGTCATTTTTTCCGCTTCTGGTTGTGGATGACCACCGGCATGCTGACCGGCCAATGGGCCGCGATTCACCGTAAGCACCACGC
This sequence comes from Paraburkholderia sp. SEWSISQ10-3 4, assembly GCF_030464785.1. NCBI lineage: Bacteria > Pseudomonadati > Pseudomonadota > Betaproteobacteria > Burkholderiales > Burkholderiaceae > Paraburkholderia > Paraburkholderia sp. SEWSISQ10-3 4. The sequence continues at coordinate 29,886 of NZ_JALPRI010000012.1, forward strand.
CAAGTGCGAGACCGAAGAAGATCCGCACAGCCCGCAAACGCGCGGCATCTGGAAGGTGCTGCTCGAGGGTGCGGAACTGTACCGTTCCGAAGCCAAGAATGAAGAAACGATGCGCAAGTTCAGTCACGGCACGCCGAATGACTGGATGGAACGCAACGTCTACACCAAGTACCCGATCCTCGGCGTGAGCCTGATGATGGTGCTGAACGTCGCGCTGTTCGGCGTCGTCGGCCTGACGATCTGGGCCGTGCAGATGGTGTGGATCCCGTTCTGGGCGGCTGGCGTGGTGAACGGCCTCGCTCACTGGTGGGGCTACCGCAACTTCAACTCGTCGGATGCCAGCACCAACATCTTCCCGTGGGGCATCATCATTGGCGGCGAAGAACTGCACAACAACCACCACACGTATGCGACGTCGGCCAAGCTGTCGAACAAGTGGTACGAGTTCGATATCGGCTGGATGTACATCCGCATCATGTCGGCGTTCCGTCTGGCCAAGGTGAAGAAGATCGCGCCTACGCCGCGTCTGACCACCGGCAAACTGGTTCTCGATCAGGATACGTTGCAAGCCGTGCTCGCAAACCGCTATGAAGTGATGGCGCGTTACGGCAAGGCGCTCAAGCGTGCTTATCGCCAGGAACTGGCACATCTGAAGGAAGTAGGCGCACGCGAGAAGTATCAGGTGATGCGCGGTGCGCGTAGCTGGTTCCACAAGGAAGAAGCGGGTCTCGATGAGCCGCAGAAGCGCCAGTTGCCGCAGATCTTCGCGAATAGCCAGAAGCTCAAGACTTACATCGACATGCGCAATGAACTCGCGGCGATGTGGGAGCGCTCGAATGCGTCGCGCGACCAACTTCTGGTTCAGTTGCAAGACTGGTGTCATCGCGCGGAACAGAGCGGTATCAAAGCACTGCAGGACTTTGCAATGCGTTTGCGCCGTTATGCCTGATCGTATGCCTTAGCGCGAAATCTATTAAAATTTCGTTACGTCACAAAACCCCGCGTTGGCGGGGTTTTGCTTTTTGGGCCGCGGCAATTTCAACGACACACGATTGACAGTCCGCGGCGGCAGAGCGAAGGCAGAGGAGATCATGGATCAGCAGGCGATCAGGACCGTCGAATACGACCGGCCACAGGCGCAGGGCACGACCTGCGGGATCGGGCAGGCGTGGGCGAAGGTGCCCGACGTGCCGTCGGCGGAACAGAAGGTGGCGCTGAAAGAGCGCATCCGCGCATTGCTTAAGCGCGAGAAAGCCGTGCTCGTCGCGCACTACTACGTCGACGCAGAACTGCAGGAACTCGCCGACGAAACCGGCGGTTGCGTGGCCGACTCGCTGGAAATGGCGCGCTTCGGCCGCGATCACGAGGCGCAGACGTTGGTGGTGGCTGGCGTGCGCTTCATGGGTGAGACTGCGAAAATCCTGAGTCCGGACAAGCGCATTCTGATGCCGGATCTCGACGCGACCTGTTCGCTCGACCTCGGCTGTCCGGTCGATGAATTCTCGGCGTTCTGTGACGCGCATCCGGATCGCACGGTGGTCGTGTACGCGAACACCAGCGCGGCCGTCAAGGCGCGCGCGGATTGGATGGTGACGTCGTCGATCGGGCTGGAAATCGTTGCCGATCTGCACGCACGCGGCGAAAAGATCATCTGGGCGCCGGATCGACATCTCGGCAGCTATATCCAGAGCAAGACCGGTGCGGACATGCTGCTGTGGCAAGGCTCGTGTCTCGTGCACGATGAATTCAAGGGCATCGAACTCGATCTTCTGCGCGCCGAGTATCCGGGCGCGAAGGTGCTGGTGCATCCGGAATCGCCGGCTAATGTGGTCGCGCAAGCAGATGTGGTCGGCTCGACCACGCAGTTGATCGACGCCGCGCAAAAACTCGACGCGACGCATTTCATCGTGGCGACCGATCTCGGCATTCTGCACAAGATGCAGCTCGCCGCACCGGGCAAGACGTTGATCGCCGCGCCGACGGCCGGCAACAGCGCGACCTGCAAGAGTTGCGCACATTGTCCGTGGATGGCGATGAACGGCCTCGCCAATCTGGCCGAGGTGCTCGAACGCGGGCACAACGAAATCTTCGTCGATCGAGCGATCGGCGAGCGGGCGCGTCTGCCGATCGACCGGATGCTCGACTTCGCGGCGCGTCACAAGAAGCGCGTGCAAGCCAGCGGCGATCTCGCACGCGACGCGCAACTGTATTCGAACGTGGGAGCGGCGTAATGGGGGCGGTTGAAGGGGCAGTTGAGCGCAATCAGGTCGAGGCGGTATCGCCGCTGTTCGCGGAGATTCATGCGCAGTACGGCGCGGCATTCGATGCGGCGTTGGCGCGTAACGTCGCTGACGCGCTGGCAGAAGATGTTGGCGCAGGTGATCAAACCGGTCGCCTTGTTCCTGCGGACGACGTGCGCGATGCACGCATCATCGTGCGTGAAGATGCCGTGCTGTGCGGCGTGCTCTGGTTCAACGCGGTGATGCGCCAGGTCGATCCGCGCATCGAAGTGCAGTGGCGTTATCGCGAGGGCGATCGGATGACCGCGGATACGCCGGTCTGCGAACTGCGTGGCCCTGTCCGTGCGCTGTTGACTGCGGAACGCAATGCGTTGAATTTCTTGCAGCTGCTGTCGGGCGTGGCGAGCGCAACGCGCCGCTATGTCGACGCGATCGCCCACACTCAAACGCGCATCCTCGATACGCGTAAGACCTTGCCGGGCTTGCGGCTCGCGCAGAAATACGCCGTGCGCGTGGGCGGCGGAGCGAATCAGCGGCTTGCGTTGTACGACGGCATTCTGATCAAGGAAAACCACATCGCCGCGGCGGGCGGAGTCGGGGCCGCAATGGATGCGGCGCTCGCGCTGAATGCAGGCGTGTCGATTCAAATCGAAGTCGAAACGCTCGCACAATTGGAAACCGCGTTGGCGCATCGCGCGCAATCCATTCTGTTGGACAACTTTTCGTTCGACGCAATGCGTGATGCAGTGCGTATCACGGCAGGGCGGGCGGTGCTGGAAGTGTCTGGTGGGGTGAACTTCGGGACGGTGCGGACCATCGCGGAAACGGGTGTCGACCGCGTGTCGATCGGTGCGTTGACCAAAGATGTGCGTGCGACGGATTACTCGATGCGAATCGTCTGAACCGTGCGCGCTTAAGCGTTCGTCATCCATGAAAAAGCCATCGCAGGGAAACCGGCGATGGCTTTTTCACTTCAGCTTCAGAAATCACACGTTGCGGTTACGCACATGTTCCGGCGATAGCACCGTCGGCAGTGCCTTAGGCAGCGTGGCCGGCCAATCGCGGCTAAAGTGCAAGCCGCGGCTTTCGCGCCGTGAGCGAGCGCCTTCGACGATCAGCGACGCCACGTCGACCAGATTGCGCAGTTCAAGCAAATCGCGGCTCACCTTGAAGTTCGCGTAATACTCATGAATCTCGTCACGCAGCAAGGCGAGCCGATGCTTGGCTCGCGCCAGCCGTTTGTCGGTGCGCACGATGCCGACGTAGTTCCACATCAGGCGGCGCAGTTCATCCCAGTTGTGCGCGACCACCACTTCTTCGTCCGGATCGGACACACGGCTTTCGTCCCAGTCAGGCAGCGGAGCATGGACGGCGGCGCTGAAGCCTTCTTCCTCGATCGCCTGCGCGGCGGAGCGCCCGATCACGAGACACTCGAGCAAGGAATTGCTGGCAAGCCGGTTCGCACCGTGCAGGCCTGTGCATGACGTTTCACCGACCGCATAGAGACCGGCGAGGTCAGTCCTGCCCGCCAGGTCCGTCACGACGCCACCGCACGTGTAGTGCGCGGCGGGCACAACCGGAATCGGCTCTTTGGTGATGTCGATGCCGAATTCCAGGCAGCGGGCCAGAATCGTCGGGAAGTGCTCGCGCAGGAATTCGGGCGGCTGATGGCTGATGTCGAGATAGACGCAGTCGATGCCGCGCTTCTTGATCTCGAAGTCGATTGCGCGCGCGACGATGTCGCGCGGCGCGAGTTCGGCGCGCTCATCGTGGTTCGGCATGAAGCGCGTGCCGTCCGGCAGCTTCAGAATGCCGCCTTCGCCGCGTACCGCTTCCGAGATCAGGAACGATTTCGCATAAGGATGGAACAGGCAGGTGGGATGGAACTGGATGAATTCCATGTTCGACACGCGGCAGCCGGCGCGCCAGGCCATTGCGATGCCGTCGCCGGTCGCAGTGTCGGGGTTGGTGGTGTACAGATAGACCTTGCCGGCGCCGCCGGTGGCGAGCACGGTATGCGGCGCTTCGATTGTCACGGTGCGGCCGCTTTGCAGATCGAGTGCATACAGACCGTGGCAGCGACGCCCCGGCAAACCGAGACGGTCGGACGTGATCAGGTCGATCGCGTAGTGGTCCTCGAGCAGGGTGATGTTCGGGTGGCGGCGTACACGTTCGCTGAGCGTGGTGACCACGGCATGTCCCGTTGCATCCGCAGCGTGAATGATCCGACGATGGCTGTGGCCGCCTTCGCGTGTCAGATGAAAGCCGAGTTCGGCTGCGTCGTCTTTGGTGAACGGCACGCCTTGCGCGATTAGCCATTCGATCGCAGCGCGGCCATGCTCGACGATAAAGCGCGTCGCCGCCTCATCGCACAGGCCGCCACCGGCGATCAGTGTGTCGCGCACGTGGTTTTCGATGCTGTCTGCCGAATCAAGAACGGCGGCGATTCCGCCTTGCGCCCAATCGCTCGCGCCTTCGGTCATCGATCGCTTGGCGACCACCGCAACCCGCCGGGTCTCCGCGAGGTTGAGCGCGACGCTCAAGCCTGCCAGACCGCTACCGACAATCGCTACATCGAATTCCATCGCCTGCATCTCCGTCTTTCGTTTTGCCATGACGGCATGCTGTGTGCATGCCGCTAAAACGAGAAAGGATACGCGTCGCGACGAATGAGGGAAAGCTGGCCGAACGGGATAAGACTGTCCTAAGTGGGCAACGGACAGCTAATCAGCGCGATATTGGGAAGTTGAAAACAAAAAAGCCTCGCACGAATGCGAGGCTTTTTTGCGAATCTTTTTGCCTTCGTCAGGCAGGAGCCAAGATTTATTTAATCTTGGTTTCCTTGTAGTCAACGTGCTTACGGACGACCGGATCAAATTTCTTGATCAGCATCTTTTCCGGCATGTTGCGTTTGTTCTTCGTCGTCGTGTAGAAGTGACCCGTGCCTGCGGTCGATTCCAACTTGATCTTGTCGCGTGCGCCTTTCGCCATGATTTACTCCTTAGGCTTCACCGCGTGCGCGCAGATCTGCGAGCACAGCGTCGATACCGTTCTTGTCGATCAGGCGCAGGCCGGCGTTCGAAACGCGCAGACGCACCCAACGGTTTTCGCTTTCCACCCAAATACGGCGGTTTTGCAGGTTCGGCAGGAACCGGCGCTTGGTTTTGTTGTTCGCGTGGGAAACGTTGTTGCCGCTCATCGGCGCTTTCCCAGTTACTTGGCATACGCGTGCCATGAGAGCACTCCTAATACGCTAATTCTGAGTTCGAACGCCGTGAAAGTTTCCCGAAAAGAGCCGCACTTGAGAGTTTATTGAAACTCGAGGCACGTTTCCTTTCCGGAACGCCTTGGTGGCTTCGGAACAGGGGGTTGGAAATAGGCAAACCGGAATTCTAGCAGAAAAAAAGCCGCAAAATCAAACCTTATTTGCGATGCTGAACTCGGCACGACGTTGCCGCGACCTTGGTTGGCGCCGTGTCAGGGCCAGCCGGCGCGGGCAAACGAGTACGTGTGATCCGCGCCGATCACCAGATGGTCGATCAATTGTACGTCGATCAGCGCAAGGGCTTCGCGCAGCGTATGCGTCAGCCGGCAGTCGCTCGCGCTCGGCTGGACGGCGCCGGAAGGGTGATTATGCGCGACGATCAGGCTGGCCGCATTCAGGTTTAGTGCCCGCCGCACGATTTCGCGCGGATAGACGGCCATGCGCGTGAGCGTGCCTCGGGCGCTCTCCTCGCAGCGGATCAGGCGGTGGCGGGCGTCGAGAAAGAGCGACAGGAAGACTTCGTGGGGACTTCCGCCGATACGAAGGCGCAGATAGTCTTGCACGGCCTCAGGCGAGTTCATTAGCGAGCGGTCACGCATTTTATCGACCAGCGAACGCCGCGCCATTTCCATAATGGCCATCAGCTGGGTTTTTTTCGCCGGCCCGATACCGCGCAGGCCGTCGAAGTCCGAGTAAGTTGCGTCGAGCATGGCGCGTAGCGAGCCGAAGCGGTCGAGCAGGGTGCGTGCAACGTTGAACACGTCGTGGCCCGGCAGCCCCGCGCCGAGCACCAGCACGATCATTTCGGTGTCGGACAGGACGCTGGGCCCTTCCTCGATCAGCCGCTCGCGTGGCATGTCGTTCTTGTGCCATTTGCCGCGTACAAGCGGCCGGGTCAGAGGTGTGGCGCCGTCCGCGGCGGCTTCGGCAGAGCTGACACCGGCTTCCGCTGCGGTATGACCAGCCGCGGCGCCAGCGCGTGGCGGCGCCGGGGCGGGGGCCGCGAGTACGGCGGCGTCTGGCGCAGCGGGCTCCGGCAACGCCGCTTCCAGTGTCGCTTCGTCCATCGTGCAGGCATAGTCAGCCATATAGATATACATCCTCCAGTTCGGATTTGTGGCGGCGCGCGGTGCGCGGCCGTGCCGCAATGCGCGCGACGGCCAAGCCGCCGCCCGCTATGTGGCTTACAATAGACGCTTTGCGCACGGCACCCCGAGGGTTTGCCACGCGCGTCAACTGCGGCGTCAACTGCGCCCGCGGCGCACGCGTGCAGAGCGCTTCGACTGAGCGAGCATTGCATGAGCATCATCGACATTTCCGAAGTGAAACCCGGTTCACACGTCACGCTTCATTACCGGCTTTCCCTTGCCGATGGCGCCGAAGTCATCAATACGTTTACCGACAATCCGGCTACGCTGCTGCTCGGCGCGGGTCAACTGGCGCCGCCGCTGGAAGACATTTTGCTGGGTTTGAAGGTGGGCCACCATTCGACCTTTCAGCTAACGCCGGGTCGGGCGTTCGGTCCGCGCAATCCGGAGTTGATCCAGCGGGTCTCGCTGGCCACGCTGCGCGAAAACAGCATGATCGGCGAGGATTTTTCGCCGGGTGACCTGGTCGAATTCAACGCGCCGGGTGGCGGCCGCTACGCGGGCGTCCTCAAGGAAGTTGGCGAGACGTCGGCGTTGTTCGATTTCAACCATCCGCTTGCCGGCCAGGCGCTGGCGTTTGAAGTGAAAATCATCGGGATTCTGTAAACATGAGCATCACGGATACGACTCTTGCCGAAACCGAGATCCTGCTGGCGCAGCCGCGTGGGTTCTGTGCCGGCGTCGATCGGGCCATTGAAATCGTAGAGCGGGCCATCAAGCTGCACGGCTCGCCGATTTACGTGCGCCACGAAATCGTCCATAACGCCTATGTCGTCGAGGATTTGCGCAAGAAGGGCGCGATCTTCATTGAGCAACTGGAAGAAGTGCCGGCCGGCAATACGGTCATTTTTAGCGCGCATGGCGTGTCGAAAGCGGTGCGTTCGGAAGCCGAGTCGCGCGGCCTGCGGGTGTACGACGCCACGTGTCCGCTCGTGACCAAGGTGCATATCGAAGTCGCAAAAATGCGCCAGGACGGCTTCGACATCGTGATGATCGGCCACAAGGGCCACCCTGAAGTCGAGGGCACGATGGGGCAGGCGGGCGAAGGCATGCATCTGGTGGAAGACATCAAAGACGTGCTGGCCTTGCAGTTGGCCGATCCCGAGCGGATCGCGTTCGTGACGCAAACCACTCTGTCGGTCGACGACGCAGCCGAGATCATCGGCGCCCTGAAGGCGAAATATCCGGCGATCCGCGAGCCGAAGAAGCAGGACATCTGCTACGCCACGCAAAACCGCCAGGACGCGGTCAAGTTCATGGCGCCGCAATGCGACGTCGTGATCGTGGTTGGCAGCCCGAATAGTTCGAACTCGAACCGGTTGCGCGAGCTGGCCGAAAAGCTTGGCGTGCCTTCTTATATGGTTGACTCGCCAGACCAGATCGATCCGGTATGGGTCGAAGGCAAGCGCCGGATCGGTGTGACGGCGGGCGCCTCGGCGCCGGAAGCGCTGGCGCAAGCGGTGATTGGCCGGTTGCGTGAGCTTGGCGTGCGCAACGTGCGCGCGCTCGACGGCATTGAGGAAAACATCGCATTTCCGCTGCCGCGCGGGCTGGGTCTGCCTGCCTGACAATCAGCCGACGTTTCTGAAAGGAAAGCGCGCCCAAGGGCGCGCTTTTTTTACGTCCGCGGATTCGTGGGCCCGTCCAAAATAAAGTGCCAGATCAGCGTCCTGGGCCGTTTTAAGTGTTCTCCCACACAAATTCCTTTGAATTGTGATTTGGCTTTTAAACAATTTTTGGACGATGCGGCCCCGTTTAAATCGTTTCAAACGTGTTGCCTCGATTTTTGACGCACTAAAATAGTGCGCGCATCCTGATATCAATCGAAACGTAATACTTAACGCGAACCACGGTGCAATCAGGGATCGGGCCAGATCGCTGCAACACTTGATGCCATTGGGTGCGACGATGGTGCAACTGATGCACGAAAAATAGTCGCAACCCGGTTGCGCCTTTTGCGGAATTCCTCTCTCAAAATAAGGTTGCAATGCAGGAAAACCCCACCGTTTCAACAATATTGCCCGTCGCATAATTGGAGTTACAATGCGCGCGTTCTCAAGGCCTCCGGGTCCCGAACAATAGATTTTGCAAGGCGCAGGAGACCTACTTAATGCGAGTCAAGTTTGCTTACGCCGTGTCCATCGTGACCGCGGTTGCGATGTTGACCGCGTGCGGCAAAAAGCAGGAAGGCGAGGCGGGAGCAGGTGCATCAGCTGCCACGGCGGCAGCGGCACCGGCGAGTGAAGCAACTGTTGTGAAGATCGGTCATGCGGCCCCATTGACGGGCGGCATTGCGCATCTTGGCAAGGACAATGAAAACGGCGCGCGTCTGGCGGTCGAGGAAATCAATAAGCAAGGCTTGACCATCGACGGTCACAAGATCCAGTTGGAGCTCGACGCACAAGATGATGCAGCGGACCCGAAAACGGGTACGGAGGTCGCTGAAAAATTTGTCGACGATCACGTTGTCGCCGTGGTCGGCCACCTGAATTCAGGTGTCTCGATTCCGGCGTCAAAGATCTATAGCGATGCCGGGATCGTGCAGATCTCGCCGTCGTCGACAAATCCGGGGTACACGCAGCAAGGTTTCAAGACGACTTATCGGGTGGTCGCGACCGATGCCCAGCAGGGCCCGGCGCTGGCCAACTACGCGACGAAAGTGCTCGGCGCGAAACGCATCGCGATTGTCGACGACTCGACCGTATACGGTAAGGGACTGGCCGACGAGTTCGCGAAGACGGTACAGGCGAGCGGGGCGAAGATCGTCGCGCGTGAAGCCACGAATGACAGGGCTACGGAGTTTCAGGCCGTCCTTAGAAAGATCAAGAGTGTTCAGCCGGACGTGATCATGTTCGGCGGAATGGACGCGACGGGCGGGCCGTTTGCCAAACAGGCGGCGGCGCTCGGTATCAGGGCAAAAATCCTTGGCGGCGACGGTGTGTGTACCGACAAGGTGGGTGAGCTGGCGGGAACCGCCGTGCAAAACCTGGTCTGTTCGGAGGCGGGACTCGCGCTTTCGAAAATGGACAAGGGAGCGGACTTCGAACAGAAGTACGTAGACCGCTTCCACACACCGGTGCAGATTTACGCACCGTTCACGTATGACGCTGTGTACGTGATTGTCGATGCAATGAAGCGCGCTAATTCTATCGAGGCGCCCAAGGTGCTGGCTGCGATGCCGTCCACCGATTACAACGGGGTAATCGGCCACATCGCGTTCGACGACAAGGGTGATTTGAAAGAGGGCGCCATTACGCTTTACGACTTCAAGGACGGCAAGAAAGCGGTTCTCGACGTCGTGAAGATGTGATGACGGGACGTACAGCCTGACGGCACCGAAACCACCCAACGGTGCCGTTTTTGCATCCGCCATCGATTCGTCCCCGACTGCATCCCAGTCGTAAGACGAAACGGGCAGCGGATAACCCTTACCGGTCTTTTACATCAGTACCCGCAGTGCCGTTGAGATTGGCGTACCGCATCACCGCCCACCGGCTGATGAAGAACGCGAATCCAGTCGCACGGGCTAAGGAGCATTAAATGGATATCTTCATCCAGCAGGTCCTCAACGGGCTGGTGCTTGGCAGCGTTTACGCCATCATCGCACTGGGCTATACGATGGTTTACGGCATCCTGGGCATCATCAACTTCGCGCACGGCGATGTGTTGATGGTGGGCGCGATGGTTGCGCTCTCAGCCATAGGCGTGCTTCAGAACCACTTCCCCGGCCTCGGCAATGTGCCGACGCTCATCATCGCGTTGATCATCGCGGCAGTGGTTTGCTCGGTGGTCGGCTACACGATTGAGCGCGTGGCCTACCGGCCGTTGCGTAAAGCACCGCGTCTCGCCCCGCTGATCACCGCGATCGGTGTGTCGATCCTGCTGCAAACCCTCGCGATGATGATCTGGTCGCGCAACCCGCTGCCGTTCCCGCAGCTGTTGCCTACCGACCCGATCAACGTGATCAAGGCCACCGACACGACGCCTGGCGCCGTGATCTCGATGACCGAAATCGTGATCATCGTGGTGGCGTTCCTCGTGATGGGCGGTCTGCTGCTGCTGGTCCACAAGACCAAGCTTGGCCGCGCGATGCGTGCGATCGCTGAGAACCCGGGCGTTGCCAGCCTGATGGGCGTGAACCCGAACTTCGTGATTTCGGCGACCTTCATGATCGGCTCGGCGCTGGCCGCTCTCGCCGGCGTGATGATCGCGTCCGAATACGGTAACGCACACTTCTATATGGGCTTCATCCCAGGTTTGAAGGCCTTTACCGCGGCGGTGCTGGGCGGGATCGGCAACCTCGGCGGGGCAATGGTGGGCGGCGTGCTGCTCGGCCTGATCGAACAGTTGGGGGCGGGGTATATCGGCAACCTCACGGGCGGTGTATTCGGCAGTAACTACCAGGACGTGTTCGCATTCATCGTGCTGATTATCGTGCTGGTGTTCCGTCCGTCGGGCCTGTTGGGCGAACGTGTTGCTGATCGAGCATAAGGAGTAGACAGACATGACCTCAATTCAACCGATCGAGCCGTCCACGACGCTCATCCCTGAAAAGAACCTGACGAAGACGTTGACCGTCGGCATCATCACCGCGATCTTCGTGATCGCGGCACCGATGATCATCGGTGCGGCAGGCGGCAACTACTGGGTCCGCGTGCTCGACTTCGCGATGCTGTACGTGATGCTCGCGCTGGGTCTTAACGTGGTGGTTGGCTTCGCCGGACTGCTGGACTTGGGCTACATCGCGTTCTACGCAATCGGCGCCTACGTTGCTGCTCTCCTGAGCTCGCCGCACCTGACCTCGCAGTTTGAGTGGATCGCGCACCTGTTCCCGGGCGGCCTGCATACGCCGATCTGGATCATCGTGCCGATCGCGATGGCGCTGGCCGCGACCTTCGGCGTCCTGCTCGGCGCGCCGACGCTGCGTCTGCGTGGCGACTATCTCGCGATCGTGACCCTGGGCTTCGGGGAAATCGTGCGGATCTTCATGAACAACCTCGACCGTCCGGTGAACATCACCAATGGTCCGAAGGGGATCACGGGGATCGATCCGGTCAACGTCGGGGGTTTCAGCCTCGCGCAAACCCACTCGCTGTTCGGCTTGCAGTTCCCGTCGGTGTACTCGTACTACTACCTGTTCGTGTTGTGCGCGCTGTTCGTGATCTGGACCTGTACGCGTTTGCAGCACTCGAGGATCGGCCGTGCATGGGCCGCCATTCGTGAAGATGAAATCGCCGCCAAGGCCATGGGTATCAACACCCGTAACGTGAAGCTGCTGGCTTTCGCGATGGGCGCGTCGTTCGGCGGCCTGTCGGGCGCGATGTTCGGTTCGTTCCAGGGCTTCGTGTCGCCGGAATCGTTCACGTTCTGGGAATCGGTCGTGGTGCTGGCCTGCGTGGTGCTGGGCGGTATGGGCCACATCCCTGGCGTGATTCTCGGTGCGGTGCTGCTCGCCGTGTTCCCGGAATTCCTGCGCTCGACGATGGGTCCGCTGCAGAACGCGATCTTCGGTCATGAAATCGTCGATACCGAAGTGATCCGTCAGTTGCTGTACGGCCTCGCGATGGTCGTGATCATGCTGTACCGCTCGGAAGGCCTGTGGCCGTCGCCGAAGCACGAAGACAAGATTGCGAAACTGGCGAAGCGCAGCGGCAAGAAGCCGGTGCGTGCCTAACGGACGGAGAAAAATATGAGCGATAACATTCGACTGTCCGTCAAGGGCGTGAACAAGCGCTTCGGCGGCCTGCAGGCGCTGTCCGACGTCGGCCTGCAGATCAAGTCGGGCCAGATTTACGGCCTGATCGGCCCGAACGGCGCCGGCAAGACGACCTTCTTCAACGTGATCACGGGTCTGTACACGCCGGATTCGGGCGAGTTCAAGCTCGACGGCACGGAGTACACGCCGACCGCCGTCTATCAGGTGGCGAAGGCGGGGATTGCGCGTACGTTCCAGAACATCCGTCTGTTCGGTGGCATGACCGCACTGGAAAACGTGATGGTTGGCCGTCACGTGCGTACCAAGCACGGCCTGATCGGCGCGGTGTTCCAGACGCCGGCCGAGCGCAAGGAAGAGCGCGAGATCAAGGAACGCGCGATCGAACTGCTGGAGTACGTCGGCATTGCGCAGTACGCGGACTACACGTCGCGCAATCTGTCGTACGGTCACCAGCGCCGTCTGGAAATCGCCCGCGCGCTGGCAACGGATCCGAAGCTGCTCGCACTGGATGAACCGGCTGCCGGCATGAACGCAACGGAAAAGGTCGAGCTGACCAAGCTGCTCGACAAGATCCGCAGCGACGGCAAGACGATTCTGCTGATCGAGCACGACGTGAAACTGGTGATGGGTCTGTGCAACCAGATGACGGTGCTCGACTACGGCAAGGTGATTGCGCAAGGTCTGCCTTCAGACGTGCAGAAGGATCCGAAGGTGATCGAAGCTTATCTGGGTGCGGGGGTCCACTAATGGCAACGGCAATGTTGAAAATCAAGGGCCTGCAGGTCAATTACGGCGGCATCCAGGCAGTCAAGGGTATCGATCTCGAAGTTGCGCAGGGCGAACTGGTCACGCTGATCGGCGCGAACGGCGCAGGCAAGACCACGACGATGAAGGCGATCACGGGTCTGAAGCCGTATTCGGCAGGCGATATCGAGTACATGGGTGAGTCGATCAAGGGCATCCCGGCGCACGAGCTGCTCAAGCGCGGTCTCGCGATGGTGCCGGAAGGCCGCGGGATTTTCTCGCGCATGTCGATCGTCGAGAACATGCAGATGGGTGCGTATCTGCGCAACGACACCGACGCCATCAAGGCAGACGTCGATCGTATGTTCGGCTTTTTTCCGCGCCTGAAGGAACGTGCGACGCAATATGCGGGCACGTTGTCGGGCGGCGAACAGCAGATGCTGGCAATGGCGCGCGCGATCATCAGCAAGCCGAAGCTGTTGTTGCTGGATGAGCCGTCGATGGGTCTGTCGCCGATCATGGTCGAGAAGATCTTCGAAGTGGTGCGGGCGATCTCGGCTGAAGGCATGACGGTGCTGCTGGTCGAGCAGAACGCGCGTCTCGCGTTGCAGGCAGCGAACCGCGGCTACGTGATGGACTCGGGTCTGGTGACGATGTCCGGCGACGCGAAGCAGATGCTGGATGATCCGAAGGTACGGGCTGCTTATCTGGGTGAATAAGCTGGACTAAGTTTGCCTTAGCCGTAAAAAAGGCCGCATGCGCGATCGAAGCGCATGCGGCCTTTTTCTATTCAGGCGATTGCCTGCGCCTAAGCCGCTGGCGTTTCCGCCAGTTCACCCAATCGTTTGCCGAGACTGATCACCGCATCCGCACGATACCCGAGCGCTTCATAGAACGCGCGCACGTCGTCCTTCGCGGAGAGCACCTGCAAGTTCAGCTTCGGGCAGCCACGTTCGGTCAGCGCGTTTTCGACATGGGCGACGAGGCGCGTGCCGATGCCGTGACGTCGCAACGATTCATCCACCGCGAGCGAATACAGCCAGCCTCGGTGCCCGTCATAACCGCCCATCACCGTGCCGACGATGCGCTCGTCGAACACCGCGACAAAGAACAGTTCGGGTTGCGTCACCAGCTTGTTGGCGATCGACAGATGCGGATTGCGCTGTGGTCTCGTCACGTCCCGATACTCGGGGAATGCTTCCTGCCACAGCGCGACCACGGCGTCGGTGTCGCTCGCTTCGAAGCGGCGGATCGATAGCGTTGCGGTCGTCGTCATACGCGCTTTCCTGTGTGATTACAGCGTGTCGAGAATCGAACGCAGCATCGCCATCATCTGGTCGATTTCTTCATTCGTGACGTTCAATGCCGGCATGAAACGCAGCAGGTTCGGACGCGCCGCGTTCAGCAGCAGGCCGTCGGGCTGCATCAGGCGAGCCTTCTCGACGATCTGGTTGCCGATGTCCTTGCCGAGCAGCAGGGCGCGCAGCAGACCTTCACCGCGTTCGCCTTCGAAGCCGCGCTCTTCCGACAGTTCGAGCAGCTTGGCGCGCAGATATTCGCCGCGTGCACGCACGCCTTCGAGGAAGCCCGGCGCGGTCAGCTGCGAGATCACCGAGTAGCCGACCGCAGTCATCAGCGGATTGCCGTTGTAAGTACCGCCCTGGTCGCCTGCTTCGAACACGGCGATTTCAGCTTTGGCGAGCAGCGCCGCGAGCGGCACGCCGCCGCCGATGCCCTTGCCGAGCGTCATGATGTCCGGCTCGATGCCCGACAGTTCATACGCGAACAAGGTGCCGGCACGGCCGCAGCCGCTTTGCACTTCGTCGACGATCAGGAGCAGGTCGTGTTTCTTGGTCAGCGCCCGCAGTTGCTGCATGAACTCGCGCGTGGCGGGAATCACGCCGCCTTCGCCCTGAATCGGCTCCAGCATTACCGCGACGGTCTTCGCATTGATCAGCTTTTCGACCGATGCGATGTCGTTCAGATCCGCCTTCGGGAAACCCGGCACTTGCGGTGCGTAGATCGTGTCCCAACCAGGCTTGCCGCTTGCCGACATGGTGGCGAGCGTGCGGCCGTGGAAGCTGTGATCGAACGTGATGATTTCGAACGCGCCGTCCTTGAACTTCTTGCCCCATTTGCGCGCGAGCTTGATTGCGCCTTCGTTCGCTTCGGCGCCGCTGTTCGCGAAGAACACCTTGTCGAAGCAGCTGTGCTGGGTGAGCAGTCCGGCGAGCTTCGCCATCGGCTCGTTGTAGAAGGCCGGCGACGGATTCAGCAGCAGCTTCGATTGCGTGTTCAGCGCTTCGATCATGCCGTCGTTGCAATGGCCGAGGCTGTTGACCGCCCAGCCCTGGATGAAGTCCAGATATCGCTTGCCGTTATTGTCGTAGAGCCACGAGCCCTTGCCGTGCGTGAAAACGATTTCGGGCCGGTTCGTGATGTACATCAGCGACTCGATTGGGTACTCATTGAAATTCATGACGGCAAGCTCCAGACAGCGGGGTGAAGGGTGAGTGAGCGGTTGGCCTCAAATGAAGCAGCGGCCGGTGAAAACAAAAAAAGCAAACAAAAAAGCCACGGCATGCCGTGGCTTTCATGATTCGAACTGCTTGCGCCGTTGTGCGGCGCGAATCCGTGACGAAGCCAGCGGCGCCCCTAAGGGAGCGGCGAGCGGCGACGTCGGAGTTCGGACTGGATGCGGTTCATGCGCGAAAGAATACGACAAGGAAAGCGCTGGTGTAAACCATGAATTTGCATTGGACGGATATTTTTTGTCCGCAGCGGCAGATCAGGTTGTACGCCGATTATGAGATCGGCGGCTGACTAAAATGTGACATTGGCTGTTTGAGCGGCTGTCCGGCAGGGCGGAACAAGCCGGCATAAAGCGGTACAAACGGCCGCCAGAAATGCAAATGGGCGCTCAGGAGAGCGCCCATTTTTTAATCAGGAAGCCGGGGGTCCGCCCATCCGAAGATAGCTGCCGACGCTGATCCCGACTTATCACAAGCAATTCTAAAAGCACAGGAGCCAAAGATCAATGAAGCACCTGACAGATGAAGAAATTACTGCAGTCGCCGCACTGCTTTCGGGCGAACGTCTCGGTACGTTTCAGGCAATGGCAGGCAGCACTCGTGCAGCCGTCGCTCTTCATCAGGAGATGTTGCAGCTTGCCGGTGCACTGATGAGCGTTACTGCGGTGGTCGAAATCGCACTGCGCAAGCTGCTCAAGCCAGAGCATGCGGCGGTAGAAAATCAGGCGCACGCGTTGCAGATCAGACTCGACGCGTTCGTCCGTGCAAATCATCCATGCGCAAAGCACGGCCATATGCGTAGCCGCGCTTTCAGAACTCCGCTTCGCGAGCATCGACGCACCTGCGCCGATGCTACGCACTCCCTCAAACCGCGTTCGCCAGATCTGCCGCGCTCGTGAAGGAGTCCGCGTAGAACTCGTCTTCCGGCAGCCCATGATGCTGGGTGAAATCGCGCTGTGCCGACTCGACCATCACCGGTGCGCCGCACGCGTACACCTGATACGGCGACAGGTCCGGCAGATCCTCGATCACCGCGCGATGCACGAAATCGACGCGACCCGTCCACGCATCGCCCGCGTCCGGTTCCGACAGCACCGGCACGAACTTGAAGTTCGGAATCTCGCGAGCCCATTGCTCGGCGAGCTCGAGCAGGTACAGGTCCTTCTTGCGGCGCGCGCCCCAATAAAGCGTCATCGGCCGGTTCAGGTTCTTGAACACCGCGTGTTCGACGATCGCCTTCAGCGGTGCGAAGCCCGTGCCTGAGGCGAGCAGCACGATCGGCTTGTCCGAGTCTTCACGCAGGAAGAAGGTGCCGAGCGGGGCTTCGAAGCGCAGGATGTCACGCTCTTTTATCGTGTTGAACACGTGGTCCGTGAATGCGCCGCCGGGCATATGACGGATATGCAATTCGATCGGGCCTTCGGTGTGCGGCGCACTCGCCATCGAATAGCTGCGGCGCTTGCCGTCTTTCAGAATGAATTCGAGGTACTGGCCGGCCAGATATTGCAGACGCTCGTTAGCGGGCAATTGCAACTTCAGCACGACGACGTCGTCGGCCTTGCGCTCGATCGCGTTCACGCGGCATGGCAGTTTCTTGACCTGCACATCGCCTACGCCGGCTACTTCGCGGATATCCACTTCGAGATCGGAGCAGGCCGTCGCGCAGCAGAAGAGGGCCATGCCGCGCGTCTTTTCGTCGTTCGACAAAGCTGACGACGAATGCTGACGCTGTTCGATCTGACCGCTGACCACGGTGCCTTTGCATGAGCCGCAAGCGCCGTTCTTGCAGCCGTACGGCAGACCAATGCCCTGGCGCAAAGCCGCGATCAGGACCGGTTCGTCCTGTTCCACCTGAAACTGCCGGCCGCTTTGCCGGAGCGTGACGTTAAATGCCATAGAGTGTTCGAAATCGAAAGTCGGTAATCGTTATCGGACCCGCTGTGCAACTGTGCGGTACCTGCCGCGCTTGACGGCTACAATGCGTCCACCATGAATGCGACACGAAATTTACGCCGGCCGCGCGTGTTGATTGTTGGCTGCGGTGACGTCGGCATGCGTTGCGTGCCCCTGTTGCGGCCACACGCGCATGTCTTCGCGCTCACCAGCCACGCTGAGCGCAGCGCCGAATTGCGCGCCGCTGGCGCCACGCCGCTGGTCGGCGACCTCGACGCGCGCCGCAGCCTGAAACGGCTTGCCGGCCTCGCGCCGACGGTGCTGCATCTCGCGCCACCGCAAAAGACCGGCGACGATGACCGCCGCACCCGCGCTTTGCTCGCTACGTTGAGCACACGCCGTGATCGGGCTATGCGCGCCGCGCGCGGCGCGGTGACGCCGGTAGGGCGGCTGCGCCGCGGGTTGCGCAACATGAGTGCCTCATGGGCGGAATCTGAAGCAGCCAATATTGTACCCGACAGGGTGCGCTGGACCGCCGCTCCGCGCGTGCCTGTGAGGCTGGTGTACGCGAGCACGACAGGCGTGTACGGCGATTGTGGCGGCGCGTGGATCGACGAGACGCGCGCGCCGCAGCCGGCTAATGCACGCGCCAAACGGCGCGTCTCGGCCGAGCGGCAATTGCGGCGCGCCACCGCGCGAGGTGTGGTCGCTGCCAGCATCGCGCGGATTCCGGGCATCTATGCGAGCAACCGCCTGCCGCTCGCGCGGCTGGAAAAACGCACCCCAGCCTTGACCGACGCCGATGACGTCTACACCAATCACATCCACGCCGATGACCTGGCTGCGATCCTCGTGCGTCTCGCCACCCACGGGCGGCCGGGACGCGTGATTCACGCGTCCGACGATACGTCGCTGAAAATGGGGGAGTACTTCGATGCGGTGGCCGATGCGTTCGGCCTCGAGCGCGCGCCTCGCATCACGCGCGCGGAGGCGGAGCAGCAGATCGAGCCGACCTTGCTGTCCTTCATGCGTGAATCGAGGCGGCTCGTGAATCGGCGCCTCAAAGAGGAGTTGCGCGTGCGCTTGCAATATCCGAGTGTCGAGGATTTTTTCGCGAAGCGTGGAAATTGAAAACGCGCCGGCAGGCGGCGCGTTTTCAAGGTATTCGGCCGAGGGAAAATCAAATGCTCGCAGCGCCAGGCATGACCCGGTCAGATTCCCTGCCGCGCTGGCTTACGTCAGCGCCGGCAATGCCTCCAGCAACAGGAAACACAGCATGGCGCCGATCAGCGCGCCGATCAGGTTCGGATGATATTTGTGCCGCAGCCGCATCATGACCAGCAGTCCGCCGACCAGGACGATCCCGAGACACGTGAAAGCAATCATCACGGTCGAAATTTGAATAGTGTCGTGGATGACCATGGCGCCCCTCCCTGAGACCTTTGTAGTCTTCGTTTAAACGAGTATAGAGCGACTTGTAAGGAAGAGCATGCTGCGATGCAGCGTGCAATCAGGTGTCCGCGAGAGCCTATGTGTGGGGGCGCACACGATTCTCCTGACGCATCAAGGCTCTAAAGGGGTCCTACCTGTTTACCCGCTCCGTAAAGATCCGAGGTCGGTTTCGTCGAGCCATTGCCACGCACCTTCCGCGAGCGTCGCGGGCAACGTAAGTCCGCCAATCCGCTCTCGATGCAGCGCTTCGCACCGGTTGCCCGCTGCCGCGATCATCCGCTTGACCTGGTGATACTTGCCTTCCATCACGGTGAGGGCCAGCGCGTGCTCACCGCGCGCCTCGGCGTCGACGGCGACGATCGGCTTGGGCTCGCCGTGCAGCAAGACGCCGTCGCGCAAGGCATGCAACTGGGCGTCGTCGATGGGATGACGCGTGGTCGCGATATACAGCTTCGGCACTTTGCGTTTCGGCGACGTGAACATATGCACGAACTTGCCGTCGTCGGAGAGCAGCAGGAGGCCGGTCGTGTCCTGATCGAGGCGGCCCACGCACTGCACGCCACGTTCGGCGAACTGCGGCGGCAGCAGGCTGAACACGCTCAGATGATGCTGCGGATCGCGCGAACATTCGTAGCCGGCAGGTTTGTTCAGCAACAGATAGGCGTGCTCGCGATACGGCCAGACGGCCCCGTCCACGCTGAAGCAGAACGTGTTGTCGTCGGTTGGGAAGTCGGCGTCGGCATCGGCGCAGACGGAGCCGTCGATGCTCACGCGGCCGTCGCCGATCAGCGCCCGGCATTGGCGGCGCGAGCCGAAACCTTGTGTGAAGAGGATGCTTTCGAGATTCATGGCGAGCGAAGAATAACACCGCAAGAAGCGGAGCGCCGCGCCGCGCCTTAGCGACCACGATGGTCTTTCCCCATCCCGTCGCAGGAGTTCATCGATGCACGCCGCTTCCTCTTCGTCGTCTTCATCCGCGCTTCGTCTGCCGGCCGCATTCCAGCGGCTCGCATGGTCGAATCTGGTCGCGCAATCCGCTGAGCAGATCAGCCTTGCCGCCGCGCCGCTCGTCGCCGTGTTCGCGCTCGGCGCCGGCGCACGCGAGACCGGTCTGCTGCAAACCGCGCAGACCTTGCCGTTCCTGTTGTTGTCGATTCCGCTCGGCGTATGGGCCGACCGCCGCTCGCGCCGCACGTTGATGACGCTCGCCGAAAGCGTGCGCGTGATCGCAATGTTGTGCGTGCTGCTGCTCCTGATGACGCATGCGCTGAGCTTGCCGCTGCTCGCCGCGCTCGGCTTCATTGCTGCGACCGGCACGGTTGCCTACAACGTCGCTGCGCCTTCGCTGGTGCCGTCGATCGTGCCGCGCGAGGCATACGCCCAGGCCAACGGCCGGCTCGAACTGGCGCGCAGCGTCGCGTATTCGGCGGGACCGGCACTCGGCGGACTGTTGGTCGGTTGGATCGGCGCGGGATGGGCGTATGGCTGCGCGGCCGGCCTATCGGCGCTGGCCGTCGTCTTGCTCGCGGGGCTGCGCGAACCGCCGCGAGCGGCTGCTCCCCAGCGTCACTTCCTGCTGGAACTGCGCGACGGTACGCGCTTCGTGCTGCGCGACGCGCTGCTGCGTCCGATGCTCGCCACCGCGATCTTCTTCAACCTCGGTTTCTTCGTGCTGCAGGCGGTGTATGTGCCGTACGCCGTGCATCGTTTGGGCTTGAGCGCTTCGATGGTCGGCGTGACGCTCGGCGCGTATGGCGTCGGCATGGTGTGCGGCGCGCTCGCTGCACCGGCCATCGCGCGGCGTCTCGCGTTCGGTCGCGTGCTGATCATCGGACCGTCGTGCGGTTTGCTCGCTTCGCTCGTGATGGTGGCGACGATCGTCACGCCGTCGTTCTGGCTCGCGATGCTGAGCTTCTTCCTGCTCGGCGCCGGACCGATTCTGTGGGTGGTCGGCTCGACCACGCTGCGTCAGGCGATCACACCTGAACGGATGATGGGCCGCGTCTCGGCGCTCAACAGCACCGCGACCTACGGCGCGCGACCGCTGGGCGCGTTGCTCGGTGCGGCGATCAGCGCGCGCTGGGGGATGGAGGCGTGTCTGGTCGCGGCTGCGGCGGCTTTTCTTGTGCAGGCGTTGATCATCGTCATGTCGCCGGCGGCGCGGCTCGCGCATATTCCTGAAGGCGCAGCAGTCGTCGTGCAATGAAAACTGATTTTCATTGGATGGCACGCGTCGCGTGCCAAGGCGGCTGCGAGCGTCCGTGAAAACCCTCGAAAATGAAAATGAATTTTTTTCGGCGAGATTTCTATGTAAATATACTTTCATGCATTTTGCTTACACCCCGAAGGAAGTCCTCTTTGAGGACAGTTACCAGGCCGCCTTGCTCGCATGATCCATCACTCGTCCGTTGCTTCGAACCTCGCCGAGCAGGCCATCGCCACGCGCATCGCTGCTGCGATGCCGACCCTCACGCCGATTCATCGGCGCATGGGCGAATACGTGCTGGCGAATCTGTTCCGTGCGGCGACCATGCGAATCGACGAACTGGCGAGTGTGGTCGGTGCGTCGGTGGCGACGGCGAATCGCTTCGCCCGCGCGCTCGGCTTCGACGGTTATCCGCAGTTTCGGGAAGCGCTAGTACGTGGCTTCGAAGCGACGCTCGCGCCGGTAGAGCGGCTGCGTAGCGCGCAGGAATCGCTTGCTTCCGGCGACGATGTGATTGACGCGTCGCTCGAACAGGCCGCAACCAATCTGCAATCCACTCGCTCAGCGATCGACAGCGCCGCCGCCGAGGCCGCCGTAGAAGCGATCATCTCCGCGCGTCGCGTCTTTGTGCTCGGCGCGGGTTCGAGCGCGTTCCTCGCCGGCTTGATGGAGCACGGCCTGATGCCGTATCACGACAACGTGCAGTCGCTCGCGTTAGTCGGCGGACCCTCGCATGCCGCGCGGCGTCTGTTCGCTTCGAATGAAGGCGATCTGGTGATCGGGATCGTGTTTCCGCGTTACGTCGAAGACACAATCGAACTTGCGCGGCGTGCGGCAAGTCGCGGGGCGCGCGTGCTCGCTTTGACCGACGGCCCGCGCTCGCCGCTCGCGCAATTCGCCGATCTCTCGCTCTATATCCGCTCTGAACGGCGACTTGCGGCCAATGCTGATGCCGCCGTGCTGGCCGTTATCGAAGCGCTGTGCGACGCGGTCGCCTACCGGGCGAAACGCTCGGTGAAGGCCGCGGCCGAAGTCACCGAATTCGTGCTGCCGTGGCTTACCGATCCGCAAGCTGCTGTCGCCAGCACAAGCGAGCAGTCTGTGAACGCTTCCACTCGCATTTCCCGCACTACCAAAGCCAAAAAATGATCCCCAACGCAGTCATTGCCATTCACGGCGGGGCAGGCACGATCCTGCGCGCGTCGATGTCGGCCAGCGCCGAAGCCGACTATCACGCTGCCTTGCACGCTGTGCTGAGCGCTGGACAGCGCGTACTCGCCGACGGCGGCAGCGCGCTCGACGCCGTTAGCGAAGCCGTCCGTCTGCTCGAAGACTGTCCGCTCTTCAACGCAGGCCGCGGCGCGGTCTACACAGCGGCCGGCACGCATGAACTCGACGCGGCCATCATGGACGGCAGCACGCTCGACGCCGGCGCGATCTGCTGCGTGACGCGAGTACGCAATCCGATTCTGGCAGCGCGCCGCGTACTCGAACGCAGCGAACATGTGCTGTTCACGGGCGAAGGCGCCGAAGCCTTTGCGGCCGCGCAAGGACTCGAATTCGTCGAGCCCGAGTATTTCCATACCGAAGCGCGTCATCGCCAATGGCAACTCGCACGCGGTCAGCAGCGCGCGATGCTCGATCACGACGGCGCGACGCTGGCCTCGGCGCCATCGTCGAGCGACGACGATCCCACGCCGCACGAGCCGATCGATCCAAATCGCAAGTTCGGCACGGTCGGCGCGGTCGCGCTCGATCAGCATGGCCACATCGCGGCGGCGACATCGACAGGCGGCGTCACCAACAAGCAGGTGGGCCGGGTCGGCGATACGCCGCTGATCGGCGCGGGTTGTTACGCGGACGACGCAACCTGCGCGGTCTCAACCACTGGTTCTGGCGAGATGTTCATGCGCATGGTGGCGGCCTACGACGTGGCGGCGCAGATGGCGTACCGCAACGTCTCGCTCGAAGAAGCAGCGCAAGACGTGGTGATGAACCGCTTGCCGAAGATCGACGGACGCGGCGGTCTGATCGCCGTCGATGCACGCGGCAACGTCACGCTGCCGTTCAACACCGAGGGCATGTATCGCGGTTTCGCACGGATCGGCGAGTCGCCGGTGACGGCGATCTATCGCTGATGCGGTCTTGCTGCGTCGTCGCTCGAACTGCCGCTTGAGTTGCCGCTTAAGTTTTCGTTTGAATCACCGTTAGCCGCGTCCGAATCCAAAGGAACCATCGTGCCGACTTCATCGCACACCGCTCGTCCGCTTATCGAAACCTTGCCGCCGCAACGCGTGCTTGCGGTCGACAATCTGTCGGTCGCATTCCGCAGCGGCGACAAGACCGTCAACGCGGTGCGCAATCTCTCGCTGACGGTCGAGCGTGGCGAGACGCTGGCAATCGTCGGCGAATCGGGTTCAGGCAAATCGGTGACATCGCTCGCGTTGATGCGGCTGATCGAGCATGGCGGTGGGCGCCTTGCCGGCGGCAGCATCGCTTTCCGGCGCCGCGACGGCAGCGTGCTCGACCTCGCGAAAGCGTCGTCCGGCACGATGCGTTCGATTCGCGGCGCCGACATCGCGATGATCTTCCAGGAGCCGATGACCTCGCTGAATCCGGTGTTCACGGTAGGCGACCAGATCAGCGAAGCGATTGCATTGCATCAAGGCAAGAGCCGTTCCGCCGCGCACGCCGAAACGCTGCGTCTGCTCGAACTCGTGCGCATTCCGGAAGCGCGCCGGGTGGCCGCACGTTTTCCGCATCAGCTGTCCGGCGGTATGCGTCAACGCGTGATGATCGCGATGGCGCTGTCGTGCAAGCCCGCACTACTGATTGCCGACGAGCCGACGACCGCGCTTGACGTCACGATCCAGGCGCAGATCCTGCAATTGATTCGCGGCTTGCAGGACGAGATGAACATGGGCGTGATCTTCATCACGCACGACATGGGTGTGGTGGCCGAGGTGGCCGATCGCGTGCTGGTGATGTATCGCGGCGAGAAAGTGGAAGAGGGGGCGTCGGATACGCTGTTCGCCGCGCCGTCGCATCCTTATACGAAAGCATTGCTTGCGGCGGTCCCGCGCCTTGGCGCGATGCAGGGCACCGATCAGCCCGCCAAGTTTCCGATTCTGACCGTCGAGCAGGCGGCGCTGACCGGCACCGACGATGCCGTTCGTCCGGCAGCCGCCGTCGCACAAGAAACCCAACCGTTGATCCACGACAGCACGCCGCCGATTCTGCGCGTGCGCGATCTGGTCACGCGCTTTCCGGTCAAGAGCGGCGTGTTCGGGCGTTTGACCGGCCGCGTGCATGCGGTCGAAAAAGTCAGCTTCGATCTGCGCCCGGGTGAAACGCTCGCGCTGGTCGGCGAATCGGGTTGCGGTAAATCGACGACGGGCCGTTCATTGCTGCGCCTCGTCGAAAGCCAGAGCGGCTCGATCGAATTCGACGGCAAGGAAATCAGCTCGCTCACCGGCCCTGCGTTGCAAGCGTTGCGCCGCAATATCCAGTTTATTTTTCAGGACCCGTTCGCTTCGCTGAATCCGCGCTTGACGGTCGGCTTCTCGATCATGGAACCGCTGCTCGTGCACGGCGTCGCCCAAGGCGCGGAAGCTCAGGCACGCGTGGCGTGGCTGCTCGAAAAGGTCGGCCTGCCACGCGAGGCCGCAGGCCGCTATCCGCACGAATTTTCGGGCGGACAACGGCAACGCATCGCGATTGCGCGTGCGCTGGCATTGAATCCCAAAGTCGTCATCGCCGACGAATCCGTCTCCGCACTGGACGTCTCCGTGCAGGCGCAGATCGTCAACCTGATGCTCGATCTGCAACGCGAACTGGGCGTCGCCTATCTGTTCATTTCGCATGACATGGCGGTGGTGGAGCGTGTCAGCCATCGCGTGGCGGTGATGTATCTCGGCCAGATCGTTGAGATCGGTCCGCGCCGCGCGGTGTTCGAAGCGCCGCAGCACCCGTACACGAAGAAGCTGATGGGCGCGGTGCCGGTCGCCGATCCGGCGCGCCGTCACGCGAAACGCATGCTCGCCGCCGATGAGATTCCGAGCCCGATCCACGCGCTAAACGACGAACCGAGCGTGGCGCCGCTGATTGCGGTCGGACCGGATCATTTCGTGGCGCAGCATCGGGTCGGGGGCGCTTACTAGGCGCGATAGACGCCGCGTACCCGTGCGCAGAACTGAACCACGCACTAAGCCTGAAGCAAAAACCATTTTCTCTCGCAGCACATAACCCTGTTTCAATTCGCAGCCTGGAGCCAACCTCATGAACCTGCTGGTCCCGTCTTCTCCGTTTCGTTTGCGCGCGCTGGTCAGCGGTGGCGCGGTGGTGTTCGCGATGCTCGCGGGCAGTGTGGCGCACGCCGATACCACGGCCGTGATGGCTGTTGCGTCGACCTTCACGACGCTCGATCCATACGATGCGAACGACACGCTGTCGCAAGCCGTCGCCAAGTCGTTCTATCAAGGCCTGTTCGGTTTCGACAAGGACATGAAGCTGGTCAACGTGCTAGCCGATAGCTACGAAGCGAGTCCGGATGCCAAGGTCTACACGTTCAAGCTGCGTCACGGCGTGAAGTTCCAGGACGGTACCGACTTCAACGCAGCGGCCGTGAAAGCGAACTTCGACCGCGTGACCGATCCGGCGAACAAGCTCAAGCGCTACAACATGTTCAACCGCATCGAGAAGACCGAAGTGGTCGACCCGTACACGGTGAAGATCACCTTGAAGGCGCCGTTCTCGGCGTTCGTCAACGTACTGGCGCATCCGTCGGCGGTGATGATTTCGCCTGACGCGCTGAAGAAGTACGGCAAGGACATCGCGTTCCATCCGGTCGGCACAGGTCCGTTCGAACTGGTGAAGTGGGACCCGGCCGGCGACCTGACCGTGAAGAAGTTCGCGGGTTACTGGAAGAAGGGCTACCCGAAGGTCGATGTGATCGACTGGAAACCGGTGGTCGACAACAACACACGTGCTGCGTTGATGCGCACCGGTGAAGCGGACTTCGCGTTCCAGGTGCCGTTCGAACAGGCGGCGCAATTGCAGTCGAGCCCGAAGGTCGATCTGATTGCTTCGCCGTCGATCATCCAGCGCTATATCAGCATGAACGTCAACCAGAAGCCGTTCGACAATCCGAAAGTGCGTGAAGCGCTGAACTACGCGGTCAATAAGGATGCGCTGATCAAGGTCGCGTTTGCCGGGTACGCGACGCCGGCTGAGGGCGTGGTGCCGCAAGGCGTTGAGTACGCGACGAAGCTCGGCCCCTGGCCGTACGATCCGGCGAAGGCGCGTGAGTTGCTGAAGGAAGCGGGCTATCCGAACGGTTTCGAAACGACGCTGTGGTCCGCGTATAACTACTCGACCGCACAGAAGGTGATTCAGTTCGTGCAGCAGCAACTCGCGCAAGTCGGCATCAAGGCGCAGGTCGAAGCACTCGAAGCGGGTCAACGCGTCGCCAAGGTGGAAAGCGCGCAGGACCCGGCAACTGCTCCGGTGCGCATGTACTACGCGGGCTGGTCGTCGTCGACGGGTGAAGCGGACTGGGCGATTACGCCGCTGCTCGGATCGGTCTCATTCCCGCCGAAGATGGTCAACACCGCGTACTACAAGAACGACACGGTCGATACCGATCTGAAGCAGGCGCTCGAAACCACCGATCGCACGCAGAAGGCCGCGCTCTACACCGACGCGCAAAAACGCATCTGGGCCGACGCGCCGTGGATCTTCCTCGTTAAGGAAAAGGTCGTGTTCGCGCGCAGCAAGCGCTTGTCGGGCGCCTATGTCGCGCCGGACGGCTCGTTCAATTTCGACGAGATCGCGATCAAGTGATGAGCCGACCGTTCGGCGCCGTGTGTTCTTCACGAACGCACGGGCCGGACAGTCGCGTACTGCTCTGAAAGATCTTTCGTTGCCCGCATCATTGCCGGATTGGGTTTCATGCTGAACTTCCTCGTCAAACGTATCTTTGGCCTGCTGCCGACGCTCTTCATCGTCGCCGTGCTGGTGTTCCTGTTCGTGCATCTGTTGCCCGGTGATCCGGCGCGCCTCGCAGCCGGTCCCGAAGCAGATGAGGCGACCGTTGCACTGGTGCGTGCCGATCTCGGCCTCGATAAGCCGATGCCGCAGCAGTTCGCCAACTTCTTCGTGAAGATCGCGCACGGCGACTTCGGCACGTCCACGCGCAGCAAGCGGCCGGTCAGCCAGGAAATCGGCGAGCGCTTTATGCCGACGTTGTTGCTTACGCTCGCGAGCATGGTCTGGGCGGTGGTGCTCGGCATGGGCATCGGCATCGTCTCGGCCGTGTGGCGCAATCGCTGGCCGGACCGGCTTGGCATGACGCTCGCGGTGTCGGGTATTTCGTTTCCCGCATTCGCGCTCGGCATGCTGCTGATGGAAATTTTTTCGGTGAAGCTCGGCTGGCTGCCGATTGTCGGCGACGGGTCGTGGAAGAGCTACGTGCTGCCGTCGCTCACGCTTGGTGCAGCAGTGGCGGCGGTGATGGCGCGCTTCACGCGTGCCTCGTTCGTCGAAGTGATGAATGAAGATTTCGTGCGCACCGCACGCGCCAAGGGCGTGCCCGAACGGCTTGTCATCATCAAACACTGCCTGCGCAATGCGATGATCCCCGTCATCACGATGATGGGGCTGCAATTCGGCTTTCTGCTGGGCGGCTCGATCGTGGTCGAAGTGGTGTTCAACTGGCCGGGCCTCGGGCGCCTGCTGGTGGATGCCGTGGCGATGCGCGACTACCCGGTGATTCAGGCGGAAGTGCTGTTGTTCTCGCTTGAGTTCATCATCATCAACCTGGTTGTGGACGTGCTGTACGCCGTCATCAACCCGACCATCCGTTTCAAGTGAGGCCCGCATGAGCATCTCAGCCACCGAGGCGAATGCGGCCAAGGCCGCTCTCGTAGAAAACGCGATCCGCACACCGTGGAGTGAATTCTGGCGCAAATTCCGCAAGCAGCATGTGGCGCTGGGCGCCGGCATTTTCGTGCTGCTGCTGGTTGCGGTTGCGATTCTCGCGCCGCATATCGTGCCGTACGATCCGGAAAATTTCTTCGACTACGACGCGTTGAACGCGGGGCCATCGGCCGCGCACTGGTTCGGTGTCGATTCGCTGGGCCGCGATATTTTCAGTCGCATTCTGGCGGGTTCGCGTATTTCGCTCGAGGCCGGTTTCCTGTCGGTGGCGATCGGTGCGGTGATCGGTACGTTCTTCGGTTTGCTGGCCGGTTACTACGAAGGCTGGTGGGACCGCATCACGATGCGTGTTGCCGATGTGCTGTTTGCTTTCCCCGGCATTCTGCTGGCGATCGGTGTGGTCGCGATTCTCGGCAACGGCATGATCAATGTGATCTGCGCGGTGGCGATTTTCAGCATCCCGGCGTTTGCGCGGCTCGTGCGCGGCAATACGCTGATGCTCAAGCAACTTACCTATATCGAAGCGGCGCGCAGTATCGGCGCATCAGACTGGACCATCATCGTGCGGCATATTCTGCCGGGGACGATTTCGTCGATCGTGGTGTACTTCACGATGCGGATCGGTACGTCGATCATCACGGCGGCGAGCCTGTCGTTTCTCGGACTCGGCGCGCAACCCCCGATGCCTGAGTGGGGTGCGATGCTCAACGAAGCGCGCGCGGATATGGTCACGGCGCCGCATATCGCGCTGTTCCCGAGTCTGGCGATTTTCCTCACTGTGCTGGCATTCAATCTGCTCGGCGACGGTTTGCGCGATGCGCTCGACCCGAAGCTCGACCGGCCATGAGTTTTACCGAAACTGCCGATGAGAACGCGCCGCATATCGGTGTGTTGCCGAGCGGGCCACGTGGCACGATTGCCGACGTAGAAGGCGTGACGGTCGGACATTGCACGCTGGATGAAGACGCTGTGCAAACCGGCGTGACTGTGATTCGTCCGCATTGTGGCGATCCTTTTGCGAGCAAGGTACCTGCTGCGGCTTCTGTGATCAACGGGTTTGGAAAGAGCATTGGGCTCGTGCAGGTTGAGGAGCTCGGCATGCTGGAGACGCCCATTGCGCTGACCAATACCTTTGGCGTCGCTGCTGTCGCACAAGCGCAGATTCGTGCGGCTATTCAAGGCAATCCGAAAATCGGACGCGAATGGTCGACGGTCAATCCGCTGGCGTTCGAATGTAATGATGGATACCTGAACGATATTCAGGCTTTAGCGGTAAGCGAACGGCATTACAGCGACGCGTATGAGACGGCAAGCGTCGACGTTGCGAGCGGTTCGGTTGGCGCAGGCCGCGGTATGTCTTGTTTCGATCTGAAGGGTGGTATCGGCAATGCGTCGCGTGTTGTTGACGTAGCAGGACAGACTTATACGGTCGGCGCGCTGGTGCTGGCGAACTTTGGTCGCCTGCCGATGTTGACGATCGACGGCACGCCGCTCGGTCGCGTGCTCGCAGAACGCGCTGCCAAAGCTGTCGCCGCTGGCGCGGTGACCTTAGCAACTTCGGAGAGCGCAGAGACCTCGGTGAACTCAGCAACCTCGGCGACATCAGCAACCTCCTCAAAACCCGAACAAGGCTCGATCATCATGATCGTCGCCACCGACGCGCCGCTCGACGCTCGTCAACTCAAGCGTCTGTCATTGCGCGCCGCGGCCGGTCTTGCACGAACCGGGTCGGTGTACGGCCACGGCAGCGGCGACATCGCGTTGGCGTTTTCGACGGCCTACACCGTGCCGCACGAATCCGACTTCGTTGCCTTGCCACCCATGCTCGCCGACACACGCCTCGATGCGCTATTCCGTGCCTGCGCGGACAGCGTCGAGCAAGCGATCGTCGATGCGCTATGGAGCGCCACGTCGGTGACGGGCCGCGACGGCCATAGTCGCCTGTCGCTGCACGACGCCGCCCCCGACCTCGCTCAACTTCTCAAGCAATCTTCCTGATGAAAGTCCTGATTTCCGTCGACATCGAAGGCGTGGCTGGCGTGTTCCATCCTGAACAAACGCGCGCGGGCAACGGCGAATACGAAGCCGCGCGCCGCTGGATGACGCTCGAAGCCAACGCGGCGATCGAAGGCGCGTTCGCGGGTGGCGCGACGCACGTGTGGGTCAACGATTCGCATGGCGGCTTTCGCAACCTGCTGCCCGATCTGCTCGATGCGCGTGCCCAGATCGTGCTCGGCAAACCACGTACGCTTGGCATGATGGCCGGCCTTGAATACGGCGCGGCGCTGGTGTTCATGATCGGCTATCACGCAAGGTCGCAAACGCACGGCATTCTCGCGCACACGATCAACAGCTTCGCGTTCGCACGTGTCTCGCTGAACGGCGTCGAAGTCGGCGAGGCAGGGTTGTATGGAGCGCTGGCAGAAGAATATGGCGCACAGGTAGCGCTTTTATCCGGCGACGATGTATTCGCCGAGGAAACTGCGCCGCGTTTTCCGGGCGCACGTTTTGTTGTCACCAAGAGCGCGACGGGGCATGCGAGCGGCGTCACGCAAACACCGGCAAGCGCTCGCGACGCGATCGAAATTGCCGCACGCGAAGTGGTGCGGCACTACATCGACAAGGGTCATGCGCAGCAAGCCACGCGTGCTGCCGCGAAGCCCGTCGAATGCGAGCTGCGCGTGCAAACTACCGCGCTCGCCGATCTGTTCTGCCAATGGCCGACGCTCACGCGTGTCGACGCCGTCACGTTGCGTTTTAGTGCGGAGTCTGCCGAACATGCGGTGCGCATGCTGAACTGCCTGTCGGCGATGTCGTTCATGCTGCGCTGAACCGTGTGACGGAAGGCGTGACCGGCGACAGCCTACTGTTGCCGGCTCAGCTCCCGCGCAGCCCGATCGATCACATCGGCAACCGCCCCCGCATGCGACACCGGCACGAGATGGCTCGATGAGATCGGCACGATCTTCGCACCCATCCGGTTGGCCATGAACTGTTCGACTTCAGGCGATATCGCGCGGTCCCTCGTCGTCACGATGTACCACGAAGGCTTCTCTCTCCACGCCACCTGGCTGACCGTTTCGCTGAAGGCACGGGCGGAGATCGGCTGTTGCGCGGCGGAGAGCACGCGCGTCAGATTCTCGGGCACGTCGGCGGCGAAGTCGGCGTGGTATTTGCTGCGGTCAAGCCAAAGAAAGCCTGTGGAATCCGCGGTGATGGCTTGACCCGCTGGCGCCGGCGCCGCGCGTTTCATCAGGTCCATTGTCGATTCGTGCAGGTCCGGTGCAATCGCCGCCACATAGACGAGACCGGCGACATTCGGCGCGTTCGCACCCGCTTCGGTGATCACGACACCGCCCCATGAATGTCCTACGAGGATGGTCGGGCCATCCTGGCGCGCGAGAACACGGCGGGTGGCGGCGACATCGTCGGCGAGCGACGTGAGCGGGTTCTGCACCGAACTCACGTGATAACCCTTCTGCTGCAATTTCGCGACGACACCGTTCCAGCTCGAGCCGTCGACGAACGCGCCATGAACCAGCACGACGTTGCGCACGGGGCCGGTCATCGGTGCTGCGGGTGGTTTGGTGGCGGTCGCTTTTGGAGTGGCAGGCGTGGGGACGGCGGCGGGAGTCGCAGGCATTGCGGCCGGCGCCGCGGGCGGCTCCGGTGCTTCCGGTGCGCTCGACTCCATGCCCGGCATGTCGGCCGGTTCGGCGGCGGGTTCTGCCGTGGGCGCCGCGGTTTGCGCGAGGGCACCCGCCGCAGCGAAGCAGAGACACAAAGCAGCGGCGCAAAGCAAACGTTTGGGCGACATGTTGAATCTCCGAAGGCAAAAACCTCGACTAGGGCAACATACAGAAGCCCCACGCCAGTGACAATCACTATCCTCGCCGTTAAGTGCGGCGCAGAACCAAGCGCGGGTTGCTCCCAGTATTTAGGTAATATCGGCCGCGGTAAAATTTCAGGTTCTGCCGGGGCAGACCATAAGTCTGATCGGGCGATCGATATCCATACACTGGGGCGCAATTTTGAATAGTGCACAGCAGCAAGACGGCCTGAAGCGCGGGCTCAAAAATCGTCATATCCAGCTGATCGCGCTGGGCGGGGCGATCGGCACCGGCCTGTTTCTCGGCTCCGCCAGCGTGTTGAAGGCCGTCGGCCCGTCGATGATTCTCGGCTACGCGATCGGCGGCATCATCGCGTTCATGATCATGCGCCAACTCGGCGAAATGGTCGCGCAGGAACCGGTTGCCGGTTCGTTCAGCCACTTCGCGTACAAGTATTGGGGTGATTTCCCCGGCTTTCTGTCCGGCTGGAACTACTGGGTGCTGTACGTGCTCGTGAGCATGGCCGAGCTGACCGCTGTTGGCACCTACGTGCACTACTGGTGGCCGGGCGTGCCTACGTGGATATCGGCGCTGGTGTGCTTCGCCGTCATCAACGCAATCAATCTCGCCAACGTCAAAGCGTACGGCGAAACGGAATTCTGGTTTGCGATCATCAAGGTAGTGGCGGTGATCGGCATGATCCTGTTCGGCGGCTATCTGCTGATCAGCGGCCATGGTGGTCCGCAAGCGTCGATCACCAATCTCTGGGCCGACGGCGGCTTTTTCCCGCACGGTTTTCATGGCCTGTTCATGATGCTCGCGGTCATCATGTTTTCGTTCGGCGGCCTCGAGTTGATCGGCATTACGGCTGCTGAAGCGGCCGATCCGCAGAAGAGCATTCCGAAGGCCGTGAATCAGGTGATCTACCGGATTCTGATTTTCTACATCTGCTCACTGACAGTGCTGCTTTC
Source organism: Paraburkholderia sp. SEWSISQ10-3 4 (assembly GCF_030464785.1). Taxonomy (NCBI): domain Bacteria; kingdom Pseudomonadati; phylum Pseudomonadota; class Betaproteobacteria; order Burkholderiales; family Burkholderiaceae; genus Paraburkholderia; species Paraburkholderia sp. SEWSISQ10-3 4. Next base: position 62,818 of record NZ_JALPRI010000012.1, read on the forward strand.
GTTGTATCCGTGGAATCAGGTCGCGGCCGGTGGCAGTCCGTTCGTGATGATCTTCTCGCAGATCGGCTCGACGCTGACGGCGAACATCCTCAACGTGGTGGTGTTGACGGCGGCGCTGTCGGTCTACAACAGCGGCGTGTATGCAAATAGCCGCATGCTCTACGGTCTCGCGGAACAGGGCAACGCACCGCGCGCACTGATGAAGGTCGACCGGCGCGGCGTGCCCTATATGGCAATTGGTTTGTCGGCGCTCGCCACGTTCACCTGCGTGATCATCAACTATCTGATTCCGGCCGAAGCGCTTGGCCTGCTGATGGCGCTGGTGGTGGCCGCGCTGGTGCTGAACTGGGCGCTGATCAGCCTGACGCATCTGAAGTCGCGCAAGGCGATGGTGGCGGCGGGCGAGACGCTCGTGTTCAAGTCGTTCTGGTTCCCAGTCAGCAACTGGATCTGCCTCGCTTTCATGGCGCTGATCCTCGTGATTCTGGCAATGACGCCGGGCCTGTCGGTTTCGGTATGGCTCGTGCCCGCGTGGCTGGTCGTGATGTGGCTTGGCTACGTGTTCAAGCGCCGGCGTGCAGCGACGCATGGCGGCGCACAGGTGGCACGGCGGTAAGGCGGGGAGTGGGCACCGGCGCTGTTGGCGTCGGACCGCCCAATATCGAGAAGAGCTTCAATATGCGGCCGAACGTCACATATTGCTTAAGCAATTATTGCCTAAGCTGATAAGTGCAATGTCGCACGTCAGGAGCCGAATATGAACACCACCATCGAACACGACGCACGTCTGGAATTGTTGCTGTCGATCGCGCATGAAACGCTCGGCATCGCGACGTTCGAACTGAGCGGCAAGCCGAGCGCCGATTTACGCATCGTGCGTGTCGATAGTCTCGCGCGAGCGCTGGAAGCGGCCTACGACGCCGGCCTCATGGTCGGTCATCGAGTGAGCTCGAATAAATGTCCGGCTGACCATCTTCAGTAGTGCGCTTTAGCCGCTTCGCAGAAGACAACAAAAAACCCGCGCAGCATGACTGGGCGGGTTTTTTGATCTTTATACAGTACTGCTGGAATTTCTTTTGGTGCCCAGGGCCGGAATCGAACCGGCACGCCTTGCGGCGGGGGATTTTGAGTCCCCTGCGTCTACCAATTTCACCACCTGGGCAGGTCTTGCAGCGCACGCGCCAGAGTATGGCTTCGCGGCGAAGACGCAGATTATGGCGGAAAATTCGACGACGGGCAAGCCAGTCGCCTTCTTCGCATGCTCAGCCTTTAAACCGTGCGAGAAAAACCTTCGAGCGTTTGCTGACCGAGATAGCGGTCGAACATCATCGCGATGTTGCGCACGAGCATGCGTCCGGCCATCTGCACTTCGAGCTTGCTGTTGCTTACCGACACCAGCCCGTCCTGCTCGAAGCCTCGCAAGCGCTCCAGTTCCGGTTCGAACGTGTCGGCAAAGCGGATGCCGTACGCGGCTTCGAATTCGTCGAAGCGCAGTTCCAGATTGCACATCAATTGCGTGATCACATCGCGACGCAGACGGTCGTCCGCAGTGAGGCGCACGCCGCGTGTGATCGCGAGCTTGCCCGCATCGATTGCCGCGGCGTAGCCCGGCAGGTCCTTGATGTTCTGCGCGTACACGTCGCCGACTTTACCGATCGACGACGCGCCGAAGCCGATCAGATCGCATTCCGCTCGCGTGCTGTACCCCTGGAAATTCCGATGCAACGTGCGCTGCGCTTGTGCGCGCGCGAGTTCGTCGGTGGGCAGCGCGAAGTGATCCATGCCGATGTAGACATAGCCCGCGTCGGTCAGGCGCTCGACGACCAGCTGAAGGATCGCAAGGCGCACAGCAGGCGAGGGCAGCATGGCCTCATCCATCTGCCGTTGCATCTTGAAGAGCTGTGGCATGTGCGCATACGCGAACACCGAAAGACGATCGGGTGCGAGTTCGATCATCGTGTCGAGCGTGCGGCTGAAGCTATCGACCGTTTGATGCGGCAGCCCGTAAATCAGATCGACGCCGATCGAGTGGTAGCCCGTATCACGCGCGGCTTGCATCACCGACGCAGTCATCTCGAGCGGCTGAATGCGATTGATTGCCTGCTGCACCACCGGATCGAAATCCTGCACGCCGAGACTGAGCCGGTTGAAGCCGAGTGTGCGCAAATGCGCAATGGTCTCGGGCGACGCTTCGCGCGGATCGACTTCGATCGAATATTCGTCTTCAGTATCGGGCAGCAACGTGAAGTGCTCGCGCGCGGCGGCCATGAGTTCCGCCATTTCATCGTGCGACAGAAACGTGGGCGTGCCGCCGCCCCAATGCAATTGCGAAACGGGGCGTCGCGCGTCGAAACACGCGGCCTGCAAAGCCATTTCACGCTTCAGATGCTCGACATAGGGACGCGCGTGCGCGCGGTTCTTGGTGGCGACCTTGTTGCAACCGCAGTAGAAGCACACGGTGTCGCAAAAGGGGATGTGGAAGTACAGCGAGAGATCGGTGGCAGAGGAGCCTGGGTCCGCCGCGGCGCGCAGATAGTCGGCGGGATCGAAATCGTCGCGGAACTGCAAGGCCGTTGGATAGGACGTATACCGTGGACCGTTCGCGCTGTATTTGGTGAGCAGGTCGGGGCGGAATAGCGTGTTGGCGGTGGTCATGGGGCGCTCGGGTTTGACGGCCACCCTTGAAGAGGCACGAGCCGGAGGATTCTCGGGACCGGTTCGAACAGCGCAAACGCCTCTTGAGCGTGGCCTTTCGTATCCAGCAAGTTTACGTGAGCGACCCTTCGCGTAATTGTGTAAAAAGGTCGCACGAGATGCGATGGCACAATGCGGGTCTGGCGCTGCGTTGTATGTTGTATTGCCTGTTTTCGAGTTCAGGAAAAATGTCGTGAGTGATGTGCCGAACAGCGTTGTGAAGCGCGAGTCCCCGTTCCATGTGGCCGGTCATGCGTGCCGCCCCGATTGTGGCGCGTGCTGTATCGCGCCGTCGATTTCGAGCCCGATCCCCGGCATGCCGAATGGCAAACCGGCGGGCGTGCGCTGCGTGCAACTCGGCGATGATCTGCGCTGCGCGATCTTCGGTCAGCCGGAGCGGCCGGCGTGCTGTTCCGGTCTGCAACCGCAGACGGAGATGTGCGGCACGAGCCGCAGCGAGGCGCTCGCTTGGCTCACCCAGCTTGAAACGCAGACTCAACCGCAACTGGCGGTACGCCAATAGCGCGCGGGAACGATTCCGTCACGTCACCCATCCGAACAAACAACCCAACGCAACCGCATGCTCGAGAAGGCTTCCACAGGAGATTTCGCATGACTCGACCCGCTGCGCCGACCCGGCGCCGCTTCCTGCTTGCCGCGCTGACAGGCTGCACCGCGCTTGGCATCACCGTGTCTCTGGCGGCCTGCGCGACATCGATTTTCCCTTTTATCCCCTCGCATTACACGTTCTCGCAGCAGCAGGTGCAGGACGCGGTGCAGCGCAAGTTCCCGTATCAGCGGACGGTTTCGCAAGTGTTCGACGTCGCGCTGACCAACCCGGTGGTCGGCTTCCTACCGGACGCGAACCGTGTCTCGGTGAAGCTCGACGCCCGGCTCGCGAGCCCGTTCATGCCGCAACCGGTCGACGGCGTATTCACACTGTCGAGCGAACTGGCCTACGACGCCGCCAGCAAGTCGGTCGTGCTGAAGTCGCCGAGCGTCGACAACGTCAGCGTGAGTGGTCAGGCCCAGGCCTACACGCAGCAGATCAACGCCGCCGCGGCCGTGCTCGCTACGCAGTTGCTGACCAACTATCCGATCTACACCTTCAAGCCCGAACAGCTGCAATTTGCCGGGGTGAATTACGAACCCGGTACAATCACCATCCTTACAAACGGCATACGCGTGCAAATCGTCGAGAAATGACGGTGTGCGCGGCCGGCAGGGCCGCGCACACCGTGCGGCCCCTGTTCGTTTAGGCTATCTATAACAACGAGGGTCACGGATGGACTGGCTATTGGCTTGCAAGGCGCTGATTCTTGGCGTCGTCGAAGGGCTGACGGAATTTTTGCCGGTGTCGAGTACTGGCCATTTGATCGTCGCGGGCAGTCTGCTCAATTTCACGGATGAACACGCGAAAACCTTCGATGTCGTGATCCAGCTCGGCGCGATTCTGGCCGTGTGCTGGGAGTTCCGGCGCCGCATCGGCAGCGTGGTGGTCGGCTTGCCTAGCCGGCCCGATGCAAGGCGCTTTACGCTGAATGTGATCATCGCGACGATTCCGGCGGTTGTGCTCGGTCTGCTGTTCGAGAAGGCGATCAAGGCGGCGCTGTTTTCGCCCGTGCCGGTCGCGTTCGCGTTAGTGGCGGGCGGGGTGGTGATTCTGTGGGCGGAAGCGCGTCAGCGCACGCGAGGCGACGTGCCGGCACGTGTTCAGAACGTCGACGATCTGAGCCCGCTGGACGCGCTGAAAGTCGGCCTCGCTCAATGTTTTGCGTTGATCCCAGGCATGTCGCGCTCGGGTTCGACGATCATCGGCGGGATGCTGTTCGGTCTCGATCGGCGCGTTGCTACGGAGTTTTCTTTTTTCCTCGCGATTCCGATCATCTTCGGCGCGACGGCTTACGAGCTCTATAAAGACTGGCATCTGCTGTCCGTCGACGCGCTTGGCAGTTTCGTGCTCGGCTTCGTGGCGGCCTTCATCAGCGCGTTCGCCTGCGTGCGCTGGCTGCTGCGTTACATCGCCGCGCACGATTTCACCGTGTTCGCGTGGTACCGGATCGCCTTCGGACTGTTGATCCTGCTGGTGGGTTACAGCGGCGCGTTGAGCTGGGCGGACTGAGTCTCCGCATGTTTTCCGCGTCATGAGAAAAGGCCCGCGTTTGCGGGCCTTTTTGCTTATGGCGGGCACAACTGCAGTGCGGTTTTATACCGCGCCGCGCTTCCTGAACACCAGATCCCACACGCCATGTCCGAGCCGTAGCCCGCGGCGCTCGAACTTCGTCACCGGACGATACTCGGGACGCGGCGCGTAGCCGTCAGCGGTATTTTCCAGCGCAGGATCGGCGCCCAGCACCTCGAGCATCTGCTCGGCGTAGTTCTGCCAGTCGGTCGCGCAATGCAGATAGGCGCCCGGCTTCAGACGCGAAACCAGCAATGCGACGAACTTCGGCTGGATCAGCCGGCGCTTGTGGTGACGCGCCTTGTGCCAAGGATCGGGAAAGAAGATATGCACGCCGTCGAGGCTGTCCGGCGCGATCATCTGCTCAAGCACTTCGACCGCATCGTGCTGAATGATGCGGATGTTCGACAGCGCCTGCTCGCCCATCAGCTTCAGCAGCGCGCCCACGCCTGGCTCGTGTACTTCGACGCCGAGGAAGTCGTCGGCGGGACGGTGCGAGGCGATCTCCGCGGTGGTCGCGCCCATTCCGAAGCCGATTTCCAACACACGCGGCGCGGCGCGGCCGAACACGCTGTTCCAGTCGGATTGTTGCGGCGTGAAGGGCACGACGAAACGCGGACCGAGCTCGTCCATCGCGCGGCGCTGGCCGGTCGATACGCGACCAGCGCGCGTGACAAAGCTGCGGATGCGGCGTCGATGCAGGGCTTCTTCTTGCGGGGCGCCGGCAGTCGCGTCGGCGTCGGCCGGTTGGCCTTCGGCTTCTGCCTCAGTTGAAGGCGGCGGGAGTTCGTCGGGCAGGCCGGCGTCGTTTGGATCGTGGATCATTATCGATACTGCTACTAGGGTGAGGGCCTGGCGGCTTGCATGGCGTGTTGCGAGGCGCCTTTTGCGTTTGTGCTTACGCTTGCCGCGGCATGGGCCGCAGTTCGCAGGCGCGGTTCGCTCGAATCGCTATGCCGGGCCGCTGCCACTACAAAAAAGCCGCCTTCATGGGAGGCGGCTCGTGCTGGATTCCGCTGAAAGCTCAGCAGGAAGGTGGAGCGGGCGTTGCAAGTGCGCGTAAGGTAGCACACCCGAAAAGGGTGCGTCCAGACGGTGGCCGACCCGGAGGGAGCCTGAATTCGGCATCAAGATTACGTTTTCATAACCGTGACAGCCATTCGTATGATTTAATCCCGCTGTAAGCCATTCCGTTGCAACGATTATCAAAACGAAAATCCACCATGGGCAAACACGCACACAATCATCGTCAGGCAAAAGCCGCCAAAACGGATTGGGTCGCTATCGATCCAACTGCGGTTCCAACTACTTCCCAGAATGCACTTCGCAAGGCAATGGCCATTGAAGGCGTCGCCCTCACTCAATTCAACGATTTACTGTGGCTCATGGCGCAGGAGTCGAGCGGTGTGGTCGACGTGCGCAATGGGAAGTCGTCCGCACGCGGGCTTTATCAGTTGCTGCGGCCTCAATATGAATTGAATCCGAATGGCGAAAAATCTTTCGGCAATGCGGTCGAAGAATGTCAGGGCGGGATTCGCTATATTCTCGGGCGATATCACACTGCGGCATCAGCACGGCTGTTCTGGGAAAAACACCACTGGTATTGAGCAATGAAAAAGTTTCTATTGATGGGCTTTGTGTCCGCCATGTGCTGGATGGGCGTCGCGCAAGCCGATGATGCCGGCGTGCCGCGCTTTGAAGATTTCGCGGTCAGCGACACCTTCGCGGGCAAAGCGGCGAAAGTGCGGCTCGTATCCGCGGACGACAAGGAATACGCGACGCGTATCCGCGAAGCCAGCCGCCAGAAGCCGAACTTCGCTGGGCACTACGTGCTGGCAAGCTGGGGCTGCGGGGCGTCCTGCGTGTCCAGCGTGGCGATCGACGCGAAGACCGGCCGCGTCACGTGGCTGCCGTTTACGGTGTGCTGCTGGGACGTGGATGTGCAAGAGCCGATCGAATTCCAGCGCGACAGCCGCCTGCTGGTGGTTCACGGCAGCAGGAATGAAGCGGGTGGCGGGACGTACTACTACGCGTTGGACAAAGACGAATTCAAGCTGGTCAAGGCGGTCGAGAAAGCTGCGAAGAACTAGCAGCGGCTCCCGCAATGGCGCGTTGACACCACGCACGCTCATCTCGCGTTTTTGCGACTTCTCAAATGACAGACGGAGAGGGCGTAGCGGGTGGGAAATGCGGCAAGGTGCTGCAGATTCAGATCCTTTCGCGAAGCCGCCTGGTTAATCGCCAGGCTGGCTGAAAAGAGTCTGGAGCGGGCGATGGGAATCGAACCCACGGCTCTAGCTTGGGAAGCTAGGGTATTACCATTATACGACGCCCGCAGAGCGCACGATTCTACTCGGGAAGGGGCGGTTAGCGCAAATCGCACTGCCGCCACCCTTGTTCCACAAGGCGCACGAAGCGCTGATCAGATCACGAAGTAGGTCAATTGAACGGCCGCACGTGTGACCACCATCAGCAGCACCTGCACGATCACGAACAGCAGGATCGGCGAGAGGTCGATGCCGCCGAGTTGCGGCACCACGCGGCGCAGCGGATTCAGGAACGGCGCGGTCAGCTGGTACAGAATCGGCATGGCCGGCGAGCGCGGATTGAGCCACGACAGCAGCGCCATCAGGATCGTCATCCAGATGATCAGGTTCAGCGCCCACTTGATCACGGTCAGCACGGCAACGATCAACAGTGTCGGCACGAGCGTGAGCGGATCGGCGCCCGTGAGCACCACCATCAGCACCACATAAACGATCGCCGCAATCAGCGCTGCGACGAGACTCGCCCAGTCGATGTTGCGGGTGCTGTGCAGAATGTGCCGCAAAGGCAGCACGATCCAGTTGGTGGCTTGCAGCACGGCGTTCGTCACGGGGTTGTACGGCGGCATGCGCACGACCTGCAGCCATGCGCGCAGCAGCAGCGCGGCGCCGAACAGCGTAAAGACGGTATTGAGCAGAAAACGGGCGATATCGCCAAACATCTCGTGTCCTTATCCTTCGGAAGGCGGCCGTCGATCGGCCGCAGGGTGCCGGCGCTGACCGATCGGTGCGCCGGCGGGTTCATTTGGATTGCCTGCGCCGTTCCCGAGGAGGGCGCGTTACGCGTCACAAATGGGGACGCAGTGCTTCAATTTCCAGATGCTCGAGTAGGCCAATCGGCGAACTGCATACCGTCAGGCCGCACCCGCCACTCGATATCACACAGAAATCTTGATTTCGCTAATCAGAATCGTGCCGTTGCCGCCGTCGGTGTAATTCGGAATGTCGGCAACCAACTGCTCCGAGGCCGACTTGAAGACTTTATAGAAGTCGTCCGTGCTATCGAACAGGAAGTGGCCTGCGGCGACATACGGCGGCGGCGTTCCCGGCGGCCCGGCATTGATGCCGACGTCGACCGACCAGCCTCTCAGCGACGGCCCGAACAGCCTGGCCGCGAGCGGCATGTGCGTGACGCAGTAATAGTCCACGTCGAAGTGGCCGTTTTCCCGATACGGATAAAGGATGCTGACCTTGATCATTGTGCGTTCTCGTCTGTTGGTCCCGAAGCGCGGCGCTGGCGGATTGCGCGCGGCGCCGGACGTCACATTATCACGGCTTACTTGACGCTTGCACCTGCTGTGGCCTGATTCAGCGACCGGTTAAGCGATTCTTCCACCGCCTCGGCAATCGTCTCGATCGCGGCGGGCGGTTTGACGCGGCGTTCGGCCAGTCCGACCGCGCGCCGCGTCAGCAAACCGTACAGCGCGGCATGATCGCCGCCAAGGCCTTCCAGCAACGCCAACTGCTTTTCCACCACGCCCGTATCGCCGCGCGACACAGGGCCGGCGAGCGCGTTGGGCAGGCCCTTGTCGCGAGCGGTTTCGATCGTGCCGGAGAGCATGGGCAGCAGCGCGCGCAGCGCGTCGTCTTCGGCAAAACCCAGCGTGCGCCACAGCGCCACGCATTCCGCGAGGCTGCACAGCGCGAAGCTGGCGGCGTAATGCGCGGCGGCGTGGTACAGCATGCGGCCGCCTGCAGGAATCGACAGCGGATGGCAGCGCAGGGCGACGGCCAGCGCCGTCAGCGCCTCCATGAGCGCGCCGTCAGCCTCGATCGTCACCGAACAGCCGGCGATCCGCTCCAGGTCGGCGAGATCGCCGCTAAAGAGGTACAGTGGGTGAAACCCGCCGATCGAGGCACCCTGGTCGCGCGCCGGGGCCAGCGACTCCACCGGCGAGGCGCCGCTGCAATGCACGAGCGCTTTGTCGCATGGGCCGGTCGCCGCGTCTGCCGTGAATCGCAGTGTGTGCGCTGTCGTACCGATGCTGTCATCGGGAACGGCTAAAAAGACGATATCGGCTGCGTCGACAACCTGTTGTGGATCGTCGAATGCGGCGCAATGTTCGATTTGACTGGCGAGCCGGCCGGCCGAGGCCGCCGAGCGGCTCGCCACCGCCGTGACAGGATAGCCGGCGCGTGAAAAGCTCAGCGCGAGACAGCGCGCGAGCCGGCCCGCACCGATGAAGCCGAGGCGCGGCAGAGGGGGCTGGGACATGGTTGCGTGCTCCAGGCGGGATACTTGAACGGGAATGCAGCAGTATCGCCCATCCGTCCGGCAGTAGTGTGTCCCGGTGTGGGTATTCCTCTGATCAGTCCGCGCGCGATATGGCGCGTCTGGTCGGTCATCCGGCCACACACGCCCCGCGGGTCCGAAAACTGCTCACAATTTCCTTCATGAGCCGGTTTTGCAGTTGCTGTTCTGGGTTTTTCGTCTCGCAGTCAGATTCGGGAGGTAGCGATGAATATTTTTTCTTACCGAAAGCACTTGCGGTTCCTGACGCACTCACAGCGCCGTCGCTGGTGGGATCAGAAAAAGCGCCTGACGCCACGCGTGCGCATCAGTGGCGCGTATGTTCCGCCCAGCGTCTCCCGAGAATTCGCCTATGTGAAGGTAGGCTGACAATACCGTCTGCTGATGGGTAAGAAATGCCCGGTGCGATTGCACCGGGCATTTTTCATTTGGACCGTCAGGATTGAAGCTAATTTGTAATCAAAGATTACTGACAAGTGAGAACCGGGAGCCGCAAGACCCTCAGGGCAGGGGGTTCACGCGCATTTCACCGCTGGCAAACCCTTAGTTCTCAGTCTGTTGCGCGGCATGTCCTGGCGGCCTCGCGCCGACGCACTTTCCGACCTATTGCCGCCAATTGCAATTTGCAACAAATGCGAACATCTATGCACGGTCTTTTTCGATACATTGAATTCATAGCATGCAAGGCATGCGAAGTCGGCGACCTTAGTGGGCCGCGCCAGGAGAATAAAAGTGAAAAAGATCGTTCCGTTTGTCGTTGCCGCCGCACTCGGCGTGGGGTTCGCTACTGCTGCTGAGGCGCACGTTTCTGTCGGTATCGGTATTGGCATTCCGGTTGCGCCCGCGTATCCGGTTTATGCCGCGCCGCCGCCGGTCTATTACGCTCCGCCGCCTCCGCCTGTGGTCTATGCGCCGGGCTACTACGCGCCGCCGGCAGTCGTGGTGGGTGGGTATTACGGTGGCTACGGCCGTCCTTATTATCATCACGGTTACTACGGTCGCGGTTATTACGGCCACGGCTACTATCGCCGCTAATCGCGGGCAGAGCACAGCATGGGTTGACGGCGTAACGCCGGCTTGATCGCCGGGTTACGCCGTTTGTGTTTCTGCTGCGGCATACCGCGCGACATACCAAAGCATCGTCGAAGCTGGGAGAATGGCAGTTTCGCCACCGCTCTGGAGAGTTTCGTCAATGCAAGCGCTTCCCGCTCCCACTTTCGACGACGTACTCGACGCCGCTGCGCGTCTCGAAGGCGTCGCTCATCGCACCCCCGTTCTAACCTCGAGCACGTTCAACGAGCGCACGGGCGCGTCGGTGTTCTTCAAGTGCGAAAATTTTCAGCGCATGGGCGCTTTCAAGTTTCGCGGCGCCTACAACGCGATTTCGCACTTCGACGCGGAGCAACGTAAAGCGGGTGTGCTGACGTACTCGTCGGGCAATCACGCGCAAGCGATCGCACTGTCGGCGCGTCTTGCCGGGATTCACGCCACGATCATCATGCCGCACGACGCGCCCGCCGCCAAAGTCGCGGCGACTAAGGGCTATGGCGGCGAAGTGATCAGCTACGACCGCTACACCGAGAATCGCGAAGAGATCGGCCGGCGGCTCGCCGAAGAGCGTGGCATGACGCTGATTCCGCCGTACGACCATCCGCATGTGATCGCCGGGCAAGGCACGACAGTGAAGGAGTTGATCGACGAAACCGGCCCGCTCGACATGCTCTTCGTTTGTCTCGGCGGCGGTGGACTGATCGGCGGCAGCGCACTGTCGGCGGCGGCATTGAGTCCGGCGTGCACCGTCATCGGTATCGAACCCGAAGCGGGCAACGACGGTCAGCAATCGCTCGCACGCGGCGAGATCGTGCATATCGACACGCCGCGCACGATTGCCGACGGTGCTGCTTCCACGCATCTCGGCGACTACACGTTCGAGATCATCCGGAAGCTGGTCGCGCAGATCGAAACGGTCAGTGACGAGCAATTGATCGAGACCATGCGTTTCTTCGCGCAGCGCATGAAGATCGTGGTCGAGCCGACCGGTTGCCTCGCCGCGGCTGCCGTGCTCAATGGCATCGTGCCGGTGAAGGGCAAGCGCGTGGGTGTGGTGGTGAGCGGCGGCAACGTCGATCTGGCGAAGCTGGCGCAGTATCTCGCCTGATACGCTGCTTGATCGTTATTGCGCCGAGCTGCGCACGTTGAAATTGAGGGAAGACGGCTCGCCAAGGCGAGCCGTTTTTTCTAGCTTGCCACCTGTGCGGTCTGCACGATCAGATCGCGATATCCGTTCACGATCACGCTATACGAGAAGTAGGCGAACAGCAGCGCCGACAACACATGGCACGCACGCAGCAAACCGGTGCCGGCGCGTTTGCGTCCATGGCTACCGAGTCCGCAGATAAAGATCGTCCAGCACAAGCCACCCAGGAAGAAGCCGCCGAGAAATACCGGTGCAGTGGTCGTGCTGGTGGCGCCGGCTTTCGCGATCAACGCACCGCCGACTGCGGCGAACCACAGAATCGCTGACGGCGATGACATTGCCAGCAACGCGCCGCGCAAGAAACCGCGCCACGGGGAAAGATGCGGCGCGTTGGCATCCGCTTCGCCGGCAACTGCAGGCGCCGTCGCCGGGAACAGCGCTTCACGCGCCATCTTCCATGTGAGAAACAGCAGGACCGCCGCGCCGCCGATCCACACGACCCAGCGTACCGATTCGAACTGCAGCAGCGCAGCCATTCCCGCGAGCGCGAGCGCCGCGTAAACGAGATCGCCGAAACAGGAACCCAAGCCCAGCCAGAAGCCCGGTTTGAAGCCGTGCGACAGCGTCAGCGAAATCATCGCGACGTTGACGAGACCGATATCCAGACATAACGACAACGACAGAAAGAAACCATCCGACATCATTGAAAAGGCATGCATCCGCGCAACTGCTCCATCAGTTTTGTTATTCAGACTTGTTCAAGCGGGAGCGATCCGGCTGGTGAACGGATCGCTTCGATGCCGACAGAATCAGGAATTCAACGGTGTGACCTGTGTGATTCAAGGCCCGTTTTTACAGCCCCAACTCATTCCACAAGGTGTCGATGCGTTTTTTGACCACGCCGTCCATCTCGATCGGGCGGCCCCATTCGCGATCGGTTTCGCCGGGCCATTTGTTGGTGGCGTCGAGTCCCATCTTCGATCCGAGACCCGCGACCGGCGAAGCGAAATCGAGGTAGTCGATCGGCGTGCGATCGACCAGCACAGTGTCGCGCGCCGGATCGATGCGCGTGGTGATGGCCCAGATCACTTCCTTCCAGTCGCGGATATTCACGTCCTCGTCGACCACGACGATGAACTTCGTATACATGAATTGCCGCAGGAAACTCCACACGCCGAACATCACGCGCTTGGCGTGACCCGGGTAGCTCTTCTTCATCTGCACGATCGCCATCCGGTAGCTGCATCCTTCGGGCGGCAGATAGAAGTCGGTGATCTCGGTGAACTGCTTCTGCAACAGCGGTACGAACACTTCGTTGAGCGCGACGCCGAGTACGGCGGGCTCATCGGGCGGTTTGCCGGTGTAGGTGGAGTGATAGATCGCGTCGCGCCGCATGGTGATGCGCTCGACCGTGAAGACGGGAAACCACTCCTGCTCGTTGTAGTAGCCGGTGTGGTCGCCGTAGGGTCCTTCCAGCGCATGTTCGTAAGCGGCGGACGCGCCCTTGGCCGGACGCGGCGGCGCGCCTGCGGGAGCAGGTGAGGGCGTGCCTTCCTGCGGATAGATGAAGCCTTCCAGGACGATTTCCGCGCGCGCGGGCACCTGCAAACCGTCGACGCCCGGCGTGATGCACTTCGCGAGTTCGGTGCGGCCGCCGCGCAGCAGCCCGGCGAACTGGTATTCGGAGAGCGTGTCGGGCACCGGCGTCACCGCACCGAGGATGGTCGCCGGGTCGGCGCCCAGCACCACGGCTACGGGATACGGCTTGCCCGGATTCTGCAGCGCGAACTCGCGGAAATCGAGTGCGCCGCCGCGATGCGCGAGCCAGCGCATGATGAGTTTGTTACGCCCGATCAGTTGCTGGCGATATATGCCTAAATTTTGTCGGCTCTTATTCGGGCCTTTTGTGACGGTCAGGCCCCATGTGATCAGCGGCCCTGCGTCGCCCGGCCAGCAGGTTTGAATTGGCAGCTTTCCGAGGTCGACGTCGTTGCCTTCCCAGACGATTTCCTGGCAGGGCGGCGCGCTCACTGTTTTGGGCGCCATGTCCCACACCGCCTTCGCGAGCGAGAACAGTTTGCCAGCGTCCTTGAGGCCCTTCGGTGGCTCCGGTTCCTTCAATGCGGAGAGCAGACGGCCGACGTCGCGCAGCGACTCCAGCGCGGTGCCATCGCCTTCACCTGCTTGTGCGTCGATACCCATGCCGAGCGCGACGCGGCGCGGCGTGCCGAACAGGTTGCCGAGTACCGGAAACGCATGCTGCTGCTGGCTCTCAAACAATATCGCGGGACCGCCGGCGCGGAGGACGCGGTCGCACAGTTCGGTCATTTCCAGGACGGGCGAGACGTTTTGCGAGATGCGGCGCAGTTCACCGATCGTTTCGAGACGGCCGACGAAATCGCGCAGGTCTTTGTATTTCATCTGGTGCGGTAGAGAGCCGCGCAAGCGGCAAAAAGGTAGGGCACGGCAGGGCTTCGCGGTGCCAGAACGATTGTCGATTTTACCTGTGTTGGCAGTCGCACGTAGATTGGCCAAACGGCCTGCTTCGGGAGGACTAATTGAGATAGCTCAAGAAGCGCGCACCGCGCGGTTCTTAACGGACTGAACACTGTTCATTATTACAATTAGTTATACATTTGCCTATCTATAGTGTTGACGATCTATAAAACCCTGCATAAAATCCGTCCACATTGGTTGCAGGGCGTGAACGTTTTTACCGCCGCCCCGGTCCCTTCAGACGCAACGCGTCACCGCTTACCGACCCCCTGCACGGTATTTGACGGTCTTACTGAAGTCCTCGCCAGCGCCTGTTGACGCTGGTTTTTCGCGTGGGAGCCTCCGCCCGCATGTTTTTTGGCATGCCGCGGGCCTCTTTTCAAGATGGCTCCCCACAAACGGTATTTGCCGTTTTCCCGACGTCGCTGCTGCCCTAACCAGACAGAGCGCGCGATGTCTTGACTCTGCGAATGTGTGTTACCGCCTGTTCGACTGGCGGAGTTCGCGGATCATGCAACATGGGAGATCTGAATGAACGCCTGGTTATCGTGGCGTCCCGATGAACGTATTGCGCAAGTTGTGCGTGGTGCGTTGCGTCGCGGCACGCGAATGAGTCATCACCTGTTCAGCATTGTCGGCGGAATCGCCGTCGTGCTGGCCGTTACGCTGTGGCTGATGCCAGCTTTGCGCGGCACCCTTGCCGCCAAGCTGATGCCGGTCATTTCCGCCGCTGTGCAAGCCGGTCCCGCCCGTCTGCTGCAGGGCCACCCGCTGCCGGCTTTCGGGCCGCCTAGTGCGTCCTCTGACGAGGCGCTGTCCGCGAATTCGACAAGTAGCGACACCGCGAGCGGTGCGAACAACGGCAACAATGGCAACAACGGCGTCATCGCCAGCAATACCAGCTATGACGGCGCCTTCGACGGCACCGGCACGTCCGGTATGGGCGTGGCCGCACTGAACGGCCTCGACCCGCGCACCATGCAGAGCGTCTCCGCGCTGGCACGGCTGATCCCGGCGCAGCGCGTCTCGGCCGATGCACGCGACGATCGCGTGCTGGTTTCGACCCGCGAGCAGGATCTGGTTTCGTCTTACCTGGCGCGGCGCTATCGCGTTGCTCAGGAGCCCGTTAGCGAGCTCGTGAAGGCAGCGTTCGACACCGGCCGCGAAGTCGGTCTCGACCCGCTTCTCCTGCTGTCCGTGATGGCAATCGAATCGGGCTTCAACCCGTACGCCGAGAGCGGCGTGGGCGCGCAGGGCCTGATGCAGGTGATGTCCAAGGTTCACTCGGACAAGTTCCAGTATTTCGGCGGCCAGAGCGCGGCGCTTGAACCGGTCGCGAACATCAAGGTTGGCGCGCTGGTGCTGAAGGATTGCATCGCACGCGGCGGTTCGCTGCCGGGCGGCCTGCGTCTCTACGTCGGCTCGACCTCGCAGGACGACGGCGGCTACGGCGCCAAGGTGATGGCCGAGCGTGGCCGTCTGCGCGATGTGGCGCGTGGCCGCAAGGTGCCGATCAACGCACCGCAGGCTCCGGTTTTGACGGCGTCGAACACGACGACGACGGCTGCAGCGGCATCGACCAACGGCAAGCGCGTGCAGGTGACGCTCGACGCAGGTCATCCGCTGAGCGCGGCAGCGCCGGTGAAGACGCCGGTGTCCGAGCAGGACGATGCCAGTTCCAATGCGACCAAGCACGTGGCATCGGCTTCGGAGTTGGGCGCTTGAGGTTGATGTAACCTGTTTCGCCCGGCACGAGAGCGGCCGATACAGAAAAGGACACCCGAGGGTGTCCTTTTTCTTTTGTGGCTTGCGTTTGTACTCTGATGCCTCTATCCAGTCAGTGCCGTCCGAAAAGCTTCGCCAGCCGCTCGACCGCTTCTTCCAGCTTCGGCAGGGCAGTCGCATACGACAGCCGGATGTAGTCCTTCGGCGCGTGCGTGCCGAAGTCCATGCCGGGCACCAGCACCACTCCAGCGTCGTGCAGCATCGCCTTCGTGAGCGCCGCGCTATCTCCGGCCGCCGGATGCGCGACCGTGCGGCAATCGGCGTACACATAGAACGCGCCATCCGGCATCACCGGCACAGAGAAGCCCAGCGATTCGAGCGCCGGCGCAATGAAGTCGCGGCGGCGCTTGAATTCGAGGCGGCGCGCTTCGTAGATGGCGATCGTGTCCGGTTCGAAGCAGGCCAGCGCCGCATGCTGCGCGAGCGCCGACGCGCAGATGAACAGGTTCTGCGCGAGCTTTTCGAACGCGCCGACCATGCCGGGCGGCACCACCAGCCAGCCCAATCGCCAGCCAGTCATGTTGAAGTACTTCGAAAAGCTGTTGACGGTGATGACGTCTTCACCGAACGAGAGCGCCGAGACGGGCTTGGCGTCATAGCTCAGGCCCTGGTAGATCTCGTCAACGATCGTAAAGCCGCCACGCGCCCGCACGGCCTTAACGATGCGTTCGAGTTCAGCCGGTTCGATCGACGTGCCCGTCGGGTTAGACGGCGACGCCAGCAGCACGCCGCGGGTGTGTTCGTTCCACAGGCGTTCGACGTCGGCAGCGGTCAGCTGGAAGCGTTCGGCCGGCCCGCTCGGCACCATCACCGGCTTGCCTTCCGCAGCTATCACGAAGTGGCGGTTGCACGGGTAGCATGGGTCGGGCATCAGCACTTCATCGTCGCGATCGACCAGCGCCGCGCAAGCCAGCAGCAGCGCGGCAGACGCGCCGGCGGTGACAACGATCCGCGAAGGATCGACGCTCACGCCGTAGAACTCGGCATAATGCGCCGAGATCGCCTCGCGCAGCGCGTGCAGGCCAAGTGCGTTCGTGTATTGCGTAACGCCGCGGCGCAGGGCGCTCGCGGCCGCTTCGATGACCGGCTCGGGTGCGGTGAAATCGGGTTCGCCGATTCCCATGTGGATGATGTCGCGCCCTTCGCGCTCGAGCAGCGCGGCTTCCTTGGCCAGTTCCATCACATAGAAAGGCTGGATGGCGTCAACGCGGGCAGCAAGCCGCACCAAGGGTTCGGTCACGGAGTTCATACGATCAAATCCAGTTCAGAAGCAACAGCGGGACGGCGCATGGCGCGCTCGCCCCGCCTCAAGCTCAATGCTTGCGAGCCGCCTGCGTTTCGGCAGCGCGCAATTGCGCCGACAGCTTGTCCAGCACGCCGTTCACGTACTTATAGCCGTCCGCGCCGCCAAACGTCTTGGCGAGTTCGACTGCTTCATTGATGACCACGCGATAGGGGATATCGAGGTGATTCTTCAACTCGAAAGCGGCGACCAGCAGCACGGCGCGTTCGACCGGCGAAAGCTGATCGATCGGGCGGTCGAGGCACGGTGCGATATCGGCGGAGAGTGCTTCCGAATCGCGGATCACGCCGTGCAGGATGGCGTCCAGATGTTCGTGGTCGGCCTTGTCGAAGCCCTGCGCGCCGCGCAGTTGCGCGTCGATTTCACCGCCGGGCGAGCCCGACAGCAGCCACTGGTAAAGCCCCTGCGTGGCCAGTTCGCGGGAGCGTCGGCGTGCGCTCTTCATGCTTCTTCCTCTTCTTCGTCTTCTTCCTCGTCGTCACCGCCGAGCTGTTCGAGCGCGACCGAAAGGTTCGCCATTTCGACGGCCACGCGCGCTGCGTCACGACCCTTCTCGGTCATGCGCGCGACGGCTTGTTCGTCGTTTTCGGTGGTCAGCACGGCGTTCGCAACCGGAATGCCGAAGTCGAGGCCGATGCGGGTGATGCCCGCGCCGCTTTCGTTCGACACCAGTTCGAAATGGTACGTCTCGCCGCGAATCACCGCGCCCAGCGCGATCAGTGCGTCGAATTGCGCGCTTTCGGCGAGCTTTTGCAGCGCCAGCGGGATCTCCAGTGCGCCCGGCACGGTGACCAGCAGCACGTCTTCGCCGGTCACGCCGAGGCGTTCGAGTTCTTCGATGCACGAATCCGCGAGACCGTTGCAGACGGGTTCGTTAAAACGCGCCTGGACGATGCCGATACGCAGTCCGTCGCCGTCGAGATTCGGTTGGTATTGTCCGATTTCCATGTGAATTCCGTAGTGTTTTGAGTGGGCGCTTAAGCGCGTGAATGGTCGGATCAGCCTTGTTGCGGAGCCTGTGCGGTGCTGCCCGGCATCGGCACGAAGCCGGTGACTTCCAGACCGTAGCCCGACATGCTGCCCAGCTTGCGCGGGTTCGACAGCACCTGCATCTTGCCGACACCCAGCTCACGCAGGATCTGCGCGCCGATGCCGTACGTCTTGAAGTCGACCGGCCGGCGTTTGAGCGCCTCGGCTTTCTCTTTCGAATCGAACGCCTTGAACACGTCGACCAGATGCTCCTTCGAATCGCCGCAGTTCAGGAGCACGATCACACCGAGGTCGCGCTCGGCGATCTCTTTCATCGCCGCATCCAGCGTCCACGAGTGAGTCGACTTGCCGACTTCGAGCAGGTCCAGCATGGACAACGGCTCGTGCACGCGCACCAGCGTTTCCTGCTCCGGGTTCGGCGTGCCGCGCACCAGCGCGATGTGCGGCTGGCCGCTCGGCTGGTCGAGATACATCACCGCGCGAAACGCGCCGTGCGCGGTTTGCATGGTGCGTTCGCAAATGCGCTCGACGATCGATTCGGTGCGGCTGCGGTAGTGAATCAGATCCGCGATCGTGCCGATCTTCAGACCGTGCTCTTTGGCGAATTCCATCAGGTCCGGCAGGCGCGCCATCGTGCCGTCGTCTTTAATGACTTCGCAGATCACCGCGGCCGGCGTGAGGCCTGCCAGCGCGGTGAAGTCGCAGCCGGCCTCGGTATGGCCGGCGCGCACCAGCACGCCGCCGGGCTGCGCCATGATCGGGAACACGTGTCCCGGCTGCACGATGTGCTCGGCCTTGGTGTCCGGTGCGACCGCCACGGCGATCGTGCGGGCACGGTCGGCCGCCGAGATGCCCGTGGTCACGCCTTCGGCTGCTTCGATACTGACGGTGAACGCCGTGCCGTACTGCGTGCCGTTGCGATAGGTCATGAGCGGCAGGTTTAGCAGCTTGCAGCGTTCCTGCGTGAGCGTCAGACAAATCAGGCCGCGGCCGTAGCGGGCCATGAAGTTGATCGCTTCCGGCGTGACGAATTCGGCGGCGATCACGAGGTCGCCCTCGTTTTCGCGGTCTTCTTCGTCGACGAGGATCACCATCCGGCCTGCTTTCAGTTCGGCAATGATCTCTTGAGTGGAGGCGAGCGTCATGTTGGCGGAGTTTTTCGAAGAAAGCGCGTATTTTACGCCACGCGCGCCCCCACGTCGCCTGGGCCGGATGGCATAGGCCGTTTGGCGAGGCACTTACGGCTGTCTGGCGGCGGTTTGACAGGGCGGCGTTGCTATAATTCGCCGCGCCCGCGAAGGCCGCCTCCAGAAAACAACTTCCCCGCTAAACCCGTTCGAGAAAGATCATGCCGCACTATCGCTCACGCACATCGACTCATGGCCGCAACATGGCCGGCGCCCGCGCCCTGTGGCGCGCTACCGGAATGAAAGACGACGATTTCGGCAAGCCGATCATCGCGGTGGTGAACTCGTTCACCCAGTTCGTGCCGGGCCATGTGCATCTGCGCGACCTGGGCGCGCTGGTCGCGAAGGAAATCGAAGCGGCCGGTGGTGTGGCCAAGGAGTTCAACACCATCGCGGTGGACGACGGCATTGCCATGGGCCACGGCGGCATGCTGTATTCGCTGCCTTCGCGCGAGCTGATCGCCGACTCGGTGGAATACATGGTCAATGCGCACTGCGCCGACGCCATGGTCTGCATCTCCAATTGCGACAAGATCACCCCGGGCATGCTGATGGCCGCCATGCGCCTGAACATTCCGGTTGTGTTCGTGTCCGGCGGTCCGATGGAAGCGGGCAAGGTCAAATCGCCCACCGATGGCCAGGTGATCGCCAAGATCGACCTGATCGACGCGATGATCAAGGCGGCGGACCCCAAGATCAGCGACGCTGAAGTGGCCGAAGTCGAGCGCAGCGCCTGTCCGACGTGCGGTTCCTGCTCGGGCATGTTCACCGCGAACTCGATGAATTGCCTGACCGAGGCGATTGGTCTCGCGTTGCCGGGCAACGGCACGATCGTCGCCACGCATGCATGGCGTAAGGGCCTGTTCGAACAGGCCGGCCGCCTCGTGGTGGACCTGTGCCGCCGCTACTATCAGGAAGAAGACGCGTCGGTCCTGCCGCGCAGCATCGCCACCAAGCAGGCATTCGAGAACGCCATGGCGCTCGACGTGGCCATGGGCGGTTCGACCAATACCGTGCTGCACCTGCTGGCTGCCGCGCAGGAAGCCGGCGTCGATTTCACGATGTCCGACATCGACCGCATCTCGCGCAAAGTGCCGTGCCTGTGCAAAGCGGCGCCCGCCACCGACAAATACCATATCGAAGACGTGCACCGCGCCGGCGGCATCCTCGGCATTCTCGGCGAGCTGGCCCGCGCGGATCTGCTGGACCTGTCGTGCGGCAACGTGCATAGCGGCACGCTGGGCAATGCCATCGCCAAATGGGACGTCGCCGGTGGCGCGGGTGAAGAAGCGCAGAAGTTCTTCCGTGCGGCCCCGGGCGGCATTCCGACTACCGTCGCGTTCAGCCAGGAAGCCACGTTCGCGTCGCTGGATACCGACCGCAAGACCGGCTGTATCCGCAGCAAGCAGGACGCGTATTCGAAAGACGGCGGCCTCGCCGTGCTCTACGGCAACCTCGCGGAGAAGGGCTGCATCGTCAAGACCGCGGGTGTCGACGAATCGCAATGGATCTTCTCCGGGCGCGCGCGCGTCTTCGAGAGCCAGGACGACGCTGTCGACGCCATTCTGGGCGACAAGGTCGTAGCGGGTGACGTGGTCGTGATCCGTTACGAAGGTCCGAAGGGCGGTCCGGGCATGCAGGAAATGCTGTACCCCACGTCGTATCTGAAGTCCAAGGGCCTGGGCAAGACCTGTGCGCTGTTCACCGACGGCCGTTTCTCCGGCGGTTCGTCAGGGCTCGTGATCGGGCATGCGTCGCCGGAAGCGGCCGAAGGCGGCACGATCGGTCTGGTGGAAGATGGCGATGTGATCGAGATCGACATTCCCAAGCGCAAGATGCATCTGGTGGTGTCAGACGACGAATTGGCGCGCCGTCGCGAGGCCATGGAGGCTCGTGGTGATAAGGCGTGGATGCCGGTGGATCGTGAACGCGTGGTGTCGCAGGCGTTGCAGGCCTATGCGGCACTGGCGACTTCAGCGGATCGTGGCGCCGTGCGGGACCTCTCGCAATTGAAGCGCAAGTAAGGTGTAGTTGAAGCTTGGCTGACCGGCTCGCTGAGATAGGAGCCGTGAGGCTGGGCGGCGTCCGCAACGGACGCCGCCCGTCAAGCCGATTACTTCAAAGGCTGTTGTCCGTCCTGCGATGCCGAGAGCATCCGCTCCACATACCGCGCGATCAGATCGATCTCCAGATTCACCTGCGAACCCTCGCGCAGATTCTTCAGCGACGTCACCTGCACCGTGTGAGGAATCAGGTTGATCGAGAATTCGCAGCCGTCGTCGCGGTCCTGAACCGAGTTGACCGTCAGGCTCACGCCGTTGACTGTGATCGAGCCTTTGTAAGCCAGATAGCGGCCGATCTCGCGCGGAGCGAGCACGCGCAATTCATGCGATTCGCCGACCGGCGCGAAACGCGTGACCGTGCCGAGACCGTCCACATGGCCGGAGACGATATGGCCGCCGAGCCGGTCGTGTGCACGGAGCGCCTTCTCGAGATTGACTTCGCCCGGCTCGCCGAGACCGACGGTGCAATTCAGGCTTTCGCGCGACACGTCCACTTCGAATGAATGCGCGGCTTTTTCCACCACCGTCATGCAGGCGCCCTGGATCGTGATGCTGTCGCCGAGCTGCACGTCTTCGAGATCGAGGCCGCCGGCTTCGACGTTCAGGCGCACACCCGCGTCGCCATCCGTGCCGAGGGGTTTGACTGATTCGATGCGGCCCACCGCCGCGACGATTCCTGTAAACATCGTGCTAATCCTTGATCAATTCGAAGTTGGTTGGGGTGCGGGCTCGGTGCCGGTTTCGGGTGCCGGATCCGGCACGGCGCGGGGCACGAAGCGAGCAAGAATCCGCAGATCGTCGCCGATCCGGTCGACTGCGTGGAAGTTCAGTTGCGTGCGGCCGTCGAGCGTTTCGGGCGCGTTCAGATTGAACATGCTCATCGAGTCTACGCCAAGCAGGCTGGGCGCGAGATAGACCAGCAGTTCGTCGACGCAGCCTTCGCGCAGCAGTGAACCGTTGAGCTTGTAGCCCGCTTCGACGTGCAGTTCGTTGACGTTACGCTCGCCGAGTATTTTCAGCATGGCGGGCAAATCGACCTTGCCGGACGCGTTCGCCAGTTGCACGATCTCCGCGCCGCGATCGCGCAGTGCGGCGGCTCGCTCGGTGTGACGCTCGTCGAGATTGCCGCAGAAAATCAGCGTGGGTGCGCCGGCCAGAATCTGCGCGTCAGGCGGCACGTCGAGCTGGCTGTCGATCAGCACGCGTTGCGGCTGACGCGGCGTGTCGACGGCACGCACGGTCATGCGCGGATCGTCTTCCCTGACGGTGCCGATGCCCGTCAGAATCGCCGACGCACGGGCGCGCCACGCATGACCGTCGGCGCGTGCCGCTTCGCCGGTAATCCATTGACTGACGCCCGACGGCAAGCCGGTGCGGCCATCCAGCGAGGCGGCCACTTTCATGCGCACCCATGGGCGGCCGCGCGTCATGCGCGACACGAAGCCGATGTTCAGTTCGTGCGCTTCGTTGGCGAGCAGTCCGCAACGTACTTCGATGCCGGCGTCGCGCAGCATTTTGAGGCCACGCCCGGAGACTTGCGGATTCGGGTCTTCCATCGCCGCGACCACGCGCTCGACCTGCGCCTCGATCAGCGCGTTGGCGCACGGCGGTGTGCGGCCGAAATGGCTGCATGGTTCGAGCGTCACGTAGGCCGTGGCGCCGCGCAGATCATGGCCGCGCGAGCGCGCGTCCTTCAACGCGCGAACCTCGGCATGATCCTGACCGGCCGGTTGCGTGAAGCCTTCGCCGATCACCTCGCCGTTCTTGACGAGCACGCAACCGACGCGCGGATTCGGGTCGGTCGTGTACATGCCGCGCTTGGCTAGCGCGAGCGCGCGTTCCATATGGACGAAGTCGGTTTGCGAAAACATCGGTGTCCGGTCGGGTACGGTGGCTAGGCAGTATTGAACCTGGGGTCAGGGGTTGCGTGTCTTACCGGCTTCAGGCCGCGAGCGAGGCGAACGCGCCGCGCGCCGCGTCGATTGTCGCGTCGATAATCGCGTCGTCGTGCACGATCGACACGAAGCCCGCTTCATAGGCCGACGGCGCGAAGTACACGCCCGCGTCGAGCATCTTGTGGAAGAACGCATTGAAGCGCGGCACGTCGCTCTTTGTGACTTCGGCAAAGCTGGTCGGGACCGACTCGGTGAAGTAGAGGCCGAACATGCCGCCGAGCGAATCGGCCGCGAACGGCACCTTCGCTTCACGCGCGACATTGGCGAGACCTTGCGCAAGACGCGTGGTGCGGGCGGCGAGCGTGTCGTAGAAGCCCGGCGCCTGGATCAGTTGCAGCGTCTTCAGACCCGCGGCGACCGCGATCGGATTGCCCGACAACGTGCCCGCCTGGTAGACGCCGCCGAGCGGCGCGAGGTGAGCCATGATGTCGCGCCGGCCGCCGAAGGCCGCCGCCGGCATGCCGCCGCCGATCACCTTGCCCAGACACGTCAGGTCCGGCGTGATGCCGTAGACCTCTTGCGCGCCGCCCAGGGCGACGCGGAAACCGCACATCACTTCGTCGAAAATCAGCACCGAGCCGTACTCGGTGCACAGGCGTCGCAAGGCTTGCAGGAATTCAGGCGTGGCGCGCACGAGGTTCATGTTGCCCGCCACCGGCTCGACGATCACAGAGGCGATCTCGTTGCCGAACGCCTTGAACGCTTCTTCGAGTTCCGCGACGTTGTTGTACTCGAGCACTGTGGTGTGCTTGGCGATATCGGCTGGTACGCCCGCCGAAGTCGGATTGCCGAACGTGAGCAGGCCCGAGCCGGCTTTGACCAGCAGGCTATCCGCGTGACCGTGATAGCAGCCTTCGAACTTGACGATGCGGCTGCGATTCGTGAAGCCGCGCGCGAGACGCAGTGCGCTCATGGTCGCTTCGGTGCCGCTCGAGACCATGCGAACCTGTTCGATCGACGGGACCAGTTTGCAGATTTCTTCGGCGATTTCGATTTCGGATTCTGTCGGCGCGCCGA
Source organism: Paraburkholderia sp. SEWSISQ10-3 4 (assembly GCF_030464785.1). Lineage (NCBI taxonomy): Bacteria > Pseudomonadati > Pseudomonadota > Betaproteobacteria > Burkholderiales > Burkholderiaceae > Paraburkholderia > Paraburkholderia sp. SEWSISQ10-3 4. The sequence continues at coordinate 87,262 of NZ_JALPRI010000012.1, forward strand.
ACGAGAAGCCGTTAGCCAGCACGCGCTGAACGGCTTCCAGCACTTCGGGATGGACGTGGCCGAGGATCATCGGGCCCCATGAGCCGATGTAATCGATATAGCGTTGGCCGTCCGCGTCCCAGAAGTACGCTCCTTCGGCGCGTTCGATGAAGCGTGGCGTGCCGCCTACCGAACGGAAGGCGCGGACCGGCGAGTTCACGCCGCCGGGGATGGTGCGCTGCGCGCGTTCGAAGAGGGTCTGATTATTGGACATGACGATGGCTGGAATTTGGGTTGCGCAGCGGCGCGGATAGCCCGGAAGCGGCTGGCGCGGCGCTGGGATGAGTACAGAAATTGTACCGGAGTCAGCGTGAAGAGGTTTTGGGTATGCCCATGCCGGCGGATGTGTCGAGCTTTGGCGGCTTGCGCTTGCCTGTGAGTTCGGCCCAGCGCTTCTCCAGCGCGCCTTCCGCCATTGGCTTGATCACGGTGCCTGAACTCTGCGCGTCCCATGTCTGCACCGAAAACGGATGCGTACGCAACATCTCGCGTGGAATCACGACACCCTCGTGTGCGTCGACCACCCAGTCGTAGACGAAGTCGATGCACAACCGGTAGCCGCGCTTCGTCGCCGGGTCGGGGACCTCGTACGGCGCGCGCGTTACGTAGCCCGAGCCGAAAATGCCCTTGGGTTCCTGCGCGACACGGTGCAGGAACACGCGGTCGCCCGGCAGGATGCTGCGGGCAAATCCGCAACCCCACACATCAGCCACCGCTACGCCTGCGGCGACCCGTTTCGCCACGTCGGGTAACTCGGGCCACGGCCATTTCTTGGGGCTCCAGATCAACAGGAAGGCAGTCATGACAAGGTCGGAACAGGGCAGTGTGGAAGGCGTAGCGGACAGGTTTGTGTCACGCCCCGAAGCGTTCTGGCGGCAGCTTAACCGATCGACGGCGCGCTTGTCGCGGAGCATGAACGGCCCGTGATCATTCGGACCTGGACGCATCGGACGGTTTGGCTGTCGCGTACAATCGAGGTCGTCAAGCTGCTGCTTTCCCTGTTTCACCGTGTGTCGCTGCCGATAAAGGCGCGGCGCTTCATCTGGATTCCCATGTCTCACGTCACCCGAAGCCGGCCCGATGGCCGGCTGATTCTGTTGCTCGGTGCGCTTGCCGCATGCGGGCCGATTTCGATCGATATGTATTTGCCGAGCCTGCCGACTATTTCGCAGGCATTCGCCATCAGCAACGGCGCCGCGCAAACCACGCTTACCAGCTTCATGTTCGGCTTTTCGATCGGCATGCTGCTCTATGGTCCGTTGTCGGATACCTATGGCCGCCGGCCCGTGCTGCTCGGCGGCATCATCATGTATGCGCTGGCAAGCGTGGCCTGTGCGCTGTCGTTTTCGATCGGATCGCTGGTGATATTCCGCTTCGTGCAGGCGCTCGGCGCGGGCGCGGCCTCGGTGCTGGCGCGCGCGATTGCCCGCGACGCGCACGGGCCGACCGATGCCGCGCGTGTGCTGTCGATGCTCGCCATCGTCACGTCGATCGGGCCGTTGCTCGCGCCGCTGATCGGCGGGCAGTTGCTGTTGCTTGGCGGCTGGCGTGTCGTCTTTATCGTGCTGACGCTGTTCGGTACGGTGTGCGCGGTGACCGCGTTCCTCAAGGTGCCGGAAACGTGGCCGCCCGAAAAGCGTGCGCATTCGGCGCTGCTGAAATCGTTCGGCGCCTATGGCAAATTGCTGCGCGATCCGGTCGCGTGGGGGCACATGCTGTGCGGCGGCATGGCGTTCGCGTCGATGTTCGCGTACATCACGGCGACGCCGTTCGTGTACATCGAATATTTCCATGTATCGGCGCAGCACTATGGCTTTCTGTTCGCGTTGAATATCGTCGGCATCATGTTCGGCAACTTGATGAATACGCGTCTCGTCGGCAGGCTCGGTTCGCTGCCGATCATTTCGTTCGCCGCGACCGTGAGTTGCATTGCGTCGCTGTTCGTCTGTCTCGTCTCGCTGACGGGGTGGGGCGGTTTGTGGTCGATCGTTTTCGGATTGTTCTTCGTGGTTGGCGTGGTGGGCTTGTTGTCCGCTAACTGCACGACCGATCTTATGCATCGGTATCCGTTGAATGCCGGCGCCGCCGCCGCTGTGTTCGGCGCGGTGCAGTTGGCGCTCGGCGCGTTGGCGAGCCTCGCCGTTGGACTCTGGCAGGATGGCTCGCCCAAGGGTATGGGCATCGTCGTGGGCGTCGCGGGCGTGCTGTGTTACGTCGGGCGGATTCTGGTAGTCAAATGGCACGGGATGAAGGTACCTGTCGCTGCTGTTTGACGGCATCGCGAGCAGGCATTCTTCGCTGAACGCGGATCATTGTTCCTTTGCCGAAACGCGCGGCATGCTTGCTTCTTCATCCTGTGCGAACAACGTGTCTACGGAAAACACCAGGTGTTGCGTGCGCGCGACCGTGCGTTTTGATTTGCGTTGCTATGATGGAGTCACTGTTCCTCGGAGCGGCAATCATGGCGATCAGAGATTTGATGAATGGCGAACGGCAACATGCTGCCTTCGCTGAAGCGCAGAAGCTGGCAGACAGCGGCGCCTATCACGATTACACAGACATCGAATACGTCTTGCGCTTTGATTACGGTTTGTCTGATGTATCGGCGCTGCTCGACAGTCAGCTGATGCATCGCGACCTGAATCGCCGTTGCGCCGATGCGCGTGAGAAGCTGGATGCGCTTAGCGTGTGACGCGTCTGACGTGGGCGGTGAGCGGCACGCAGCGTCCCGTGCATAGTCACGCGCCACCAAGGCGCCATCCACTTTGGAGTTGCATTCATGGCTGTTAGCCAGCACGCCCCGCATCTGCCGCACATGGACAATCCCGCTGGTTTGGCAAAGCCGGGTGGCCATTACAGTCACGTCGCGATCGCGAATGGTTTTGTATTCGTCTCGGGACAGTTGCCGATCAACGCACAGGGCGAGAAGCTTGCTGACGCCTCGTTCGAGGTCCAGGCCGAGCAGGTATTGGCGAATGTTCAGGCTGCGCTCGAAGGCGCCGGCAGCAGCATTGCGCAACTGGTGCAGGTGCGCGTCTATATCGCCGATGTCGAACACTGGGCGAGCTTCAATCAGATCTACGCGCGTTGGGCAGGTGAGGCACGGCCGGCGCGGGCCGTCGTGCCGGTTCCACACCTGCATTACGGGTTGAAGGTCGAGGTCGAGGCGACCGCGCTGGTTTAAGTCGTGGCCTGATTCGTTGCGATGCGATGCGATGCGTTGCGACTCAGTGAATGATGAGCCCGTTGAACTGGGCATTGCCCACGCCGGACGCGATATTCACGCCGACATTGCCGCTTACCGCCGCTAGTGAGCCAGCACCGAGTTTGGCGGAGGTGCTGCCCGTCACTTGCGCGACGGCATGCACATTCTGTTGCGAGGTGACCGAGGCTTGCGGTGTCGTGATGAGGATGATCTGGTTGGACTGAGCATTCAGCGCACCGGCTGAGATGTTCACGCCGATGTTGCCGCTTGCGCCTTTCAGCGTATTGGCGCCCAGGGTAGCGGCGGATGAGCCGACCTTCGCGCTGCCGCCGACGTCCTGCAGATTCGACAGCCTGGCCGAGCCGAATACCGCTGCGCTATCGTCGTCGGACAGCGCCGTTGGCGTGCCGGCGAGCGCGGACGATGCGCCCGCGCTCGCGGCAACCCAAATTAGTGCACAGGCTAAAGTACTGACTTTCATGAGCGACTCCCTGGCGTGCTGAGGCACAGATAGTCTTGATATCGACCATGGGAGCGAGATGTTGAGGGAGGGGTTCCCCTTAATGCGGGTGGTGCCGAGAGATTGACCGATACGAACTTGGCCGGGAATCAGCTCAGTCAGAAATTACCACCGCCCGCGGCCACCGTAATAACCGCCGACTCCAACACCCACGCTGACGCTCGGGGCGGCGTAGTAGCCGGGCGCATATCCGTATGCCGGGTAGCCGCCATAGGGCGGTGCAACGACACACCCGGTAAGGCCCACTGCGAAACCCATCGTTAACAGTAATTTGAGCATGGTTCCTCCCTTGTCATGAGTTGGAGGAGCCGGGCGCCGCGTTCGTTCGGGCTAGCTTGTGACGGCAAATTACGCAGCCTCGGTGCTAGCGGGTTTTATTTACAGTTGCTTACCCGTTCGACACATTGGACATTTGCCGATCGGCGGGTGCTTTGATGTGCAGAAGTGAAAAACGGGCCGATCGGCCCGTATTCATTGATTGTCTGGCGGAGGCGGTGAGATTCGAACTCACGGAAGGATCACTCCTTCGCCGGTTTTCAAGACCGGTGCCTTAAACCGCTCGGCCACACCTCCAAGCCCTAAATTGTAACCTGAAAAATCCTCGTTGCGGCACTCGGCGGAGCTGCAATCACTGCGGATCTTTCAGAAACAGCGCCTGCAGATCGTTCAGGAAGGCCTGGCCAAGCAGCGTTGGCGCGATCTTTTCGTGGTCGCGCGTAATCAGCTTGCGCCGTTCCGCCTCCTGCAAAGCCGGTTCGATGGAGGTCATCGAGAGCCCTGTGCGCTCGATAAAGCGATGCACCGGAAATCCTTCCACCAGCCGCAGCGCGTTCAGCATGAACTCGAACGGCAGATCGCGCGGCCCGACCTCGTTCTCTTCCTGCACTGCCGTGCCGGCCAATGCCCGCTCGATGAAGGTAGTGGGGTGCTTGTAGCGCACCTGACGCAGCACCCGGTTCGGAAACGACAGTTTGGTATGCGCACCCGCGCCGATGCCGAGATAGTCGCCGAAGCGCCAGTAATTCAGATTGTGCTTGCTCTGCCGATGCGGCTGCGCATACGCGGACACTTCGTAGCGTTCGTAGCCTGCGGCTGTCGTGCGTTCGTGAATCCAGTCTTGCATGTCGGCGGACGCATCGTCGTCGGGGAGCGCAGGCGGGAATTTCGCAAACAGCGTGTTCGGTTCCAGCGTCAGGTGATACAGCGACAAATGCGGCGGGACGAACGACAAGGCCGTCTCCACATCCGCCTGACACTCCGCGAGCGTCTGCTGCGGCAGCGCGAACATCAGATCGAGGTTGAAGTTGTCGAAGGTGTTTGCGGCCACTTCCACCGCGTGGCGCGCCTGCGTCGCGTCGTGAATCCGGCCGAGCGCCTTCAGATGCGCTTCATTGAAACTCTGGATACCCACCGACAGACGATTCACGCCGCTCGCCCGAAACTGCGCGAACTTGGCGGCTTCGAAAGTGCCAGGGTTGGCTTCGAGCGTGATTTCCGCGTCGGCGTCGAGCGGCAGCAATGCGCGGATGTCGGACAGCATGCGGTCGAGCCCCGCCGCCGACAGCAAGCTGGGCGTGCCGCCGCCGATGAACACGGTATGCACCTGGCGCCCCCACACGAGCGGCAACGCCATCTCGAGATCGGCGCGCAGCGCGTCGAGATACTCGGTCTCCGGAAACGTGTCGCCTTTCCATTCGTGCGAGTTGAAATCGCAGTACGGGCATTTGCGCACGCACCAGGGAAAGTGCACGTACAACGCCAAGGGCGGCAACGACGTCAGGCGAATGGCGCCCGGCGACGTGAAGGCCTTGATGACGCCGTTGCCGATATCGGCAGGCGCCGGTTTGATCGGAATCACGCTTCCTCCGTCAAACGCGCGAGCAGATGGCGCAAGGCAATCGCGCGATGGCTGCTGGCGTTCTTTACCGCCGGTTCGAGTTCCGCGGCGCTCGCATTCAGCGACGGCAGGAAGAAGTACGGGTCATAGCCGAAGCCATGCGCGCCGCGCGGCGCATCCAGCATTTCGCCATGCCAGCGGCCTTCGGCGATCAGCGGTTCGGGATCGTCCGCATGACGCACGAGCGCCAGCACGCAGTAGTAATACGCGCGCCGATCGGTTTCACCTTGCAAGGCTGAAACGAGCTGTGCGTTGTTAGCCGCATCGCTCTTTTCACCGCCGGCGAGTTGCGCGTAGCGCGCCGAATAAACGCCAGGCGCGCCGCGCAGTGCGCGCACGCACAAGCCGGAATCGTCGGCGAGGGCGGGCAGGCCGGTGAGCTTTGCCGCGTGACGCGCCTTGGTCAGCGCGTTTTCGACGAACGTCGGATACGGCTCTTCCGCTTCCGGCACGTTCAACTCGCCTTGCGGAATCAGCTCGATGCCGGCCGCGCCGAGCAGCGCCGCGAACTCGCGCAGCTTGCCCGCGTTGTTCGACGCCAGCACGACTTTCTTCAACGGCGAGTCAGGCGCAACTGCGACGTTGCCTTGACGAACTTCACTCACTCTTTTGCTCCAGCGCTGCTTTCTGCTTTGCGATCAGCGTGTTGATGCCATCGCTCGCCAGATCGAGCAGCGAATTCATTTCATCGCGCGAGAAAGGCACGCCTTCGGCCGTGCCCTGAATTTCGACGAAGCCACCCGCGCCCGTCATCACCACATTCATGTCGGTGTCGCATTGCGAATCTTCGTCGTAGTCGAGATCCAGCACCGGCAGACCGTCGTACACGCCGACCGAAATCGCCGCGACGTAATCGGTAATCGGCGAGCTTTCGATGCGGCCCGTAGCCAGCAATTTGGCCACGGCATCATGCGCCGCCACGAATGCGCCCGTGATGCTGGCCGTGCGCGTGCCGCCGTCGGCCTGGATCACGTCGCAATCGATATGCAGCGTGCGCGCGCCGAGCTTCTCGAGATCGAACACCGAGCGCAGGGCGCGGCCGATCAGGCGCTGGATTTCCTGGGTGCGGCCGGTTTGCTTGCCGCGCGCGGCTTCGCGGTCGCTGCGGGTATGCGTGGCGCGCGGCAGCATGCCGTATTCGGCGGTCAGCCAGCCCTGGCCGCGGTCGCGCAGGAACGACGGCACGCTCTCGGCAATGCTCGCCGTGCAGATCACCTTGGTGTCGCCGAACTCGACCAGCACCGAGCCCTCCGCATGCTTCGTGTAGTGACGCGTGATGCGCACGTCGCGCAGCTGATTGGCCTGGCGGCCGCTGGGGCGTTGGGTGTTGTCGGTCATGTTGGGATTGGTCTGGAAGAAGAGCAGGGGGAAACCGCGATTTTACCGCCGATCGCGTCGGGCGCGGCGCGGCCTGTCGATCGGACGGCCGCCCGCATGTGCCGGGGCTTTGCGCGGGGTAGTACTTCGCGCGTATGAAGCGGCCTTGTCGGTAAAAATGGGATAATACGGATTCTCCGCCCCGCGTCTCGTACACGCCGGGCGATTCGACTCTCCGGCCATCGTCAAACGCATGGCCACAATCGCGAGAAATACGATGATCTACAGCATGACTGGCTATGCGAGCGCCACGCGCGAACTCGTCCCGGCCTCAGGCACAGGCGGCGTGAGCGTATCGGTCGAATTGCGCACGGTGAACTCGCGCTTTCTCGATCTGAACTTCCGGATGCCGGAAGACGTGCGCGTCTGCGAACCGACGTTGCGCGAAATGCTGATGAACAAGCTTTCGCGCGGCAAGGTCGACATCCGTATCAACCTGCAACGCAGCGAACAGTCGGCTAACGCGGGCTCGGTGAATCGCGAGGCGCTGACGCAACTTGCGCTGCTCGAGCGCACGGTGCTGTCGACGTTCCCGGAAGCAGGGCGCCTGCGCACCGGAGAGATTCTGCGCTGGCCGGGCGTGCTGGCCGAAACCGGCGTAGCGCCGGACGTGCTGCGCGATGCGGTGCTCGCATGTGGCAAGCAGGCGATTACCGATCTGATCGACGTGCGTGCCCGCGAAGGCGCGCAACTGGCGGCGGTGCTGCTCGCCAACGTCACCGAGATGGAAACGATCGTCACGAAGATCACGCCGCTCGTGCCGGAACTGATCGCCAAGCATCAGCAGAAGATCGTTGAACGTCTGCAGGAAGCGCTGGGTATCGCCGCGCCCGACACGACGGCAACGAGCGTCTCGCGCGAAGAAATCAACGAACGGATTCGCCAGGAAGTCACGATGTACGGCATTCGCATCGACATCGCCGAAGAACTGTCGCGCCTCACGGCTCACCTGAACGAAACGCGTCACGTGATCGAGAAGGGCGGCAAGGTCGGCAAGCGGCTCGACTTCATGATGCAGGAACTGAATCGCGAAGCGAACACGCTCGGCTCGAAGGCGGCGGCGAAGGAACTGGCCGATTCGTCGATGACCCTGAAGCTGCTCATCGAACAGATGCGCGAGCAAGTACAGAATCTGGAGTAAGGCAGGAGCCCCGAGAACATGACCGACCACACACGCGAAACCAGCGCACCGCGCAACCCTTACGCCGGTGCTTATCCCGGCAACCTGTTCATGGTGGTCGCGCCTTCGGGCGCGGGCAAGTCGACGCTCGTGAACGCGCTGCTCGCCGGCGACGACGCGATCCGTCTGTCGATTTCGTACACGACGCGCCCGCCGCGCCCGAAGGAGCAGGACGGCGAGCACTATCACTTCACGACGGTCGACGATTTCCTGACCCGTCACGCGGCTGGCGAGTTTCTGGAAAGCGCGGAAGTGCACGGCAACTACTACGCCACTTCGCGCGTGTGGATCGAAGAACAGATGAAAAGCGGCCATGACGTGCTGCTCGAAATCGACTGGCAAGGCGCGCAGCAGGTGAAGAAACAGTTTCACAACGCTGTTGAAATCTTCATCTTGCCGCCGTCCCTGGACGCACTCGAAGAGCGTTTGAAAAAGCGCGGCCAGGACGAACCGAACGTGATCACGCGCCGTCTGCTCGCAGCCGGCAGCGAGATGGCGCACGCGGCCGAAGCGGAGTACGTCGTGATCAACGACAACTTCGAACGCGCGCTCGGCGAACTGCGCTGCCTCGTGGCGGCGACGCGTTCGCGCTTCGCCTCGCAATACGCCCGTCACACGCAGCTTTTCGTGCAGCTTGGCATTCACCTGCCACACGCGTGAACGCGGCGGCATGTCGAGCACATAAGGTAGAATAAGCAACATACTGAGAAGGAACCCAACATGGCCCGCATTACCGTCGAAGACTGCCTCAAACAGATTCCGAACCGTTTCGAACTCGCGCTTGCCGCGACCTATCGCGCGCGTCAGCTCGCACAAGGTCACACGCCGAAGATCGAAAGCCGCGACAAGCCCACGGTCGTCGCATTGCGCGAAATCGCAGCTGGCCAGGTTGGCGTCGAAATGTTGAAGAAGGTGCCTGTCTAAGGCGCACCCTTCCGTTTTCGATTGCCCCATTGCCATGTAATTGCATCAACGTACAGACCGGCGTCCAACCCTAACCGCTACGGAGGCGAAATTGAGTGCTACCCCGCCCACCGCCACGGAAGTGGAACACGACGCCGATTCGCCCTCGTCTGCACGGAAGTACATCGACGCGGTCCTCGAACAGTCGTTTCGCCATCTGTTCGGGCCGACCGCCACGCCGGAGCAACCGCGCCGGCATGACGTCGTTTCGATCGCCAAACTGACAGGCGTTCTGTCCGGTTATCTGCAGCCGGAAGAAATCAAGGATATCAAGGCGGCGTTCCATTTCAGCGACGAAGCCCACCTTGGCCAGTATCGCCAGAGCGGCGAGCCCTACATCACCCATCCTGTTGCCGTCGCAGAAATCTGCGCCGGCTGGAATCTCGACGCCCAGTCGATCATGGCGGCGCTGCTGCATGACGTGATGGAAGACCAGGGCGTGACCAAGGCCGAACTCGCCGAGCGGTTCGGCGCGAAGGTCGCGGAACTGGTCGACGGCTTGTCGAAGCTGGACAAGATGGAGTTTCGCAATCGCGAAGAGGCGCAGGCGGAAAACTTCCGCAAGATGCTGCTCGCGATGGCGCGCGACGTCCGCGTGATTCTGGTCAAGCTCGCCGACCGGCTGCACAACATGCGCACGCTGGGTGCGGTGCCGCATGAAAAGCGCCGCCGCGTGGCGCGCGAAACGCTGGACATCTACGCACCGATCGCCCACCGGCTTGGCCTGAACAATACCTATCGCGAGCTGCAGGACCTGAGCTTCGCGAACTTCAACCCGCATCGCTACGCCACGCTCGAAAAAGCCGTCAAGGCCGCGCGCGGCAACCGGCGTGAAGTGGTTGGCAAGATTCTGGAGTCGGTGCAGCGCGCGATTGCCGACGCGAAGCTCGACGCCGAAGTCACCGGCCGCGAGAAAACCATCTTCAGTATCTATAAGAAGATGCGCGACAAGCAGTTGTCGTTCTCGCAGGTGCTCGACGTGTATGGCTTCCGCGTGGTGGTCGAAAGTGCGCTGGAGTGCTACACCTGCATCGGCGCGCTGCATGCGCTCTACAAGCCGGTGCCGGGCAAGTTTAAGGATTACATCGCGATCCCGAAGGTGAACGGCTATCAGTCGCTGCACACCACGCTGGTTGGCCCGTTCGGCGCGCCGATCGAGTTCCAGGTGCGCACGCGCAAGATGCACGAGATCGCCGAAGCGGGCGTCGCCGCGCACTGGCTGTACAAGAATGGTGGCGCGGATCTGAACGATGTGCAGAAGCGCGCGCACCAGTGGCTGAAGTCGTTGCTCGACATTCAGAGCGAAGCGGGCGATTCGAGCGAATTCCTCGAGCACGTCAAGATCGATCTGTTCCCGGATGCGGTCTACGTGTTTACGCCGAAGTCCAAGATCATGGCGCTGCCGCGCGGCGCCACCGCACTCGACTTCGCGTATTCGATCCACAGCGATCTGGGCAACCAGTGCGTCGCAGTGAAGATCAACAATGAACTCCTGCCGCTGCGTACCGAGCTGAAGAGTGGCGATATCGTCGAAGTCATTACGGCGCCCTATTCGAAGCCGAATCCAGCGTGGCTTGGATTCGTGCGTACCGGCAAGGCGCGTTCGGCGATCCGCCACTACCTGAAGACCATGCGTCTGAACGAGTCCGTGCAGCTCGGCGAGCGCCTCGTCGACCAGGCGCTGAAGGGCTACGGGCTGGCGCTGTCGGACGTCACGCCGGAAGCGTGGGAAAAGCTGGTGCAGTGGACGGGCAATAAGAACCGTCAGGAAATCTTCGCGGATATCGGCCTCGGCCGCCGTGTCGCTGCGGTCATGGCCAAGCGCATCGAAGTGCTGATGAGCGGCCGCGATGCCGACGACGACGGTTCGCGCGACGGCACAGCGTCGCATGCGCCGCCGGTCGTTATCACTGGTACAGAAGGTATGTCGGTGCAACTGTCCGCGTGCTGCCGTCCGATTCCGGGCGACGACATCATGGGCTACATCGGCATCGGCCTCGGCATGGCGATCCACACCACGGACTGCCGCGTTGCGCAGCGTATCCACCGCCGCGATCCGGGCCGCTGGATCGACGTGGCATGGGCGCCGCAGCCGGGGCGTCTGTTCGACGTCGCGGTGAAGGTGCTGGTCAAGAACACCAAGGGCGTATTCGCCCGCGTGGCGGCCGACATCACATCGGCGGATGCGAACATCGTCCACATCGCGATGGACGAGGACCTGTCGCAGGAATCCACGGTGCTGCGCTTTGTGATCCAGGTCAGCGATCGCGTCCATCTCGCCAACGTCATGCGCCGCGTGCGTACGAATCCGGACGTGATGCGTATTGCGCGCGAGCGGCCGAGCGAGGAAGGGCATCACCGTCACGACGGCGGGATGCGAATCGACCGCGAGCGCGCGGATTACTGATCTGACGGCCGGCTGGGTCTGCTCGACTACACATTGACGTCTGCTTGCCTCGGGCGGCTTCAGGCGGCCTTTGTTCGAATCTGAACGCACCTGCCAGCCAGCGAGTCTCACCGGAACTTCAGGGAGAACGCTTATGAACGTAGCTGACCTCACCGGCGTGGCGCTCGATTATTGGGTGGCGCGCAGCCTGCATGACTTCGTGCGCGAAATCTACTTTACCGATAGCGGCGAAACCGTCTCGATCCGCGGCAATGACCGCGGCCGCCCGTGGGATGGCCGTTTTACGCCTTCCGCGTCGTGGGAAGCGGCCTCGGCGGTATTGGAGCGCGCGCAGCGGCTGGAGGTGCGTGAGCGGACCGATCATGGCGCGGCACATTGCATCGCGGAGTTCGAAGGCGGCCATCGAACCGTGGAAGGGCGGGGAGACTCGTTGCGGATCGCGCTGCTGCGGGCGTTTGTTGAAAGCCGTTTCGGCGCAAGTGTGGGCGAGGTGTTGTGGCAGGCGCAGGCTGTGGCTGGCGAGCGCGCGGCGCTGATCGGCGAGGAATCGGCGGAAAGGCCGTTCGCGGATGTGCCGAGTCCCGATGGGCAGATCGGTGATATTCAGTCGATACCGCGGTAGCCGCGGTGACGCCGCCAAGGCTTGAGGGGCTGGCCGGGTGGACCGGTTAAAGCAGAACCGGTCACGCAAAAACAAAGGGCCTTCCGATCGGAAGGCCCTTCATAGGTGGTGCGGCTGGCAGGATTCGAACCCACGACCCCTTGGTTCGTAGCCAAGTACTCTATCCAACTGAGCTACAGCCGCACGCAGAAACGAGATTATAGCAAAGGTTTTCAAAAAGGGAAGCATGTAACTGCGATTTGTCTCATTGCCCTGATCGTGTACCCTTGATAGGCAGTCGTTTGCTGCGGTTACCGGATCATCATGAACAAGGCCTTTGTCAAAGAGTCGAGCGAAGAGAATGACGACGATCTCGACGTCGCCCAGCCCGAAATCCCCCCGGGTACAAAAAACTACATCACGCCCGCCGGCTACCGGCGGATGCGCGATGAATTGCTGCATCTGATCGATGTCGAGCGGCCGGAGGTGGTCAGACTGGTGTCGTGGGCGGCCTCGAACGGTGACCGCTCGGAAAACGGCGACTACATCTATGGCAAACGCCGTTTGCGAGAAATCGATCGGCGGATTCGTTTTCTGACCAAGCGTCTCGACATCGCTGAAATCGTCGACAGCAGCAAACAGGAAAACGTCGATCAGGTTTTCTTCGGCGCGACCGTGGAATACGCGACGGAAGATGGCGAGGTGCATACGCTGACAATTGTCGGCGTCGATGAGGTCGACCTGGATGTCGGCCACGTCAGCTGGATCTCGCCGATCGCGCGGGCACTGCTCAAGGCCAAAATCGGCGATACGGTGACGTTGTACACGCCGGCCGGCCCGCAGCCGATCGACATCCTGGACGTCAAATATCCCCCGCCCGATACCGGCGGCGGTGCAGCATAAAAAAAGGCGCCGCGAACGGCGCCTTCGATACTGCAGGTGTTGCCAACTGCTTTAGAAGCGGTGACGCAGACCTGCGGTTACAGCGACTTGCTTGTTGTTGCCCGAAGCGCCCAGACCGTTGATGTCTGCATCGACGACGGCGTTTTCGTTGACTTGCTGGTATTCGCCTTGCAGGTACACGTCCGTACGCTTGGACAGCGCGTACGCGGTTTGCAGGTTGAACTGGTTCCAGTGCGGACGCGTGCCGGCCAGGCTTGCACGGGTGTACGTGTACGAACCGGCGATGCTCACTGCCGGCGTCAGCGCGTAGCGAGCGTTAGCTTCGAAGTTCTGGAAGTGAGCGCTGCTGCCGCCGAAGCCGCCGATACCGCCTGTTTGACCCGATGCGCCTGCACCGATGCCAGCCAGACCCGACAGATTCGTTTGCGAGTACACGAGGCCGACGGTAGCCGGGCCGAATGCATAGTTAGCACCTGCGCCCCACGTTTGCTGGCGAGCAGCAAAGAACGTGTTGTCGCTCGACACTGCGCCGCCCGAATTGAACGCTGCAGCTGCGCCAGTTGCGCCGTTGCTGTTCAGTTGCAGGTAAGCAGCAGCGAGGTTCAGGCCGCCCCAGTTATACGATGCGCCCGCGCTGTAAGCACGGTTGTTGGCGAAGCCGTCAGCCTGGTTCGAGAAACCGTACATGCCGCCGAACTTGAAGCCGCCGTAGTTCACGCTCTGGTACTTGACCGAGTTGTTGACGCGGAACGAGTTGTTCAGGTTGTCGTTATCGAACGGATGCGCGAACTGCGTGCCGCCGTATTGCGTGCCGGTCAGTGCCAGAGGGCCCACGTAGTCGACCATGCTGTCGTATTGACGGCCGAGGGTCACGGCGCCGAACTGGTCGCTCGTCAGACCGACGAACGCTTGACGACCAAATTCGCGGCCACCTTGTTTCAGCGTGCCGTCATTGATGCCGAAGCCGTTTTCCAACGTGAAGATGGCCTTGAGACCGCCACCGAGGTCTTCAGAACCACGCAAGCCCCAACGGCTGCCGTTCACCGAGCCGCTCGTTTCTTGCCAGTTGCTGTGGCCGTGCTGGTTATTGGTATAGGTGATGCCGGCGTCGATCAAGCCATACAGCGTGACGCTGCTCTGGGCATGCGCTGCCGTTGCAAAAACGCCCGTGAGGGCCGCGACCATGAGAGTCTTTTTCATCTTGTAACTCCGAGAGCTAGAGTGGGCGTTGAACCCAGGCTTAAGGAGACCATCACGCGGGCGCTGCGAGAGGCGAAATCCGCATGAGAAGCGCGCTGTACAGCACGCGCGCCGGTTTCCGGTTACGCAGAGTGTAGAGAGACGCTTGCAAAGCGGATGTTCCGATTTTCGCAATAAAGTATTACTGGATATGAAACGATATACGAATACCGTTTAAGCCTTGCTGATAAAGGCTTGCAGCGTTATTGAGTGGGGGGTGAGAGGGGAGTCAACTGAATCGCGTTGCACATTTGCTACAGCAATCGATGCAAAAAAACAACGCAATAAATCGTAAAAAAGGATTGTTGTCGCTATAGCAATAGATGGTTGTCGATTATGCGAATAATCGATTTCGACTAAGCCGTTATACTGAAATCTCTGCTTTCCGAAGCAGACTTTTTCGTTGACGAAAAAGATCTCCAAACCTTTGTCGGCGCGACTTCCCAGTCGCGCTTTTTTTTGCCTACCGATTGTGGATTCGACGGCGTTAGTCAGTGCGCCGGCGCGGCACCGTCCACATCACTCCAGTCGGTTGCCACCGAGACACTCCAGTCTTCCATCACGTAGCGACGCGCATCCATGGGGGACGAGAGCAGGTTTTGCCAGTGGTCCCCATGCCACATGGGATCGACTTCGAAGGCCGAGGGTGACGGGGCGGCCGGCTCGGATTGCGCGGGAACTGTCCTTCTGTGCGATTGGGTGAACCAGGCGATGAGGCGACGGAATTCATTGAACAGCATGGCAATCTCCTGACGCGCATTACTTCTCGGTACTGATTTCCATCATGCTGGCATGAGTGCGGCGCAACAACTCGGACAAACACTTACTGAAAACATCCTTTGTTACATATTCGCGTGGGCATGCCGAAATTTTTTCCGATATCGCTGATGGGTGATATCGAGCGAGTAATATTGACGTGAAAAGTTATCCGGTTTTTGCTGAATATGCTGTTGGAATTCCTCTGATTCATTTGGCATTGACTTATCGCGCGGCGTGCTAAGTGAATATGCAAAATTCGCTTGACGTTGATTCTTCGTTCCTCGTATAACAGCAAAGCTGAATTTCAATTGCCAGATATGGAAGTGCTGAGGGCTTCACAAATGCCCGATCGCGGATGAAATGGCCAGGAAATGCAGTTTGAGGGCAATGCCCCGATTTTGATAAATCCTCGAGGGAAGCTGGAATATGGAAACTGGTATTGTTAAATGGTTCAACGATGCTAAGGGCTTTGGCTTCATTACATCGGATTCGGGTGGCGAAGACCTGTTCGCGCACTTTTCGGAGATCCGCACTGAAGGCTTCAAGTCGTTGAAGGAAAGCCAGCGCGTCTCCTTTGAGGTCAAGGCAGGCCCGAAGGGCAAGCAAGCGGCGAACATTCAACCGCTGTAAGTCGCACCGCGCTGCTCTGAGTATGTCGCCGGGCAGCCTGATCGCCGGAAAGCCTCCGCAAGACGCGGAGGCTTTTTTTATGGGCATTGGTTATTATCATCGCGGCATACGCGATTAACTACCTGGTTCGAATTAATCTGGGGAAGATTAGGGGCGTAAAATTTCGCCCTGGAATCTAAAATCGCCAGCATAAAAATATAATAATTAACGGCTTTATGAGGGAATCGCAGGTCGTGCAGGAATGCAGTCTTTGCGCCGCACGACGACAAGGGCAAAGCAATACTGGCTGGGTGCGCAGCGGCTAACTGGTGCATACTTGCCGCAAAGCCACGCGTCCAAAGTATCCTTTTCCATGTCTGAACAGTTTCTGCCGCAACCGGCCCTAGATGTGCCGATCGTCTTCGTCGACCTTGAAACCACCGGCGGCTCGACCAGTGAGCATCGCATCACCGAAGTCGGCGTGGTTGAAATAGGACCGGCCGGTGTGTCGCGTTGGAGCAGCCTGGTCGACCCGCAGCAACCGATTCCTTCCTTCATTCAGCAGCTCACCGGCATCACGAATGCGATGGTGCGAGGCGCGCCTACTTTCGACGTTATCGCGCCGGCATTGTTCGAGCGCCTGAACGGCAAACTGTTCGTCGCGCACAACGCCAGTTTCGATCGCGGTTTTCTGCGTGGGGAGTTTCGCCGGGCCGGACTCGCGTTCGATCCGGATGTGTTGTGCACCGTGCGCCTGTCGCGCGCGTTGTTTCCGGCGGAAAAGCGCCATGGGCTCGATGCGTTGGTGGAGCGTCATGGTCTCGTCCCGTCCGATCGTCACCGTGCACTCGCCGACGCCGATCTGATCTGGCAGTTCTGGCAACGTCTGCATGGCGGTCTTGTACCTCCGGACGTCTTGCAGGCGCAGATCGAGCGCACTACGCGGCGCTACCGGCTTGCCGGCGATATCACCGAGGATCTGCTCGACACGGCGCCGGCCGGATGCGGTGTCTATGCGTTCTATGGAGAAGACGATCTGCCGCTCTATGTCGGGCGAAGCGTGCGTGTGCGTCAGCGGCTGCGCTCGCACTTAACGGGTGAACGGCGTTCGTCGAAGGATGTGAGGCTTGCGCAACAGGTTCGGCGTGTCGAGTGGCGCGCGACCGGTGGCGAACTGGGTGCCATGCTTGCAGAGGCGCAATGGATCGCAACGCTGCGTCCGGGCCATAACCGGGTGCCACGTGTCTTGAAGAGCGATCCGGTGGATGCACCCTGGCCGTTCGAAGGTCCGATCGTATTTGAGGAGCGTGAAGACGTGTCGCACGCGCGCGCTTTTCATGTTGTCGACCGGTGGCGTTACCTTGGGCATGCGCCTTCGCTCGCCCAAGCGGCGGAGCTGTATGCGTCGAGCGCGGGCGGAACGTTCGAACTGTCGACCTATCGTCTTTTGCAAAGCCATCTGGCGCGCGGCTTGCGCGTGATGCCCTTGAGCGTTTCCAGCGGCACGCCTGTGCCGAGTCTGGCCTAACTCGGGTTTTGAGCAACAACCCGCTCCTCAGGGCCGCTTCAATCCACACCTGAGAGCGGCGGACCGATCGGTGTTTCAGACACCGTTCGACCGCCCCAAGCGATCAGCCCGTCGCACCGACTCCACCCGCTTCGCACACGTGGCCGAGAGCGCGCGTCAACGCGCTCGAATGGGTCGAGTCATAGCGCGTCAGCGATTTCCAGTTAGCCAGCGATTGCGCCACGCGCGACGGACAATCCTGCGCCGTGCGCAGCGGTTGCACGCGCGCGAGTCCGGCCACGAGCGATTGCGTCAGTCGGTCCAACTGCGGCCGCGTGCTGCTAGCGAGGTCGGGCGCAGGGCCCTCGGGCGGCCGCGTGCTACGCCAGGTATCAAACAGCGCGTTTTGCACGTCCTTGCTGGCGTCGATCTGATCCTGGAAGAAGGCGCGCGCAAACGCTGGATCGACGTTCGCTGCAACGGCGCGCTTTTCGACGTCGGCGAGCAATGCATTCTCGCGCGGCGTGTCCGTAATCGCCTGGTGATTCGCCCACTTCCAGCGCGCAACGGGCTCCGCTAGCGCGAGACGTTGCGAAGCCAGTGCGATCAGATTGGTGAGAGCGGTGTCGTCGCCATCCGCGACGGCTGGGGCGGGCGCGAGCGCAAGCGCGGCGAACAACGCGAGCGCGCATGACGCTCCAAAGCGATACGAGCGATTCATGGAAGGCGGGAGTGGCCAGTGGCCGCGGAAGAAAAACCAGAAGAATAGACGATGCGCGGATCAAGCGGGCGTGCTGAACAACCGAATAGCAAACTGCGGGGATATTTAAAGGCGCCTGGCAGAGACGAGTGAGGGACGAGTGCTATCACTTGCGCCGGGCCAGATCAGCCAGGCGTCGCAATCAAGCAGGCGTAACCCGCACCCCGAAAGCGGCAAACGACAATCGTAGGGGCGCGTGCGAATCTTCGCCGCGCGCCGGACGCGCGGACGCTGATGCTGCATTGCGCCACTGCACAATCACTTCGAGTCGCACGACTTACGTTGTTCGTCGAAAAATGCGCGAACATGCTCGGGCAGTTCGGCACCCAGAAACTCGACGCCAGCGGGTTCCGGATCCGGACTAAAAACTTTATCCGGGGTCGGAATCTTCGGTGGTTTGGCATCCATGATCTCTCTCCTTTACAAACCGATTATCTGCCTCGGTCCCCGTTTTGCACCAGCGTCTGATGCGGCTCACATGATGTGTGTTGCTTTAACGGTACAGCCTTACATTGGAACGGAATGTTTGAATAGAATTTGCCGGTTGACTGCGCAGAACTGAATTTGCCGCGGCCAATCAAAAACAGTCCGATATCTCTTCCGTTCCCCTCTCAGCCTTGCCCCACGCGCCTTCCGCGCATTATCTCTGTTGCGTCACAGCATCGCGTGTTCAAATCCGTTGATATGAACAAACCACGGCGATTTTTGTGCGCTGCCGCATCGGAAGGATTTTCTCCGCGTTAGTCCGAACGTTCGTTTATTACCGATTGGTTCAGCGCGTTCATTCAGCCCCCTAATTGTTTGTAAACGAACGATTGCGCGACTTCGTTGACGAATGGGAATACTTTTCTGACTATTTTTTGCAAATAAAAAGCACCGCGTTCCAGACGAACGGCGCTCAAGGTGGACGACTTTTTACGCGGTCGGCGCCGGAATTGTCACGGGTGCGGAGTAGGCCGCAGGTTTGTCGGCGACTTCGACCTGGCCATGAATCCGCGCCTGATGACCATCAGCAAACATGTAGTACGGGAATGGACGGGCAGGTGCCGAGATGGCGTTGAGTCGTGCGACCAATTCCGGCGCGAGCGTGAAATCGAGCGAGCCGAGCGACTCCTGCAACTGCTCCGGTCGGGTCGCGCCAACAATGATGCTCGACACGCCGCGCTTCTGGTGCAGCCAGTTCAACGCAACTTGCGCCATCGGTCGCCCCGCCAGATTCGCAACGGCCTCCAGTTCCGCGACGATGCGAAAATTGCGCTCGGTCAGCTTGTCGAATCCCGGCGGTGGCGCGCTGGCCATGCTCGCGAGGCGCCCGTCGCCGGAAACAGCGCTCGCCACTCCGCCTTGCGAAGGACGGTACTTACCCGACAACACGCCCATACCCAGCGGACTCCACGGCACGAGGCCCATGCCCAGATTCGCGGCTAGATCGGCGAACTCGTTTTCGGCGTTGCGTTCGATCATCGAGTATTCAAGCTGCATTGCCGCGACTGGTTCGAAGCCGCGCCAGTCGGCCAGCGTCTGCGCCCGTCCGGCAAACCACGCGGGCGTATCCGACAGGCCGACGTAGCGGATCTTGCCCGCGCGCACGGCGTCGTCCATCGCGCGCATGACTTCGTCCACCGGGGTGACGCGGTCCCATGTGTGCAGGTAATACAGGTCGATGTAGTCGGTGCCGAGGCGTTTGAGCGAGCCGTCGAGCGCACGCAGCAGATTCTTGCGATGGTTGCCGCCCGCGTTCGGATTGCCGGTCTCGGCGTTGTAGCCGTACTTGGTGGCGATCACGAGCCGGTCGCGCAGACCGCGCGCCGCGACGAACTTGCCGAGCCATTTCTCACTGGTGCCTTCGGTGTACATGTCCGCGGTGTCGATGAAGTTGCCGCCGGCATCCACGTACAGATCGAACAGGCGTTGCGCTGCTTGTTCGTCGGCGCCCCAGCCCCATTCGGTGCCGAAGGTCATCGTGCCCAGTGCGATCGGGCTCACGCGAAGGCCCGAGCGGCCGAGCAGGGTGTAGCGATCCATCGTCATGTCAGTCTCCTTGAGCGGTCAGGCGGAACGTGTTGAATCGATGGCGCTATCGTGCGCCGATTCTTTACTTGGAAAAACGCCGTCTGTCTGCAAGGATTATGAAGTTCGACTTAATAATGGAGATGGCGATGGATCCAGCCCAGTTGCCGGCGTTGATGGCATTCGCGAGCGTGGCGCGCCACGGCAGCTTCACGCACGCGGCTGCGGAAACCGGCGTGACGGCCTCGGCGTTGTCGCAAAGCATTCGTTCGCTCGAGACGCAGTTGAATGTGCGCCTGTTCAACCGGACCACCCGGCGTGTCGCGCTGACGGAAGCTGGTTCGCATTTTCTCGCCCGCGTGCTGCCTGCGCTGGGTGAACTGGAAGCGGCCTTCGAGGCGCTCGATGAAACCCGCGACCAGCCCGCCGGCACGCTGCGCATCAATTTGCCGAGGGTCGCGAGCGAGTTGCTGGTGTTGCCGCATCTGGCCGAGTTCACGCGCCGCTATCCGCAGATCCGTCTCGATCTGACACTCGACGATGGTTTCGCTGACGTAGTCGGCGAAGGTTTCGACGCGGGTATCCGGCTCGGCGAACGGATCGCGAAGGACATGGTGGCGGTGCCCTTGAGTGGTGACATCCGTATTGTCGTAGCCGGGTCGCGGGCGTACTTCGAGCGCTATCCAGCGCCGGCGACGCCAACTGATCTCGCCGCTCACGATTGCTTGCGCTACCGCTTCTCGACTAGCGGCGGCATCTATCGATGGGAGTTCGCGCAGCCTGATGATCCGTCGCGCGTGTTCCAGGTCGAGACACGCGGGAGCCTCGTCACCAACGATCTGCGCACGATGGTGCGGGCGGCGGAGCAGGGCGTGGGGCTCCTTCACGTGATCGACGACTACGTGAAGGAGCAACTCGAAGACGGCCGCCTGGTCCGCGTGCTGGAGGCGTGGTGTCCGAGCTTTCCGGGGTTTTTTCTGTACACCGCGAGCCGTGCGCAGATGCCGTTCAAGCTGCGCGCGCTGATCGATTTCCTACGGGAGAAGCGCGAAGTCCGATAGACCTCGCGTGGTACTGCAGCTTCAGGCTGCGAATCGTTGCGTCGGATACGCTGCCGTGCGGCTCTCCCCGGGTGGTGTCTGCAACTGCCGTTGGTTTGTCGTTCGCCTTGATCGTGCCGCCGACTATTATTGAAGCGGCTATCTGCGGCACAGGGTGCGGTGGATAACGGAAGCGCCGACACCGGCGCGGAAGATGGCAGTCTTCGCCCTTCAGAGAGTTCGCCATGGAAAACGCTGTCTATTGGAAAGGACGTCAGGTCGGTATCGAGTGCGCCGGCCGGATCTCGTGGTTCTCGTCAGCGCCGCAGGAAGCGGTGTTGGCGTATGGCATGAAGCCGGCTGAGAACGTGATCGTTGAAGACGCCATGATCGTTCGCAATCTCGGCGTGACCGCGCGAAGCGATCGACTGGATTTTGGCGGCTGAAGGGGCGCTATCGTTGGTCGTTGTGGCGCCGGTTGCAGCGAAAACCGCGTTGAAAACCGGCAACAGAAAAGCAAAAAGCCCAGTCACGAGGACTGGGCTTTTTGCTTGAATCTTGTGGTGCCGGAAAGAGGAATCGAACCCCCGACCTTCGCATTACGAATGCGCTGCTCTACCGTCTGAGCTATTCCGGCATCAGGAGAAACGAGATTATAGGGACTTCTTCAGGAACTTGGCAAGCCCCCGCGGTCACTTTTTTGCTTCGAGATGGTAGCGCGTGACGCGGTCGACTTCGTTCTTCGAGCCGAGGAACACGGCGACACGCTCGTGCAGGCTTTTCGGCTGTATATCCAGAATCCGCTTCTCGCCATTGGTCGCGGCGCCCCCGGCCTGCTCGACGATGAACGCCATCGGGTTCGCTTCGTACATCAGGCGCAGCTTGCCCGGCTTGTCCGGTGTGCGCTTGTCGGCCGGGTACATGAAGATGCCGCCGCGGTTCAGGATACGGTGCACGTCGGCCACCATCGACGCGATCCAGCGCATGTTGAAGTCGCTCTGGCGCGAACCGTCCTTGCCGTCTTTCAACTCGCCGATGTATTTCTCAACCGGCGGATACCAATGACGCTCGTTCGACGCGTTGATCGCATATTCGCGCGTTTCGACCGGAATGCGCATATCGCTTTGCGTGAGCACCCACGAACCCAGTTCGCGGTCGAGCGTGAAGCAGTTCACACCGTTGCCGGTGGTCAGCACCAGCACGGTTTGCGGGCCGTACACCGCATAACCTGCCGCAACCTGCTGCGTGCCGGGTTGCAGGAACGACTGTTCGGTGGGCTGCTGGCCGTCCGGGCAGCGCAGCACCGAGAAGATCGTGCCGATCGACACATTGACGTCGATGTTCGACGAGCCGTCGAGCGGATCGAACACCAGCAGGTATTCGCCCTTCGGGTAGTTGGCGGGGATCGGGAAGAATTGCTCCATTTCCTCGGACGCCATGCCCGCGAGGTTACCGCCCCATTCATTCGCTTCGAGCAGGATTTCGTTCGACAGGATGTCGAGCTTCTTCTGCACTTCGCCCTGAACGTTCTCGCTGCCCGCCGTGCCGAGCGCATCGCCCAGCGCGCCCTTGCTGACGTGGTAGCTGATCGCCTTGCACGCGCGCGCGACGACTTCGATCAAAAGGCGCAGGTCGGCCGGCAGGTTGTTGGTTTCGCGCTGCTGCTCGATCAGGTACTTCGTGAGAGTGGTACGACGTTGCAAAGCCATTGCTGTACTCCGGGAAGGCTTAGGGAATGTCTCGATTTTAACCGCTCGCTGTGTCGATTCCGTGCTTTTGAGATACAAGGGCGTGCGCCCGTCTCGCCAGGGGCTGTAAAGGCGCGCGAAATTCAGGCTTTTCGGCGAGCCTTGATGGCCGTGACATGGCCGGCCACATGGGTGGCAAGCGCCGCGGCACGGGCGTGTTCGGCGGGGACCTTCGGCATTTTGGGCCGGTTCGCCTTGGGCATCGGCTCGATCTCGCGTTCGATCTGCTCGCCGGCCGCCGCGGTGGCGACCCGCAGGTCGTAGGCGATCTGCAGATTCAGCCAGAATTGCGCACTCGCGCCGAAGTAGCGCTCGAGCCGCAGCGCGGTGTCAGCCGAGATGGCGCGCTTGCCGCGCACGATGTCGTTGATGCGAGGCGCCGGTACGCGCAGCGCAAGGGCGAGCGCGTTGACGGACATGCTGAGTGGCTCGAGAAACTCGCACCGCAGAATCTCGCCGGGGTGGATTTCCGGGATACTTTCGCCGGTGCTGATGTCGGAGAAATCGATGCTGCCCAGATCGGAGCGTTTGATGACCATGCCGGTCTCCCAATAATCAGTGATAGTCGACAATTTCGACATTCAGCGCCTCCCCGTCGACAAAGTGAAAACAGATGCGCCACTGTGCGTTGATGCGAATACTCCACTGCCCGCTGCGCTGGCCTTGCAAGGATTCGAGCCGATTGCCCGGCGGCGCGTGCAGGTTGCGGATCGACCTGGCGGCGTCGATCATGAGCAGCTTGCGGCGTGCGAGCGCCTGCATATGAAGCGGCAGTGAATGCACGAACTTGCCCTGAAAGATTGCCGCCGTAGCCTTGTCGCCGAATGTCGTGATCATGGGATGATATAACGCATCGCGTTAAACGTAAACCGTTAAATGAATGCGTTTACTTTCACCCTGTCGAGCCGATACGAATAGTCGTCCAGACGGCTAACGTTGACGTCCGCACATCGCCTCATCGCGAAATTGAGGACGAAAAAAAGCCGGCAACACGTGCCGGCTTTTCGCTGCGTAAAGCGCTGTCAGACGATCGTCACGCCAACGCTTTTTCCACGATCTCGCGCACGTCGCGCGACTTCACCTGCGACGCCACTTTCTCCAGCGCCGCGCGCATGCCGTCGCGCAGTGTCGGCGTGAAGCGGCGCCACAATTCCAGCGAGCGGGCGAGGCGCGCGGCCACTTGCGGATTGATGGCGTCGAGCGCGATCACCTGCTCGGCCCAGAACGCGTAGCCCGAGCCGTCTTCGGCATGGAACTGCGCAGGGTTCGCGGCGCAGAAGCTGAAAATCAGCGAGCGCGCGCGGTTGGGGTTCTTCAGGTTGAACGCAGGATGCGCCATAAGCTTGCGCACGATCTCGATCACCGGACGCTGCGCGCTGCCACGTTGCGTGGCTTGCAAGGCGAACCACTTGTCGATGACGAGCGGTTCCTTTTCGAAGCGCCGGTAGAAGTCGTCCAGCGCCTGCTGCGCCTCCACGCTGCCGCCGTTCGCCGCCGACGCATTGAGCAACGCCGAGAGCGCCGCCGAGCGGTCGGTCATGTTGTTGGCGGCGTCGTATTGCGCGGATGCAAGCCGCACGGCTCCAGCCGGATCGTCCAGTTCCGCGAGATACGACAGCGCAAGATTCTTCAACGCACGATGACCGGAAGCCTCCGGCGTCGCTTCATACGCACCTGGCGTGCGGTGCTTTTCGTACACGGCAAGCCAGTCCGCTCTGAGCGCATTCGCGAGGCGCTTGCGCACAAACTGCCGCGCGGCATGTACGGCAGCCGGATTCGATTCGGCCATCTGTTCAGCCAGATACGCTTCCGACGGCAGCATCAACGCCAGTTCGCGGAAAGCGGGCGAGAGCGTCTCGTCGGTCAGCACGCGAGCGAACGCCGCGACCACCGAGTCGTCGAGTTGCAGCGGCACGCCCGTGGCGGCGCGCCCGGCGAGCGTCAGCAGCTCGCGCGTGGCGAGCCGTTGACCGGCTTCCCAGCGGTTGAACGGATCGCTGTCGTGCGCGAGCAGGAAAGCGAGCTGATCGGCCGAGTAGTCGTATTCGACGATCACCGGCGCCGAGAAATTACGCAGCAGCGAGGGCAGTGGTTCCTGCGCGACGTTGACGAACGTGAAGGTCTGTTCGGTCTGCGTGAATTCCAGCACGCGAGTGGTGGCTTCCGACGCCCTGGTTTCGCCTTCCAGTTGCAGCGGCAGATCGTGGCCGTCCTTGCCGATCAAACCAATCGCGAACGGAATCAGCAGCGGACCCTTTTGCGTTTCACGCGCGGCCGGGGCGGTATCGCCGTAGCCTTGCGTGAGCGTCACGCTGTAGCGCTGCTGCGCGGCGTCGTATTGCGTGCGCACGGACACGCGCGGCGTGCCGGCCTGGCTGTACCAGCGCTCGAATTGCGCGAGATCACGGCCGTTCGCATCGGCGAGCGCGTGACGGAAGTCGTCGCAGGTCACAGCCTGGCCGTCATGACGCTTGAAGTACAGGTCCATGCCTTTGCGGAAACCGTCGCGGCCGAACAGCGTTTGATACATCCGCACGACTTCCGAGCCTTTTTCGTAGACCGTCATCGTGTAGAAGTTGTTGATCTCGACGTAGCTTTCCGGGCGCACTGGGTGCGCCATCGGACCCGCGTCTTCGGCGAACTGCATCTGCCGCAGTACGCGCACGTCTTCGATGCGTTTGGTGGCGCGCGCGGCTTCATCGGTCGCGCCGCCCGCCATGTCGGCCGAGAACTCCTGATCGCGGAACACCGTCAGGCCTTCTTTCAGACTCAGCTGGAACCAGTCGCGGCACGTCACGCGGTTGCCGGTCCAGTTGTGGAAGTACTCGTGGCCGACCACCGCCTCGATATTCGCGAAGTCGGTGTCCGTTGCCGTTTCGGGGTTCGCCAGCACGTACTTCGTGTTGAAGATGTTGAGCCCCTTGTTCTCCATCGCGCCCATGTTGAAGTCGCTCACCGCGACGATCATGAAGCGGTCCAGATCCAGTTCCAGCCCGAAGCGCGACTCGTCCCAGCGGATCGAGTTGATCAGCGAATCCATGGCGTGACGGGTCTTGTCCAGGTCGTGCGGTTCGACCCACACCTGCAACAGCTTTTCCTTGCCCGAACCGCTCTTCACGCGTTCTTCGAGCGCGACCAGTTTGCCGGCGACCAGCGCGAACAGATAGCTCGGCTTCCTGAACGGATCTTCCCAGCGGGCGAAATGGCGGCCGTCCGGCAGATCGCCTTCTTCGAGCAGATTGCCGTTCGACAGCAGCACCGGATAGTCGGCCTTGCTGGCGCGCAGCGTGACCGTGAAGGTCGCCATCACGTCGGGGCGGTCGAGGAAATAGGTGATGCGGCGAAAGCCCTCGGCCTCGCACTGCGTGAAGAAGTTGCCGCCCGACACATACAGGCCCGACAGCGTGGTGTTTTCCGCCGGATTGCAGATGCTGGTGAGCGTGAGCTCGAAGCTATCCGGCACGTTGTCGAGCGTAAGGCCGTGTTCGTGCGCATGCGCTTGGGCGAACGGGGCGCCGTCGATCGTGGCGCTGACGAACTCGAGTTGTTCGCCCATCAGTTCGAAATTCGAGGCGTGGGACGCGTCCGGGTTGCGGCGCACCCGCATCGTGTTCCTGACGACGGTGCGTTCGGGGATCAGATCGAACTCCAGTGCGACGGTGTCGATCAGGAAGGCGGGCGGCGCGTAATCGGCGCGGCGGATCACATTGGGCGTTGCGGTATCGGCCATGGCGTTCTGTAGTGATGGGACTCGAGCCGTCAAGCGTGCTTATGGCGCGCGAGCCGGGCTTGTCGAGCCATTGTACAAAGGCTCGGCGGATTGTGCGGCTCGAACTTTTTGCCGATTCGCCTGGTCAGCGTATTATCGGCGCGCGCGTGGAATAAAAAAGGCCAGCGCGTCGTTGAAATCGAGTGGCGACAGGCGCAACGCTAACAATCCAGAAGCAAACTAAAGGCCTTAAGAGGTAGACCATGAACATTAATCGATGGACCCGCCGCGCCACACTGCTGCTGGCCACGCTGACGGTGCTGCTGTCGGGCTGCACGAGTTACGTGACCTCGCAGGTCACGGCGTTCTCCGACTGGAGCGGCAACGACGCCAGCCGTACCTATGCGTTCACACGGGCGGGCGATCAGCAGAACAATCTTGAACTCACCACCTACGAGCGCCTCGTCGGCAACGAACTCGCCACGCATGCGTTCCGTCAGGTCGACACGTCCCAGGCGCGTTATCTGGTCGGGCTCTCCTACGGGATTCGCTCGGACATGGTGACGGTTGCGCAGCCGGTGTATTACAACCCCTGGCCGGCGCCGTACTGGGGCCGGCCGTTCGATCCGTGGGGACCGTGGGGTGCGTTTCCGACCGCCTATGTGAACCAGAGTTACCCGATCTTCACGCACCTGCTCGGCGTGCGGATTACCGAGCGAGCCAGCGGCAAAGAGGTCTATAACGTGACGGCGCGCAACTCGGACGAAGAATCGTCGCTGGTGAGAGCCATGCCGTATCTGGCGCGCAGCGCGCTGGCGGACTTCCCGCTCGGCAACGGCGTCGTCCATACCGTGAAGCTTCCCGTCGACAAGAACGGCGGGGTCTCGAACGAAGTCGCGACGACGGGTGCCGCGCCCGCGGCTGCACCAGCCTCGGCGCCGGGTGCGAAAGTCGTGCAGTAAGCGCAAAAAGCACTGTAAGCACTGCACCGGCACGGCGAACAGTATGCGCTGCGGCGCAACAAAAACGGCCCGGCAGGTCATTCTGCCAGGCCGTTTTGCTTTGCTGCCGGCGCGAGCGTGTCTTTGACCGGAAGTGGGTAGCGCCACCGCGATATGGCAAAAACGACGTTACGGTAAGCCTCCGTAAGTCGCGCACGAGAATCGAAAAATGCACGGCATTTCACTCAGCAGGCCGGCCCCAAAGCGTTGAAATGTTCCGAAACGAAACACTTGTTTAGAAAGTTAAATGAAAGTATTCGCGTCTATTTGCTGACGTAGCAGCGCCCATCTGGCCCGCGGAGCTCGCCGCAAGGCGGCTTTGCAGACTGCTCACGATCGCGCAAGGGCCGCCAGGCCTATATTTTGACGTTGTCCAGGCATCCGTCGCACCTGCGATACGGATACAGATAGATACGTCTTTTGTGGCTGATTTAATCCACAATATTCAGTATGATTCCGGCGACCACAGGGAGCCTGAGTCAATCCATCAGACTAATTGGCGAAGGCGCCTAAATAATCGGGGCCACGTGCCGTTAAAACGCTGAACCCTATATAAGAAGATTGGATTGACCCCGGCTGGAGATTGTCGTTCCGCGCGGCGCGCATACGCTGTGACGGCTGCGTATTCCGTCAGGCGCCCTCAGCCTCTCCTCGCTTCTACGCGCGAACACCGATATGCCCGATCTGCACTGGACCATTCCGGTCGCTCGCTGGTCTAGCTGGCCTGCTGCCGCATCTGCCGCACCCGACATCGGCTTCATCGAGCCGATCGTGCGGCGTCGCCTGAGCACGCTGTCCAGAGTCGCCCTGAAGGTAGCGCACGACTGTGTGGCGCAAGATGAGGTCCGGGTCGTGTTCGCTTCACGTCACGGCGAATTGCGGCGCACCACGGACATCCTGCGTGCCATCAGCGCGGGAGATCCGGTCTCGCCGACCGCTTTCAGCCTCTCGGTGCTGAACGCCATGACCGGCGTGTTCGGCATCGCGCGCGGCGATCGTTCCGCTGCCAGCGCGATCTCGGCCGGCGCCGAGACGCTCGGCTACGCGCTGCTGGAAGCGTACGCGCAATATGCAACGCAGCCCGGGGCACCAGTATTGCTGGTGTACGCTGACGAACCGGCCGATCAGGCGTACGGCACGATCGAAGACGAAGTGCAGGGCGGCGCGATCGCGATCCTGCTGAACGGCGAAGCGGCGACGGGGCAACTGGTCTGCACGTTGTCCGGCGCGGGTGACGAGGCAGCCGTGGCCGCGCAGGAGGCAAGCACGGAAGAACGTTTCACGACCCAGAGTCAGGCGCTGCAGCACTGTCTGGAAACGGGTAGGCCCGCCGTCTGGCAAGGCGCCGGCGCGGCCTGGCATTGGAGGTGGCATGAACGCGCGGCTTGATTACGTTTGGCGGTTCTGCGCGACAGGCATGGCCTTCGTGGTGTTCGGCATCTGCGGCGTGCTGTTTTCGGTGCTGGTGTTTCCGCTCGCGTGGCTGTGGCCGCACCGGGCGTCGCGTCAGCGCGTGGTGACGACCGTGATTCACTGGTTTTTCCGCGCGCTGGTCGCGGTGTTGCAGTGCATCGGCGTGATGGAGCTCGAGGTATCGGGTGGGCAGGCATTGCGCGCCGGCGGTCCGGCGATCGTGGTCGCCAATCACCCGACCTACCTGGACGTGATGGTGTTGTTGTCGCTCACGCCGCGCGCCTGTTGCGTGGTGAAAAACGCGCACTGGGGCAACCCGTGTTTCTGGGGGATCGTGCGCTCGGCGGAATATGTGAGCAACGCGGATCCGTCGGAACTCGTCGAAGCCGGCGCGCGACAGCTGGCAGCGGGCTACACGATGATTATTTTTCCCGAGGGCACGCGCAGCCCCGCGCCGAACCGGCTGCACGCGTTTTCACGCGGGTTCGCGCACATGGCATTAAAGGTCGGCGCGCCGATCGTGCCGGTGCTGATGGACTGCGATCCGCCGGCGTTCACGAAGCAGATGCGCTGGTATGACGTGCCGGCGCGCGCTTTCAGGATCCGTGTGAACGTGCTCGAGCCGCTTGGCGTCGAGCAACTCGCCGACCACGACACTTCACCGTCTCTCGCGGCGCGCAGCGTGACCAGCGCCATCGAAGCTCACATTACTCAGCACCTGTTCGATTATGGATTCTTTAAAACTGGAAATTAAACAGCTTCTGATCGAAGCCCTCGATCTGGAAGACCTGAGTCCGGCCGATATCGACGACGACGCCCCGTTGTTCGATACCGACGGCATCGGTCTCGACTCGATCGACGCGCTCGAGATCGGCATCGTGCTGCGCAAACAATACCAGCTGACCATCGCCGCAAACGACGAACGCACCCGCGAGCACTTCCGCTCGATCAGCACGCTGGCCGCGCTGGTCGCGAGTCAACGCAAAACGGCGCATGCTGTGAACGAAACCACAAGAAAAGGGGATTAATCGTGAACGAGGCAGAGATTCTTGAGCGCATCCGCGCCATCTTCAAAGAGAACTTCGCGATCGAGCCGGAGCGCGTGACGCCAGACGCGCATCTCTTCGAGGACCTCGATCTCGACAGTATCGACGCCGTCGACCTCGCGATCAAACTGCAGGAAATGACCGGCCGCCGCATCAAGCCGGAAGAATTCAAGTCGGTGCGCACGGTCGGCGATGTGATCGGTGCGGTCGAATCGCTGCTGGCGGCACAAGGCTGATGCCATCCGTGCGCTCGCGAATGCAAGCGGCGGCGAGCCGGCCCGCCGAGGCTTCGCCCGGCACTGAGCGCCACTGGGCCAAAACGGTGGTGCAGGTTCTGTTGAAACTCGCGTATCCCGCGTTGATTCTGTGTGCCTGGCGCTGGGACACGCCGCGCTATGTCGGCTGCATGCTGTTTGCGATTCTGTGGCTGCAACGCTGGGCCGGCAGCGGTCCGGTCGCGACCTCGCTGCGCCGGCTCTCCACGATCGACTGGACCGTGGTCGGCTTGCTGAGCTGCGCCTCGGCGGCCATCGTGTTCACCAACAGCGAACTGCTGCTGCGCCTCTATCCTTCGCTCGTCAATCTGGGTCTGCTGATCGCGTTCGGTGCGACGCTCGTGCGCGGGCCGTCGATGATCGAAAAATTCGCGCGGCTAGGCAATCCGAACCTGCCGCCGGGCGCCGTACGCCATACGTGGCGCGTGACCCAGGTGTGGTGCGTTTTCTTCGCGCTGAACGGCGC
This sequence comes from Paraburkholderia sp. SEWSISQ10-3 4, assembly GCF_030464785.1. Classification (NCBI taxonomy): domain Bacteria; kingdom Pseudomonadati; phylum Pseudomonadota; class Betaproteobacteria; order Burkholderiales; family Burkholderiaceae; genus Paraburkholderia; species Paraburkholderia sp. SEWSISQ10-3 4. Next base: position 117,936 of record NZ_JALPRI010000012.1, read on the forward strand.
GTTCTCCGCTTATACGGCGCTCTATTGGAGCCGCGCAAACTGGTCGCTCTATAACGGCGCGATCGCTTATGGGTTGATCGGCGTGCTGCTGGTAGCCGAGGTCATCTGGCGTTATCTGGTGGTGCTGCCGCGAGCCGCGCGTTCGGAGGCGGCATGATCGCGTTGCACGACCTGTTGTCGGCGGGCCATGGGGCCGCCGTCGTGAATGCGCCGGTATGCCGCGACGGCGCGACGGTGCTCGACCGCACAGCGTTTCGCGCTCGTGTGTCGACGCTGGTCACGCTGATGCAAACGCAAGACGCGCGCCGCTACGCATTGTGTATCGATGATCCGTTCGATTTCGCCTGCGCGCTGTTCGCGCTGTTCGCGTGTGGCAAGGAGCCGGTGATTCCGGCCAACGCGACGCCGGGCTATCTCGCCGATCTGGCCGATGCGTACGACGCCGTGCTGACCGACGCCGACCTGCCACTTGGCGTGCGAGACGCAGACGCTGATGCTGATGCTTCACACACGATCGATCCGCAAGCTCCGTTGACGCTCTACACCTCCGGCAGCAGCGGCGCCCCCAAACCGATCCGCAAGACCCTCGCGCAATTCAATGCCGAAGTGCACACGCTCGAAAAGCAGTGGGGCGCTTTAGTCGGCGATGCGACGATGCTCGCGAGCGTGCCGCATCATCACATCTACGGTTTGCTGTTTCGCGTGTTGTGGCCGCTTGCAGCGGGCCGCGCATTCGACCGTGCGATCAGCATCGAGCCTTTGCATCTGCAAACACAGATCGAGCAATGCGGCGCGACGGTGGTCGTTTCGACGCCCGCGCAATTGTCGCGTTGGCCCGCGTTGCCCGGCTTCGCTGCGTTGACGCCGGCGCCGCGCGCTTTCTTTTCTTCGGGCGGCCCGCTTGCCTTGGAAGCTGCCCAGGAATACGCCGCCGCTTACGGCGCTGCGCCGCTCGAAATCTACGGCAGTACGGAAACCGGTGGCATCGCGTGGCGTCGTCAGGATCAGACCGATGCCTGGCAGCCGGTCGTCGGCATTGAAGTGCGCCGCGACGAAGACGGCGCGCTGAATGTCCGCTCGCCGCATCTCGATCACACCGGCTGGCATCGCACGGACGACAAGATCGCGTTCGACGCCGATGGCCGCTTCCGCCTGCAAGGCCGCCTCGATCGCGTGCTCAAGCTGGATGGCAAGCGCGTGTCGTTGCCGGAACTTGAAACGCGTCTCGCGCTGCATCCGTATGTTGCGCAAGCGGCGATCGTGCCGCTGGAAGGCGCCTCGCGCGAGCGCGTCGGCGCCGTCGTGGCGCTGACGGAAGCCGGCTGCGAGGCATTGCGCGACGAAGGTCGCGTGCAACTCGCGCGCACCCTGCGCCGTCATCTTGCTGCTTATTTCGATGTGGTGGTGCTGCCGCGTCATTGGCGTTTCCGCCTCACGTTGCCGTTCGACACGCGCGGCAAGCTGCCGGTGGCCGCTGTCGCGGCGGCATTCGAACCGCGCGAGGACGGCGTGGAAGTGCTCGCCGAAGCTCGTAGTGCCGACACGTTGCACTACGAACTGCGCGTGCCGCCGACGCTCGTGCATTTCGCCGGCCACTTCCCCGGTCTGCCGATTCTGCCGGGCGTCGTTCAGGTGCACTGGGCCATGCATCTGGCCGCTGAACACGTGCCCGCCGTGCGAGCACTGGCATCGGTCGATCGCCTCAAGTTCATGGCGCCGGTGCCACCGGGCGCGGTGCTGAATCTCACGCTCGCACACGACGCCGCGCGTGGCCGCGTGCAGTTCGCGTACCGGCTGAGCGGCCGTGAATGCGCGTCCGGTGTGATCGTGTATCGGGAGCCCGCATGATGCGCTTCGCTCCTTGCATCGTTATTCCGATTTACAACCACAAGGACGCGATCGGCGCGACCGTTGCCCATCTCGCGGTGCACGGCTTGCCGATGTTTGTCGTCGACGACGGCAGCGATGAAGCGACCCAGTTGGTGCTCGCTTCGCTCGCGCAACAGTACGCGGAGCAGCTTACGCTCCTACGTTTGCCGGTCAACGGCGGCAAAGGCGCGGCGGTGATGGCGGGACTACGCGCTGCACGCACCGCGGAGTACACGCACGCTCTGCAGATCGATGCCGACGGCCAGCACGACGCGACGGACGTGCCACGTTTCATCGACGCGGCGCTTGCCGAACCGGGCGCGGTGATCCTCGGCCGCCCGGTCTACGACGAGAGCGTGCCGAAATCGCGCCTCTACGGCCGTTATCTGACACACGTGTGGGTGTGGATCGAAACGCTCTCGCTAACGATCCGCGATTCGATGTGCGGCTTCCGTCTGTATCCGCTTGCGCTTGCTTGCGAGCTGATCGACAGCGTGCAACTGCCGACGCGCATGGACTTCGACATCGAAATTCTCGTGCGTCTGCACTGGCGGCGCGCCGCGTTCCGTTCGATTCCGACGCGCGTCACCTATGCAAGCGACGGCGTCTCGCATTTCGACGTGCTGTGGGACAACGTGCGCATCAGCCGCAGCCACACGCGCCTCGTGTTCGGCATGCTGTGGCGTCTGCCGATGCTGCTCGCGCACAAAGTGATGCCACGCCGTTCGGCTATTGCAAGTGAGGCGGTCAAGCAGGGCGATCAGAACGAACCCGGCCAGCACGCTGAACAAAACGAACAAAGCCCCCAGGACTGGTGGCGAATCGCCGAACGCGGCAGCCATCTGGGCATGTCCTTGCTCGCCCTCAGTTGCAAGTTATTCGGCCGCCGTTTCACCGCGCTCTGGCTGCATCCGATCGTCGCGTATTTTCTGCTGACGGGCCGTGCCGCACGCGAGGCGTCGAGCAACTACTTCACGCGTCTCGGTGCGGCCGCACCGCACGGCGATACGCCGCGCCCGGGTTGGCTGTCCGCCTATCGCCACATGCTGGCGTTCGCGCAATCGGGTTTCGATAAGCTCGCGGCGTGGTCCGGCCGTGTCAACAACGCCGACGTCAAATTCGAAGACCCATCGGCATTCGAAGCCTTGGTGGCGAGTGGCAAAGGCGCGCTCGTGATCGGCGCGCATCTCGGCAATCTGGAAATGACCCGCGCGCTCGCCGCGCAAGGCGCCTACGCGAAAGTCACCGCCGTGGTCTACACCGAACACGCGCGGCGCTTCAATAGCGTGCTGGCGTCGGCGAATAGCCAGTTCGCGCGGCATCTGCTCGAGGTTAGCGATTTCGGTCCCGAGACCGCGATGATGATGCAGGAGCGCGTCGATGCGGGCGAGCTACTGGTGATCGTCGGCGACCGCGTGCCGGCCCACGAAGCGGGTCGCACGACCGAAGCGCAATTTCTCGGCTCGACTGCGCCGTTCGCGCAAGGCCCCTACGTGCTCGCACATGCGTTGGGCTGCCCTGTCTATCTGTTCTTCTGCCTGAAAGAGCGCGACGGTTATCGTTTGTATTTCGAACCGTTCGCCGAGCGCATCGAGTTGCCGCGCCGCGAACGCGCGCAGCATCTTGCCGCGTGGGCGCAGCGGTACGCGGCGCGCCTCGAACACTATTGCCGCAAGGCACCTTATCAATGGTTCAATTTCTTCGATTTCTGGGCCAGCCCCAAGCGAGGCACACATGGCCGAACATGATCTGATCGAGGCGCAGAACGTTAGCGCAAATGAGAGCGCGGGTGCAAACGCGGCGGCGGTGACGATCGGCGGCCGCAAGCTGACGATCGAAGAAGTCGTTGCGATCGCCCATCATCGCGCACCGGTTGCGTTGAGCGCCGATCCGGCGTGGCGTGCGCGGATCCAGCGCGGCGCGGATTTTTTGCGCCGGCATCTGGCGTCGGGCGCGACCGTGTACGGCGTCAACACCGGCTATGGCGACGCGTGCGTGGTCGACGTACCGATGGAACTCGTCGAAGCCTTGCCGTTGCAGTTGACGCGTTACCACGGCTGCGGAATGGGCCAGTATCTCGACGACGCGCAGACGCTCGCGGTGATCGCCGCGCGACTCAACTCGCTGGCCTATGGTTTCTCCGGCGTGCGCCCCGTGTTGCTCGAACGTCTTGCCGATCTGATCAATCACCGCGTGTTGCCGCGCATTCCGTCGGAAGGCTCGGTCGGCGCAAGCGGTGACCTGACGCCGCTCTCGTATGTAGCCGCCGCGCTCGCCGGCGAACGCGATGTGATGTTCGAAGACAGTCTGCGCAACGTGCGCGAAGTCTGGGCCGAACTGGGTCACGAGCCACTGACGCTCGCGCCGAAAGAAGGTCTTGCGCTGATGAACGGCACCGCGGTGATGACAGGCCTCGCCTGTCTCGCGTTTGCGCGTGCCGATCATCTGACGCGCCTGACCGCACGTCTCACCGCGCTCTCTACCGTGGCACTCGACGGCCGCGCCGCGCACTTCGACGCAATGCTGTTCGAAGTGAAGCCGCATGCAGGCCAGGCCGAAGCCGCGGCGTGGATTCGCGACGATCTGAGTGGGCGCGACGATACGCCGGGGCATCGTCTGCAGGACCGCTATTCGATTCGCTGTGCGCCTCACGTAATCGGTGTTGCGCGCGATGCCTTGTCGTGGGTGCGCCGCGATGTCGAGAACGAACTGAACAGTGCGAACGACAACCCGCTGATCGACCCCGACAACGGGCGCGTGCTGCACGGCGGCAACTTCTACGGCGGCCATATCGCGTTCGCGATGGACTCGCTGAAAGTCGCGGTCGCCAATCTCGCCGATCTGATGGACCGGCAGCTCGCGCTGCTGGTCGACGTGAATTTCAATAACGGCTTGCCGCGCAACCTGTCGGGTGCTGCGCCCGCGCGCGCAGCGATCAATCACGGTTTCAAGGCGGTGCAGATTTCGTCGTCCGCATGGACGGCCGAAGCGTTGAAGAACACGATGCCGGCGAGCGTGTTCTCGCGTTCGACCGAAGCGCACAATCAGGACAAGGTCAGCATGGGCACGATCGCTGCGCGCGACTGTTTGCGCGTGCTGGAGTTGACCGAGCAGGTTGCCGCCGCGCATACGCTGGCGACGGTGCAAGCCGCGCGTCTGCGCTTGAAGATCGACAGCACCACGCCTGTTCCCGCGCCGCTGCAAGCGTTCATCGATAGCGTGACGGCGCAGTCGCCGTTCGTCGACGAAGACCGCGCGCTGGAAAGCGACCTGCGCGCGCTGACTGCGCGCATCGCCGCCTGCGAGCTGTTGGACGACTATCGCGGAGGCCCGAACGCATGAGCGGCTCCCCTAAAGTGCTGACAGCCAGCGCGATGGTCGAAGTGCCGTTTCACGACGTCGACGCGATGAACGTGTGCTGGCATGGCCACTATCTGAAGTACTTCGAGATCGGCCGCGCGGCGCTCCTGCGCACGTTCGACTACGACTACCGCGAGATGCAGGCTTCGGGTTACCTGTGGCCGATCGTCGAGGCACATCTGAGGTATGTGCGCCCGGCTACTTACGGCCAGGCGCTCGAAGTGCGCACGCAACTGCTCGAACACGAAAACCGCCTGAAAATAGGCTATGAAATTGTCGACTGCGCATCCGGTACGCGATTGACGAAGGGCTACACGATCCAGGTCGCGGTTGATGCCGCGACGCAGGAATTGCAGTTCGTGTCGCCGCCCGTCGTATTCGAAAAGCTGGAGCGTGTATGGGGACGATAAGCTTGCGCGGTGTGGCAGCGGGAGCGTTGCTTGGGCTAGGCACCCTAAGCGTATCAAGTCTGGCAGCATGGCCGACTGCGGCGTCTGCGGCTGAAGCCGCACAGTCCGCCGGCAACCCGGCACTTGTCTCGCAGATCGCCTCCCGTCTCGCCCAGGCTAAGGGCGTCCGCGCGCAATTCACGCAAACGCAAACGCTCGCCGCGATGAAGCAGCCGCTCGTCAGCACGGGTTCGCTGCTGTTCGTCCGCGATCGTGGCGTGATCTGGCAGATCGACACGCCGTACAAAGCCACGTACGTGATCACCGACGCGGGCGTCGCCGAAGTCGACGCCAACGGCCAGCGCGTGACCGCTCACAGTGCCCAAGGCACACGCGGCGTCGCGCAGGTTTCGAAGATGATGCGCGCGATGCTGGGCGGCGATCTGTCGGCGCTCTATTCGCAATTCGACGTGCAGGCCGAAGGCAGTGCCGCGCAGTGGCGCATGCAACTCACGCCGAACCAGCCGCAGATCGCGCAGTCGATCAAAGGTCTGCAAATGAACGGCGGCGACTATCTGCAAAGCTTGCGCATCACGCTCGCGAACGGCGACATCACGAAACTCGACTTTGCAAAAAGCGCGGCGGTGAGCGAACCAACGCCGGCTGAGCGTAGCCTGCTCGGAGCGCCGTAATGCAGGTGCTGCAACAGCGGTCCGCGAAACAGGCGTGGGGCATGCGCGCCGCGTGGCTGCTGCTCGCGCTCGCCGCGGCGCTGTATTGCGGTTGGCGTTTTGCGGGACCCTCACCGCTGCAGACCAATCTGCTGGCGTTGCTGCCTGCCACGGAAGCGGATCCGGTCGCCGAGAAGGCGGTCGATACGCTCGCGAGTGCGCTGGGCGACCGCACGGTTTTCCTGGTCACCAGCAACGATGACGCGCACGCCAAAACGGCTGCGAAACAACTCGGCGCATCGTTGCAGAAGAGCGGGGCGTTCGGCTCGGTGACGGCGGAGCTGCCGCCGTTCGATCTGTCGCAGATCGCCGCGCTGTACATGCCGTATCGGTTCGGTTTGCTGGCGCCCGCTGACCGCACGGCACTCGCGCAGAGCAATGCTGCAAGCCCCACGCTGCACGACGCACTTGCACAGCGCATCTACAGCCCATTGCACGGCGGCCTGACCACGCCACTCGCCGACGATCCGTTCGGCTGGCTCGAACACTGGCTCGGCGGCTTGCCGCTCGCCACGTCGAATCTCGAACTCGAAGACAACATGCTGGTGTCGCATCGCGGCAGCGCGACCAGCGTGCTGATCGTCGCCACGTTGCCGGGCTCGGCCTACGAATCGAAAACGCAGCACGCCGTGCTCGCCGCGCTTGCGCAAGGTGAAAGCAGCCTGAAGCAGGCGTTCCCTGACGTGTCGGTGGCGAGAACCGGGGCAGTGTTCTACGCGGAGTCGGCCCGTAGCGCATCGGAACATGAGGTGCATCTGATCGGCGTCGCGTCGCTGTGCGGGATTGCGTTGCTGATGATGTGGGTGTTCCGCTCGCCACGTCTGTTGCTGCTCGGTTTCGTTTCGACCGCGCTCGGCATTGTCTGCGCGCTTGCGGTCACGATGCTGGTGTTCGGTCAACTGCATCTGTTGACGCTGGTGTTCGGCGCGAGCCTGATCGGCGAAGCGGTCGATTATTCGATTCAGTATTTCGTGGTCTATCTCGGCGCGCAGCGCGATTGGGATTCGCGCCGTGGCGCGCGTGCCGTGCGCCCGGCCTTGACGGTCGCGCTTGCCACCAGCCTGCTTGGCTACGCGATCCTCACGTGGGTGCCGTTCCCGGCGCTCAAGCAGATAGCATGCTTCGCGATTGCGGGCATTGTGACGGCGTATGCCTCCGTGCTGTGGCTGTTGCCCGCGTTGCTCACGCGCCCGCCGAAGCGCGGCCCGCGGCACCTGTTCGCTGGTGCGGCGCGTCTGCTGACGGTCTGGCATCGCACGATCGGCGGCAAGCGCGCATGGTTCGTCGCGGCGCTATTGCTGATCGTGGCGATTCCCGGCTGGTTGCGTCTGACGAGCGACGACGATATCCATCTGCTGATCCAGCGTGATCCTTCGCTGGTCGCGCAGGAAGACAAGGTGCGCGCGGCGGTGGGTGTCGATAACAGCGCGCAGTTTTTTGTCGTGCGCGGCGAGACGCCGGAAATCGTTTTGCAACGCGTCGAAGCGCTGGGTACGAAGCTCGACGGGTTGAACGGCCCCGCGAACAAGGTGGGCAGCTATCAGTCGGTGGCGCAATTCGTGCCGTCCGCGAAGCAGCAAAACGCAGACCGCGCATTGCTTGCGCAGCACGTATTCAACGATCCCGCAGCGTTGCGTGCCACGCTGCTGCAGGCGGGCTTTAAAGACGAAGTCGCCGATGCCTGGCTCGCCGCGTATGCAAAACCGCAGCCGCTGCTTACGGTCGAGACGTGGCTCGCCGCACCGTGGTCGCAGCCCTACAGGCATCTGTGGCTGGGTGAAGTCGATTCGGCGACCAAAGCGTATGCGTCAGTCGTGATTCCACAAGGCGTGACGCCGCAGAACGAACCTGCGCTAATCGCCACCGCGCAGGCGCTGCCCGGCGTCGTATTCGTCGACAAGGCGGCGAGCGTCTCGAAGCTGTTCGGCGCGTATCGCGTGGATAGCGGGTGGTGGCTCGGCGGTGCGCTCGCGCTCGTGCTCGTCCTGTTGATGCTGCGCTACCGCGCGCGCGGCGGCATTGCCGTGACGCTGCCGGTGCTTCTCGCAGTCGTCATCACGCTTGCGGTGTTCGGTTACGCTCACGTGCCGCTCAATCTGTTCAACTGGCTCGCGCTGATGCTGGTGCTCGGCGTTGGCGCAAACTATGCGGTGTTTCTGCGCGAAGGCTGCCTGCGCGCGGACGCCGATCTCGGCGCGGTGTGGACCGGTGTGCTGCTGTCGTCGGCCACCACGCTGTTGTCGTTCGGCATGCTCGGCATGAGCGCGATGCCTGCGCTGAAGAGTTTCGGCGCCACGCTCGCGCTCGGCATCCTCGTCTCGGTGCTGCTCGCGCCGATCGGCATGCCATCGGAATCAAGGAGGGCCGCATGAAGGCGCCATCAGTTTATTTGCACGCGCTCGGCATGATCAATGCGCTCGGCGGCGACCTCGATGCAATCGTCCCGGCGCTTATCGCCGGTCACGCACCCGGTATGGCTCACGCACACACGGGCATTGGCGAAGCGTTCGTCGGCAGCGTGCTCGCGCCGCTCGATCTGGCGCCGCCCGCCGGGCTCGCACGCTACGACTGCCGCAATAACCGCTTGCTGCTGGCCGCGCTGACGCAGATCGCGCCCGCGGTCGACGCGGCTCGCGAGCGTTACGGCGCGCAGCGGATCGGCGTGGTGCTCGGCACCAGCACGTCAGGTATCGAAGCGGCCGAGGCCGCATTCGTCTATCAGGCACAAGCGGGCAAGCTGCCCGCAAACTTCAATTACCGGCAGATGGAGATCGGCACAGCCGCGCCATTTGCCGCCGCCGTGCTCGGCGTGCAGGGCCCGGCCTTCACGATCTCGACCGCTTGTACATCGAGCGCGAAGGCCTTTGCGTCGGCGCGCCGTCTGCTGCAATTACGACTGTGCGACGCGGTGGTGGTGGGCGGTGTCGATTCGCTGTGCGAGTTGACGGTGCAGGGTTTCGCCTCGCTCGAATCGACCAGCGGCGTACGCACCAATCCGATGAGCCGCAATCGCAGCGGGATCAACGTCGGCGAAGGCGCAGCCGTGTTTCTGATGAGCCGCGAAGAAGCGGCGGTACGGCTCGCGGGTGTCGGCGAATCGAGCGATGCACATCATATTTCCTCGCCGGACCCCCAAGGTGTGGGCGGCGAACTCGCGCTGCAAGCGGCGTTGGCCGATGCGGGCGTCGCATCGTCGGCCATCGGCTATGTGAATCTGCATGCCACCGCCACACGCAAGAACGACGAGATGGAAGCGAAGCTGATGGCGCGTGTCTTCCCCAACGGCGTGGCAACAAGCGGCACGAAGCCGCTGACGGGTCACCAGCTCGGCGCGGCAGGCGTGACCGAACTCGCCTTCGCATGGCTGACGCTGGCGGCCGCGAATGGCTCGCAACCCGTGCCGCTGCCGCGCCATCTGTGGGACGGCGAGGCGGATCCGGCGTTGCCGACGTTGGACCTGGTCGAAAAGGAACGCTTTTTGCCGCAAGGCGCGGGACCGCAGTACGTGATGAGCAATTCGTTTGCGTTCGGCGGCAGCAATGTCAGCCTGATTCTTGGACGGTGACGCGCGCGATGACCCAGACGCCCTCCATTCAGGATCTCATCCGGCAACCGATCGAAACGATCATCCCGCATCGCGGCACCATGCTGCTGATCGATGCCGTGAGCACGTTCAGCGAAGAGGCACTGAGTGCGCGCGCGACCGTCCATGCCGACGCCTGGTATGCCGACGTAGACGGTGCGATGCCCGCGTGGATCGGTATCGAGCTGATGGCGCAGACCATCGCCGCGCACGTCGCGCTGCTGGCCATGCGCGGCGGCGGTCAGGCGCGCCCCGGTGTGCTGCTCGGCTCGCGCAGCTATCGCGCTTTGCAGCCGTCGTTCGCCGGCGGCGCCCAGTTACTGATCCACGCAACAGAATTACTGCGCAGCGAAGAAGGCCACGGCGCCTACGAATGCACGATCCACCATGGCGACGTGTGTTGCGCCGAGGCGGTCATCAAGGTCTTTCAGCCGCGCGATTTTCAGTCATTCATCGAAGGGAGTTTCAGTTCATGAGCCGGCGTGTTCTCGTTACCGGCGCAAGCCGCGGCATCGGCCGCGCGATTGCGTACAAGTTGGCCGCCGACGGTTTCGCGGTGTCGGTGCATTGCCGCACGGGCCGCACCGAAGCCGAAGCCGTGGCAACGGGCATCGCCGCACAAGGCGGGACGGCGCGCGTGCTGCAATTCGATGTGCGCGATCGCGCCGCGTGCCGCGAAGTGCTCGAAGTGGATGTCGTGGCGCACGGCGCGTACTACGGCATCGTATGCAGTGCGGGCGTGACGCGCGACGCCGCGTTCCCCGCGCTCACCGAAGAAGACTGGGACATCGTGATCGAAACCGGTCTCGACTCGTTCTACAACGTCGTCCATCCGCTGACCATGCCGATGGTGCGGGCGAAGAAGGGCGGGCGCATCGTCACGATCGCGTCCGTCTCCGGCGTGATGGGCAATCGCGGCCAGGTCAACTACAGCGCGGCGAAGGCTGGGCTGATCGGCGCGTCCAAGGCGCTCGCCGTCGAACTGGCGACGCGCAACATCACCGTCAATTGCGTCGCGCCGGGTTTGATCGATACCGGCATGCTCGACGATATGCCGATCGAGCAGGCATTGAAGACGGTGCCGATGAACCGCGTCGGCCAGCCTGCCGAAGTGGCGTCCGTGGTTAGCTTCCTGATGTCGGATGCGGCTTCGTATGTCACGCGTCAGGTGATCGGCGTCAATGGTGGGATGGTGTGATGAAGCGCGTCGTCATTACCGGCATGGGGGGCGTCACGGCGTTCGGTGACGACTGGAACGCAATCGAAGCGCGCCTGAAGAGTGGCGTGAACGCGGTGCGCCGCATGCCCGAGTGGGATTACTTCGAGTCGCTGCACACGCGGCTCGCGTGCCCGTTGCCGGGCTTCACGGTGCCCGCGCACTATCCGCGCAAGAAAACCCGCTCGATGGGGCCGGTGTCGATGTACTCGGTGCGCGCGAGCGAACTGGCGCTCGCCGATGCGGGCCTCGCCGACGACACCAGCATCAAGGACGGCCGCATGGGCGTTGCCTACGGTTCGTCGTCGGGCTCGGTGCAGCCGATTCGCGCATTCGGCACGATGCTCGAAACCGGCTCGATGAGCGACGTCACGTCGAACAGCTACGTGCAGATGATGCCGCACACCACGGCGGTGAACGTGAGCCTGTTCTGGGATCTGAAAGGGCGGATCATTCCGACCTCGTGCGCGTGCGCATCGGGCAGCCAGGCGATCGGCTACGCGTATGAAGCGATCCAGAGCGGCAAGCAGACGCTGATGCTGGCTGGCGGCGCGGAAGAAATGTCGGGCCCAGCGGTCGCGGTATTCGACACGCTGTACGCCACCAGCACGCGCAACGACGAGCCGCATCTCACACCGCGTCCGTTCGATGCCGCGCGTGACGGTCTCGTGGTGGGCGAAGGCGCGGCGACGCTGGTGCTCGAAGAATACGAACACGCGGTGGCGCGCGGCGCGCGGATTCATGCGGAGATCGTTGGCTTCGGCTGCAATTCGGACGGCGCGCATATGACCCAGCCGACCGCCGAAACCATGGCGCTGGCCATGCAGCTCGCTTTGAAAGATGCGCAACTGCCACCCGAGGCGATCGCCTATGTGAACGCGCACGGCACCTCCACGGACCGCGGTGACATTGCCGAAAGCCATGCAACCGCGCAGACCTTCGGCGCGCGCATGCCGATGAGCTCGCTCAAGAGCTATGTCGGCCATACGCTTGGTGCATGCGGTGCGCTGGAAGCGTGGTGGACCATCGAGATGATGAAGCGCAACTGGTATGCGCCAACCTTGAATCTGGAGAACGTCGATCCGGCCTGCGCGCCGCTCGATTACATCGTCGGCACGGGTCGTGAGATCGACGCCGAACATGTGATGAGCAACAACTTTGCATTCGGCGGCATCAACACGTCGCTGATTTTCAGGCGCGTTCGATGAGCGTGCCGCTGCAACGCGTGGTCGTCACCGGCATGGGGATCGTGTCGTGCCTCGGCAATACGCTCGACGACGTGTCCGCCGCGCTGCGCGCGGGCCGCTCACGCATCGAGCGAATCGACGCGTGGCGTGAGCGCGGCTTCGGCTCGCAGGTGGCGGGCGTCGCCTCGGTCGCGCAGGAGCCGCCGTTCGATCGCAAGCTCGAACGCTTCATGGGCGACACCGCGCGCTTTGCATGCCACGCGGCGAAGAAAGCGATCGACGATGCCGGGCTCGACCTCGCCGCCTTGCGCTTGCCGCACGCCGGCACGGTGATCGGCTCGGGCGTCGGCACGATGTCGAGTTACGACGTGTCCATGTCGATTGCGAATACCCGCGGCGTCGATAAAGTTCCGCCGTATACGGTTCCGCATGCGATGAGCAGCACCGCGTCGGCCAACGTCGCGCAGGTGTTCGGTCTCGAGGGCGTGAGCTATTCGCCATCGTCGGCGTGCACGACGTCGGCGCTCGCGATCGGCCAGGCGATGCAGTTGATCCAGACCGGTCGCCAGCAGATCGTGCTGGCCGGTGGCAGCGAGTCCTTGCACGACAACATGACGTTGATGTTCGACGCGATGGGCGCACTGTCGCGCAACTTCAATGACACGCCACAGCGCGCTTCGCGTCCCTACGACACGGCGCGCGATGGCTTCGTGATCGCCTCGGGCGGCGGCGTGCTGGTGCTCGAATCGCTCGATCACGCGTTGGCGCGTGGGGCCCGCATTTACGCCGAGCTGACCGGTTTCGGCGACTGCACGGACCGCGCGGGCATGGTCACGCCGCATGCGGCCGGCATCGCGCGGGCGATGCGTGGCGCGTTGGGCGAAGCGGGCAAGCGCCCGGATTACGTCAACACGCATGCACCGTCTACGCCGCTTGGCGACGTCGAGGAATTGCGCGCCTTGACTGCCGTATTTGGCGACGAAGTCCCGGCGTTCTCGTCGACCAAAGGCATGACCGGACATCCGCTCGGCGCTTGCGGCGCGCACGAGGCGATCTACACCTTGCTGATGATGCGCGACGGTTTCATCGCGGGGACGACGGACATCGAGACGCCGGAGCCGGGCGTCGACGGCATGCCGCTCGTGCGCACAACGCGCGACGCTCGCATCGGTTCGGCGATGTCGATTTCATTCGGGTTCGGCGGCAGTTGCGCAAGCCTGATATTTGAAGGGTGGCAGGGCGGTTGAACCGGCCGCGATTTTAAAAAACGAGGGCAATAAAAATGAAAAGAGTTTTTGTGCTGGGTGCGCTGGCGGTGGTGGTGCTGACGCAAGCGGGATGTGCCACAGACGTGAAATCGGTGCCGCTCGCGGCGGCCGGCGGTCAGTCGCGCGGGGGCGTGCCAGTGTATTTTGGCCAGCAGAGCCACCCGGCGGTGACGGCCAGGTTGGGCGACGTGTCCTTCTCGGTGCGGATCGCGCGCAAGGTGGCGAGTCCCGACGACGCATGTCATGAAGCGCTTGCCGAAGCCGTGCAGAAACTGCGCGCGGCAGCTCACGAGCGCAACGCCAACGCCGTGATCGACGTATCGACACGTTTTCATAGCACCCAGAGCAACTCGTCGACCGACTTCACCTGCGGCGTGAGCCCGAGCGCGGCGGCCATCGCCGTGAGCGGCCAGCTCGTCGTGCTGGAAGCGAACTAGGTCGAATCGAATTTAGAACTCACTAAAGCAACAAAAACCACTCAGGAGTCTCGATGAAACGCAATCTGCTGTTTGCCGCGCTGTTCGCTTCGCTCGCCACGCTGAGCGCTACTCAGGCCTTTGCCCGCGACACGGTTGATAACTATCCGGTTGCACCGGCGCTGCAAAGCGAACCGGGCAAGGTCAGTGACGACATCGCGCTGTACTTCGCGGGCCAGCAGCATCCGGCCGTGCTCAAAACGATCGGTGAATTCGCGACCAACAAGAAGACCAATGCCTTCGGCAAGAGCGACCTGGCAGCGTGCCAGCACGTGTTTCTTTCAGCGGTGATCGAGTTGCAGGAACGCGCGCGCAAGGAAGGCGGGAACGCCGTGATCAACATCAAGAGCAACTACAAGAATGAAGTGCGTGAGAGCGCGACGGAGTTCACGTGTGGCGCGGGCGCGGTAATTGCTGGTGTGGCGCTGAAGGGCGATGTGGTGACGCTGCGCGGCAAATGATCACCGAAGTGGTGTTGAGCCTGCAAACAAGCACGCAAACAGGCACACAAACAGGCACACAAACAGGCACACAAACAGGCACGTCGTGATGCTTACCAGTGCGGGGGTATACCACCGCACTGGCGAAATTCAGTCTGCCTTGACTGCTGCGACATTGACCAGCGTTTCACGACGCTTGCCAGGTTGCGGGTGGTACAGGCCGAGGCGCTCGAGGAGCCCGAAGTCTTTCGCGCGGCTCCACCAGAGATACGGCAGCGAGACGTTGCGCTGCTCGAAGCGGAAACCGCCGCGGCGGATCATGTCGAGGTAGCCGTTGGCGCTTTTCTGCACGTGCATGGGGTGACGGAACAGCAGCCGGATCACCCACGATTTGATGTACGCGTCGGTGGATTCAGCGAACAGCAGGATGCCGCCCGGTTTGAGCACGCGGCGGAATTCGGCGAGTGCGCGGTCCTGCTCGACGAGATGGTGGAAGGTTTGATGACAGAACACGATGTCGGCGCTGGCATCGGGCAGCGGCAATTGCGCGCAGTCGCCGTGCAGCACGTCGATATCGGCGAGCTTGTCGCGGCACGCGCGCGCTGCATTGGCGGCAAGCGCCAGCGACGGTTCGTGAAAATCGACGCCGACAAGGCGGCGCGGCTTGAACGCGTCGGCAAGCAGGTGAAATGAAATGCCTTGCCCGCAGCCGACGTCGACGATCACCGGCGCGGCGGGCAAGGGCGCGTCGATCAGGCGTTTGAGGTCGTTGATCGCGACCCGCAGGACGTGATGTTCCCACGTGTAGGTGCGCAGGAACCAGATTCCGAAGGCCGTTTCCGGTACGAAAGGCACGCTGGATGTTTCGGATGGCGACACGCTGGACTCCGACGAAATTTGTTCTTGCTGTGAAGCGTAATTGTAACGAAAAGTAAGGATGCAGCGTAATGCTGTTCAGTGCAAGCAAACGATTGAGGCAACCTTGAGTACACATTCGTCAAAGCGCATAACCGTCGACGTAGCGATCATTGGTGCGGGTCCGGCAGGCGCAGTCGCGGCGGCGCTCCTGCGCCGGTCGGGCCGGTCGGTGCTGGTGCTGGAGCGCCAGCATTTTCCGCGCTTCTCGATCGGCGAAAGTCTGCTGCCGCAAAGCATGGCCTACCTCGAAGAGGCGGGCATGCTGCAGGCGGTGGTCGAAGCCGGTTTCCAGTACAAGAACGGCGCGCATTTCATTCACCGCGGCCAGTCGTCGGCGTTCGACTTCCGCGATAAGCATTCGCCGGGGTGGGGCACCACGTACCAGGTCGAGCGCGCGGTGTTCGACGATATTCTGATTCGCTGCGCGGCCCAGCAGGGCGCCGACGTGCGCTTCGGTCACACGGTGCGCGCGATGCAAACCGGTGAAAATGGCAACAAGCCGGTACTCGACGTGATCGACGAAGCGGGAAACGCGTATGAAGTGGAGGCGCACTTCGTGTTCGACGCGAGTGGCTTCGGCCGCGTGCTGCCACGCTTGCTGAATCTCGAAGCGCCTACGCGCATGCCGACACGTGCCGCGATCTTTACGCACGTACGCGATGGCATTCCGGTCGGCGTGACCGATCGCAACAAGATCTGCGTGGCGACGCACCCGGAGCGCCGCGACGTGTGGTTCTGGATGATTCCGCTGGCGGGCGGCCGTTCGTCGGTGGGTTGCGTGGCGGAGGCCAGTTTCCTCGATGTGCCGGAAGCCGAGCGCGACACGAAACTGCGGGCATTGATCCAGCAGGAGCCGACACTCGGGCCGTTGATCGGCAATGCACCGTTTCTGATGCCGGTGCGTCATATCGGCGGATACGCGGCGAACGTCGAGCGCTTGCATGGACCCGGCTACGCGTTGCTCGGCAATGCGGGCGAATTTCTCGATCCGGTGTTCTCGTCCGGCGTGACGATTGCGTTGCGTTCCGCGCATCTCGCGGTGCAGACGTTGAACCGGCAACTGAATGGCGAGCAGGTGGACTGGTCGTCCGCTTACGACGTACCGTTGCGTAAGGGGATCGATACGTTCCGCGCGTTTGTCGAACGCTGGTACACGGGCGAGCTGCAGGACATCATTTTCTATCCGGACCAGACGCCGTCGATCCGCCGCATGATCAGCGCGGTGCTGGCGGGTTACGCATGGGATGAGTCGAATCCGTATGTCGCCGATCCGGTGCGGCGCTTGAATGCGTTGCACGACGTGTGCACTCACGCGTGACCATTGATCGTTGACCGTTGGTCGGGCTGCACCGCATGGGCAAAAGAAAACGGCGCTTCCTCAAGGAAGCGCCGTTTTTTATTCAAAGGCCTGATTCAATTCACACGTCGGCTTACGAATCCAATCAGGCCGCGATCTTCGCCGCGCGCGGCGCATGCTGACGCACGTCGTCGCGACGATGCACGCGCTTGCCCGCGGCATACGTTTCATAGATCGCGCGGTCGTCGCCGAGCAGCGCGAACGCGAACAGCAGTTCTTCGAGCGACTCGGTGCGTGCGGTACGGCGCGCGAGCAGCGGCGTGGCTTGCGGATCGAGCACGACGAAATCGGCTTCCGACTTCGGCTTCAGGGTGCCGACCTTGTCGGCCAGATCGAGCGCTTCAGCGGCACCTGCGGTGGCGAGATAGAACATCCGCGTGGCCGTCAGATGATGACCCGTCAGACGCGCGACCTTATGCGCTTCGTTCATCGTTTGCAGCATCGAGAATGAGGTGCCGCCGCCAACGTCGGTTGCCAGCGCGATCGGCATGCCGGCTTCGTCGGCCTTGTCGAAGTCGAACAGGCCGCTGCCGAGGAACAGGTTCGAGGTCGGGCAGTGCGAGGCCACTGTGCCGGTTTGCGCCATGCGCTTGCGGTCTTCCTCGTCGAGGTAGATGCAATGGCCGTACACCGCGCGGCGGCGCAGCAGGCCGTAGTGATCGTAGATGTCCAGATAGCTGCGGTGGCCCGGGAACAGATCGGCGACCCATTTCACTTCATCGGTATTCTCGGCGACGTGGCTCTGGATGAAGATGTCCGGATGCTTGCCCGCCAGCACGCCGCACGCTTCGAGTTGTGCTTCGGTCGAGGTCGGCGCGAAACGCGGCGTGAGCGCGTACATCTGGCGGCCACGGTTGTGCCAGCGGCCGATCAGCTCGGCGCTGTCGTCGTAACCCGATTGCGCGGTGTCGCGCAGAAACTCGGGGCAGTTGCGGTCCATCAGCACCTTGCCGGCCACCATGCGCAGATTGCGCGCTTCGCTTTCGGTGAAGAGGGCGTCGGCCGATTCCTTGTGGACCGTGCAATACACGAGCGCGGTGGTCGTGCCGCAAGCCAGCAGTTCTTCGACGAAGAAGCTCGCCGTATCGCGCGCATACGCCGGATCGGTGAAACGGCGCTCCGTCGGGAACGTGTACGTGTCGAGCCACGGCAGGAGACCCGGCGCCGGCGACGCGATCATGTCGGTCTGCGGGTAATGGATGTGCGTATCGATGAAACCCGGCACGATCAGCTTGTCGCGCATTTCCTGCACATGGGTGCCCGGCGCGAGTTGCGACGCGAGCGCTGCATACGCGCCCGCCGCGACAACATGGCCGTCTTCGACGATCAGCAAACCGTCCTCGTTGAAGACCGCCGCGTTGGGCGATTGCGCAGGGTCGCCGTTGAAGGTCAGCAGTTGTGCGCGGAACGCTGATTGTGTCGGTTGAGTCATGGAAAAACCGTCTCCGTATTTGTGAGGAGCTAAACAGCGCAGACGGCGGCTTGATTCTGGGTGTGAAACGAACCCGTGCCGCCGCCGGCTGCCATTCATTGGCCCGTCAGTGCGGGCCGCCTGGGTGCCAGTGCGCGTCGAGCTTCGCGATCAGTTCGCTGCGTTGCTCGGGCGTGACGAACGACGCTTCGAAGCTGTTGCGGATGATCGTGTAGACCTCGGCATCGTTGAGCTTCAACGCGTCGATCGTGGCGAAATAGTTGGCGTTCACGTAACCGCCGAAATAAGCGGGATCGTCGGAATTCACCGTGACGGCTACGCCGCGATCGAGCAGGTCCTTCAGCGTGTGCTTGGTCATGTCGTCGAACACGCAGAGCTTGAGGTTCGACAACGGACACACGGTCAGCGCGACGCGCGAATCGGCGAGGCGCGTGACCAGCGCCGGATCTTCGATACTGCGCACGCCGTGGTCGACGCGGTCCACTTTGAGCAGATCGAGCGCTTCGTAGATATACGACGGCGGACCTTCTTCGCCCGCATGCGCGACCAGTTTCAGACCGAGCGCGCGTGCCTTCGCGAAGACCCGTTCGAACTTCGAAGGCGGATGGCCGCGTTCGGACGAATCGAGACCCACGCCGATCAGGCGATGCTTGTACTGCTCGAACAGCGGCAGCGCTTCTTCGAACGTGGCGAGTGCGTCTTCTTCCGATAGGTGGCGCAGGAAACACAGAATCAGCTTGCTCGTCATGCCGCGCTTTTCCGCATCGGCCAACGCGCGATCAATGCCCGCGACGACGGTTGCGATCGGCACGCCACGTTCCGTATGCGTCTGCGGATCGAAGAAGATTTCGCTGTGAATCACGTTATCGGCGAGGCAGCGTTCGACATACGCCGTCGTCATGTCGTAGAAGTCCTGCTCGTGCAGCAGCACGCTCGCGCCGGCGTAGTAGATGTCGAGGAACGATTGGAGATCGGTGAACGCATACGCAGCGCGCAAGGCATCGATCGACTCGTACGCGAGCTTCACGCCGTTGCGTTCGGCGAGCGCGAAGATCAGCTCGGGTTCGAGCGAGCCTTCAATATGGATGTGCAACTCGGCCTTCGGGGCGCGAGCGGCTTTCTCAATGAGTGCCGTGGGGGTAGCGGTTGTTGTATTCATGGTCGGTCAGCATTTGGTTTAGAGTCGGTTCGCGCCGGATGCGGGATGCAGGACAGGATGCAATCTCGTTGGGGCGGCAGGTCGATTGTGCGACAAATCAGACCGTCTGCGCCGCGTGCGCGCCCGCATTCGCCTCCACTGCCTGCAACACTTGAGCCGCCGCGGAGATCGCAATGATCTCCGGCGACTTGTCGACGATACCGTCGACGCCGAGCGGGCACTTCATCCGTGCAATCTGCGAAGGATCGATGCCACGCGCGGCCAGCCGATGTTCGAACTGCTTGCGCTTGCTGTGCGAGCCGATCATGCCGAAGAACGCGAAATCGCCACGCCGCAGAATGCGCTCGGCCAACTCGAGATCGAGCGCATGGTTGTGCGTCATCACGATGAAGTACGTGTGCGGCGCAGCCTGATCGATGGCTTCGTCGGGTGCATCGTTCGGATCGATCTTCACGTTCGGCGCATGCAGCGTTTCCACAGGCGGAAACTGCGCGTCGCGCTCGTCGACCCAGCGCACGGTGCAAGGCAGCGTGGCCAGCACGCGAACCAGCGCCGCGCCCACGTGACCGGCGCCGAACAGCACGACCTGGAAGTCGCCTGGCGCGATGGTCTCGGTGAGCAGCGCGCCGCTGTCGTCGAAACCGGCGCCGTCCCACAGCAGGCAGTCGGAGGCATCGACACCCGGCTCGGGGTCGGACAGCATCACCGCATCCGGTGCGGGGCCGAATGATACGCTACGCACCGTCGAAAGGCCTGCCGCCACGCGTTTCGCGAGCGAGGTGATCCAGCCGAGGTCGCCGATGTCGAGGCGCTCGAAGGCGAGAATCACGGCGCCGCCGCAGCACTGACCGAGACTGGGGCCAAGCGCGAAACGTTCGAGGCGGCGCATATGCGGCGAGCGCATGCCGTCGCGCAGCACCTGACGCGCGGTCTCGATGGCTTTCCATTCGAGGTGTCCGCCGCCGATCGTGTGCTTGGCCGAATCGCGCGTGACGATCATCTTGGTGCCGGCTTCGCGGGGCGCCGAACCTTCGACGCGTGCGACCGTCACCAGCACGGCGGCGTCGCCGTGCGCGAGCAGTTGTTGCAGGTCAGGTAGCCAGGCTTGCATCCGGCGGTTCTCCATACGTGGCCGCGCGGGGTGTCCGTGCGGCCGGTTGAGTGTGGCGCAACGCGTTCGTGTCGCGTCGGGCCCAGGTTTTAAGTTGCTTAACGTCGTTCAACGCTTCATCAAATTGCTAAACCGGCGTGGTGGCGGTTGTGGTTGTGACTCCCACCGTCGCTTCCGTTGCTTGTTCCGTTGGCTGTCCTGTTGCGGGTTCCGTCGCCGTCGCGGGCGATTGCAAAGCATCCAGCGCGTCGAGAATCGCTTCGGGCGTCGCCGGTGCACGAAGCTGCGGCGCGTTTTCCGCACCCGGCACCGCGGCCGCAACCGCGTCGCGAATCGCGAGAAACACCGAGAACGGCAGCAGCAGTGGCGGCTCGCCTACTGCCTTCGAATGGAACACGGTCGGCTCGACGTTCTGATTCTGATAAAGCCGCACATTGAACGCCGTGGGCGTATCGCTGACGGCCGGAATCTTGTAGGTCGACGGCGCGTGCGTCATCAGGCGGCCATCGCGGTTCCACCACAATTCCTCGGTGGTGAGCCAGCCCATGCCCTGAATGAAGCCACCTTCCACCTGGCCGAGATCGATCGCCGGATTGATCGATTGGCCGGCGTCGTGCAACACGTCCGCGCGCACCAGTTTCCATTCGCCGGTCAGCGTGTCGATCACCACTTCCGACACGGCCGCTCCGTACGCAAAGTAATAAAACGGGTGACCGGTCAGCGTTTTTGCGTCCCAGTGCACTTTCGGCGTCGTGTAGAACCCGTCCGACCACAATTGCACGCGCGCCAGATACGCGGCGGCGACCAGTTGCTCGAATGGCATCGCACCGCCGTTCACCGACACTTCACCGCTGGCGAATTCCACTGCATCGGAGCTGCCGCCGAGTTGCTTCGCCGCGAGTGTGGCGAGCCTGTCACGAATGGTCCGCGCAGCGGCTTCGGCGGCTTTGCCGTTCAGGTCGCTGCCGGTGGAGGCGGCGGTCGCCGAGGTGTTGGCGATCTTCGACGTATCGGTCGCCGTCACGCGCACGCGCGAAAGCGGCAGGCCGAGCTGGTTCGCGACGACTTGCGCGACCTTCGTATTCAGCCCCTGGCCCATTTCGGTGCCGCCGTGATTGACGAGTACCGAACCGTCTTTGTACACATGCACCAGCGCGCCGGCCTGATTTAGAAACGGCACGTTGAACGAGATGCCGAACTTCACCGGCGAGAACGCGAGGCCGCGTTTGAGCACCGGACTTTTCGCATTGAACGCGGCGATCGCTTCACGGCGCGCGCGGTAGTCGCTGGTTTCGAGCAACTCATCCGTTAGCGGCGCGATGATGTTGTCGTCGACGCGCTGTCCGTACGGCGTCGTGTCGCGTTCGCCGATGCCGTAGTAGTTGGCGAGCCGCACGTCGAGCGGATCGCAGTGCAATTGACGTGCGATGCTGTCGAGCATCACTTCCATCACCAGCGCGCCTTGCGGGCCGCCGAAGCCGCGGAATGCGGTGTTCGATTGCGTGTTCGTCTTGCAGCACAGCGCGACAATGTCGACGTCGGACAGGTAGTACGCGTTGTCGAAGTGACAGACGGCACGCGTTGCGACCGCACCGGACAAGTCAGCGGAATAGCCGGCTCGCAAGGCAATTTCGACGCGCGCGCCGAGGATGCGGCCGCTATCGTCAAAGCCTGCTTCGTACTCGTAGACCGCGTCGTGGCGCTTGCCGGTGATCATGAAATCGTCGTCGCGGTCGGCGCGCAGTTTGACCGGCCGGCGCAGCAGTTTTGCCGCCAGCGATGCCACGCACGCGAACATCGCCGATTGCGATTCCTTGCCGCCGAATCCGCCGCCCATCCGCCGGCATTCGCACACGACGTTGTGCGCCGGCCAGCCGAGCATATGCGCGACGACCTGCTGCATTTCGCTCGGATGCTGCGTCGAACTGTAGACGAGCATGCCGTCCATTTCCTTCGGCACGGCGTAGGCGATCTGGCCTTCGAGATAAAACTGTTCCTGGCCGCCGACTTCGAATGTGCCGCGGATTTTATGCGGCGCGGCGGCGATTTTCGCATCGGGTTCGCCGCGCCTCAGATGCAGCGGCGGCAGGACGAATTGCTTATTGGCTTTCGCTTCGGCGGGAGTGAGGACGACCTCGAGCGGTTCATATCGCACGACGTCGTCGCTTTTGGCCAGCGCTGCGGCGCGCCGCGCGAGCTCATGACTCTCGGCGATCACCGCGAACACCGGTTGGCCGAGATACAGCACTTCGTCTACAGCGAGAATCGGATCGTCGTGCAGCACAGGTCCGCAATTGTTCTCGCCAGGGATGTCTTCGGCGGTCAGCACGGCGATCACGCCAGGCGCTTTTCTGACAGCGTCCAGATCGAGCGACACGATCCGCGCGTGCGCATGCCGCGACAGCCCAAGCGCTGCGTGCAGCGTGCCTTGCAATTCGGGGACGTCGTCGGTGTAGGTGGCTTCGCCGCTCACATGCAGCGCAGCCGATTCATGCGGCAAGGAGATGCCGATCGCCGTATCGCTCTCCTGAATGGCGGCGTGCTTGTCAGCCTGGTGCGCAGCATGTTCGACGAAAGCATCGGTCCGGTTCATCACGACGACTCCTTCGCAACGGCCGCGTCGGGCGCGCCGGTTTCGTACGCGAACGCATTCACGTCGAAGAGGGCGAGCGGCGCGTCATCGCGCGTTTCGAGGTGGAAGCGCCACAACACATTGCGCGCCACCTTCAGTCGATAGGCGCTCGAGGCGCGCATGTCAGTGAGCGGCTGGTAATCGGCGACGAGTGCGTTCATCGCTTGCCGCGCGGTGCTTTCGTTCCATGTTGCGCCAATCAGCGCGGCCTCGGTTTGCGCGGCGCGTTTGGGTGTCGCGGCCATGCCGCCGAACGCAATGCGGGCGTCCCTGATCGTGCCGTTTTCGCCGATGTGCAGCGCGAATGCGGCGCACACCGCGGAGATGTCCTGATCGTAACGCTTTGACACTTTGTACGTGCGGAAGCGTAAATCGCGCGCCGGACGCGGCACGCGCAGCGCGGCGACGAATTCGCCTGCCGCGAGCGCGGTTTTCTGATAGCCGAGGTAGAACGCATCGAGCTTCAGCGCGCGAGTTTTGGCGCCGTGGCGCAGCACGACTTCGGCGTCGAGCGCGAGCAGCGCAGGCATCGAATCACCGATTGGCGAGCCGTTCGCGACGTTGCCGCCGAGTGTGCCGGCATTGCGGATCGGCAGCGACGCAAAGCGCGTCCACAGTTCGGCCAGTTCGGGGTAATCGGCGGCGAGCGCAGCGTAGGCGTCTTCGAGCGTGACGGCGGCGCCGATCGTCAGCGTCTGCGCATCTCGTTCGATTGTCTTCAATTCGGCGACGTTGCCGATGTAGAGGATGTCGCCGAGATCGCGGAACTGTTTGGTGACCCACAGGCCGACGTCGGTGCTGCCGGCCAGGAGGCGCGCTTGCGGATGCTCGGCGCGCAATTTGGCAAACGCACCGAGCGAGACCGGTGCATGGAATGTGGGTGACCCGAACGCGGCGCCACGCGTATCGGGTGCGCTGTACTCGAAGGTGTCACGGCGTTGGATATCACGCAGCTTGTCTGCAACCGCCTTGCGGTCCAGCGTCACGCGTGGATATTGCGGATAGTCGAACATCTTCTGCGACGCATCGACGATCGGCCGGTAGCCGGTGCAGCGGCACAGATTGCCGGACAGCGCGGCGTTGATCTCATCGCGGGTGGGCAGGCCGGCGGCCGCCGGCTGGTTTTCATACAGCGCCCACATCGACATCACGAAGCCGGGAGTGCAGAAACCGCACTGCGAGCCGTGGCAATCGACCATGGCCTGTTGGACGGGGTGCAGGGCGCCGTCGGCGGCGCGCAGGTCTTCGACGGTGAAAAGGGCTTTGCCGTCCAGCGTCGGCAGGAACTGAATACAGGCGTTGACCGCTTTCAGCGCGAGCCCGCCTTGTGCATCCAGTTCGCCGATCACTATCGTGCAGGCGCCGCAGTCGCCTTCCGCGCAGCCTTCCTTGGTGCCCGTGCAATGCAAATCCTCGCGCAGGTGCTGCAGCACGGTGCGCGTCGCCGGGACGCCCGCGACCTCACGGACGGACCCCTGGTGATAAAAGCGGATGGTTTGCGTTGTCATGGCGAATCCGAAAGACAGTGCGGACCGGGCGCGCGTTACGCATGGGGTCGCGCCAAAGCCGGCCTCGCGCACGTAGATCGCCATCCAGTTCCGAAGATAGCATTACCTTGTCCCGAAAAGATTTCCCAACCCGCATGAAGCTTATTCGGAAGCAGTCATGTAATTAATACGATTCGCGCCGCGGCGGGAAGTTGCTTAAAGCGTGGAGGATCGGGAAAAACCAGGCAGGGTGGGGCAGCGCGGAGAATGATGGAGGCCGGGTGCTGACTCGCGGGAGGCAGGAGAGAGGGGCTGGCCGAATTTACGGGGCCGGAGCGGATGTGAAAACGCCGGCCTTTGAACCGCCCTGGCAGGCGGGGCAAAGGCCGGCGTGAGGCCGGCTATTCCGGATCGGAGCGGCCGGAACAGCCGGCTCAGGCGATCCGGCGGCGATTCTTGACCAGGCTCAGCGCCAGCGGCACGAAAGCGACGACGAAAGCCACCAGCGACCAGGTGGGCAGCGACAGGCCGAGAATAGGCGGATAGGCCGTTTCGCAGAGGCCTGCCACCTTGAAGACGCCGGGCAGCCACTGCGCGGGCGGCAAACTGTCGACCACCGGCTGCAGCGCGTCAAAGCCACAGCTGAAGCCCGGATTGGCCTGCACATACACGTGCCGCGCGGCAGTCACGATGCCGCCCAGAGCCGACAGGGCCGCCAGCACTTCCAGCAGCCGCACGCCGCGCCAGCTGTTAAAGCGTGCGCCGAGGAATGCAAAAATCGCGATCAGCAGGAAGAAATAGCGCTGGATGATGCACAGCGGACACGGGTCTTCGTGCAAGCCGTATTGCAGATACAACGCGCCGGCGACGAGGCCGACGCAGATCAGGCCAAGCAGAACCAGCAGGGAGCGCTCGCGGCGCAGCATCGCATTGTCATTATTCATGGGTCGTGTGGCTGTCTGGAAACGGAAAGGGCAGGTGCCCGCGATTCTAGCGCGAACCCCCGCCCTGGCGCTTATCACGCTTTTAAGGCGCAATCCTCGCTCGGCGTCTGCTCTGTGTCCCGTTTAGCGTCCCACTCAGCGAATCGCGTTGAGCACCGCCTCAGCGCCGCGGCCGATGGCCAGCAAGGCGTCGTCGGTGTGCGGTGCGCCTGCCAGCATCAGGCCGACGGGCGCGTCGCCGCGCAGATGGCAAGGCAGCGACAGCGCGCAGGTGTCGAGGAAGTTGAACACGCTCGGGTTGCGCAGGATCAGCGCGTTGGTGCGGCCAAATGCTTCATCGTCGTCGATCAGGTCGGCTACGCGCGGCGGGACCACCGGCACGGTCGGTGCGACGACCGCGTCGAAACGCTGCCACAGCGTGCGGGCGGCTTCGTCGAGCATGGCCTGGCGCTCGGCGAGCAGGTCCAGATAGTCGACGGCGCTGGCCGGCTGGCCTTTCAGGATGCGCACCAGCACGCGCGGATCATATAGGTCGCGGTGCTTTTCCAGCAGCGGACGGTGCCAAGCATACGCTTCGATCGGCGAAAAGCCGAAGCGGTTGATCTCGGGCAGACGGTCGAGCGGCGCGAAGCGCACTTCCGTGACGATCGCACCGGCCGCTTCCAGATGCTTGAGGGCAGTATCGATCGCGGCGGCGACCGCCGGCTCGACGCCGTCGGTCACGAAATTGGTCAATACGCCAAGGCGCACGCCTTCGAGTGGCCGGGCCGCCGGAATGCGCGGCTCGAGCCCGGCCAGCATGCGGTCGACCAGCGCGCAGCACGCCACCGAGACGCCGATCGGCCCGAACGAGTCGAGCGTGGACGAAAGCGGTACGCCGCCTTGCTTCGGAATACGATCAGCGGTCGGCTTGAAGCCCGTCAGGCCGCACAGCGCAGCCGGAATGCGGATCGAACCGCCGGTATCGGTGCCGAGTGCAACGGCCGCCATGCCGTCCGCGACCGACGCCGCCGCGCCCGAGGAGGAGCCGCCCGAAATCCGCTCGTCGCCCTTCACGCCGCGCTGATACGGCGACAGCGGATGTCCGTAGTGCGGGTTCAGGCCGAGCCCGGAAAACGCGAACTCGCTCATGTTGGTACGCCCGACGATTACCGCGCCCGCCCGTTTCAGGCGCGCAACCGCGACCGCGTCCGCCTTGGCGGCGGGCGCGTCGGCCAGCACCACGGAACCCGCTCGGGTCGGCTGGCCTTCGATATCGAACAGATCTTTGACCGACACAGGAATCCCGGCAAGCGGCGAGAGCACGGTGCCGGCGGCGCGCAAACGGTCGTGCGCATCGGCGGCGGCGCGGGCGCTGTCGGCGTCGACGTGCATGAAGGCAACCGCACCCTGGCCGGCCGGATCGGTGATCCGTTCGAGCGCGGTTTCAACGAGCGCGCGGCTGGTGGTGCGGCCCGCGGCGAGGTCGGCGGCAAGCTGGGCTAGCGGCGGGAAGGGCGTGAATTCGGTGGCCATGATGTCGGGAAGGACCAGGTTAGATGCGCGGGTAAATGCGCGGTTAGCTTGAGTTCACTTTGTAGCGGGTTCCCGCTGACTGCGCAGCCGGGCCCGCGTTCGGGGTCAGTCAAATCCGGTTGAATAATGTCGCGCGGAACGCTTCGATATGCTTTTGCACCGATTGGCGGGCGCCTTCGGCATCGCGTTCGCGCAGCAGGCGAAACAGCTCCAGATGTTCTTCGTGGACGTCTTCGAGATGATGGGGCTCGGACAGCGAAATGAACCAGAAGCGCAGCGAGCGTTCGTGCAGCCCACGCAGGATGTCGGCCAGCACAGGGTTGCGCGACGCCGCCGAAATCGCCAGATGAAACTCGCGGTCGATATCCATCATGCCCTCGATATCATGCGCGGCGACGCACACCGAAGAGCGGTCCAGCAAAGCCTGCATCGCGTCGAAATCGTGTTGCTGCGCGTGGCGTGCGGCCAGTTCGACGCAGTAGCTTTCGTTGACGAGCCGCACGTCGATGATCGCCAGCACATCGTCGAGCGAAACCGGACGGACCATGATGCCCTTTCTCGGCATGATGGTGAGCATGCCTTCGTGCACCAGCCGGTGCAGCGCCTGATGTACCGGTGTTCTGCCGATGCCCGTCAGCACCATCAATTCCGCTTCGTTGAGCACCTCGCTCGGCCGCAAACGCATCGTGATGATCTCGCGCTTGACGAAGGCATAGGCCTGCTCGGCGAGACTCGCCGAGGCGGTTTCGCGGGGGGCACTGGAACGGCGGGCAGTCTGCAAAAGCGTCATGTGAAGAAGGTGCGGGCGGTGTCGTCCGCATTGTAGAGCAAGGTTTTACGCGGACGGCGCCGGGTGGGCGGTTGCTCACCGGCGCCGCTTGCGCATGACGCGTAGTTAGTTCTCACACGTCACAGCAATCACGGAAATCCTGGCGTGTCAGGCGCTCCTCGGCGTCACCGCCGCGGCATGCTGCACCTTGACGCGCGGCATCATCAACGTGACCAGGCCGCCGGCGATCAATGCTCCCGCGATCAGCACCAGTCCGAAGGTCACGCTATGCGTCGCATCCTTGACGATGCCGAGCACGTACGGGCTTACATAGCCGGCCAGATTCGCAATCGAGTTGATCACGGCGATGCCAGCCACGGCTGCGGTGCCTTGCAGGAACGTGGTGGACATCGACCAGAAGATGCCGAAGCCCGCCAGAATGCCAATATAGGCGATCGACAAACCGGTGACGGCGAGCGGAATCGAATTGGTCACCGAGGCGCTGCCGAGCAGGCCCGCCGCGCCGATGAAGCAGCACACGGCGTAATGCCAGCGCCTCTCGCCAGTAATATCCGATGAGCGGCCGATCAGGATCATGCCGATGCCCGCCGCGAGATACGGAATCGCAGTGACGAAGCCGTTCGTGACGAGATTCGTGACGCCGAGGTCCTTGACGATCTGCGGCAGCCAGAACGAAAAACCCGCATTGCCGGTAACGAGACAAAAGTAGATCAGCGTCAGCAGCCAGAAGCGGCCCGAGCGCAATGCAACCGCCAGACTCTGCTCGGCGCCGGCCGCAGCCGCCGCCGTGTTTTCGCGCGAGAGACGGCCGAGGATCACGCGCTTTTCATCGTCGGTGAGCCAGGCGGCTTCGGCGGGCGTGTTGCGCAACACGGCGAGCGCCCAGAAGCCGGCGAGGATCGACGGAATGCCTTCGATCAGGAACATCCACTGCCAGCCGCGCAAGCCGTGCGCTTCATGCAGCGCCGACATCAGAAAGCCCGATAACGGCGCGCCGATGATTCCTGCCACCGGAATCGCCGCCATGAACACGGCGACCATCCGCGCGCGCCGGTCGGACGGAAACCAGAAGGTCAGATACAGCACCACGCCCGGCACCAGTCCGGCCTCGGCGACGCCGAGGAAAAAGCGCAGCACGTAGAACATCGTTTCCGAGCGTACGAACATCATCAGACATGACAGCAGTCCCCACAGCATCGTGATGCGGGCAATGGTGGCGCGCGCGCCGAACTTCTTCAGCAGCAGATTGCTCGGCACTTCGAACACGAAATAGCCGAAGAAAAAGATCCCCGCGCCGAGTCCGTATGCCGCGTTCGAAAGGCCGAGGTCGCCGGTGAACTGCAGCTTCGCGTAACCGATGTTGACGCGGTCCAGGTACGACAACACGTAGACGAGAAACAGGAACGGCATGATGCGCCAGGTGATCTTGCGCAGAGCGGCGGCTTCGAGCCACGCGTCGGAAGACGCATCGGCGTCGGCGGATAGCGAAGGGGGATTCATGGGTGCCTCATTCGACGATAGGTAACGCGTGCACGCGATAGGCGTGGCGCAGTGTGCGGTTCAGGACGGGGTCGTGCAGTTCGAGTTCGAGCGCGTCGCCGTCGGCCATCCCGACGATGCCGCCTTGTACCGCCAGCGTGCCGCAGAACATCGCGGCGCCTTCTGCCACGGGTGCGCGTTCCAGCAGATCGGCGGCCGGCAGCAGCGACGCGACGCTGCCTTGCTGATAGACGCGCCGCTCGCCGTTCTTTATCACCGCGAAGGCGCGCAGTTCGAGTTGATCCCAGTGACCGGCGACATCGTCGAAACGCCATGCGTCGCGTGCGACCGGTTTCGGGCAGACCTGTTTGGAGACGGTGACGCCGTAGGCCTCGACTTCGCGGTCGGTATGGTCGGAGCCGACGGTGACGAGTAGCCCCGCCTTCGAGCGCACCAGCACGCACTCGGCTTCACCGCTGGACTTCACGCCGACCACGTCGATCAGTTCGGCCTGCGTCAGCAGTTCGGCGCCGAGGCGATAGAAGTAGGGCGTGGTCGACGGCCGCTTCACGCCGAGTTCCGCCAGCTCGGCGATGTGATGCTCGATCGCCGCCTGATCGCGCCCGGCCCAGCCGGCGATCGTCAGACGATTCACTTCGACGATATCGGCGCGACTGTCGCCGGAACGATCTACAACATTGAAGGACACCTGCATCACTCGACTCCCAAGAAAATATGCAGCAAATATTATTGTGATATTTCACAGGTGTCCAGCGTGTCAAAAAAGTTTCGGGTCAACGGCCCCGCCGTAAGGTTAGCGATCCGGCCAACCCCACGTCCTTTCGGCTTTTGCGCGATTTGGTGCGCCGCACGAGTACGTTACACTGCGTTTTTGAGACATTACTTTTTGTAAGGGACATATCCATGCATCACGGCATCGGCTTCATTCAGGATCTGGCGGTCGTGATGGCGCTCGCCGGCGTCGTCACCGTGCTGTTCCATCGCCTGAAGCAGCCGGTGGTGCTGGGCTATATCGCCGCGGGCGTGATCATCGGGCCGTACACGCCGCCGTTCCAGCTGATCCACGACGAGCAGACCATCCAGACGCTCGGTGAACTCGGCGTGGTGTTCCTGATGTTTTCGCTCGGACTCGAATTCAGCCTGCGCAAGCTGTTCAAGGTCGGCGCGACGGCGATCGTCGCGGCGCTCTCCGAAATCGTGCTGATGCTATGGATCGGCTACGAGATTGGCAGCGCGTTCGGCTGGAGTTCGATGGACTCGCTGTTCCTCGGCGCGATTCTCGCGATCTCGTCGACGACCATCATCGTCAAGGCGCTCTCCGAACTGGGCCTGAAGCGCGAGAGCTTCGCGCAACTGGTGTTCGGGATTCTGATCGTCGAGGATATTCTCGCCATCGCGATGCTGGTGCTGCTCTCCGGCATCGCGCAGACAGGGCAGTTGAGCGCGGGCGTCGCCGTCGTGACACTTGGCAAGTTGTTGCTCTTCATGACGGTGTCGTTGGTGGTGGGCATTCTGCTCGTGCCGCGCGCGTTGAACTACGTGGCGCGCGCCAAGAGCGACGAGATGCTACTGGTCTCGGTGCTCGGCTTCTGCTTCGGCTTCTGTCTGCTGGTGGTGAAGCTCGATTACAGCATTGCGCTCGGCGCGTTCCTGATCGGCGCGATCATGGCCGAGTCGCGCCATCTGCATCGGATCGAGCACCTGATCGCGCCGCTGCGCGACGCCTTTTCCGCGATCTTCTTCGTGACGATCGGCCTGATGCTGAACCCGGCCGTGTTGGTCGACTATGCCTGGCCGATTGCGGTGATTACGGTAGCGGTGATCATCGGCAAGATCGTGTCGTGCGGACTCGGAACTTTTCTCGCGGGCAAGGATGGGCGCACGGCGATGCGGGTCGGCATGACCGTTTCGCAGATCGGCGAGTTCTCGTTCATCATCGCGTCGCTCGGTCTCACCTTGAAGGTGACGAGCGCGTTTCTGTATCCGATCGCGGTGGCCGTCTCCGCGTTGACCACGCTTTTCACGCCATATCTAATTCGTGCCGCCGATCCGCTGACGCAGCGTCTCGGGCAGGCGATGCCACGCACGCTCGTCAACGTGTTCGGCATGTACGGGCAGTGGCTACGTAGTTTGAGCACGGGAACCGGCGAGCCGACGCTGTTCAGCATGACGCGGCGGATCATTCTGCAGATCGCCGTCAATCTCGCGCTGGTTGCGGCGATCTTCCTGATCGTGTCGTATAGCGCGCCTCACACCAGCACCTTGCTCGCGCACTGGGTGAGCTCCGAGCCGATGCAGCGCGTCGTGCTGTGGAGCATCGCGCTGGTGCTGTCGATGCCGTTCCTGGTCGCGGTCTATCGCAAGACCAAGTCGCTTGCGTTGCTGCTCGCCGAAGTGAGCGTGCAGCCGGCGACGGCGGGACGTTTCACCAGTGCGATTCGTTACGCGATCTCCGATCTGGTGCCGGTGGTCTCGATGGTCGGCGTGTTTTTGCTGGTCGCGGCGCTCTCCAGCAGCATCTTGCCGCCGACGGGCCTCCTGACCGTGGTGCTGGTGTGCGCTGCGTTACTGTTGGCGCTGGTGTGGCGCTGGTGCGTGAAAATCCACGCGGCAATGCAGATCGCCCTGCGCGAAACGTTCGAAGAACAGCCGGATCCCTAAGTTAGACGATCTGTGTCTTGAATCGCAACAATGTGAGCAATTGTGTGCGGGTTTGCCGGGCTTGCCGCGCTAGCGGATAATCAGGGCATATTCATTCGTTCGCGTGGAAGGCGCCTGTCTGACTGTCATGAGCGAAAACAAACCTGAAAACGCCGGTAAGCCCGGCAGCCCATCGTCGCCTTCGGCGACGCCAACGCCCTCGACGTCGTCAACACCGTCCGGCGCAACTCCCGGCGCGTCGAAGTCCGACGTCTTGCCGCCTGAGCCGGCGGTCACGTTACCGCTTTCCCACGAAGATTCCATCCAGTCGCCGATCAAGGACGTAGTCACGCCGTCGGCTGCATCGCCTGCTGCCGAGGAGGCCGCGGCGAGATCGTCGACCGACGACCCTGACAGCGCATCCACCGTCACCCCCACCGATGCGCAAACGGCGCGGCAACGCGACGCGGCTGAAGCACGCAGTTCAGCGGCTGCATCGACTGCTCAGCAGGAGGCCGAGGTTCACGAGCGCGCGGCACGCAAGGCGGGACAGGTCTACAAGAGTCCCGTTACACGCCCCAGCACGCTCGGGAGCAGCGAACCGCTCGCCGGTGAATTGAGCGCTCCGGCCGACGAAGCTGCCCTCACCGCAAACGAGGAGAAAGCGGAAGAAGCGGCCGCTGGCGCCCGTCGAGCCGGCTCGCCGCCGCCGGGTTTCGGCGCCGCGCCTGACTTCACCGCAACGAACCCGCCGCCGCCGAATGCGTTGCCGCCTTCGCCGCCGCGCTATCTGAAGCAAAGCGATTCGGCGTGGACCGTGTTCGGCCGCATCATCGCGGCGCGCGCGCGTCAGCTGTTCGATCGCGCGGGCCAACGGATCACGCAGCGCACGCTGCGCATCGGCGTGTCGGCGCGTATCTTTCACCCGGAACCGGGCGCGAAGGGACTTCGAGGCAAGACGCTGCAATACCTCGAGGAATCGATTGCGCACTGGGTGATGTCGCGCGATGTACTGGTGTTCATGATTCCGACGGTCGGCCATCAGGGCATGCTGCACCCGAGCAATATCCGTTTGCGCGACTACGCGAAGCATCTCGACGGTCTGCTGCTGCAAGGCGGCGCGGACGTCTCGCCGCAATCGTACGCGGAACAGGCGACGAGTCCCGAGTGGCCGGGCGACCGCGTGCGCGACATGTACGAACTTGAGCTGCTGCATGAGTTCATCGAGTCGGGCAAGCCGGTGCTCGGCGTGTGCCGTGGTTGCCAGTTGATCAACGTGGCGTTCGGCGGCACCTTGTATCAGGACATCGCCACTGATGTGCCGACTGCCGGCGCGCACGTCAACGAGAACTACGATCAGCATCGGCACAGCATTCATTTCCCGGATGGCTCGACGCTGGCCAATATGTTCCCGGGCCGGCGCGAGGCGATCGTCAACTCGATTCACCATCAGGCGGTCAAGACCATTGGCCGCGATCTGAATATCGAGGCGGTGTCGGCGTCGGACGGCATCATCGAGGCTGTGCGCTATCGGCGTGCGCCGTTTGTGATGGGCGTGCAGTGGCACCCGGAGTTTCATCGCGCGGGTGGTCCGGAGCTGCTCGATTGCACGCCGTTGCTCGATACCTTCCTGCGGGTGGCGCGCGAAACGCGGTTTTAAGGGCGCGCCTTTAAGCCGCGCTTTCGAGTTTCGCGTCCGGTCTTTCAAGCACGATAGTCACGAGCCGCTGCCATGTTCGGCGGCGGCTCGTTGTCGCGCTACCTATCGCCATATTTCTGCTCTTCTTGATGTTGGATTCGCGCGAACGCCATGCAGATTGGGAAACGTCTGTACGACGTCATGCGCGAGTCAAATCGTTGCGTTTTTGTCTTATCTGAAATCTTTTATTTCGCGACGGATACGTCCATCCGGCCAAATCATTCGTTATCGATTTATCTCGATTTAAAGTCCGTCAGCGAGACACTTGAATGCTTCGCTTGACGGCTAATCCGCGCGATAATCCAAGGCTGTTTTGGATTTGCATGGAGCATGCACGTATGAAGTACCCCTTAATTGTACGGCGCGCCATGTTGCTCGCGGCCTCGTGTGCGCTGTTGCAGCATGGTGGTTTCGTACTGGCAGCGCAAAGCGACGAGACCGCGCCACTGGTCGGCACGCGGCCGGCCATCAACACGCTCACGCCGCAACCGGTCGCCGCTGCGCTGCGTAGCGCGGCATCCGCCACACCGGCTACCGTCAGCGATGCACAAGGCAATGTCGCCGAACTGATGCAGATGATTCACGAAGCGAAGCTGAGCGAATTGCGCACCACATATAACGGCAGCTACGGCGCGAGTCTGTTTTTCTATCCGCAGGAAATGACGTACTACGTCGCGCTTTTTCAGGACAAACATTTCTGGCGCGTAATCAAGTCGGAAGACGTAGGCCGTGCCGAAGCGGTCTATGCAGGTTTCGTCCAGCAGACGGCGCAACTCGCGGACGTCGAGATTCGCCGTACGCAGTTGCGGGCGCAGAAGGCGTATATCGAAGACATCATCGCGTTATCGGAAGAACGCGCGAAGCGCTTGCAGGCCGATCTCGATGTCGCGCGCACGCAGCAGGCCAAGGTCAACGACTACCAGCGGCAGGCGCAAGGCGAGGCGGCGGCGCTGCGCGCGGAAAAGGAAAAGGCACAGGCGCAGTTGCGTCAGGTACAGGGCGAAGTGATGCAGTTGCAGCGGCAGACCGAGTTCGGATTGCCGACACAGAAGTAGGCGTAAGAGCGTAAAAAAGCACGGCCATGAAGGGCCGGGCTCAGACTGTTGATCAACCCCACGTTTTTCGGAGCGTGGGGTTTTGTTTTTTTGCGCCCCGCGTTGGATGACGATCAAACCAGGCGCACGTACCTCATCGATCCAGCCGGTACACATAGCGCAACGCAGTAATATCCACGCCGCCCATATGATCCGGTTCGGCGCCGACGAACTGCCAGCCTTGCCGTTCATAAAAGCCGATCGCCGGTGTGTTGCCTTCGAGCACGTAGAGATACAACTGCGTCTCGCCTTGCGCGCGCGCCCACTCTTCGGCAGCACGCATCAGCAGCTTGCCAGCGCCGATGCCCTGGTGCCCAGGCAGCGCATGCAGGTTGTCGAGCAGGACGCCCCACGCTGATTCCGGCTGCCGTTCTACGCAGACAAAACCGATTGGCTCGTCCGCGAGTTCGGCGATCAGGACGATGCGGCGCTCGCCGCCCGGTGCGCGCAGGCGCGCTTCCCAATAAGCGGCGCGCTCCCGCGTCACCTCGCCGTCGAGGAACGCGTCCGGCAGCAGGCCGCGATAGGTCGCCTGCCAGCTGGCGCTATGAATCGAAGCGATCAGCGCCGCATCCGCGAGGGTCGCAGGGCGCAGTGAAAGTGCGTGGGAGGTTTGCATCGGGATGGTGGTCAACGGGAATGGCCTGTCTGCGAAAAGTCTACCGCAAGGGTGAGCAGATGTTGACTGTAATGAAACTGTATGGAATACGCGACAGCGCCAGGAACGGTAACATTACGTGTTGCGGGTTCCCGGTATTTCACAACGTTTACCCTGATACCATGCAAATGTGTTCAGCATGAAAATGCAGCGCCCCCGGCGCGTTCTAATAATTGAGTTGCCCGCGGCATCCGCTTGCCGAACGCAGTGGATCGTTTCAACTGCCTGAGCGCCGCCCGTCTGCGTGGCGACAGGCTTATCAGAGAATGTCATGTCTACTGCGTCACACGCCACTTCCTCATCCGAAGAATCCAAGTTCAAGACAGTTTTCCGCGTGGTCAGCGGCAACTTTCTTGAGATGTACGACTTCATGGTCTACGGCTATTACGCGTCCGCGATTGCCAAGACCTATTTCCCAAGTGGTAACGAATTCGCCTCGCTGATGCTGTCGCTGTCGGTATTCGGCGCGGGCTTCCTGATGCGGCCGCTTGGCGCAATCGTGCTGGGCGCTTACATCGACCATCACGGCCGGCGCAAAGGCCTGATCCTCACCCTCGGGCTGATGGCGCTCGGTACCCTCACGGTCGCGTCGATACCAGGCTACGCGACCATCGGCGTGCTAGCGCCCGTGCTAGTGCTGGGCGGCCGGCTATTGCAAGGCTTCTCCGCCGGGGTCGAACTGGGCGGCGTGTCGGTCTACCTCTCGGAGATCGCCTCCAAGGGCAACAAGGGCTTCTATTGCGCATGGCAGTCGGGCAGCCAGCAGGTTGCCGTGGTGTTCGCCGCGCTGATCGGCGTGGTGCTCAACAAAGTGCTGCCGGCTGACCAGATGACCGCCTGGGGCTGGCGCGTGCCGTTCCTGATCGGCTGCCTGATCGTGCCGTTCCTGTTCCTGATCCGCCGTTCGTTGCAGGAAACCGAGGAGTTCAAAGCGCGCAAGCATCGTCCGAGCATGGGCGAGATCATGAAGACGATGGCCGCGAACTGGGGCATCGTGCTGGGCGGTATGGGCATGGTCATCATGACCACCGTGTCGTTCTACATGATCACGGCCTACACACCGACCTTCGGCAAGGAAGTGCTGAAGCTGTCGTCGATCGATACGCTCGTCGTCACTGTCTGTATTGGTTTGTCGAACCTGATCTGGCTGCCGCTCGCGGGCGCGTTGTCGGATCGCGTCGGCCGCCGTCCGGTGCTGATCGCCTTCACGATCCTGACGATCATCACCGCATACCCGGCGCTGCAATGGCTGGTCGCCGACCCGTCGTTTGCTCGCCTTCTGGCAGTCGAGCTGTGGTTGTCGTTCCTGTACGGCAGCTACAACGGAGCGATGGTGGTGGCGCTGACCGAAGTGATGCCGGTCGAAGTGCGGACCGCCGGCTTCTCGCTGGCCTACAGCCTGGCTACGACGATCGGCGGCTTCACGCCGGCCATCTCCACCTTGCTGATTCACACCACCGGCAACAAGGCCGCGCCTGGCCTGTTCCTGGGCGTGGCGGCGATTTGCGGACTGATCGCGACGCTGGTGCTGTATCGCACGCCGGAGTCGCGCAATCAGTATCGCGCGGCTTAAGCGTCACCGTTCACCCGGACAAACAAAAACCCCGCGCTCGTGAGAGCGCGGGGTTTTTTCTTGAGCGTTGCGTCGGCACCGAATTCGCTGAATCCGGCCCAGTTAGCCGCGGCGCAATTCGTTAGCCACTGCCTCCACCACGTCGCCCCATTCGCCGGGTTGCGGCTGGCGCAACAGCGTTACGCCCGGATACCACGGACTGCGCGACTCGCCGACGAACCAGCGCCAATCCGCAGCGAACGGCAGCATCAGCCATAGCGGTTTTTTCAGGGCGCCGGCTAGGTGAGCGATCGACGTATCGATCGACACGACCGCGTCGAGCCGCTCGATGATCGCCGCGGTATCCGCAAAATCGCCGATCCGCTTATCGAAGCGATGAATCGACGCCGCATGCGGATGCGCGTCGAGCGCCGCGTGTTCCTCGGCGCTCAGTTCAGGTTGCAGCACGATCCAGTCGATCCCTTCGAGCGCGAACAGCGGAGCGAGCGCGGCGAGCGGCATCGAACGGGTTTCGTTCTGCTGGATGCGTCCTGACCACGCGATGCCGATCTTGCGCTTTGCGTGACCGCCGAGCGAGCCGCGCCATTTGCGGCCATAAGCCGGCGGCGCGCTGAGGTAGGGCGTGCGATCGGGAATCGTGTCGTAGGTTGTGCCGAGCGCGAGCGGCAAGCTCAGCAGCGGGCATTGCAGATCCGCCGCTGGACGCGGTGTGCCCTGGACGATCAGTGTCACGCGCCACGCTTGTGCTGCCGGTGCAAGCAGCGGCAGCAGTTGCGGTTGCACTTCGAGCACAACGCGCGCGGCACGCTGTGCGGCCAGTGGCACGAAGCGCACGAATTGCAAGGTATCGCCGAAACCCTGTTCGGCATGAACGAGGAGCGTGCGTTGTTCGATCGGCTCGCCGTGCCAGCGCGGCAACGTCTGAATGACCGGATGCGCGGTGGTTTGCAGCCGCCATTCGTATTCCGGCAGCCCACGCGCGAAATCGCGCAGCGCGAGCCAGGCCAGCGCGCGGTTCATGTGCGCGGAGGCGAGATCGGGGCGCAAGCGCAGCGCCTGATCGAAGGCCCGCACTGCAGCGGCATGCGCGCCCAGTGCCTGGTGTGCGGTGCCGAGACTCAGCCATGCGAGCGCGAACTGCGGATCGAGACCCACTGCGCGCTCGAGATACGGCAGCGCTTGCGCAGGGCGTCCCAGCGCCGCGAGCGCGTTGCCGAGCCCGAAGATGGTGGGCGGCAGGTTCGGCTGCAGGGCGAGCGCTGTCTGGAAAGAGGCAACCGCTTCTGCGTGGCGGCCGGTGGCGTCGAGCGTATTGGCGAGATTGAAGTGCGCGGCGACGAAGCGCGGTTCGGCTGCCAGTGCGGCCTGAAATCGCGGGATCGCCTCGTCCGCACGGTCGAGCGCGTTCAGCGACATGCCCATGTTGTTGAGCGCACCCGCATGCCCAGGGCGCAGTTCGAGCGCGCGCTGGAACGACGCGATCGCCTCCGTATGCCGGCCGAGCGCGTGCAATGCATTGCCGAGATTGTTATGCGAAGACGGGTCGTTCGGTTGCAGGCGCAGCGACTTCTCGAAGGCGTCAGCGGCGTCTTCGTGGCGGCCCACCGACGCGTACGCATTGCCCAGGTTGTAGTGCGCCATCGGGAATGACGGCGCCAGCGTGAGCGCATTGCGGAACTGTTCGATGGCGTCGTCGATCTGGCCGAGCGCCTTCAGCGCATTGCCGAGGTTCAGCTGCAGCGCGGCGTCTTCCGGGCGCAGGTTCACCGCGCGCCGCACGAGTTCGGCGGCTTCGGCGTGCTGACCCTGCTGGTGGCGCAGGACGCCCAGCAGGTGCAACGCATCGACGTGCACGGGGTTGCCGTCGAGCGTCGCGCGGTAGCCGCGTTCGGCGTCGTCGAGGCGGCCGTCACGATGCGCCGCGAAGGCGCGGTCAAATACTTGTTGCATGACGGAGGGGTGGCATTCGGGTGAGGCAGAGGCCGCATTTTCCCACACTCGCCGGGCCGCTCTCCAAATTGACCTGTTGTCTCGATATCTATAACATATGAATACCTGTTCATATGTATGTCAATGATGCCGCTTACCATGGCTTCCGCTATCTCACCCGTCAGCGTCGAAGACCGCCCGGTGGAGACGATCGTGCCGCTGGCCGACCTGTTCCGCCTGCTTGGCGATCCGACGCGTTTGCGCATCGTGCTCGCGTGCGTCGACGAGCGGCGCGCGGTCGGCGCGATCGCGGAGGGGCTGGGGTTGTCGCCGTCGCTGGTGAGCCACCATTTGCGGCTGCTGCGCGCGGCGCGGATCGTGCGCGCAGAGCGGCAGGGCAAGCAGGTGTTCTATCTTGCCGCCGATCGCCACATCAGCGCGATGCTGGCCGGCATGCTCGAGCATGTCGCTGAGCCGGCCGGCGAATTTTCTTTGGACCCGTCATGAAGAAAATCACCGCCCCGCACCGGGCCGCCGAAGAGCGCGAGGACGATCACGCGCCGGTGTGGCTCGAGGGGGAATTCGATGGCATCGATGGGGAAGATGCGCAAGGCGAGGGGAAGGGTGGCGATGCTCGCGATCAGGGCGAGCTTCGGCACGGCGCAGGGCGCCCGGATGCTGACGATGCACGTGCGAGCGGCTTGCAGGGGCACCGCACGCAGGGACACGAAGCGCATGAGCGCGAGGCAAGCACGCACGGTATTCGTGAGCAGGGCGCGCATGATCACGGCGCGGACCACAGCCACAGCGTCGACGGTCATAGCAGCCACGCCGCCCACAACCACGACAGCCACGCCGACCATAGTCACAGCGACCACGCCCACGGCAGCCACGCCGGCCACAGCCACAACCACAGCGGTCACAGCCACGCCCACGCACCCGCCCCAGGCCACGGCCGCGCGTTCGCACTCGCCGTCGGGCTGAACGTAGCAATCGTGGTGGTTCAAGCCGTCTACGGCGTGATCGCGCATTCCACCGCGCTGCTCGCCGACGCCGGCCACAATCTCTCCGACGTGCTCGGCCTGCTGCTCGCCTGGGGCGCAACCTGGCTGGTCGCGCGTCGTCCGTCAGCACGCTACACCTTCGGCTATGGCAGTTCGTCGATCCTGGCGTCACTCGCCAACGCGGGGCTGCTGTTGTTCGCGTGCGGCGTGATCGTCGCCGAGGCAATCGGGCGCCTGATGAATCCGGCACCCGTCGCAGGGCTGGTGGTGTTCGTCGTCGCGACGGTCGGCGTGGTCGTGAACGGCTTCTCGGCGTGGCTCTTCATGCGCGGCCAGAAGGAAGATCTGAACATTCGCGGCGCGTTCCTGCATATGGCCGCGGACGCCGCCATCTCGGCCGCGGTCGCGATCAGCGGCCTCGTGATTCTCTACACCAACTGGACGTGGCTCGACCCGGTGATGAGCCTCTTCGTGGTCGCGGTGGTGGTAGTCGGCACGTGGGGACTGCTGCGCGATTCGGTGCGCATGGCGCTCGACGCCGTGCCGCCAGGCGTCAGTCTGCAGGATATCCGCGACTATCTCGCCGGACAGCCTGGCGTCACCGACGTGCACGACCTGCACGTCTGGGCCTTGTCGACTACCGGCAACGCGCTCAGCGCGCATCTGGTGATGCCGGCAGGTCACCCCGGCGACGAGTCGATCGACGCCATCGTCGTCACTCTGCGCGAACGTTTTTCGATGCAGCACGCTACGCTGCAAGTCGATCTCGGCACCACCGAGCACCGATGCGCGATGGATCATTCCCACGATTGATGCAGCGCACCGTTGAGCGGCTTATCGGCGGCGTACACTAGAACGGTCTGTTGTCTCCGGAGTCCCGCATGGACGCTGCCGCACACGATGCGTCGCCGGTGCTGATCGTTGGGGCGGGTCCGACTGGACTCGCCGCGGCAATGAGTCTGGCGCGTGCCCACATCCCCGTGCGTCTGATCGACAAAGCGCTGCAACCGAACCCGTATTCACGGGCCATCGGCATTCAGGCGCGCACGCTCGAACTGTTTGAACAGCACCGCCTGATCGAGCCGTTTCTCGACCTCGGTCATCGCGCGCGCATCGCCAATCTTTTTTCCAATGGCATGCGTCTCGCGCGCCTCGATTTCGATCCGTTGCGCACGCGCTATCCCTATCTGCTGTTTCTCGATCAATCCGTAACCGAACGTTTGCTGACGGAGCATCTCGCGACGCTCGGCGTGACAGTCGAACGCGGCGTTGAGCTGATGATGTTCGTGCAGGGTTCCGCCAGCATTCAGGTGACGCTGCGCCGCGCGGACGGCCATACCGAGACTCTGCGCCCGTCGTACGTGATCGCGGCTGACGGCGCGCATAGCACGATCCGCCATCGGCTCGGTTTGAGCTTTGCGGGCAGCACCTTCGAGCAGACGTTCCTGCTGGCCGATGTGCATGCCGAAACCGATTGGCCCGAGGACGAATTCCATATCTTCGCGTCGGGCGAGGGTCTCGTCGCGCTGTTTCCGATGGGTCATGGCCGTCATCGTCTGATTGCGGACCATCCGGTCGAACCGACCCCGGTCCCGCCGCCGGCCACGCCCGCGGTGCTCGGCGAGCCGCCGCTCAACCACGTCTCGCCGCCGTCGCTCGAAGAATGCAAGGCGCTGATCACCCGGCGCGTGCGGGAACGCGTCGACGTGTCGGACCTGGCATGGTCGTCGTATTTTCATCTGAACAGCAGAATGGTGGATCGGCTGCGTGTAGGCCGCATCTTCCTCGCCGGGGACGCGGCTCACGTACACAGCCCGGCCGGCGCGCAAGGAATGAACACGGGCATTCAGGAAGCGTTCAATCTCGGCTGGAAGATCGCGCGCGTTCTGAAAGGCGCGGCGCCTGACCGTCTGCTCGACACGTACCACAATGAACGGCATCCGATCGAACGCGACGTGCTGCGGCAAACGGGCTTCATCACGCATATGGCCGAGGCCGATCATGGACCGCTGAAGCTGCTGCGCGAGCGCGTGATGCCGGTGCTGGCCGCGCTCGGCCCGCTGCGCGATGCGGCGCGTATGACGATCAGCGAGTTGTCGGTCCAGTATCGGCGCAGCCCGCTAACGCTTGAACGTCTGCTCGACGGCGGCCCGCGTGCCGGCGAGCGCGCGCCGGATGCGTTGGTGCACGTAGTGGATGGGCCACTTGGCCGTGCGCCGGGCGTCGGTTGCATTTTCGATCTGCACGATCCGGCGTTCTTCTCGTTGTTCCTGCTGGTCCCGCCGCTCGCAGTGGACGACACACCGCTTGATCCGGCCGCGAAGCACGCACCGCCGCCGGACCCGGAACTGGAGCGGCTGGCTGTGGAAATCGAGCGATTGTTGCCGGGCGCGGTGCGCATCTGGCGCGTGACCGATACGAGCGGCGAGGGCGGTCCGGCGCTGTCCGAATCGTATGGGCGCACACGGCCGTCGTTCTATCTGGTGCGGCCGGACGGCTACATCAGCGCGCGCGGCCGTACCGGGTCCGACCTGCACGGCTTGCTGCGGCACTGCGAAGCGTGGTTCGCAGTGGGCGGCGTGATACCGGAGCAGGCGGCGCTGTGAAGAGGCGCTGGCACGAACACGCCTCGCGCGCGTCGTATCCGCCTGCTGACCAGCCTTCGCTTAAACCGCAGCCGCCGCAGCCGGCGTCAAGCTGTCACGATGCTTGACGAGCGCTTCCCTGACGATGCCCGACATCTCGATACCGCTCGCATCCGGCTCATCGAGCGCCGCCAGCAAAGCGCGCCGCATGCGCGGCTCCCAGAAGCGGCGGATATGATCGGCGATGCCGGCGAGCGCTTCCTCACGGTCCGGCATCGAATCGAAAAAGTCGCCGATCCGGTTCGCCATGTCGATCAGATTCTGATTGTCCATGGCTTGCCTCACTTACCCGACGTTGCGTTGGCCAACTCGCGCTGCTTCAGCAGATCGAGCTGCTCCGTGTTGAAGCGCGAATAGTCCTGCTGCCATTGCGACGGCTGTTCGACCGGCATCACCTGCACCGCCGTCACCTTGTACTCGGGACAGTTGGTGGCCCAGTCCGAGCTATCGGTGGTGATCACGTTCGCGCCCGACTCGGGGAAGTGGAACGTCGTGTAGACGACACCCGGCTGCATCCGCTCGGTCACCTTCGCGCGCAACACGGTTTGTCCCGCGCGCGATTCGATGCCGACCCAATCGTCATTCCTGATACCGCGTTCTTCCGCGTCGTGTGGATGGATCTCGAGACGGTCTTCGTCATGCCAGCGCGAATTCTCGGTGCGGCGCGTCTGTGCGCCGACGTTGTACTGCGACAGGATGCGGCCCGTGGTGAGCAGCAGCGGGAACTTGCGCGTGACCTTTTCCGGCGTGGCAATGAACTTCGTGATCACGAACTTGCCCTTGCCGCGCACGAAGGTGTCGATGTGCATGGTCGGCGTACCGTCGGGCGCGTTCTCGTTGCATGGCCACTGGATGCTGCCGAGTTCGTCGAGCTTCTTGTACGACACACCATGGAAGGTCGGCGTGAGACGTGCGATCTCGTCCATGATCTGCGACGGATGCGCGTAGTCCATTTCATAACCGAGCGCGCGCGCGAGCATCACTGTGACTTCCCAGTCGGCGTAACCCGGCACCGGCGGCATCACCTTGCGCACGCGCGAGATGCGACGTTCCGCGTTGGTGAAGGTACCGTCCTTTTCGAGGAACGACGAGCCCGGCAGCAGCACGTGCGCGTACTTCGCGGTCTCGTTGAGGAAAATGTCCTGCACGACGATGCATTCCATCGAAGACAGCGCGGCCGACACGTGATGCGTGTTCGGATCGGATTGCACGATGTCTTCGCCCTGGCAGTACAGGCCCTTAAAGGTGCCGTGCACGGCGGCGTCGAACATATTCGGAATGCGCAGGCCCGGTTCGGGCTGTAGCGTGACGTTCCATGCTTCCTCGAACAACGCACGCGTGATCGAATCGCTGATGTGGCGATAGCCCGGCAGTTCGTGCGGGAACGAGCCCATGTCGCACGAACCCTGCACGTTGTTCTGGCCACGCAGCGGGTTCACGCCGACACCTTCGCGGCCGATGTTGCCGGTGGCCATCGCCAGATTCGCGATGCCCATCACCATCGTCGAGCCTTGCGCGTGTTCGGTCACGCCGAGGCCGTAATAGATCGCGGCGTTGCCGCCGGTGGCATAGATGCGCGCGGCTTCGCGGATGGACGCGGCGGGCACGCCGGTGAGTTCCTCCGTCGCTTCCGGCGCGTTCTCGGGCAGGGCGACGAACGCACGCCATTGCTCGAACGCGCGCGTTTCGCAGCGCTCGGCGATGAACGCTTCGTTCAGCAAGCCTTCGGTCACGATCACATGCGCAAGCGCATTGACCACTGCCACGTTGGTGCCAGGACGCAATTGCAGATGATGCGAGGCCTTGACGTGCGGCGTATCGACGATATCGATGCGGCGCGGATCGACGACGATCAGCTTCGCGCCTTCACGGATACGGCGCTTCATACGTGAGCCGAACACCGGGTGGCCGTCGGTCGGATTCGCGCCGATCACCATGATGACGTCCGCCTTGTCGACCGAGGCGAAGGTTTGCGTACCGGCCGATTCGCCGAGTGTGGTCTTCAGACCGTAGCCGGTCGGCGAATGGCACACACGTGCGCAGGTGTCGACGTTGTTGTTGCCGAACGCGGCGCGCACGAGCTTCTGTACGAGATACGTTTCTTCGTTCGTGCAGCGCGACGACGTAATACCGCCG
The DNA here is from genome assembly GCF_030464785.1 of Paraburkholderia sp. SEWSISQ10-3 4. Taxonomy (NCBI): domain Bacteria; kingdom Pseudomonadati; phylum Pseudomonadota; class Betaproteobacteria; order Burkholderiales; family Burkholderiaceae; genus Paraburkholderia; species Paraburkholderia sp. SEWSISQ10-3 4. Next base: position 162,678 of record NZ_JALPRI010000012.1, read on the forward strand.
ATCGAATCGCGGCCGTGCTTCGCCTGAATGCGGCGGAATTCCGACGCCGCGTACGTGAGCGCTTCTTCCCAGCTGACTTCACGCCACGGATCCGTGATTTTCGCGCGGATCATCGGCTTGGTGATGCGGTCCTTGTGCGTCGCGTAGCCCCAGGCGAAGCGGCCCTTCACACACGCGTGGCCTTCGTTGGCCTGGCCGTTCTTGTGCGGCACCATCCGCACGACCTGGTTGCCCTTCATCTCCGCCTTGAACGAGCAGCCGACGCCGCAATAGGCGCACGTGGTGACCACCGAATGCTCGGACTGGCCGAGCATAATGACCGTCTTCTCCTGCAAGGTCGCGGTCGGGCACGCGGCGACGCACGCGCCGCACGATACGCACTCCGATTCCATGAACGGCTTGTTTTCGCTCGCGGCGACGCGTGATTCGAAACCGCGCCCGGCGATGGTCAGCGCGAACGTGCCTTGCGTTTCTTCACACGCGCGCACGCAGCGATTGCAGACGATGCACTTCGATGGATCGTACGTGAAGTACGGATTCGATTCGTCCTTCTTGTCCTTCAGATGGTTCGCGCCGTCAAAGCCGTAGCGTACTTCGCGCAAGCCGGTGACACCCGCCATGTCCTGCAATTCGCAGTCGCCGTTGGCGGGACAGGTCAGGCAGTCGAGCGGGTGATCGGAGATGTACAACTCCATCACGTTACGGCGGAGCGATTGCAGACGATCGGTTTGCGTGCGGACCTTCATGCCGGCTTCGACAGGCGTCGTGCACGAAGCAGGGTAGCCGCGCTTGCCTTCGATCTCGACCAGGCACAAACGGCACGAGCCGAACGGTTCGAGCGAATCGGTCGCGCAGAGCTTGGGCACGTTGACGCCGGCTTCGACGGCGGCGCGCATTACGGAGGTGCCGGCCGGAACCGTCACCGCCTGGCCATCGATTTCCAGCGTGACGTCGACGTCGGCATGACGCGCGGGCGTGCCGTAGTCGGTGTCGTCAAAGAACGAACGGGGCGCACGTTGCGCTTGTGCTTGCGATTTGCACGCGCAATTACCGGAGCCGCAGCCGCCACTCAAAGGGACTTCCTTCGGGGCGCCGGCAGGGGAGTTGAGCACATCTGACATGTGAGGCTCCTGGGTCAGGCCGCAGCCGCTTTGGGCGCGAGGTCGTGTACGTTATCGAGACCGAAGTCTTCGGGGAAATGGTCGAGCGCGGACAACACCGGGAACGGCGTCATGCCGCCCATCGCGCAGAGCGAACCGGATACCATCGTGTCGCACAGGTCGCGCAGCAACTGCACTTGCCGCGTGGACGTATCGCCGTTGCGGATCCGTCCGATCACTTCGACACCACGCGTCGAGCCGATCCGGCACGGTGTACATTTGCCGCACGATTCCAGCGCGCAGAAGTGCATCGCGTATTGCGCGAGTTCGGCGAGATTCGACGTGTCGTCATGCACGACGATGCCGCCGTGGCCGACCACCGCGCCGACGGCCGCGTACGCTTCGTAGTCCATGGGGATGTCCCACTGGCTTTCCGGCAAATACGTACCCAGCGGGCCGCCGACTTGCACGGCGCGCGCCGGGCGTCCGCTTGCCGTGCCACTGCCATAGTCATAGAGCAATTCGCGCAGCGTGACGCCGAACGCCAACTCGACCAGACCGCCTTGCTTCACATTGCCGGCGAGCTGGAACGGCAGCGTGCCACGCGAACGGCCCATGCCGAAATCTTTATAGAAAGCAGCGCCACGCGCGAAGATGATCGGCACCGTCGCGAGTGTGATGACGTTGTTGATCACGGTCGGCTGGCCGTAGAGGCCGACTAGCGCCGGCACCGGCGGCTTCGCGCGCACAATGCCGCGTTTGCCTTCGAGCGATTCGAGCAGCGCGGTTTCCTCGCCGCAGACATAGGCGCCTGCGCCCTTCGCGACGAACAGTTCGAAGCGATGCGCCGCCGAGCCGAGCACGCTATCGCCGAGCCAACCGGCGGCGCGTGCTTTCGCGATCGCGGCTTCGAGCGTCGCGATCGAGTGCGGATATTCGCTGCGCACGTAGATGTAGCCGACTGTCGCGCCGGTCACGACGCCCGCGATGATCATCCCTTCGATCAGCACGTACGGATCGCTTTCCATCACGAGGCGGTCGGAGAAGGTGCCGGAGTCGCCTTCGTCCGCATTGCAGACGATGTATTTCTGCGCCGCTTTGGCGCCGCGCACCGTGCGCCATTTGATGCCGGCAGGGAAGGCTGCACCGCCGCGGCCGCGCAGGCCGGATTCGATCAGCGCTTCGCAGGCGGCGTCGCCGTCGGTTTGCAGGGCTTGCTTGAGACCTTCGAGGCCACCGTGGGCGACGTAATCGTCGACGGACAGCGGATCCGTGATGCCGATCCGCGCGAAGGTCAGACGCTGCTGCTTCTTCAGATACGGGATGTCATCGACTACACCGACACGGCGGGCGTGCTCGCCACCTTCGATAAAGCCGGCGTCGAACAGCGCGGCAACGTCGCTCTCTTCGACGTTCGCATAGCCGACGCGGCCTTCAGCCGTCGCAACTTCGACGAGCGGTTCAAGCCACAGCAACCCGCGCGAACCGTTGCGAACCAGTTCGATTGCAATGCCGCGACGCGCGGCTTCGGATTCGATCGCTTGAGCTAGTGCATCGGCGCCGAGCGCAAGCGCCGACGAATCGCAGGGTACGTATATGCGCGTCATGCCGTGACCTCCACGCATTTGCTGGCGGCGGCGAAGAGCGCGTCGAATTTCTGCGGCGTCACTTTCGCGTGGAGCGTGCCGTTGACCATCATCGCCGGCGACAGCGCGCATTGTCCGAGGCAGTAGACCGATTCCAGTTCGACCGTCTCACCATGCCGATGCTCCGCGTCAAAACGGCAGCCGGTGTGCGCCTCGATATGCTGCGCGAGCGCCTCGGTGCCCATGCTGCGGCATGCTTCGGCGCGGCACAGTTGCACCGTGACGGGCGCCGCGGGCTGCGTGCGGAAGTGGTGGTAGTAAGTGATGACGCCATGCACTTCCGCGCGCGACAGATTCATGGCACGCGCGAGAGGCGCAACCGTGTCGGGCGGCACGTAGCCGAGTTCATCCTGAATGGCGTGCAGTACCGCTAGCAGCGACCTGCCCGGTTGCGCGTGACGCTGCACCAACTGCTCCGGCGCGACGGCGATGGAATCGTCCAAGTGGGGGCTCCTCCAAAGTCATATATGCACTTGTTATTCATAATGCGTGCACTTATGCTTCGTATATTCGATATGGGATAGCCGAACAATAGGCGGGTGATTCGCCTCATGCAATAGGAAAGAGTTGAACATATATGATCAGGATCGAGTGCCAGGCGCAGCTGGTTGTGAAGGGCCCGGATGGCCGTGAGGCAAGCCTGTCGGACGTCGTGCCGTTGCTCGCGCTGGTGGACGAGTCTGGCAGCATCGCGCAGGCGGCGACGCTTAAGGGTTTGTCCTACCGTCACGCGTGGGGTTTGTTGCGCAGCATCGAGGAGCGTTTGGGTGGTCCGCTGATCGCGAAGGAGCGTGGGCGCGGCTCGGTGCTGTCCGAACTCGGTCAGGCCGTGCTGCGCGCGCAGCGCCTGTGCGGCGAGCGGCTCGACGGCAACATGCAGGCGCTCGCGAGCGAAGTCGCCAGCGAATTGAACCGCTGGCTCGCGCCGGCCGCCGACGACGTCCGCATCTACGCGTCGCACGGTTACGCCGTGGCGGCGCTGGTGACGGCATTGGTCGCGAACGACCTCCCGGTCGATATCAAATACCGCGACAGCGCGGACGCGGTGAGCGCGCTCGCCCGGGGCGAATGTGATCTGGCCGGTTTTCACTTGCCGCTAGGCGAGTTTCGCGCGGCCTGCGCGGATACCTATCGACGTTGGCTCGATCCGCAGCGTCACGTGCTTGTGCATCTGACGAAGCGCAAGCAGGGCCTGTTTCTCGGCAAGGGGAATCCAAAGGGCATCGGCGGCCTGAGCGATCTCGCGCGCGACGACATTCGCTTCGTCAATCGTCAGCCTGGTTCCGGCACGCGCATGCTGCTCGATCTCGCGCTACGAAAAGTCGGAGTCGATCCGGATCGGGTCAACGGCTATGCATCGGCGGAACTCACGCACTCGGCGATCGCGGCGTTCGTGGCAAGCGGCATGGCGGATGTGGGTTTCGGCGTCGAGCCGGCGGCGCATCACTTCGGGCTCGACTTCATTCCGATCGTCGACGAAGACTATTACTTCGCCTGCGACCGCGCCCGGCTGGAGCGCGCGCCGCTCGCAACGGTGATCAACTTGCTGCGCGGCGCGGCATTTCGGCATAGCGTTGAACAGCTCGAAGGTTACGATCCACGCGACTGCGGCAAGCTGCTCGATCTCGATGCGGGGCTAGGCCCTGGTGCGGCGTAAGCGACTGTAAACAAATTGGTGCCGTCGCCGCTGCGAAGGGCGTTTGTTTGGGATAATCTCTACCCTTCCGCTTACGCCTTAACCGCGCGCCGTGGCGCGCTGAACCGATATGAAAGTTCTTCTTCACGCATGTGCTGCGGCAGCGACGGCCGGGGTGCTTCTCGCCACCGCTTCGGTTGCTTTCGCACAGAATTCGCCGGGTGTGCCGGGCGGTATCCTGCAAGATCAGTTCCGTCTTGCCGAGCATCCGCAGATGCCGTTTGCGGCGTCCACGCCCTCGGACAAATACCAGTCCAACAAAAAATCAGCCATGCGCAAGCGCGGCGACAATGGCGATCCGAACGGGTGTAATTTGCAGTGTCCTAAAGACGAATAAGCGAATCAGCGCTTTCATGTTCCGTTTTGTATTCGTTCGAGACGCCGGCTTGCAGCCGGCGTTTTTCGTTTAAGTTTTTTTATAAGGTCTCTCGGTTCTGGCCCATCGTTCAGCGGCTGTCGGTTATGGCTTCGCCGTGTGCCACATGTCCTTGAAGCCGTCTCCCTTCATGTCGCCCGCTTGCTTGTCGGCCGCGTAGCGATACAGCGGATGGCCTTTATAAGCCCATTGCTGTTTGCCGTCGGCCGAAGGAATCACGGTCCAGTCGCCTGAGGGCTTGTCCGACGTGCTCGCCATGGCCGCCGGCCAGTTAGTCATGCAGCCGCCGGTGCAGGCGCTCATGCCGGGCTTGGTGTCTTTGTCGAAGGTATAGAGCGTCATGCCGTCCGCGGTGACGAAGCGGCCGTCGACGATCTTCGGGGCCTCGGCAAAAGCAGTCTGTTGCAGTGCGAGGAGAGTCAGCGTGGTGAGGCATAAGAGAGTCTTGCGCATGATGTCGGCTCCTGGTTTTGATGTTGGTCTCGCGCGGAACGCAGTGTGCGGTCGTGCGTGCGGAATAAACGATTGGACGAATGCGTTTATTCCCTTGGCCTCACGCCGATTTCTTTGATACCTGCCAGCAAAAAGGCCCGCTCGATGCTCGATGAGCGGGCCTTCTGTTTTATGTATAGGCAACAAAAAACCCGCAAGCAGCAGGCCGCTTACGGGTTTTGAGTCTTGATGGTGTAGCTTGAAACAATGTTCTGGTGGAGGCGGCGGGAATCGAACCCGCGTCCAGAAGCACTCTACGACTAGTTCTACATACTTAGTTCTGTCATTTGATTTAACCACCACGACGCGGACGAACACGCTGCGTGACGGCGATTCACTAGATTTTCGACCTTGGCGTCGTGACGCCACCAAGACTTAACTGACGTATATGACCTCTGTCGGTATTGCTACCGGTCTTGCGACTCTAGCCCGTCAGTGAACTAGGCAGAGGACGGCGGCCCTTAGGCTGCCAGTGCGAACGTTTCGTCGTTTGCAGTTACGTTTTTCCCATTGATTAACGAGGTGACGGGTCCTCGGTATGCCCTAGCCGCTTCGCAACCCCTGTCGAAACCAGGTCGCCCCCGCGGTTCGTTGCCCAAAACATCTGGGCCAGACGGAGATTTTACAATAGTTTGACGGCCACGTCCTGGGTGATTGGCTTGATGGCTGGCCGTGTGCTGGTGCGCTGTCAATGCGAAGCCGCAAGCCGCTGCCATGCATTGCGTGTGGCGTGCCTGTGGTGTTCGCTATTTGCGTTCAGCGGTTCAGCCGATGTCGCGCAACAGCTTCTGCAACTCCGCGGGCGAGTGCACGACATGCTGCGCGTGCCATTGCGTCGGCGGAATGTCGTTGCCGCAGTAACCATAGGCGGCCGCGATGGTCTTCATGCCGGCCGCGAAACCCGCCTGCACGTCGCGCAGGTCGTCGCCGACGTAGACGATGCGCTCGGGCACGACATCCAGCTCACGCGCGGCGTGCAACAGCGGCGCGGGGTGCGGCTTCGAATGCGGGGTCGTGTCGCCGCTCACCACGCAGCCGGCGCGCTCTTCGAGGCCGAGTTGCGCGATCAGCGGCTCAGTGAGCCTTGCCACCTTGTTCGTCACGATGCCCCAGCGCACGCCCCGCGCATCGAGATCGTCGAGCAATTCGGGAATGCCGGGAAACAGCGTGGTCTCGATGCATAAGTCCGCTTCATAGTTGGCGAGAAACTCCTCACGCATCGACGCGAACTCGTGATCGTCAGGGCCGATGCCGAACGCCCCCCCGATCAGACCGCGCGCGCCCGCCGACGCGAGCGGCCGCAGGTCTTCGAGCGGCACCATCTCGAGGCTGCGATCGTGGCGCATCTTGTTGACTGCGGCCGCGAGATCGGGCGCGGTGTCGGCCAGCGTGCCGTCGAGGTCGAACAGGACAGCCTGGCAAAGACCGAGCGCGTTGTCGTTGTCTTCGCGTTGGGGCAGGGGCGTGGGATCGCTCATTGATTGGATTGAGTCCGGGCAGGTCGAGGCGGATCAGACGTCGCGGCGGCAGGCGAGCATGTAGTTCACGCTCGTGTCGGCGGACAGCGTGAAGTGCTTGCTGAGCGGGTTATAAACGATACCTTTGATGTCGACTGTACGCAGGTCGGCAGCGCGCACAAAGCCGGCCAATTCCGAGGGGCGGATGAAGCGCGCGTAGTCGTGCGTACCCTTGGGCAGCATCCGCGCGATATATTCGGCGCCGATCACCGCAAACAGATACGACTTCACATTGCGGTTCAGCGTGGAGAAAAACACCCAGCCGCCGGGTTTCACGAGCGTTTTGCATGCTTCGACAATGGCGGCCGGTTGGGGCACGTGTTCGAGCATTTCCATGCAGGTGACGACGTCGTAAGTGCCCGGTTCGCGGGCGGCGAGTGCTTCGGCGGCGATTTCTTCGTAACTGACGGTTACACCACTTTCAAGGCTGTGAAGATCCGCCACGCCGAGCGCTTGGGTCGACAGATCGATTCCCTTCACATGCGCCCCCAATCCCGCCATCGACTCCGACAGAATGCCGCCGCCGCAGCCGATATCCAACACGGTTTTGCCGGCGAGATGTGCGTGCGCGTCGATCCAGCTTAGACGAATCGGGTTGAGTTCATGCAGCGGTTTGAATTCGGCATTCGGGTCCCACCAACGATGCGCGAGGTCGCTAAATTTCTGCAGTTCGTGGGGATCGGCGTTGGTCATAGCGGAAGCTGCCTCGATGAGAGCGTTGAGCGGGCGCTCGAGGATAAACCCTGAGTATATAGGCCGGGCGACGGGGCGGCAAAATGCCGCGCGGTGGCTGGCGCGTCCTGTTCCGGCAGATCGGGCGCGTACTCGGAGGAGAAGGCGAGTAGCGCCCGCAGCTGCGGCATAAAAAAAGCCCCGCCGAAGCGGGGCTTTGATACTGCGGTAATTTGTAGCTTACTGCTTCGAAGTACCGACAACTTCGACTTCCACGCGACGATCCGGTGCGAGGCAAGCGACGAGTTGCTTGTGGTTCTTCTGGTTGCAACCGGTCGTGACCGGGTTGCGCTTGCCCTTGCCTTCCGTATAGATACGGTTGGATTCGATGCCCTTGCTCACGAGGTACGACTTCACAGCTTGAGCACGGCGCAGCGACAGGCGGTCGTTGTACTTGTCCGAACCGATACGGTCCGTGTAACCCGTTGCAACGATGACTTCCAGGTTCAGCGAGCCGACCTTCGATGCCAGATCGTCCAGCTTTTCCTTGCCAGCCGGCTTCAGGATGGCCTTGTCGAAGTCGAACAGAGCGTCAGCTTGATACGTAATCTTTTGGCTCGTAATAGCCGGTGCAGGTGCGACCGGAGCCGGCGGGGTCGGAGCCTGGGCAACCAGGGCGCCATCGCACTTAGCGTTGGCCGTTGCCGGCGTCCAGAATGCATCGCGCCAGCAAAGCTCGTTCGTGCCGTTCATCCACACGTATTCGCCGGTACCATTCACCCAGTTGTCGTTCGTAGCTTGTCGCGACGCCGGCACCGATTGCGCCATGGCGGATGCAGCCATAACTGCGGTAGCTGCAATGAACGCGAGCTTTGAAAGTTTATTCATATTTCTCCTCTCGAAATTGAGATTACCGCAGGTTTACTGCGAGCCTGTTGACGAAGACAAGTCATACATTGCTCGAAGTATAACATCGGTGTAGAACAAAAAACGTGCTGTGTAGACTTCGAGCAGTGTCTAACTCTTTGTGCGTTGGCATTTTGCCATATCGTTCCCTTCCAACGATAAAAAAATCTGCCCCCGATCAAATCACCCTCCAATTGTGGTGCATGCGCAACAGAAGCAATCCGCTGTAGGCACCGCCAGTCATGGCTGAGCGGCGAATTGCCCCACGCACAAATCGAGCCTGCCCCGACTTCATCTTGGGGCGTTCAGGCGCCGTTCCCGCTCGTCTGCTAATAGGTATACGTACCCCAGCCGGGGGCGGATGCGCGGCATGTTAGAATCGCGTGATGCGTTGCGCCTGCAATGCTTACGCGAAGGCGCGGCGAGGTGAGGTCAGCTTCACGCCGTCGCCTTGGCACGTAAAAGATACGGATAATGGATCAATTCGCCAAAGAGACTCTGCCAATCTCCCTAGAGGAGGAAATGCGCCGTTCGTATCTCGATTACGCGATGAGCGTGATCGTGGGGCGTGCGCTTCCCGATGTTCGCGATGGCCTGAAGCCGGTGCACCGGCGCGTGCTGTACGCGATGCACGAACTGAACAACGACTGGAACCGGGCGTACAAGAAGTCGGCGCGTATCGTCGGCGACGTCATCGGTAAATATCACCCGCACGGCGACACGGCTGTTTACGACACCATCGTCCGGATGGCGCAGAACTTCTCGCTGCGCTACATGCTGGTGGACGGTCAGGGCAACTTCGGTTCGGTCGACGGCGACAACGCCGCGGCAATGCGGTACACCGAAATCCGCATGGCAAAGATCGGCCACGAGCTGCTGGCCGATATCGACAAGGAAACCGTCGACTTCACGCCGAACTACGACGGCAGCGAAAACGAACCGGCCATCCTGCCGGCGCGTATTCCCAATCTGCTGATCAATGGCTCGTCCGGTATTGCGGTCGGCATGGCGACCAACATCCCGCCGCACAACCTCAACGAGGTTGTCGACGCATGTCAGCATCTGCTGAAAAACCCGGAAGCCACGATCGACGAACTGATCGAGATCATTCCGGCGCCTGACTTCCCGACCGCCGGCATCATCTACGGCGTGGCCGGCGTGCGCGATGGTTACCGCACCGGCCGCGGCCGTGTGGTCATGCGCGCGCTCACTCACTTCGAGGAAATCGACCGCGGTCAACGCATGTCGATCATCGTCGACGAGTTGCCGTACCAGGTGAACAAGCGCTCACTTCTGGAGCGCATCGCCGAACTGGTCAACGAGAAGAAGCTCGAAGGCATCTCCGACATCCGCGACGAATCCGACAAGAGCGGCATGCGCGTCGTGATCGAACTGAAGCGCGGCGAAGTGCCGGAAGTGGTTCTCAACAATCTGTACAAGGCGACCCAGCTTCAGGACACCTTCGGCATGAACATGGTCGCGCTGGTCGACGGCCAGCCGAAGCTGCTGAACCTGAAGGAAATGCTGGCGTGCTTCCTGTCGCATCGCCGGGAAGTGCTGACGCGGCGCACTGTATACGAACTGCGCAAGGCCCGCGAACGCGGTCACGTGCTCGAAGGTCTGGCAGTCGCGCTCGCCAACATCGACGAATTCATCGCGATCATCAAGGCCGCGCCGACACCGCCGATCGCCAAGCAGGAATTGATGGCGCGTCCGTGGGATTCGTCGCTGGTGCGCGAAATGTTGTCGCGCGCCGAGACGGAAAACGCGTCGGCCGGTGGTCGCGAGGCTTATCGCCCTGACGGTTTGAATCCGTCGTTCGGTATGCAGTCCGACGGCCTCTACCGCTTGTCCGACACCCAGGCTCAGGAAATCTTGCAGATGCGTCTGCAACGCCTGACGGGTCTGGAGCAGGACAAGATCATCGGCGAGTACCGCGAAGTGATGGCGCAAATCGCCGACCTGCTGGACATTCTGGCTCGCCCGGAACGCATTACGGCAATCATCGTCGAGGAACTGACGTCGATCAAAGCCGAATTCGGCGACGCGCGCCGCTCGAAGATCGAGCTGAACGCAACCGAACTGAACACCGAAGACCTGATCACGCCGCAAGAGATGGTCGTGACCATGTCGCACGCGGGCTATGTGAAATCGCAGCCGCTGTCCGAATACAGTGCGCAGAAGCGGGGCGGCCGCGGCAAACAGGCCACGGCGATGAAGGAAGACGACTGGATCGACACGCTGTTCATCGCGAACACGCACGATCACATTCTGTGCTTCTCGAATCGTGGTCGCGTCTACAGTGTGAAGGTCTACGAAGTGCCGCAAGGTTCGCGGAACTCGCGCGGCCGTCCGATCGTCAATATCTTCCCGCTGCAGGACGGCGAGAAGATTACGGTTGTCTTGCCGGTCAAGGAATTTTCGGCTGACAAATTCGTCTTTATGGGCACCGCGTTAGGAACCGTAAAAAAGACGCCGTTAGAAGCCTTTGGCCGCGTGCTGCGCAAGGGTATTATTGCGGTCGGTCTGGATGACGGCGACTACCTGATCGGCGCCGCGATCACAGACGGTCAGCATGACGTGATGTTGTTCTCGGATTCCGGCAAGGCAGTTCGCTTCGACGAGAACGACGTGCGCCCGATGGGCCGCGAGGCGCGTGGCGTACGCGGCATGCAACTCGAAGACGGCCAGAGCGTGATTGCGTTGCTGGTGGCCGGCGACGAGCAGCAGTCGGTGTTGACCGCAACCGAAAACGGCTACGGCAAGCGCACGCCGATCATCGAGTACACGCGTCACGGGCGCGGCACGAAGGGAATGATCGCGATCCAGACGTCGGAGCGTAACGGCAAGGTCGTCGCCGCGACGCTGGTGGATCAGGAAGCGCAGATCATGCTGATCACCAATACGGGCGTGCTGATTCGTACGCGCGTATCGGAAATCCGCGAAATGGGGCGCGCAACCCAAGGTGTTACACTCATCAGCCTTGACGAAGGGACCAAGCTTTCAGGTCTGCAACAGGTTGCTGAGGCGGAAGCAGATATCGATGTGGAAGGCGACACCGAAGGTCCTGCCGAAGGCGACAACGGCGGTGAAGACGGTGGTGCGGCCTGATTCGCGTCGGCAGCTTTCAGTCTCAGTTATTGGTTGAAAGCTGCGCAGGGAACAATGGCGTGTCGGGCCGATACGCATCCCGCGCAGCTTGCAGTTCAAGTTAATTTCTCTTAGGGAGTAATGATGCAAAAACGATTCAAACAACTGATGTTGCTGGCTGCTCTCGTGCCGACCTTCGCTATGGCTCAAGCGCTTCAGAGCCCGGCCCCGGCGGCTCCGGCTGCTGCCGCTGCACCGGTTGATCCGGCCAAGCAGGCTGCAATCAAGGACTTGCTGGACGCAATCGACGCACAGAAGCTCGTCGGCGCGATCGGCAACAGCGCCCAGATGCAAGCCAAGCAGCTGGTTCCGGCTATCCTGTCGGACGCCCTGAGCGAAAACAAGACGATGACGGACAAGCAGAAGCAGGCTTCCGTCCCGACGCTGCAAAAGAACGCAGTGCCGAAGCTGGTTGACGGCGCAGGTCAAGTGTTCGCAACGGACAGCTTCCGCCAGGACGCCATGCAAGCTCAGTACGACGCTTACGCGAAGTACTACAGCACGTCGGAAATCAAGGATCTGACCGCGTTCTACAAGAGCCCGACTGGCCGTAAGTTCATCCAGGTGCAAGACCAGGTTGGCCGCGACGTCGTGAATGGCTTGATGCAAAAGTACATGCCGCAATCGATCAAGGCAACGCGCGACCAGGCTGACAAGGAAGTCGCTTCGGTCAAGCCGGCTAAGTAAGTTGGTTAAATGAGTTGGCTAAAAAAGCCGGCGAGTTGAACCAAAGGGTCGAAAGGCTGCGCTGACATCGCGCTAGCCGCCGCTCCGCAAGCCATATGGCGTGTCGGGTTTGGCGGGTTGGCGGTGACAATGCGATAATGGCCGTTTGCGCACACGCGCAGACGGCCATTTTCTTTTTGGGTGCGGAAATATTGCCAAACGCGCGTCGTCAAACTCGCGTTGTCGAGTTCGCGTTGCAAGCTTTGCAATGGCTGCCTTCGCGGCTGCCAACTTCGCCGATTTTTGCGCGATCTGTTCGTTTTTCGCGCCAGCTTCCAGGATCTCACGATGCGCGTCTTTAATTTCTCCGCCGGCCCCGCGGCCATGCCCGAAGAAGTGCTGCGTCAGGCAGCCGACGAGATGCTCGATTGGCACGGCAGTGGCATGAGCGTGATGGAAATGAGCCATCGCGGCAAAGAATTCATGTCGATCCACGAGGAGGCGCTCGTCGATCTGCGCGACTTGCTCGCGGTGCCAGCCAGCCACCGCATCCTGTTCCTGCAAGGCGGCGGTCTGGGCGAAAACGCAATCGTGCCGATGAATCTGATGGGCGCGAAACCGCGCGCGGATTTCGTCGTGACGGGTTCCTGGTCGCAAAAGTCGCTGAAAGAAGCACAAAAGTACGGCACCGTGCATCTGGCGGCGAGCGGTCAAACGGCCGAGGGCTTCACGCGCGCACCGGCGCGCTCGGAATGGCAGTTGTCGGACGATCCGGCATACGTACATCTGTGCACCAACGAAACGATTCACGGCGTCGAGACGTTCGAGATTCCCGACCTCGGCGATATTCCGCTGGTGGCGGACGCCTCGTCGCACATCCTGTCGCGCCCGATGGACATCGCCAAATATGGCGTGCTGTTTGGCGGTGCGCAGAAGAACATCGGCATGGCGGGTGTGACCGTCGTGATCGTCCGCGAAGATATGCTAGACCGCGCGCAGGCGATCTGCCCGTCGGCGTTCGAATGGAAAACCGTCGCCGAGAACAACTCGATGTACAACACGCCGCCCACGTATGCGATCTACATCGCGGGGCTGGTGTTCAAGTGGTTGAAGAAGCAGGGCGGCCTTACCGCGATGGAAGCGCGTAACCTCGAGAAATCGAAGCTGTTGTACGACACGATCGATTCGAGCAGCTTCTATCTGAACAAGGTCGAGCGTGGCTCGCGCTCGCGGATGAACGTACCGTTTTTCCTCGCCGACGAGTCGCGCAACGAAGATTTCCTGGCCGGCGCGAAAGCGCGGGGAATGGTGCAGCTAAAGGGCCACAAGTCCGTCGGCGGCATGCGGGCGTCGATTTATAACGCCGTCCCGCTCGAAGGCGTCAAAGCGCTTGTCGAATACATGAAGGAATTCGAACAGCGCAGCGCCTGATCGTCTTCGATATTCAGGCACGCGCATCCTTTCCAGCACGCATTTGTGCAGCAGCTACCGGCAGGGCCGTTTTCACGCATGGACGACGAACTCAATACCCGACTCAAACCCCTTCGCGAACGCATCGACGCGCTCGACGCGCAGTTGATCGCGCTTCTCAATCAGCGTGCCGCGGTGGCGCTCGAAGTGGGCGAGGTGAAGAAGCATTTCAACGCACCGGTGTTCCGCCCCGAGCGCGAGCAGCAGGTGATCGCGCGCTTGCAGGATATGAGCGCGGGCCCGCTGGCCGGCGAGCATATCAGCGCGATCTGGCGCGAAATCATGGCCGCGAGCCGCGCGCTCGAAAAGAGTATCAAGGCCGCGTATCTTGGCCCGGTTGGCACGTACAGCGAACAGGCGATGCACGAGTACTTCGGTCAGTCGATCGAAGGTCTGCCGTGCCCGTCGATCGACGAAGTATTTCGCTCGGTCGAAGCAGGCGCCGCCGAATTCGGCGTCGTGCCGGTCGAGAATTCGACCGAAGGCGCGGTGTCGCGCACGCTGGATCTGCTGTTGCAAACCCAGCTCACGATCGGCGGCGAACTTGCCTTGCCGATTCACCACAATCTCCTGACGCTGAACGGCGGCCTCACTGGCGTGACGCGAGTGTGCGCGCACGCGCAGGCGCTTGCCCAGTGCCAGCGCTGGCTTGCGACCAACGCGCCGCATCTCGAGCGTCAGGCGGTGTCGAGCAATGCCGAAGCCGCGCGCATGGCGGCGGAAGATCCGACGGTTGCGGCCATCGCAGGCGACCGCGCGGCGACTCATTACGGTCTGCAAGTCGCGTACGCCCTGATCCAGGACGATCCGCACAACCGCACGCGTTTCGTGATGATCGGCAAGGAGCGCACCGGCGTCAGCGGGCACGATCAGACGTCGTTGATCGTCTCCGTGGCGAACGAGCCGGGCGCCGTGTTCAAGTTGCTGGAGCCCTTGGCGCGCCACAGCGTGTCCATGACCCGTTTCGAGTCGCGTCCGGCGCGCGTCGGCACGTGGGAGTACTACTTCTACATCGACGTCGAAGGCCATCGCGACGAGCCGGCGGTTGCCGCCGCACTCACCGAACTCGGTCAGAAGGCCGCGTTCCTGAAGATACTCGGCTCGTATCCGCGCGCCCGTTGATGTCGGCCCAGGCGCGCGCACGCGGTCTGGGCGCGCCTGTCGCAGGTCCACTTACTACTAATTAGTCGTTCGGAGATTTTCATGACAACGTCCTTCGGTCCTTCCTATGTGCGCGCGATCGCGCCTTACATCGCCGGCAAGCCGATTTCGGAAGTGGCCCGCGAGTTTGGCCTCGACGAAGCGACCATCGTGAAGCTCGCGTCGAACGAAAATCCGCTCGGCATGCCGGAGTCGGCGCAACGCGCCATGGCCCAAGCGGCCAGCGAACTCGGCCGCTATCCGGACGCGAATGCGTTCGAACTGAAGGCCGCGCTGAGCGAGCGCTACGGGGTGCCGGCCGAGTGGGTCACGCTCGGCAACGGCAGCAACGACATTCTCGAAATTGCCGCGCATGCGTTCGTCGAGAAGGGTCAGTCGATCGTCTACGCGCAGTACTCGTTCGCGGTCTACGCGCTCGCCACGCAAGGCGTGGGCGCAAATGCGATCGTCGTACCAGCCGTCAAGTATGGCCACGACCTCGACGCGATGCTCGCCGCGATTACCGACGACACCCGCCTGATCTTCGTCGCGAATCCGAACAACCCGACCGGCACGTTCATCGAAGGCGCGAAGCTCGAAGCGTTTCTCAACAAGGTGCCGCGCAACGTGGTCGTCGTGCTCGACGAGGCGTACACGGAATATCTGCCGGAAGAAAAGCGCTACGACTCGATCGCGTGGGTGCGCCGTTATCCGAATCTGCTGGTCTCGCGCACGTTCTCGAAGGCGTTTGGCCTGGCCGGCCTGCGTGTCGGCTTCGCCATCGCGCAGCCTGAATTGACCGATCTGCTGAACCGTCTGCGTCAGCCGTTCAACGTGAACACGCTGGCACAAGCTGCAGCGATCGCGGCGCTGAACGACAAAGCGTTTCTGGAAAAGAGCGCGGCCCTGAATGCGCAAGGCTATCGTCTTTTGACCGAAGCGTTCGACAAACTCGGCCTCGAGTATGTGCCGTCGGACGGCAACTTCGTGCTGGTGCGCGTCGGCAATGACGACGCAGCGGGCAACCGCGTCAACCTCGCGTTGCTCAAGCAGGGCGTGATCGTTCGTCCGGTCGGCAACTACGGTTTGCCGCAGTGGCTGCGCATCACGATCGGCCTGCCGGAAGAAAACGAAGCGTTCCTCGCGGCGCTCGAAAAGACCCTCGCCACCGCGTAAGCGATTGACCTTGACCCGCGCGCCTCACTTTATGAAGGCGCGCTTTTTCAGTGACCGACGTGGCCGCGTTTTCTTTTAATAAGCTGGTGATTTTCGGTGTCGGCCTGATCGGCGGATCGCTCGCGCGCGCGCTGCGTGAGCGGGGTGAGGCGGCAGGCGCGCGAACCGTGGTGGGTGTCGGGCGTTCGTCCGCGTCGACGGCACGCGCGCTCGAGTTGGGTGTGGTCGATGAAACCGCGGCGTTGGGTGACGGCGCGGCGTTGCGTGCGGCGTTGTCCGGCGCCGATTTCGTGCTGCTTGCGGCACCTGTCGCGCAGACACAGCCTCTGCTCGAACGTATTGCGCCGTTTCTCGACGCAGGCACGATCGTCACCGATGCCGGCAGCACCAAGTCGGACGTGGTGGCTTCCGCGCGCGCGGCGCTCGGTGCACGCATCGGCCAGTTCGTGCCGGGGCATCCGATTGCCGGCCGCGAGGCGAGCGGCCCGGATGCGGCGTTGCCCGATCTGTACGTGAATCGCAATGTCGTGTTGTGTCCGCTGCCGGAGAACACGCCGGAAGCGGTCGAGCGCGTTGCCGCGATGTGGCGTGCAACCGGCGCCTGTGTGCGGGAGATGACGCCCGAGCAGCACGATCGCGTGCTCGCATCGGTGAGCCATTTGCCGCACGTTTTGTCGTTCGCGCTGGTCGAGCAGATTCTCAATTCGCCCGACGCCGCGCTGAAATTTTCATTCGCTGCCGGCGGCTTCCGTGACTTCACGCGTATCGCCGCGTCGAGCCCGGAAATGTGGCGCGATGTGTGCGTGGCGAATCGCGCCGCGCTGCTCGACGAACTCGATGCCTATACGGCGGTGCTCGCGCGCTTGCGCGCGGCGATCGAATCCGGCGACGGCGCAGCGCTCGAAGCGGTGTTCGCGCGCTCGCGCGTCGCGCGCAGCGAATGGCAGGAACAGCGCAGCGCAGGGGCCGCCCTCGGCGACGCCTCGAAATAACCGGAACTGGACTCAATCATGGAATTCCTCGATCTCGGACCATTTTCTCGTGCGTCCGGCACGGTTCGTTTGCCCGGCTCGAAAAGCATTTCGAATCGCGTGCTGCTGCTTGCGGCGCTCGCCGAAGGCGAAACGACGATCACGAACTTGCTCGACTCCGACGACACCCGCGTGATGCTCGATGCGCTCGAAAAGCTCGGCGTGCGTCTGAAGCGCGAAGGCGACACCTGCGTCGTGACCGGCACGCGCGGCGCGTTCACGGCGCGCACGGCTGATCTGTTCCTCGGCAATGCCGGCACGGCGGTGCGCCCGCTGACTGCAGCGCTCGCCGTGAATGGCGGCGACTATCGTATCCACGGCGTGCCGCGTATGCACGAGCGGCCGATCGGCGACCTGGTCGACGGTTTGCGGCAGATCGGCGCGAAGATCGACTACGAAGAGAACGAAGGCTATCCGCCGCTGCGGATCCGTCCGGCGCAAATCACGGCTGACGCACCGATCCGCGTGCGCGGCGACGTGTCGAGCCAGTTCCTGACGTCGCTCTTGATGACGTTGCCGCTGTTGCGCACGGAAAGCGGCGTGACGACCGTGCAGGTGGACGGTGAGCTGATCTCGAAGCCGTATATCGAGATCACGATCAAGCTGATGGAGCGCTTCGGCATCAAGGTCGAGCGCCATGAATGGCACCGGTTCATCGTGCCGGCGGGGCAGCGCTATCAGTCGCCGGGCACGATCATGGTGGAAGGCGACGCGTCGTCGGCGTCATATTTCCTCGCGGCCGGCGCGCTTGGTGGCGGCCCGCTGCGGGTGGAAGGCGTGGGCCGTTCCAGCATCCAGGGCGACGTCGGTTTCGCCGATGCGCTCATCAAGATGGGCGCGAACTTGCAGATGGGCGACGACTGGATCGAAGTGCGCGGTGTCGGCAACGACAACGGCAAGCTCGATCCGATCGACATGGACTTCAACCTGATTCCGGACGCCGCGATGACGATCGCCGTCGCCGCGCTGTTCGCGGACGGCACGACCACGCTGCGCAACATCGCGAGCTGGCGCGTGAAGGAAACCGACCGGATCGCCGCGATGGCCACCGAGCTGCGCAAGGTCGGCGCGAAGGTGCAGGAGGGCGAGGATTTCCTCGTCGTCACGCCGCCGGAAAAGCTGATTCCGAACGCTTCGATCGACACCTACGACGATCACCGCATGGCGATGTGCTTCTCGCTCGTGAGCCTGGGCGGCGTGCCGGTCCGGATCAACGACCCGAAGTGCGTCGGCAAGACGTTCCCTGACTATTTCGAGCGCTTCACCGCGCTCGCTCAACCCTGATTCGCTCCTGAATCGACTGACGTGCGACTTTTTCGATGAAACCGATCCGTCCCTTTCACCAAACGCCCGTCATTACGATCGACGGCCCCAGCGCCTCGGGCAAAGGCACCGTGGCCGCGCTGGTTGCCGCGAATCTCGGCTTCCATTTGCTGGATAGCGGCGCGCTGTACCGGCTCGCCGCGCTGGCCAGCATGCGCTACAACATTGTGGCGGATGACGTCGAGGCGCTTGTAAAGCTGATCGACGACCTGCACATCACGTTTCGCGAGGGACTGGCGCAGCTCGACGGCGCCGACGTATCCGCCGACATTCGCGCCGAAGAAGTCGGCAGCCGGGCCTCGGCGATTGCCGTGCACGCGCCCGTGCGAACCGCGCTGGTGGCCCGTCAGCGGGCTTTCCGTAAGGAACCGGGGTTGGTCGCCGACGGCCGCGACATGGGCACGGTGATCTTCCAGGACGCCGTGCTGAAGGTCTTCATGACCGCCAGCGTCGAGGCCCGTGCGGCCCGCCGGCATAAGCAATTGATCCAAAAAGGATTTTCTGCTAATATAGATGACTTGCTCCGGGATTTGCGTGAGCGCGACGAGCGTGACAGTCAGCGCACGGCCGCGCCGCTCAAGCCCGCAGCGGATGCAAAGCTGCTTGATACCTCCGCATTGTCGGTCGACCAGGCGGTCGAACAGGTGGTGCAGTGGTATGAAGCATTGGTCCCGCATGCCTGATGTCCGAGTGGCATCTGAACAGCGGGCGCAGTAGAAAGTAGTGAGAAGTAACGTTGTCAGTAGGTGCTCCGCGAGTGTCGTGGAGCGTGTATTAACCCCTTAACCCCGCGTGGCATTCGCATTCTTGGCCGTTGTTGCTGACCGTCCGGCCAGCCGGGCACCGCGAGCACCATGCAAATTTTGATTTTTATGTCCGACCTGCAAACTTCCAACCCGAATACCGAATCTTTTGCGGCTCTGTTCGAAGAGTCGCTGACCAAGCAAGACATGCGCGCTGGCGAGGTGATCTCCGCCGAAGTCGTGCGTGTTGACCACAACTTCGTGGTCGTCAACGCTGGTCTCAAGTCCGAAGCCTACATCCCGCTCGAAGAGTTCTTGAACGACGCGGGCGAGGTAGAAGTGCAGGCGGGCGACTTCGTTTCCGTCGCGATCGACGCGCTGGAAAACGGCTATGGCGACACGATCCTGTCGCGCGACAAGGCGAAGCGCCTGGCTTCGTGGCTGTCGCTGGAAAAGGCTCTCGACAACAACGAACTCGTGACCGGCACGATCACGGGCAAGGTCAAGGGCGGCATGACCGTCATGGTCAACGGCATCCGCGCGTTCCTGCCGGGTTCGCTGGTTGACACGCGTCCGGTCAAGGACACGACCCCGTACGAAGGCAAGACGCTGGAATTCCGCGTCATCAAGCTCGACCGCAAGCGTAACAACGTCGTGCTGTCGCGCCGTGCTGTGATCGAAGCGACCCAAGGCGAAGAGCGCGCAAAGCTGCTCGAAACGCTGAAGGAAGGCGCGATCGTGGAAGGCGTGGTGAAGAACATCACCGATTACGGCGCGTTCGTGGACCTCGGTGGTATCGACGGCCTGCTGCACATCACCGACATCGCATGGCGTCGTGTGCGTCACCCGAGCGAAGTTCTGTCGGTTGGCCAGGAAGTCACCGCGAAGATCCTTAAGTTCGATCAAGAAAAGAACCGCGTTTCGCTGGGTATCAAGCAACTGGGCGACGATCCGTGGGAAGGCATTTCCCGCCGTTACCCGTCGGGCACGCGCCTGTTCGGTAAGGTCACCAACATCACCGACTACGGCGCATTCGTCGAAGTCGAATCGGGCATCGAAGGCCTGGTTCACGTGTCGGAAATGGACTGGACGAACAAGAACGTTGCACCGTCGAAGGTTGTTCAGCTGGGCGACGAAGTCGAAGTCATGGTTCTCGAAATCGACGAAGACCGCCGCCGTATCAGCCTCGGCATGAAGCAATGCAAGCCGAACCCGTGGGACGACTTCAGCCGCAACTTCAAGAAGGGCGACAAGCTGCAAGGCGCAATCAAGTCGATCACCGACTTCGGCGTCTTCATCGGTCTGCCGGGCGGCATCGACGGTCTGGTTCACCTGTCGGACCTGTCGTGGTCGGAAACGGGCGAAGAAGCAGTTCGCAAGTACAAGAAGGGCGACGAAGTGGAAGCGATCGTTCTCGGCATCGACGTCGAGAAGGAACGCATTTCGCTGGGCATCAAGCAGCTCGAAGGCGACCCGTTCAGCAACTTCGTTGCAATGAACGACAAGGGTTCGATCGTCGACGGCGTGGTCAAGACGGTAGATGCGAAGGGTGCAGTGGTTCAGCTGTCGGCGGAAGTCGAAGGCTACCTGCGTGCTTCGGAAATCGCACAAGACCGCGTGGAAGATGCTCGCAACGTGCTGAAGGAAGGCGACAAGGTCAACGCGATGATCATCAACATCGATCGCAAGTCGCGTGGTATCAACCTGTCGGTCAAGGCCAAGGATTCGGCTGAGCAACAGGAAGCGATCCGCGGCCTGGCTTCGTCGGATTCGAGCTCGGCTGCTACCGGCACGACGAACCTTGGCGCGCTGCTGAAGGCCAAGCTCGACGGTCAGAACCAGTAATTGAGGAACGCCCCCAAACCTGGCGCCTCGCGCCAGGTCCCCCGCGAGGGGGAGCATAAGAACATGGGGGCGGCCCGGCGTTTTCTTGCGAGGTCTGCTGCAGTATGACCAAATCGGAATTGGTCGCCCAGCTGGCTACGCGATTTCCGCAGCTTGTACTTAAAGATGCGGATTTCGCGGTGAAGACGATGCTTGATGCGATGTCGGAGGCGCTTGCCAACGGTCATCGCATTGAAATTCGTGGCTTCGGCAGCTTCGGCCTTAATCGTCGTCCCTCCCGTGTCGGGCGTAATCCGAAGTCGGGCGAGAAGGTGCTGGTACCTGAGAAGTACGTACCGCATTTCAAGCCGGGCAAGGAATTGCGCGAGCGGGTAGATCGACGTTCGGGCGAGCCGTTGAAGGCCGACGAGCCGGATGACGACGACCTGTAAATGCTTCGCTGTGCGGTTCGCAGCATGGCATTGGTAGCGTCAGCGGCCAAAGCCAGACGGCAAAAGACCAGAAAAAGCGCCTTCGGGCGCTTTTTTTTCGTCCGCATCTTTTCTCCGCCTTTTGCCCGTTTTTTGTTCGCTTTTTCGTCCGCTTTGTCGTCCCTTAAGCCCGGCACATTCCCCAATCGAACACACCTGCCCATGCATCCGCTTGCGGTAAGGTAAACCTCGCGTAAGTCCTCTATCAGCCAGTTCCTGCCCAGCCGCGAGGGCATCCATTACAATACGGGTCACTTCGGCGCGGGCAACACCGTGGCGCGACGCGTCATCAAGCCGGCGTCACCCCGCAACTGCCGTCAAGAGACCTATTCATGAAATTTATCGTCTGGCTGATCCGTGTGCTGGTGTTCGTGCTCCTGCTGGTGCTCGCACTCTCCAACACACAAACTGCTACGCTGAATTTCCTCGCGGGTTACGCGTGGTCGGCGCCTTTGATTCTGATCGGCCTCGCGTTCTTCGTGGTGGGGCTGCTGGCCGGGCTGGTGTCGTCCATGCCGGGCATGGTGCGCCTGCGCATGGAGAATGGCCGGCTCAAGCGTGAGTTGCGTGTGGCGCGCGAAGCTCCTGTGGTGGTCGAACAACCGCCCATGCCGCCGCTGATCTAAGTTGTCTTCTGCCGCGCTTCTGAAGCGCGGCTTCCCGCTTCCGCTTTCCCGCACATTTGCATTAATCGCATGGATCTAGACTTCTGGTGGCTGCTTGTCATACCCGTCGCTTTTGCGTTCGGCTGGATGGCCGCGCGCTACGACCTCAAGACGCTGCTGTCCGAAAGCGCCAACCTGCCGCGTTCGTACTTCCGCGGCCTGAATTTCCTGCTCAATGAGCAGCCTGACCAGGCGATCGACGCGTTTATCGAAGTCGTCAAACTCGACCCGGAAACGATCGAGTTGCACTTCGCGCTCGGGAATCTGTTCCGCCGCCGCGGCGAGACGGACCGCGCGATTCGCGTGCACCAGAACCTGCTGAGCCGCACCGATCTGCCCGTCACGGAGCGTGATCACGCGCTATACGAACTGGGTCAGGACTTCCTGAAGGCCGGTTTGCTCGATCGCGCAGAGGAAACCTTCCGCTCGCTCGAAACCGGCAATTACGCGTTGGGTGCGCAGCGTGCGCTGCTCACCATCTATCAGATCGAGAAAGACTGGGTTAAGTCGATCGATATCGCGCGCCATCTGGAAACAATGGGCGCCGAGTCGCTCGACAAGGACATCGCGCAGTTTCATTGCGAGCTCGCGCAGGAAGCGCTCCAGCAGAAGAACGCAGATGAGGCGCGCCGTCAGCTTGGCTTTGCATTGAAGGCGAACCCGACCAACGTACGCGCCACGATCCTGTTCGGCGACGTGGACGCGACGGCCGGCTCGCAAGAGGCCGCGATCATCCAATGGCGGCGCGTCGAGGAACAGAATCCTGCCTATCTGCCGCTCGTCGCTGAAAAGCTGATGAAGGCCTATGAGGCGCTCGGCCGTCCGCAGGATGGCGCCGATCTGCTCATCACGTGGGTGGACCGCTATCCGTCGAACGATCTGCTCGACGTGACCTATCAGCACATTGCGGCGGTGCGCGGGCCCGACGCCGCTCACGCGCTGGCACGCTCGCAGATGCAGAAGTCGCCGAATTTGGCGGGCATGACGCGTCTCCTGGAAGCGCAGGAAGCCGTCGCGGAAGAGCCGCGCAAGAGCGAGCTCGAACTGATGCGTACGCTGATTCGCCAGCGCACAAAAAATCTGCCACGGTATACGTGCCAGAATTGTGGTTTCAGGGCGCGGCTGTTCTACTGGCAGTGCCCGGGTTGCAGCGGTTGGGAAACCTATGCCCCGCGTCGCGTCGAACCGATCACGGCGTCGAACTGACAGCGAATGGAATTGCATAGCCGCGCCGCAACGACGGCGGCCCGTCGGGCGGAATAGGCCAGGCGGGATCATGACGGCCTTGTTCACTACGAGAAACCCTCACCGGAACCCTCTACCGGAAAGCGTATGAAAATCACCATTATCGGCACGGGCTATGTTGGCCTCGTCACCGGCGCGTGCCTCGCCGAAATCGGCCATGACGTCTTCTGTCTCGACGTCGATCCGCGCAAGATCGAAATCCTCAACAACGGTGGCGTGCCGATCCACGAGCCGGGTTTGCTGGAGATCATCGCCCGCACGCGTGCGGCGCGCCGCATCACGTTTTCGACGGATATCGAAGCGAGCGTGGCGCACGGCGAGGTGCAGTTCATCGCTGTCGGCACGCCGCCCGACGAAGACGGCTCGGCCGATCTGCAATACGTGCTCGAAGCGGCGCGCAATATCGGCCGTACGATGAACGGCTTCAAGGTGATCGTCGACAAGTCGACGGTGCCGGTCGGCACCGCGCAACGTGTGCGCGCGGTGGTCGAAGAGGAACTGGCCAAACGCGGGCTTGCCAATAGCGAGCAGCATCGCTTCTCGGTGGTGTCGAACCCGGAGTTTCTGAAGGAAGGTGCGGCGGTCGACGACTTCATGCGCCCCGATCGCATCGTGCTCGGCAGCGACGAAGACGAAGCCGGCCTGCGTGCTCGCGAGCTGATGAAGCGTCTGTACGCACCGTTTAACCGCAATCACGAGCGCACGCTGTACATGGATGTGCGCTCAGCTGAGTTCACGAAATACGCTGCCAATGCGATGCTCGCCACGCGCATCTCGTTCATGAACGAGATGTCGAATCTGGCGGACCGGGTTGGCGCGGATATCGAAGCGGTACGCCGCGGGATCGGCTCGGACCCACGCATTGGCTACCACTTCCTGTATGCCGGCGCCGGCTACGGCGGTTCGTGCTTCCCGAAAGACGTGCAGGCGCTGATCCGCACCGCCGCCGAAACCGGCCACAATCTGCGCATCCTCGAAGCCGTTGAGGAAGTGAACTACAAGCAGAAAGACGTGCTGGTGAACAAGATCACGGGCAAGCTCGGTGAGGATCTGAGCGGCCGCACATTCGCCGTGTGGGGCCTCGCGTTCAAGCCGAATACCGACGACATGCGCGAAGCGCCGAGCCGCCGCGTGATCGCTGAATTGCTGGCGCGTGGCGCGCAGGTTCGCGCGTACGATCCGGTCGCGGTGGCCGAAGCGCGCCGCGTGTTCGCCATCGATCTGCACGATGCACCGGACCAGCTCGCGCGTCTCACGTTCACGAGCACCCAGGACGAAACGCTCACCGGCGCCGACGCGCTGGTGGTCGTCACCGAATGGAAGGAATTCAAGAGCCCGGATTTCGTGCACCTGAAGTCGGTGCTGAAGTTACCGCTGATTTTCGACGGCCGGAATCTGTACGAGCCGGACGCGATGACCGAACTCGGCATCGACTATCACTCGATCGGACGACCCTATGCCCAGCCCTCTGAACTTCCGGCCGATGTCTCCAGCAATGCCTGAAGCCGCTCAATCCACACCCACGTCCGCACTGACCGTAGTGCCGCGCGAACGCCTCGGTGCGGCGCGCGTGCTGGTGGTTGGCGACGTGATGCTCGATCGCTACTGGTTCGGAGACGTGAACCGTATTTCGCCGGAAGCGCCGGTGCCGGTCGTGCATGTGCAGCGCCAGGAAGACCGCCTCGGCGGCGCGGCGAACGTCGCGCGCAATGCGGTGGCGCTCGGCGCGCAAGCGGGTTTGCTGTGCGTGGTCGGGCACGACGAGCCCGGTGAGCGCATCGTGCAACTCCTCGCCGAAAGCGGGGTGGCTCCGCATCTGGAGCGCGATCCGGATTTGCTCACTACCATCAAGCTGCGCGTGCTATCGCGTCAGCAGCAGTTGCTGCGCGTCGACTTCGAAAACTCGCCGGCGCACGAAGTGTTGCTCGCGGGTCTCGCGCGTTTCGACGATCTGCTGCCGTCACACGACGTGATCCTGATGTCCGATTACGCGAAGGGTGGTCTCACGCACGTCACGCAGATGATCGCCAAGGCACATGCTGCGGGCAAGCCGGTGCTGGTCGATCCGAAGGGCGACGACTGGGAGCGCTATCGCGGCGCCACGCTGATCACGCCGAATCGCGCGGAGTTGCGCGAGGTGGTCGGGCAGTGGAAATCCGAAGAAGATCTGATCGCGCGCGTGACCAAACTGCGTGCCGATCTCGAGTTCAAGGCGCTGCTGCTGACGCGTTCGGAAGAGGGCATGACGCTCTTCGCCGACGACGGCATCCTGCACACCTCGGCCGTTGCACGCGAAGTGTATGATGTATCGGGCGCGGGCGACACCGTGATCGCCACGCTCGCCGCCATGCTCGGCGCGGGTCTTACGCTGGTCGAGGCGGTCGGGCTCGCGAATCGCGCGGCCGGCATCGTGGTCGGCAAACTCGGTACTGCCACCGTCACCTACGACGAACTTTTTCATTGATGCAGCCCGCAGGGTTCCCTTCTTTTCGCTCCAGTTTCAGCGGCGCAAAAGAGGAACCCGCGCGGCGTCAACTGAGCTCATTACCGCAACCGCAGGATCATCATGACCCTCATCGTCACCGGCGCGGCCGGCTTTATCGGCAGCAATCTCGTGAAGGCGCTCAATGAGCGCGGTGAACAACGCATCATCGCGGTCGATAACCTCACGCGCGCGGACAAGTTCAAGAATCTCGTCGACTGCGAGATCGACGACTATCTCGACAAGACCGAATTCGTCGAGCGCTTCAAGCGGGGCGACTTCGGCAAAGTGCGCGCGATTTTCCACGAAGGCGCCTGCTCGGACACGATGGAAACCGACGGCCGCTACATGATGGACAACAACTTCCGCTATAGCCGTGAAGTGCTCGATGTCTGCCTCGCGCAGAATATCCAGTTTCTGTATGCGTCTTCGGCCGCGACGTATGGCGGCTCCAGCCGCTTCGTCGAAGAGCGCGAAGTCGAGCAGCCGCTGAACGTGTACGGCTATTCGAAGTTCCTGTTCGATCAGGTGATTCGCCGAGTGCTGCCCACCGCGAAGAGCCAGATTGCCGGCTTCCGCTATTTCAACGTCTACGGGCCGCGCGAGACGCACAAGGCGCGCATGGCGTCGGTGGCGTTTCACAACTTCAATCAGTTCCGCGCGGAAGGCAAGGTCAAGCTGTTCGGCGAATACAACGGTTACGCCGCAGGCGAGCAGACGCGCGACTTCGTCTCCGTCGAAGACGTGGTGAAGGTCAACCTGTTCTTCTTCGACAATCCGGACAAGTCGGGCATCTTCAATCTGGGTAGTGGCCGCGCGCAGCCGTTCAATGACATCGCGAGCACGGTGGTCAACACGCTGCGTGCTTTGGACAATGAGCCGCCCTTGTCGCTCGCGGAGCAGGTGCAGCGAGGGCTGATCGAATACATTCCGTTCCCCGATGCCTTGCGCGGCAAATACCAATGCTTCACGCAGGCCGACCAGACCAGGCTGCGTGCCGCCGGTTACGACGCGCCGTTTTTGAGTGTGCAGGAAGGTGTCGATCGCTACGTACGTTGGCTATTCGGCCAGGTGTAAATCTTTCGGATACCTCTTTAAACTGGAATCTCCCGGTTGGTGATGGTCGCCAACCGGTTGTACGAGGGAGATTCCATATGTTTCGAAAAATTCTGGTTACCGCGGCCATGCTGGCCGCTTTTGGCCACGCATACGCGGCGGTCGACGTCAACACGGCTAACGAGGATGCGCTGCGCGGCATCAAGGGCATCGGTCCTGCCAAAGCGAAAGCCATTCTCGACGAGCGTGCAGCGCATGGTCCGTTCAAGGACCCGGCCGATCTCGGCAAGCGCGTCAAAGGCATGGGCGGGCATACCGTCGAGCGCCTGCAGGCGGAGGGTCTCGCTGTCGGTCCGGCTGGCGCGGCTGCTAACCCGCAGGCTGCGGCGTCTGCACAGAGCAAAGGCGCGGCCGCTGCGGGTAATGGCGCCAACGCGGCCAACTCGACTAGCGCGGCCGCAACCCCAAAGAACGCCACTGTGGCGGTGAAGAAATAGCCTGACGCGGGCCGTGCGCGCGAGGCTGGTCACTTCCGCGCGCCCGGTTCGCTACCGTCGTTCCCCTTCATGGTCGGAGTGGGTAAGAACACTCCTTCAGCTGTCATGCAGATGACTGGCTCCCGCGGTTCTCGGCCGCGGGCTTTTTGCGTTGCGCGCGCCCGTCGGGTCAGCGCCTGCATCCATGCGGCCAGAAGGGCCGCACGGCAGCCGTGCGCACGGTGGTTTAGAATCAATAGATTGAAGACTCCGCGCATCGACAGCACCAGAACCCATATGGCTTACAAAACGATTGAAGACACGATCGGCAATACGCCGCTCGTGCAACTCGTCCGGCTCCCTGACGACGAGATCCGCAGCCGCAATAACGTGATCCTTGCGAAGCTCGAGGGCAACAATCCTGCGGGTTCGGTGAAGGACCGTCCGGCGCTCTCGATGATCAAGAAAGCGGAAGCACGCGGGCGCATCAAGCCGGGCGACACGCTGATCGAATCGACCAGTGGCAACACCGGCATCGCCTTGGCCATGGCTGCGGCGATTCGCGGCTACAAGATGGTGCTGATCATGCCGGAAGACCTGTCGGTGGAGCGCCGTCAGAGCATGGCGGCCTATGGCGCGCAGATCATACTGACGCCGGTCACGGGCGGCATGGAATACGCGCGCGATCTGGCTGAGCAGATGCAGCGCGAAGGCAAGGGCATCATCCTCGACCAGTTCGCGAACCCGGACAATCCGGCCTCGCACGTCGAAGGTACCGGTCCGGAAATCTGGCGCGACACCGAAGGGCGCATCACGCACTTCGTCTCGTCGATGGGCACGACCGGCACGATCATGGGCGTGTCCAGCTATCTGAAGGAACAGAATCAGGCGATCGAGATCATCGGCGCGCAGCCGGAAGAGGGTTCGCGCATTCCGGGCATTCGCAAGTGGCCGGAGGCCTATCTGCCGAAGATTTTCGATCGTAGCCGTGTGGACCGCGTCGAGAACGTGAGCCAGGCCGCCGCCGAAGCGATGGCGCGGCGCATGGCTTCGGTCGAAGGGATCTTCGCCGGCATCTCGTCGGGCGGGGCCTGTGAGGTGGCGTTGCGCGTCGCGCGCCAGGTCGAGAACGCGACGATCGTGTTTATCGTCTGCGATCGGGGTGACCGGTATCTGTCGACGGGTGTGTTCCCGGCTTGATTGCGCTGCGGCGCATTGAGTGGCCCCTCAAAGCGAGTCGGCCAATAAAAAAGCGCCGGTTTAACCGGCGTTTTTTTTATGTCGCTTGCTCCCGCTCGTGATGCAGTGAGGGTCTGACAACCGCCGCCGCTCTGCTCATGCTCATTGCGATGCGGCGACCGGCGGCGCAGCAGTGCTGCTGGCGCTCGCAGCATCGCTTGCTTCCATCTGAGCCTTGACCCGCTCACCCAATTGATAAACCGCAAGCGCATAAAAGAAACTGCGGTTATAGCGCGTCAGCACATAGAAGTTCTTCAAGCCCAGCATGAACTCGGTACCACGCCCCGGCGACGGCAGATCCACCACGGTCACCGGTGTGCCGGCTTCCGACGCGATATCGACATCTGGCTCGTTCAGCAACAGTCCGGCACGCAGCAATTGGTCCAGCGGCCAATGCGGCTCCGGCTTACCGTCGGCGGCGGCTTGCGCCACGCCCAGGCTGCCGGCGTCTGTACCGATCTTCCACACCACCGGCCGGCCGTTTTCCCAGCCGTTCTGGCGCAGATAATTCGCCACGCTGCCGATCGCATCCGCCTGGCTCGTGCGCAGATCGATCTGCTTGTTGCCGTCGTAGCTCACCGCGTATTGCACGATGCTGCTCGGCAGAAACTGCGGAATGCCAATCGCGCCGGTGTAGGAGCCGAGCACGGTGGTCGGATCGATTTGCGAATCGCGCGTCCAGACCAGGTAATCTTCAAGATTCTTGCGGAAGGTCGCCTGGCGATCTGCGCGATTGGCGGTGTTCGGGTAGTCGAAACTGAGCGTGGTCAGCGCGTCGAGCACGCGGAAGTTGCCCATGAAGCGCCCATAGATCGTCTCCACGCCAATGATGCCGACGACCACTTCCGGCGGCACGCCAAACTCTTCGTAGGCACGCTGCAGCGTGGCCTGGTTGGCGCGCCAGAAACGCACGCCGGCGTTGATGCGCACCTGGTCGAGAAAGCGCGACTGATACACGCGCCAGTTCTTGACCGACGGCGAGGGCGACGGCGTGACGAGCTTGACCGCGGTGGCCGAATAGCTCACGCGAGCGAATAACGCATGCAATGCGGCTTCGTCGAAGTCATAGCGCGCGGACATGTCGCTGATGAACGCATCGACATTCGGGTTATTCGCGTAGCGCTGCGGAATGATCTCTTCTTCGAAGGTTTGCCCTTGCGGCACTGCCGGCTGCGGTTGGCTTTGCGCGAGCAGCACCGGTGGCTTTTTCGCGGCGCTTTGCGCCATTGCCGGGCTGGTTGCCATGAACATGCACGATGCGACGGACAGTGCGGCGGTTGCGGTCTTCATGCGTAGCCGGTTTCGTGCAGACAGAGCAAGCTTGACGGTCATAGTGAGCTAGGGGCGCAGTGCGAAAGAGACAGGGGGAAACGGACAGGGCAGTATACCCGACGCTTTCTGCAAAACTGTGCCCGGCGCGTCACAGTCGCATGGTGTGGTAACTTGGCAAATGTTGGCGCGCCCAGTGTGTGCGCCCATGGACGGAGACACGCCGCGCGCGCCTTGAAAGCGCCGCGCCGCAGACGAGAATCATGGCAACAGGCTTCTATTCCCACGCCGATTGTTTGCTGCACGATATGGGGCAATGGCATCCCGAATGCCCGGCGCGCCTGCAGGCAATCGAAGACCAACTGATTGCGAGCCGCATCGACTCGCTGATCGAGCGCGAGTCGCCGCCGCTCGCCGATGACGCCGCGCTGTTGCGCGTGCATACGCAAGCCCACGTCGATTACGTCCGCAGCCGGTCGCCGGTTGAAGGTCTTGCCGAAATCGATCCCGACACGTCGATGAACCCGTACACCTTGCAGGCCGCGTTGCGCGCGGCCGGCGCCGCGGTGGCCGCGACCGACGCCGTGATCGAAGGCCGCTACGACAACGCGTTCTGCAGCGTGCGCCCGCCGGGCCACCACGCGGAACCGGCGCGTGCAATGGGCTTCTGCTTCTTCAACAACGTCGCGATCGCCGCACGTCACGCGCTTGAGGTGCACGGCTTGCAGCGCGTGGCGATCATCGATTTCGACGTCCATCACGGTAACGGCACCGAAGCAGCCTTTTCGGGCGATTCGCGCGTGCTGATGTGCAGCATCTTCCAGCATCCGTTCTATCCGTTCTCCGGCGCCGACAATCAGGCGCCCAACATGTGCAATGTGCCGATGCCGGCACGCTCGAAAGGCATGGCGGTGCGCGAGGCGGTCGACATGATGTGGCTGCCGCGTCTGCATGAATTCAAGCCGGAGATGATCTTCATCTCGGCCGGCTTCGATGCGCATCGCGAGGACGATCTCGGCAACATGGGTCTCGTCGAAGACGATTACGCTTGGATCACCGATCAGATGCGCGAGGTCGCGAAGCGCTATGCGCAGGGACGGATCGTCAGTTGTCTCGAGGGCGGGTACAACCTGTCGGCGTTGGGGCGCAGCGTGGTGGCGCACGTGCGCTCGCTGGCCGGAATCTGAGTTGTCACGCGACAAAAGCTGCATCAACGTCGCGAAATGCAGGAATTCAACGAGGAGCGAGCCATGAATGCCGAGGTGCGCAGTGCGTCGCTGGTCGACATCGAACACGACGCCTACGGCGTGCCGGGCGTCGTCCGTTTGACGATGAACCGGCCCGATGCCTTCAACGCGCTTTCCGAGGCTCTGCTCGACGCGTTGCAGTCGGCGCTGACGGCGCTGGCGGAGTCCGACGCGCGGGTGGTGGTGATCTCAGGCGCGGGCCGCGCGTTCTGCGCGGGACACGATCTGAAGGAAATGCGCGCGGAGCCGTCGCTCGCTTACTACCAGGCGTTGTTCGCGCGCTGCACGAAACTGATGCTGACGATCCAGCGCTTGCCGCAACCGGTGATCGCGCGCGTGCACGGCATCGCCACGGCGGCCGGCTGTCAGCTGGTCGCGATGTGCGATCTGGCAGTTGCTGCCGACACCGCGCGCTTTGCCGTCTCGGGCGTCAACCTGGGTCTTTTCTGCGCGACGCCTTCGGTGCCGCTGTCGCGCAATCTGTCGCGCAAGGCGGCGCTCGAAATGCTGCTCACCGGCGATTTCATCGACGCTCTCCAGGCGAAGCAGCAGGGACTCGTGAATCGCATTGCGCCGGCCGACGCGCTCGATGCAGAGGTCGCGCGGCTCGCGAAGAGCATCTGCGCGAAACCCGTCGAAGCGGTGAGCGCCGGCAAGGGCCTGTTTTATCGCCAGCTCGAAATGGGGATCGAAGCCGCGTACCAGTTAGCCGGCCAAACCATGGCCTGCAACATGATGGACGACTCCGCGCTCGAAGGCGTGCAGGCGTTCATCGACAAACGACCACCCGACTGGAAGCGCTAGCCGGGCCGTTTCTGGCGGCGGGCCGGGTTTAGTACTCGTGTGTGCGGAAGCCCTAACTTCTGCACGCCGTGCGGCGCTCAGGCCTTACTCAGACTTTAGGCAGCCGTTTCTCGATCCAGTCGATCAGCGCGCCGATCACCCGATCCCGGTCGAGATCGTTCATCGTCTCGTGATAGCTGTCTTCGTGCATCGTGAGCGTCTTGTCGGGCGATCCTGCATGCGCGCCGAAATCGCGGCTGCCCTCGGGCTCGGTGAGCTTGTCGGCGGTGCCGTGATACACCAGCAGCGGTACGCGCAAGCCCGCACGGCCACGCTCGATGCGCGCCATCGCCAGCAACAACTCCGCGCCTGTGCGCGCGGGAATCGCGCCGTGATGAACCAGCGGGTCATTGCGATTGGCGTTCACTACGGGCTGAAGACGCGACAGCAAAGCCGCGTCGATTTTCATCGCCGGGAAGGTCGGCCAGATGCGGCTGATCACCTGGCTTACCTTGAGCATCCAGCGCGGCACATCGCGGCCGGGCGCGAGCGCGGGGCTCGACAGGATCAGACCGCTCAACCGACGCCCGCTTGCCTCGAGCCGTTCGATTGCGTAAAGCGCCGCAACAGCGCCGCCCATGCTGTGGCCCATCAGGAACAGCGGAGCGCAACTGGTCGCCGCTTCATCGAGCAAGGCCTGAGTATCGAGCAGATAGTCGTCGAACCGGTCGACCCACACGCGTTTGCCCGGCGCATGCCCATGTCCGCGCAAATCGATAGCGACGAGTTCGATGCCGGCCGAGTTCAGCCGATCCGCCAATGCCGCATAACGCCCGGCGTGCTCCGCGAGCCCGTGTACCAGCGCGACCGTGCCGCGCAGCGGCGTCGTAGCGGGCCAGCGATACAACGGCAGTTCGACGCCGTCGCTCGTCGTGACCGTGGAGCGCAGCGCGGGGGCGCCTTTCGGGGCGTTCGCTGCGGGACGCACATTGCCGGATCGGGTTGTTTCCATGTCTGCCGTTTATCCTGGATGGGTCCTGATTTCGATTCGCCCGATCATAGTCGCAGCGGGCGCACACGCGCGAGCATCTCGCGCCGGGCATGCCTCTAATGCTCTGTGGTTATGAAAAGATCGAAATTGATTATTAAAGGGAATGACGACGCTGCGGTAGAATTGCGGCCTCAAATCCCAATAAAAGCAACGGCGGCCGCTTGTCGGGAGCGCACAACGCTCGTTGGCAAACTCCGCCGTTTCGTTTTTCCATGATCGAAATACGCAATATCTCTCAGCGGTTCGCCGGACCCCGGGGCTGGGTCGAAGCGCTGCACAACGTCAATCTGTCGATTCCGGCGGGTGAGGTGTTCGGCATCATCGGCCGCAGCGGCGCGGGCAAGAGTACGCTCGTGCGCACCATCAATCTGCTGACGCGTCCGAGTGAAGGCAATATCGTCGTCAACGGCCGTGATCTGACGACGCTGCCCGCCGCGCAATTGCGCGAGGCGCGTCGCGAAATCGGCATGATCTTCCAGCACTTCAACCTGCTGTCGTCGCGCACGGTGTACGAGAACGTGGCGTTGCCGCTCGAACTCGCCGGCATGAAGCGCGACGAGATCGAGGCGAACGTGTTGCCGCTGCTCGAACTGGTCGGCTTGTCGGCGCAGAAGGATCGTTATCCGGCGCAGATCAGCGGCGGGCAGAAGCAGCGTGTGGGCATCGCGCGTGCGTTGGCGAGCAAGCCGAAGGTACTGCTCTCCGACGAAGCAACGTCGGCGCTCGATCCCGAAACCACGCGCTCGATCCTCGATCTGCTCAAGCGTATCAATCGCGAACTCAACCTGACGATCGTGCTGATCACGCACCAGATGGACGTGATCAAGCAGGTCTGCGACCGCGTCGCGGTGCTCGACGCCGGCCGCGTGGTCGAAGAAGGCAAGGTCATCGACGTGTTCCTGCAACCGCATCATGAAGTGACGCGCGCGCTGATCGGCGATGTGATTGCGCAGGAACTGCCGCCCGCCATGAAGGCGCGCGTGGCCGAACGCCTGAAGACCGGCAGCGGTCATTTGCTGCGCCTCGCGTTCACCGGTTCGGGTGTCGATCAGCCGATCCTGTCGGAAACGATTCGCCGCTACGAACTCGACTTCAACATCCTGCACGGCCAGATCGACGAGATCCAGGGGCAGGCGTTCGGCTCGCTCGCGGTGCTCGCGGGTGGCGAACCGGGGAAGGTCGCACAGGCGCTGACCTATCTGCGCGAACAGGGTGTGGTGGTAGAGGAGCTGTCGTATGTTGAGTGAAATGTTCGATATGTTCGTCCAGTCGTTCTGGGAAACGCTTGTGATGGTGGGCATCTCCGGACTGGTCGGCGCGGCGGTCGGTTTGCCGCTCGGCGTGCTGCTGTATCTGACGGACCGTCAGGGCGTCTTGCAGAACATCGCCGTGAATCGCGTGATGGGCGTGATCGTCAATGCCGTGCGTTCCACGCCGTTCATCATCTTGCTGGTCGCCGTGATTCCGTTCACGCGTCTCGTGGTGGGTTCGTCGATCGGTACGGCTGCGGCCGTGGTGCCGCTGACGATCGCCGCGGCGCCGTTCATTGCGCGCCTGGTCGAAACCGCGCTGCGTGAGGTTGACCGCGGCCTGATCGAAGCGGCGCAGGCAATGGGTGCAACCACCAGTCAGATCGTCTTCAAGGTGCTGTTGCCGGAATCGCTGCCGGGCGTGGTCGCCGGTTTGACGATCACGTTTGTCTCGCTGGTCGGCTATTCGGCGATGGCCGGTGCGATCGGCGGCGGTGGGCTCGGCGATCTGGGCATTCGTTACGGGTATCAGCGTTTCTTGCCGGAAGTGATGGTGACGGTCGTGGTGATCCTGATCGTCTTCGTGCAACTGGTGCAGTCGTTCGGGGATTGGCTCGTGCGTCGTTTGAGCCATAAGTAAACAACAGAATCGATAGGTTCGGAAAGGTCCATCATGCAACGTCGTTTCATTCTCAAACTGGCCGCCACACTCGGCGCCGCGTCGCTGTTCGCTGCCGCCACCGTGGCTCACGCTGACGACACGATCAAGGTCGGTGTCACCGGCGGTCCGCACGCGCAGATCATGGAAGTCGTGAAGACGGTCGCAGCAAAGAACGGTCTGAACATCAAGATTGTCGAGTTCTCCGACTACGTGCAGCCGAATGCGGCGCTCGCCGGCGGCGACCTGGACGCGAACAGCTACCAGCATGACCCGTACTTGCAGGCCCAGGTGAAAGACCGCGGCTACAAGCTGATCCGCGTCGCCGATACCGTCACGTACCCGATGGGCATCTATTCGAAGAAGGTGAAGACGCTGGCTGAATTGCAGCCGGGCGCGAAGATCGCAGTGCCGAACGATCCGACCAATGGCGGCCGGGCACTCCTGTTGCTGCAGAAGCAGGGTCTGCTGAAGCTGCGCCCGGACGCGGGCCTCAAGGCGACGCCGCTCGATATCGTCGACAACCCGAAGAAGCTGAAGATCGTCGAACTCGACGCCGCGCAGATCCCGCGCTCGCTGAACGACGTGGACGCCGCCGCGATCAATACGAACTTTGCGATGGAAGCGGGTTTGAAGCCCAAGCAGGACGCGATCGCGATCGAAGACCCGAAGGGTCCGTACGTGAACATCATCGCAATCCGCGAAGCTGACAAGGACAAGCCGTGGGTTGCGAAGCTGGTCGCGGCGTATCATTCGCCGGAAGTGAAGCAGTTTGTCGAAAGCAAGTTTGGTGGGGCGGTGATCACCGCCTGGTGAGTTGGCGGCCGGTTTATCGGCCGTTTCGCCTGACAAGACACGACGGCAATGCAAAATTAGAGTCGTAGGTCTTAACCCGGGGTTGTCTCCCGGGTTTTTTCGAGATTAAAATAGAACGATCGTTCGTTATTGCCGTCACGCCGCTGAGGAGCGATATCCTTCTGCTAGAGCGCCCGCGACCAGGCTGCCATGAGGGCAGTCGCTATAATGTCCGTTGGGTTGACGTATTCGTAACTTTGGAGCGTGTGCATGAAAATCCTGGTGCCAGTCAAGAGAGTGGTCGACTACAACGTGAAAGTCCGGGTCAAATCGGACGGCACGGGCGTCGACATCG